>CAIUMM010000062.1 GCA_903900265.1 uncultured Pseudomonadota bacterium
ATTCAACTTGGGTTTCCCATCGCTGTTTTGGCCCACCAACCTCCGACTGTGCACGGATTTCTTGCCCGCGTGCGCTGGCTCGCTGAGCGAGGCTTGGGGGTGCGCCTTCAACTCAACGTGCACCAGCTGACGCCAGGACGACGCGTCGTTCAAGCCGTACAGTCCGCTCGCGACACGGCGATGGGGGGCTTCCGTAGGTGGGACCTGGATCGGGATCGTGTGCTCCACGCCGAGCGACTGCTCTGTGGCGTGATTTTTCAGATGACGCTCACTCCAGATCGGCCGTTGCGTGCCGCGGAGCGCACCTTGTTGTCCCAAGCGCTCGCCGACACCTTTACGCGCGATGCGGTGCTCGGCGGGCGCGCTGCACCTGCGTTGGCGGAAGAGGCGCTCGCGGAGGCAATTATCGGCGAGTTTGCTTCGGCGTGCCCCGCAACGGCCCGGACCGAAGACGAAGCGGACGTCGCCGACTTGGAAGCCGTACAGCGGCGGATCGCATCCCGGAGATAGACGTTCGCGGTGGCGCTCCCGCTTTAGGCACGGCCTCCGGTCAGCAACCTCAAGGTTGGCTTGACGGAGGGTGAGGGGGCAGGAGGCGCGGGCGGCGAGGGTACTGGCCCGCTGAGATACAAGGGAGGAATCGTCGAGTTTGGGCCACACGCCATCGCAAAGGCGTGCTCCAGAACGACGGTGAGCTCCTCCATCCATTCATCGGGACAGGCGTGCACCAGCTGTTCCATGGCGCCGAAGATCCCACGGTGCGCGGCGTCGTCACGCCAGGCGCTGAACCAATCGAGCCAATAATAATTGCGTCGTGCCTGAAGGGCTCTGGACGGGTCGGCGTCCTCCGTAGCTTTGGGGCCCAGGGGTACGACCGCGTGCGCCTCGATACTCCCGATCACGGCGTCCCAAGCCCATGCGAGTTCGGGGTCATCCACGGTGGCGACCCAACCGTTGATCCACTGCATCGCAGGGAAGTAATTGAACGCCTTGGGCGCAGGGAAGGGTACAGGCATTTGGGGTCCTCTCGTACCCAGACGCAACCCCGCTCTGAATCCGGACAGCGTCAGCGATTCGCACCCTCTCGATGCTGCTCGGCGTAGGACGCAGCGTTCGCCCCCGCGACGCGTCCACCGTAGTAGCAGGCGTTCATGCTACCAGTAAACCCGTCTCCGCCGCCACCGCCCAAGACCATGCCCACCACTTCCCCTGCGGCGTAGAGTCCAGGTACGGGGACATCGGCGGTGTCGAGCACCTCGGCGTCAATGTCGGTCGCGACTCCGCCAAAGTTCTTCGCCAACCCCGGCGACAGCCGGACTGCGTACCAGGTCGTACCACTAAGTCGTTGCGCACCGGTCAGGTCCCGACCGAAGGGGTCCGTGCCCCGCACGGCGAGGACCGAATTCCAGTCGTCTGCGGTTTGGGCGAGGCCGGTTGGATCGATTCCAGCGAACGTAGCCAGCTCCTCTACGGACCCGGCGATGAAGATGTCTTCGGAGACCGCGGCTACTTCCTCGAAGCGGAACGACTCGAGCTGGCTGGGAACGGACCAGTTGTAGCCAGGCCTTGAAAACTGGATGGTGCCCGGCACCGGATCGGTGAAGACCTCGTACACGTCCCCGTCCGGCAAGGAATTGAACAGATCAAAAGACTTTTGATAGCCTTCGTCGATGAACCGTTCCCCGTTCGCGTCCACAAGGATCCCTGCCTCAATGCCGATCCCCAACAGCGACTCGCCCTCCGCCATCCAGGGGTCTTGAATGGAGTGAACGTATACGCCGAGGTTGCCGGGCGCGATCGAACCCGCGTTTACCGCACGCAAAAATGGCAAGCCGCCACCGTTGGACTGCAAATTGGTCTCAAAGACAGGGTGCCGGGCGAGGGTGCCGGGCTTGACCCGCTCGATCTCGTCGAGGTTGCGCATGAAGCCGCCCGTCGCGATCACCACCGCGCCAGCCTTGGTGGCGCCTTCATTCCCAGTGGCGAGGTCGGTCCATCGCACGCCGATGACTGCGCCGTCCTCCATCACCGGGGCCGTCACCTCTACTTCGTTGCGCAGATCGCCGTCGTACGCCTTGAGCAGGGGATGCTCCCCTTCGTAGTCCCAGCCTGTGGAATGCGTACGTGCGACCTCGCCCGAGTCCCGGTCGACCGCGACGAAGTCAACCGTCATTCCATAGCTCTCTAGCCACTCGAGATTTTCTGCGCTGTGCTCCAAAAAGTCCATGACTCCTCCGGATTCAGCAGATGCGCCGGTGATGTCTGGCCACTCAGCCGCTGCGATGGCGACTGAATCTTCAATCCCGCGCTCCGCTTGCCAGCGCGTCCCTACCGCAAATCCGAGGCCTGCCATGACGATTCCCCATCCGGGCACGTCGTCCCGGTCGAGCAGCAGCACGCTTGCGCCCGACGCCCTCGCGGTCAGCGCCGCAGCGATGCCTGCTGGGCCAGAGCCTACGACGACTATATCGTAGCTGTCCGTCCACTCCACGGGAACATCCGATGTGTCGGTGCTATCCACGCTGTCCGTGACGGAGTCTGGATACGAGTCATCGCGTGAATCGGCGGTAGACGTCGTTTGGGTGCAAGCCAGCACGAGCAGGAACATAGGGATCAAGGCTCCTTGAAGGGCAGTGGCACACTGTACCCGATAGACCGCTGCACCGCACCCACGCGGGCTCCCGCCTTGCCACGATGGGACGCAGCGTGTAGGATGCCGCCGCGCGGAGGCGAATCTGTCGTTTCTGCTGCGCCCGCCACCGCTTTTTCCTGAGGTTTACATGGAAGTCAAAGGCACTGTTCGCGCCCCCGCACTGGTTTGGGGCCTGATCTTCATCCCCCTGATCGGACCCTTTAGCGCGTTGTTCCATCGTTTCACGTGGCTCAGCGAGCTCAAGGCCTACCTCGGCGACGAGTCCATCAACCCCGTCATGGACATCATCGTCTTCCCGATCGTGTCCTGCGGCCTGTACGGCTTCTACATGCCCTTCAAGATGGGCAAGCTGATCCAGCGCGCCCAGATCAAGGCCGGTATGGCCGATGCACAGGATCAGGGCCTGATGTTCCTGCTCTTCAGCTTCCTTTGCGGATTCTCGCTGTACAAAGAGCAGGAAGAGCTGAACAAGGTTTGGTCTGCTTGAACCGACCGCTCGTGAGCGCCGTGCTTGTCGGGCTTGTGCTCGGCGGGCTGGCGCTTGCGGGCATTCGAGCCTGCCCATTTTTCGTGTTCACGGGGATCCCGTGTCCGGGATGTGGCATGGTTCGCGCGGTGCTTGCCCTCGTCACCTTTCGGTTTGCGGCCGCATGGCAGCTACATCCTTTGGTGTACATCGCCGCTCCAGTGGGAGCGGCGGAGGTGCTCTACTTGGCCTTTCCGAAGCTGCCGACGTGGAAATACCCACGCGGGGTGGTGATCGCGGCTCTCTGCATCTTCATGTCGGTGTGGGCGGTGCGCTTGGCGACCGGAACGCACCCGGATGTCGGTCAGTTTTCACAGGGCTTGCTGTCGCGCGGGTGGGTTTCCCTGCGCGCGTGGCTGAACTCGTAGCGTTCAAATCAGCGTTTCTATCGCGGGGGGCAGCTGAAGTCGGGACGGGTCGCACCGGATCCGCTCCCGCGTGACGCCGCGGTGTGTTTGCTTCTCAGGCAGCACCTCGCCTCGGTGCGGGTGGGCTTTGAGCGCAGTTTTCAAGCGCCGCAGCAGCCGGCTGCGAATCGGACCCAGCACATCCAGGCGCGCTGCGTCGGATCGCTCAGCGCCGTCCCACGCCTGACTGAGCTCGTTGGGCTCAAGGAACCACGCGCGGCGACACACCTCCGCGACCGCGCCGATCAGCGGGGTGTCCATCACATCCAGCCATCCGTCCGCGCTGCGCTGACGCGCTACCGCCAGCGCCGCAAACCAGATCGCTTGGTCCCGAGACAGGCGCACGCTCAACGAACCAACCCTCAGCGATACGGCCTTGAGGTCCAAGGCGATCAGCGGCAAGCCGCCATCCCGTAAGGCGTCTTCGCCCGCTTGTATGGCCGCAGCGTAGCTGCCGAGCGCCGACGCCGGCAGCAGGTGCCGCAAGCGTGGAACGGTGAGCGCCACCAGCGACACGGCTACGTCCGCTGCGCGCAGCGTTGCAGCGTCTGTGCCGCTCGCTGCGTCATCGATGCCCGGAACGGCGGCGATATCGAGGGGGACAAGCTGTTCCGGAAAGTAGAAGGCGCTGCGCGGGTCCCGGGCGCGCTTTGCGTCCACACGCACGTCGAGTAGCATGTCCTGTGGCCGCGCAAGCAACTGAAACGCCACTACCGAGTCTACCGCGAGCGTACGCCGACTTCCGCCGACAAGCGCGAGGACTACAGGCCCCGCGTGGTTGGCTTGTGCGCTTCGGAACACCGTCCACATCGTCTCCACGAAGGCCTGCGCCGCCGCTGGATCTGCGTCGTCATCCACCAAGTCCCCGTCGGACAGCCGCGCGGGGTGGGCGTGCAGCACGGCGAGCGTAGGGTCGCCGGTCACCGCACGCAGCTGTTCGAGGGGTTGGTCACCGCCCAAAAGCTCCTCGTTCAGCCAGTGCTGGGCGCGTTGGTGCAGCACGACATGAAGCGCGGAGGCGCGAAGCCCCCGCTGCCTCAACAACGCCCATATGAGCGTCGTCAGGGTAGCGGGGTTGCCGCCCGGTGCGGCCACGGCGATGCAGTCGATCAACGAACGCTCTGGGAGGGGAGGGTCTAACCGTTCGTCTACGCCGCCAGCGCCGCGCGACGAGTCGCCTCTGCATGAACGCGGAACACCGTCTCTGCGCGCTCTTGCCAGGTGCGCAGCAGGTCCAATGCGCGGTCTGCTTCGGACTTGTGCATCGCCTGCCAATGGTTGGAGTCGGTCTCGTCGGAGGACCGAAGAATCCACGCGAGCGCCCTCCGTGCTCGGGCCGGCGCTGGTGCTTGGGGTACGTTGCAAAGCCAGTAATCGAGGCGGTCTGCGGTCTCCTCGGCGGGACGGAGCAACGCCGCGTCGGCGACGTGTGCGCCGCGCAGGCGCTGCGACACGAGCTCGATCAGCCCCACGTCGTGCTGCGCGCCATAGGCCAGCGCGTGAGCCAGACGGAGCGCACCGGTGTCGAGCAGGTGTTCGTACACGACGAGGCGCTCGGCGTCTGCGTTGGCCGGCGCCGTCGGATTGGATTCGTACGCCAGCGCGCTCCACTGGTGTTCATCCCAGAGCACGGTCTTGGGTTCGCGGGATGCCCTGCGACGGGCACGATCGACGAGGCGATCATGCACAATTTTCCGCAGCAGGGGACCGACGTCCCGGCGTTGCTCGAAGTCCGCCGGCTTCGCCAGTCCCTGATGTTTTGCGGCGTGCGCGATGGTCTGGATCATCCCCTCGTGCACGTGCTCATCGGCGTCTGAGTCCTGACGGCGCAGCATCCGGGCCTGTTTGCCCAGCGTCACCTCCAGACGGATGAGCGCTCGTACCGGCGGCGCGGCGACGATCTGCATCGCGTGGCGCTCTCCGCGCCAGTAGCCACGAAAAAGGGAGCAGACTTCTGAGGGCAAGATCGGTTGGGCCATGGTCGTCCTCGGGGTTGCGACAAGAACGCACCACATCGTCGGGCATTCAGGTTTTTTGAGAGAATTATCAAAAAAACTATCGAGCTACAATCTACGATTGTTGCGCGCGCCCTCACGTGTGCACGAGGGGTCTGGAATATTTTTAGAGGGTAGCTCGTAGCTGTCGGGATTCGGTCGTGGGGGCCGTATTGGCATCATCAGGAGACGATCATGCGTTCAGCTCGAACCCCCACGTTCCGCTATGCCAAGGCCACTGCTCACGTAGAGCGATGGGTGCAGGAGGTAGACCACCCCGAGCTCACCTGGGCGTTCGCCGTCGTTGTCGGCACGGTCGTCTGCTACGCCGACATCTCGATCCCCGACGACGCGACGCAGCGCGTGCGCTCCAAGAAGATCGCCGAGATGTGGGAGGATTGGTTCAACGCCGGCTACGACGACGGGTGTGCGCACTACGGCATTCATGGGGTCTACCAGGAGTTTCTGATGGCGTGCCCTTCGGGTGCGGAGGGGGCGCAGATCCTCGTACTCGAACAGGCGGCCGCGATCGGCCGGGGAGAGGTCCCCACCGCGTCGATGGAGCAGCGCCGCCCCGCGCCCACCCCGCCCGTCATGCCCCCGGAGCCGCCGGCGCAGGGTGTGCCCAAGCTGCGGCTGATCGACGGTGGCAAAGCACCCGCGCTGCTTGATCTGCGCTGACGCTGCCGCGGTCCGTTCGGCGCGCTCGCCCGCGTCGGCGGTCTGGCCCTTCGGCCTCTCTCTCCACTTTCCCGGACCACCTCAACCTTGATCGGAGCTGCCATGAACGCACACCTGCCTGAATCCCTCCGCCCTCGCATCACCCTCCATGCCCACGATCGCCTGCGCACCCGGCGGATCCCGTTGGACGCCATTCAGGCGATCATGGACTTCGGTCAGTGCCGGCTCAAGCGGGGGGCCGAGGTCTACCTGATCGGGTGGCGGGAGGTCGAAAAGGCCCGCGACGCTGGCTACGACGTGGAGCGGTTTGCCGGCGTCGAGGTGGTGTGTGACCACGACAGCCGCGTGTTGACCGTCTACCGCAACGAAAACCCGAAGGCGCTCCGTCTCCGCAAGGCGGCCTGACGCTTCGACGCGCGGGGTCTCGACGGTCTTGGGCCTCGCTGCCGCGCTTTTGAAAATCTTGTCCCACACCTGTGGGGCGGACAAAAAATGGTCTGAGTGAGAGATACTCTGACCAGACAGGGAGCAAGCATGAGTGAAAACAAGAAAAGGAAGCCGCGGCCAGGCGCGGTCTGGCGCGCGCACGACGCTACGCTGGTGGAGTGGAATTCGATGGAGTCCCGGGTCACGCGGCCATGGCCAAAGCCTCGGGCGTGGCGTAAGCCTGCCGCGGAGGGGTCGGCGTGGGTGGAGTGCTTCGGGAGTGTCCCCAGCCACATCACCAGCCCCGAGTGGACGTCGGTGAGCCAGCGCAAAGATACGCCTTCAACTTTGGCGGTGCGTCAGGCTTGGTCGACCGTGCCCGCCGACGTTCGCGAAGCGATCCACTCCGCTGCGCTGCAAGGCGAGGAGTGGGGGATGTTGTCCATGTTGGCCCGCTGCCCGGGGGCGCTGGAGCTGGCGCGCTCCGTTCCCGTGCTCGCTGGTGCGTTGGCGGCGTCGCGTCGCTTTGGAGCACCGGTCGCGAGGCCTCTACGATCGGTACGTGCGCTGCTGCGTCGACCGGATGGGATGGTGCGGTGGCGGGCCATCGCACGCTGGCTGGAGCTTCCCCATTGCCGCGCGTTCATCAACGCGCTGCGCAAGATGACCACGACCGCTAGCGTGTCGGTGCAAGACATCAAGTCGCTGCAGCTGCTTTGGAATCACCGCCTCGCGCAGAAGCGGATCTTGCACTCGGAGGCGCTCTCGCTCGATGCGCTTTACCTCATCAAAGCCGCGCACGAGCACGGCGTGTTGGACCAGCTTCACCCGGATCTGGTGGGCGCAGCGGGGCACGGCGGGCGTTGGGGTGGGCTCGCGTTCCGCTTCGACATCGCGGTTCAGATGTGGCAATACCTGCATCCGCGTCGCCCGCTGCCCGCGTGGCGCACCTTAGAGCAGGTGGAGGTCGCGAGCACCGCGCTGAGGGATGAAGTTCGTCAGGCCAAGGGCCTGACCACGCTCGCGGTGTACCCGTTCCCGCCGCCGCCTTTTGAGGGGGGGCCGGGCATCACGCCCTTGATCAGCGAGGCCGAGCTGGTCGCGGAGGGCGCCGCGATGGGCCACTGCCTGGGCTGGCAGAACTGGCAGCAGGAGGCGCGCATGTGCCGCGGCTACGCCTTCCACGTAGGCGAGGGGCCCGATCGGGCGACCCTGTGGCTGCGGCGCGACCGCAGCTGCGCGCTCGGCTTCCAGATCGATCAGTTCAAAGGCCCGGGAAACGCAGCACCTACGCCGAACGCGATTGAGATGGTCGCGCGTTGGATCACGAGCCTTGGCGCCGCCCCTACGCTCCCCGAAGCCTGGATCTCGCCAAAGGCGATAGCGTCAGGCGATCCTACGCCGTTCTGGCTGGATGACGACGACATCCCGTTCTAACCATGCGGCGGTAGCGCATTCGCCTTGCGCTAGCATATACTGAACCTCAATGCTTACCGGTGTCCCATTCCTCGCGCTGCTGATCGGCTGTCCCCAAGACGTGTCGGTGCTCAAAGCGCGCGTTGACAGCGATAGCGATGGTTATACCACCGAAGTTGACTGCGATGACGCTCGGGCAGACATCAACCCCGAAGCGGAAGAGCGCTGCGATGGGTTGGACAATGACTGTGACGGCGCCATCGACGTAGGTGCGAGCGACGCTGTCGCGTATTTTCCCGACGCGGACGCAGACGGTCACGGAGACCCGGAGCTGCGGATCGACTCCTGTGACCCGCAGGAAGGCTACCTCACGGTGGGGGACGACTGCGATGACGCAGAATCCCGAGCTTTCCCCGGCGCAGATGAAGTGTGCGACGGCGTCGACAATGACTGCGATGGCGAGGTCGACAACGAGCCCATCGACAGCACGCGCTTCTACGAGGATGGGGACGCAGACGGCTACGGTGACAGCGCCGTGTTTGTCGACGTGTGTGAGGCGCCGCCTGGCTATGTCACTGAATCTGAGGATTGCGATGATACTTCCTCTGCGATCCACCCCAACGCGGAGGAGGCTGACTGCACTGACCCCATCGACTACAACTGCGATGGTTCGGTAGGCTACGCAGACGCAGACGCAGACGGCGCGCCGGCCTGCACCGATTGTGATGACAGCGACGCCGAGCGCAGCCCGCTGCTCGAAGAGATCTGCGACGACGCCAACGTCGACGAAGACTGCGACCGACTCGCCGATGACAACGACGACAGCGTCTCGGCCGCGTCTACGCTGACGTGGTATCGCGACGTCGACAGCGACGGCTACAGCGCAGGCACGGGCCTGAGCCTCGTTCAATGCGAGTACACGCCCGGCTACGCGGCGATTGACGGCGACTGCAATGACTATGACGCCTCCGTCAGCCCCGGACTGCCGGAGGTGTGCGATGCGTACAACACCGATGAAGATTGCAGCGGCCTCGCGGACGACGAAGACCCGTACACGATCGCCGCGTCGTTCGTGGCGTACTACGAGGATCGGGACACGGATGGCTACGGAGATGCGGCGAGCACCGCATCCCAATGCGAGGCGCCTGCGGGCTATGTCACGGACGATTCGGATTGCGATGACGCCGATGCCGAGCGCAATCCCGGGGCGCAGGAGGTCTGTGACAGCGCGGCCAAAGACGAAGACTGCGATGGGTACTCGGACGACGCGGATCCCAGCGCGATCGGCGCCAGCACGTGGTACGTCGATGCCGACAGCGACGGGTACGGCGAGCCTTCTTCGATCCGCAACGCCTGCGCAAGTCCGGCTGGGTACGCGCCGACTTCGGACGACTGCAATGACCACAGCGCGTCGATCAACCCCGGCGCGGACGAGGTCTGTGACGCCGCCAATCTCGACGAAGACTGCAGCGGGTACGCCGATGACGAAGATCCGGGTGTGCTTGCTGCGGGACTGACGAACTTCTACCGAGACAGTGACGGCGACGGGTACGGCAGCTCCTACGTGCTGGCGCTGTGCGACGCGCCCGCTACCTTCACGGACAATTCGGAGGACTGCGACGACGACGACGGGACCACCTACCCGGGCGCCGCGGTGAGCGAAGATCCGTTTTTGTGCACTCGAGACGCCGATCACGATGGATATGGCGACGCCTCCACCTCAGGCAGCGTCGACGCCGGGGAGGACTGCGACGACGGCGATTTCAGCGTGAACCCGGCGGCGACCGAAGATTGTGGAACCGCCGCTGACGACGACTGCAACGCCTCGACGAACGACGAAGGGGCTCTGGATTGCGTGACGTACCGCGCGGACGCCGACCTGGACGGCTACGGAGATACGGCGGACACGGCCTGTTTCTGCGACCCGTCCGGTGTGTACACGTCGAGCACCTCGACCACCGCAGACTGCGACGACACCGCCTCCGGCGTGCACCCGAACGCTACGGAGGTGTGTGACGCGGCAAATGTGGACGAAGACTGCGATGGGTTGGCCGACGACCTCGACGGCTCTGTGTCTACATCGTCCAAGACCGCGTTCTACATCGACAGTGACGGGGACGCCTTCGGCACCGAGGTCTCCCCCAGCGCGCGCTGCGACCTCGCTGCGGGCTACTCCGCCTCGGACACCGACTGCGACGATGGGGACGCGCAGGCCTTCCCGGGCGCCGCGCCTTTGGATTCGACGACGGCGTGCATGACGGACGACGACCTCGATGATTACGGCGATGCTTCGCCTGCAGCTGGGGCAGTTGGCACGGATTGCGACGACACCCGCTCTCGAGTGAGCCCTGCCGGTTCGGAGACGTGCGCGACCTCATACGACGACGATTGTGATGGATCCAGCAATGACATCGGCGCAGCCCTGTGCACCGACTACTACCACGACTCCGACTCCGACGACTACGGCGCGGGCACGGGGCTGTGCACCTGCGCCCCCACGGCTTCGTACACCAGCACCCTGAACACCGATTGCGACGATGCCGCCACCACGGTCAACCCGGCAGCCGCGGAGATCTGCGGCGACGGCGCGGACAACAACTGCGACGGCAACGTCGATGATGGGTGCCCCACCTTCGCGTATAGCGGTGTTTATAGCGCCGAAGATGCTTCCGCGACCGACGCGAACGCCGTCTACTACGGCTCGGCGGCCAGCGACCTGTACGGAAGCGCGATCGCGACCGGAGTCGATTTTGACGGCGACGGAACGGACGATCTCGCGGTGGGCGCGAGCGCGGCGTTGTACTCTGGGACTTACCACGGAGCCGCGTACGTGTATGGTGGGTTTCCCGCCGCGAGCGCCGACGCCGCCACCGACGCGGAAGCGATCCGGTATGGCTCGACCAGCGCCAGCACGACTTGGGGAACAGCGCTTTGGCCGATCCAGGACTTCAATGACGACGGCCAGGACGAGCTCGCCGCGCTGTATACCAGCGGGAGCACCTCGTACGTGTACCTCTACAAGGGCGCCAACGTGCGCACGACCGCCGGCTATGGGTCGTCCTACTACGACGTGATCACAGCCACCGGGCCAGCCACGGGGGTAGGGGACGAGAACGCGACGTATGGCAGCAACGAAGTCGCGATCGCGAATCAGGCTGCCAACTCCGCGCAGGGCGCTGTCACCCTTTACACCTATGGAGCGAGCGCGCTCACCACCTTGTACGTGATCAACGGCGAAGACGCGAACGATGCCGCGGGACACGGCTTGGCTGGCGGAGACGGCAGCGACACCAACGGCGATGGCTACGATGACGTGTTCATCGGCGCGTGGGGCGACGACGACGGCGGCGGAAACACCGGCGCGGCCTATGTGGTCGAAGCGCCAGTCACCGGCACCTTCGACCTATCGTCCGCGCAGGTCAAGATCATCGGGACCACGACCAGCGAGACCTTCGGCTATTTCGTGGGCGCGCCTGGCGATGTAGACGGCGACGGCTACGCTGACATGCTCGTCACCGCGCCGC
The DNA here is from genome assembly GCA_903900265.1 of uncultured Pseudomonadota bacterium. Classification (GTDB taxonomy): domain Bacteria; phylum Myxococcota_A; class UBA796; order UBA796; family SXON01; genus CAIUMM01. Next base: position 11,628 of record CAIUMM010000062.1, read on the forward strand.
GCGACGACGGCGGTGGGTCCAACGCAGGCGCGGTCCTCATCTACGAAGACGTGAACACTGACGCGACCACGAAAGACTCCCGCAACAGCGACTACGAGGTGAAGATCCTCGGTCAGGCCACCAGCGACTACCTCGGCTATTGGGAGCCCGCGGTGGGGGACGTCAACGGCGACGGCGAGCTCGACATCCTGATCGGATCTCCGAACTGGGACGCCTCTTCTACGGTGACTGCCTCAGGCGCAGCGTGGCTGATCTACGGCCCGCTCAGCGGGGTGTATGACCTCGGCGTCACCGACGATTACGACGCGGTGTTCACCGGCGATCAGGCCAACGACGCGTGCGGAACGGCGGTGGGCATCGCCGATCTGGACCTCGATGGCTTGGACGACATGATGTTGAGCTGCACCAGCGGGGATTACCCGTCGCACTCAGGGGTCGGGACGCTGTACTTCTTTGCGGGTGGGTGACAAAAAGGCCCATGCAAGCTCGTGCGCGGTTTGCGCTGCTCATCATGGCACCGTTAGGATCCATCGCGTGCTCCGGCCCCGGCCCCACGCAGCGCGTCCACGAGTCCGGGGGCGGCGACGACAGCGTCGAGTCGGTGCCGTCTCTTCCGTCGGAGATCCTCCCCGACGAGGTGCGGATCACCGAGGCCATGGCCGACGACGGGGCGCTGAACGACGCCGCGGGCGACCCTACGGACTGGATCGAGCTGTACAACGCTTCGGGGCACGCGCTCCAGCTCGCCGGATGCGGCCTGTCCGACGACGCATCGGACCCGTACGCGTTTGTGTTCCCGTCAGACACGGGGATGGTCGCCGGGGAGTACCGGCTGATTTATGCCTCGGGCAAAGGCTTGGACGGCCCGGCAGGCCAGCTGCATACCCCATTTTCCTTGGATAAATCCGGGGAGACGCTGACGCTCACCGCTCCCGATGGGACCTTGTTGTCCACGCTTACACTACCGGCGCTGGAGGACGACAGCTCTTGGGGCTTGGAGCAGGAGGTGCGGACGACGACGCCCGTGCAGCGCGGATCCGCGGCGATGTTTACTGTGCAAGCGCCAGACGAGGGTTGGACCTCCGTAGTTTGGGACGACGCCGCGTGGTCGCCGGTCACGCTGGGCATTGGGTTTGACGGCAGCATCACCAGCGGTGACCCGGAGAATGCGGCGTTGGAGAAGCCATCCAGTCAGTCTTCGGACGGCTACGGGTACACCGCCGCGCAAGCAGTGGACGGGGACCCGTCTACGTTCAGTCACACCGCGGATGGCGACCTCGCCCCATGGTTACAGATCGACCTGCAAGGCACTTGGTCGATCTCCAAGATCACGCTGTTGAACCGGGATGATTGTTGCGGCGAGCGCCTGTACAACCTCACCGTAAGCGTGTTGGACGGCTCAGGCGCTGCGGTATGGACGTCGGAGCGCATCAACCCCGTTCGCGAGGGCGAAACACCGACAAGTCCTGGTCGCCTGATCGACGTGACGCCCCCGACCGCGGTGTTGGGCCGCGCCGTTCGCGTGGACAAGGTCGCGGTCAACGGGGCGGGGAGCAGCGAGTGGTTGACGTTCGCGGAGGTGGTGGTCACCGCGAGCTTGGCCTCTCCATACGCCGAGCTGTTTCAAACGGACGTGGGCGCCGAGATGGCAGGGGTCTCCTCAACGGCCTTCGTGCGGGCTCCGTTTTCAGTCGACGACGCAGCGCCGGTCAGTCGCGCGACGCTGACCATCCACACCGACGATGGGTTCCGGGCGGCGCTGAACGGTGTGGATGTGGCGGAGCTGAACGCGCTCGGCGATGTCGCGAGTGAGGCGCACGACGGGGCGGATGCTCTCGCCTATGCGGTCGATGCTGGACTGCTCGAGGGCGAGAACGTGCTGGCGCTGCAAGGTCTGAACGTCGCGGCGGACGACGACGACTTTGTGCTGGACGCCACGCTAACGCTGGACTGGATCACCACCGGCGAGCCGGCGCTGTTCACCACACCGACGCCGGGGCAACCAAACGGGGAGGGGGTAGCTGGCAAGGTGGCCGAACCCACGGCGTCCCCGTCGCGCGGGTTCTATGACGCCGCCTTCACCACGACGATCGCGAGCACCACGCCGGGCGCTACCCTAATCTACACCCTCGACGGGAGCGTCCCGACGCTCGAACACGGCACTGTCGTCGCGCCTTCGAACGAGACGCAGACGCCAAACGCGCAGGTCCGGGTCGGCACCACGACCATCCTGCGGGCTGCGGCGTTCCGGGACGGCTGGACCCAGAGCGACGTCGCTACCGACTCCTTCGTGTTCCTACAGGACGTCATTCGACAGCCGGCGGCGCCTGCGGGCGCTCCGACCGTTTGGAACAGCGCATCCGAAGGCGCGTACAACGCCGACTACGAGATGGATCCGGAGATCGTCGATGACCCCGCCTACGCCGCCGATCTTTTGGCGGGGCTTCGGGCGATCCCGACGCTGTCGATCGTGATGGACCCTGCTGACCTGTTCGGCGACGACGGCATCTACACCAACAGCGCTGAGCGCGGCGATCATTGGCAACGTGCGGCTTCCATTGAGCTCATTCTTGAGGATGGCTCCACGGCCTTTCAGGAGGACGCCGGCATTGAGGTGCACGGCTGGGGCTGGCGCTACCACTCCTCCTCGCTGAAACACTCGTTTCGCTTGCAATTCAGCCCGACCTACGGCAACTCCAAGCTCGACTATCCTTGGTTCATGGACGCGCCGGTCTCCAAGTTTGACAGCATCGTGCTGCGGGCGGGAGGAAGCAAGACTTGGCTTGATTTTCGAGACCCAGCGCAGGCTCAATACTTGCACGACGCGTTCGCTCGGGAAACCGCCCGGGACATGGGAAAGGTCGACGGGCACGCCACCTTTGTACACCTGTACTTGAATGGCTTGTATTGGGGATTGTACGATCCGGTGGAGCGCCCCGAGGCCGGGTTCGGCGAAGAGTATTTTGGCTACTCTAAAGAGGACTATGACGCGATCAATCGGAGGACGGTCACGAACGAGGCGGTGGATGGCGACCTCGAAGCCTACAACGCGATGCTCGCGCTCGCAGACGCGGACCTGTCTACGCCGGAAGGCTACGCGGCGATCGAAGGCTACCTCGATATCGACGATCTGATCGACTACATGCTGATCCAGCAGTACACCGTCAATCGGGACGGCCCCTGCTGTTTCGAGAGCAACAACATGCGCGGCTTGCGGAGGCGGGCTGCTCCAGGCACGCCCGACGCATTGTTCCGGTTCTTTGTGTGGGACATGGAGTACAGCCTTTGGGATGCAACGGACGCGACCAATGTCGACATCGACGTCCCCGGTTCCATCTCGCACGTGTACGCACGCTTGCGGGACAACGCGGATTTCCGGTCACGCTTTGCCGGCCGCGCCCGCGCTGCGTTGACTGGGGCCGGCGCGCTCACCCCCGATGCAGCGGCAGCGCGCTACGAGGCGCGAGCAACCGAGATTTTCGACCCATTGGTCGCCGAATCCGCGCGCTGGGGTGACACGTATCGAGCCACGCCGTACACCCGCGATGTCGAGTGGATGGCCGAATACGACAGGTTGATGAACGATTACTTCCCAAATCGCACTGCGCAGCTGATCGCGCAACTTCGTGCCGCTGGGTTGTATTGAAGCTTCGCTGCGTCTACTTTCGGGAGCTTGGTGGCGGCTGCCACTTCTCGGCACGGGAGCGCTCGGGTTCGGCCGCTTTGGGCGTGGGTGGGGCGCGCCGGATCACCATGGTCTCGTCGTCGTCCGAATCGGCGCGCTCCCGAAGCTCACGGAGCGCCGATGGAGTGAGGATCTCCGTATGGGTACCGTCGTCTTCCTGAGGGACGCTGGGCCGCACCGACGAAGGAGGCTTGCGTTGGACCACGACCGCGGCACTCGCTGCCTTCTCGGCGCGTATACGCTGTAAAAGATCCGCGGTGGAGCGCACGACGCGCGGCGGCACGCTGGGATCGGGGAGGGGAGACGCGGTCCGTGGTAAAAGGAGCCCTGGGTTGCTCGTTTCGACATCCTCGTCCGTCCAACGCGGCCCATCCTCTCCGTCGCGTCCTGCGGCGGTACCCACGGGGAGCCCGCGAGGCATCGCACGCGTGCTCTCGTCCCGGGACGCTTTGGCTGCGTCCGCTTCCCGCTGTGCACGGGAAATTTCCTCATCCAAGCGTTCCATCTCAGCGATGCGAAGCTCGTTCTCTAACCGGATCTCCTCGTCGATACGCGCAGTCTCCGCCAACCGCTGAGCGTCTAAGCGACGCGCTTCCTCCGCCAGGCGAAGTTCTTGCGCGACCCGCAGTTCTTCGGCAACCCGCGCTGCTTCCGCCAGTCGCGCTTCTTCGGCTACCCGCAGATCTTCCGCGTCGCGCGCGGCCTCCAGCTCCCGCAGTTCTTCCGCAACGCGCGCTTCTTCAGCCAGTCGCGCTTCTTCCGCAACGCGCGCCTCTTCGGCCAGTCGCGCTTTTTCCGCAACGCGCGCTTCTTCGGCTACCCGCGTCTGTTCAGCAACGCGCAGTTTTTCCGCAACGCGCGCTTCTTCCGCGAGGCGCGCTTCTTCGGCGACACGCAGCTCTTCAGCAACGCGCGCGGTCTCGGCGACCCGAGCTTCCTCCGCAACGCGTTCCTCTTCGGCAAGGCGCGCCTCTTCAGCCAGTCGCGCCTCTTCAGCAACGCGCAGTTCTTCCGCAACCCGCGCCTCTTCCGCAAGCCGCGCCTCTTCGGCAACCCGCGCCGCCTCCAGCACCCGCGCCTCTTCGGCTACCCGCGCCTCTTCCGCAAGCCGCGCCTCTTCGGCAACCCGCGCCGCCTCCAGCACCCGCGCCTCTTCGGCTACCCGCGCCTCTTCCGCAACCCGCGCCGCCTCCAGCACCCGCGCCTCTTCTGCAACCCGCGCCGCCTCCAGCACCCGCGCTTCTTCCGCGAGGCGCGCCTCTTCGGCAACGCGCGCCTCTTCAGCCAGCCGCTCCTCTTCAGCAACGCGCGCCGCCTCCAGCACCCGCGCCTCTTCAGCCAATCGAGCTTCTTCGGCGACACGCAACTCTTCAGCAAAGCGCGCCTCCTCAGCAACGCGAGCCGCTTCAGCCAGCCGGGCCTCTTCCGCGACCCGCGCCTCTTCCGCAACCCGCGCCTCTTCGGCTACACGCGCCTCTTCAGCCAGCCGCAACTCCTCTTCAAGACGCGCAGCTTCCAGCACCCGCGCTTCTTCCTCCAGTCGCGCCTCTTCAGCCAATCGCGCCTCTTCGGCTACCCGCGCCTCTTCGGCGACACGCAGCTCTTCAGCAACGCGCTGCTCTTCCGCAAGCCGCGCCTCTTCCGCAACCCGCGCCGCCTCCAGCACCCGCGCCTCTTCAGCCAGTCTCGCCTCTTCTGCAACGCGCTGCTCTTCCGCAAGCCGCGCCTCTTCGGCAACCCAAGCCTCTTCAGCCAGCCGCGCCTCTTCCGCAACCCGCGCCTCTTCGGCTCCCCGCGCCTCTTCAGCCAGCCGCAACTCCTCTTCAAGACGCGCCGCTTCCAGCACCCGCGCTTCTTCCGCCAGTCGCGCCGCTTCAGCGACCCGCGCCTCTTCGGCAACCCGCGCCTCTTCGGCGACACGCAGATCTTCCGCAACGCGCGCCTCTTCCGCGACACGCGCCTCCTCAGCGACCCGAGCTTCCTCCGCAACCCGCGCCTCTTCCGCAACCCGCGCCTCTTCCGCAACCCGCGCCTCTTCAGCCAGTCTCGCCTCTTCCGCAACCCGCGCCTCTTCCGCAACCCGCGCCTCCTCAGCGACCCGAGCTTCCTCCGCAACGCGCTGCTCTTCCGCAACCCGCGCCTCTTCCGCAACCCGCGCCTCTTCCGCAACCCGCGCCTCTTCCGCAACCCGCGCCTCTTCCGCGATCCGCCGCTCTTCAGCAACGCGCGCCGCCTCCAGCACCCGCGCCTCTTCCGCAACCCGCGCCGCCTCCAGCACCCGCGCCTCTTCCGCACCACGCGCCGCCTCCGCAGCTCCCGCCACCTCGTCCGAAGGCGCGCCCCGCACCGCCCACCCCCGCGCTACAGCGATCATCTGGCCGGTGAGGCTCGCAAAAAGTGGAACGCGGAGCGCTTCTTCCGTCAACGCATCCCGGCCCGCGTCCGGCAACGCGCCCAGTCGGTGGCGGAGGACCTCAGCCAGCCGAACGAGCTGTGCCTGCGCCGCAAAGGCTGCGTCATCCACGGCCGATAGCAGGGGGATGATGACCGCTTCGGCCTCGGCGCTCGCGGCGATCTCGTCGACGGCGTGCGTACGCCACGCCCTGTAGAGCTTGGAGGCGGCGTCGCGATCCAAGGGCTCATCCACCGGCGTGAGCGGCAGCGCCACCTCCACGGCGCCGAGCCAGCGCACAACAGCCTGACCCGCAGGCTGCGCGAGGAACCACTGCGCGCTCTGCTCCGGAGCTCCTGGCCACAGCCTGGCGACCAGATCGGCGATGCCCAGCAAGCGCACCGCGGCGTCGCGAGCGGCTTCATCCTCAAGGTCGGACATGCCGACGGCCCAGTCCTGATGCGCGTCGTAGAGCGCGAGCGAAGAACGTGCGGAGATCGCCACCGAAGCGATGCAACCGCCTGGATCCAGTCGCGCGCCGCGCTTCAACAGCGCTTCATCGGCCTCGAGGTGCTCGGCTGCGGGCAGCACAACGCATTGGCTCCACGGCGCACCTCCAAACTCGGCGTTCACCGCATCGAGCAAGGCGAGTGCTTCGTTCTCGGGGGCGAGGATCCGGCGGAGATCGGGCGACACGAGGGTCCTACGTAGCGCGCTGCATCGACGAATGGGGCTGATCCACACCGCTTCCGTGGTAGAGGACGGAATGAACGAATCCAGCGTTGCTGCCTCAGACTCCATGACCGGTCCTGTCGCCGCGCTCTGCAGCGCGGTGTCCGAGGCCCTCGCAGCCGGCACCTTCGTCAAGTTGACGCTCAGCAAGAGCCGCACTCGGGGCGACTCTGCGGCAAATCAAGCATTTATGCGCCTCGTAAGTATAAAAGGCGCGCCTCACCTGAGCGTGCTGTTTCGGTATCCATCCAAGGACATCACCCAGAATCACCCGCTCGCTTCTGCCCCGGCCGTGGTGGAGAGCATGTTGACCGAGGCGTTCCAGAACGCACACCTCTTCACAACGGTCGCGGATCTGGAGCTTCGCACCAACAACAAGGGCGAGGCCAAGCTGCACCGCCACAAGCCGACGTTCAACGAACCCGCCGACGGAGCGCATGACCGGCAAAAGCGCTACGTGCTCGACCCCGCCACCGCGCCCTACCTGAAAGAGCTTGGCATCGTGAGCCCGGAAGGCCATGTCAAGAGCGACAAAGCCGATAAATACCGGCAGTTACAGAACATCGTCAAGCTCTTAGACGAGTTCGTTCAAAAGTCGGACCTGCGGACCAAAGCGCGCATTCGCGTCGTCGATTTTGGTTGCGGCAAGGCCTATCTGACGTTCGCAGTGCATGACTACTTCAACAACCACCTCGGGACCCCGACCGAGGTGGTCGGCGTCGACCGGAACGCGGCGCTGATGGACAGCTGCAACGCCATCGCGAAGCGCCTCGGCTACACCACGCTGCAGTTTGTTTGCTCCAACGTAGAAGAGTACGATCCGGGCCCGTTGGACGTGCTCATCGCGCTGCACGCCTGCGACACCGCCACCGATGTCGCGCTGTACAAGGGGGTTTCAGCCGGTGCTTCGCTCGTGGTAGCGGTACCCTGCTGCCAAAAGGAGCTTCGTCCCCAGCTCCGGCCGCCTGCTGACGAGCTTCCCCTGCTCAAGCACGACACCTTCAAGGATCGCTACGCGCAAATGCTCACCGACGCGATGCGCGGGTTGCTGATGGAGTCGCAGGGGTACCGCTCGCGTGTCATCGAATTCATCTCGGACGCCCACACGCACCGCAACGTGATGATCGTCGCTGTGCGGGACGGCGCGGGCCAGCACGCCCCACGGGGGGCCGAAAAAAGCAGGATGGAGGAGGTGCTCGCGATGAAGCAGCGCTATCAAATCCAGCGACAGACGCTGGAGACGCTGCTCGCCGCGCGCAGCGTTCGTGCAACAACTCAAGATTCTTAGGACACGAACCGCAAAACGGGCACTACGTTTGCCACATGCAATTCCTCCACACCATGATGCGCGTTCAGGATCTTGGCGCTGCCCTCGCGTTCTGGTGCGGCGCGCTGGGGTTCATCGAGACCCGACGCTCCGTACATGAAGAAGGCCGCTTCACGCTCGTGTTCCTCCGAGCACCGGACGACGGCCCTGACGGCCCGGAGCTGGAGCTGACCTTCAACTGGGACCACAACGAGCCGTACACCAGCGGCCGCAACTTCGGGCACATCGCGGTGGCTGTCGCGGACATCTACGCGACGTGCGCGCGGCTTGAGGCCCACGGCGTCAAGATCCTCCGTCCGCCTCGGGACGGGCGCATGGCGTTCGTCCGCAGCCCGGATGAGCAGTCGGTTGAGCTGCTTCAGCGCGGCACGGCGCTCGCCCCCGCGGAGCCGTGGCTCAGCCGCGCCAACACCGGGAGCTGGTAGCCATGCACCCCGACGTCGCGAGGAGCGGGTTACCCGCGGTCCCGTGAGCAACGACGACCAATATTCGCATCTGACTCGCTTGATCGCCGCGTTGGACGCCGAGCGTGACGCGCTTGTGCGCGAAGATGCCGCGCTGCGAGCGATGTCCGTTCCCCAGCGCGTAGCCGCCGGGGCCGCGTTGTCGCCCCTCGACATCGTGACCACCGAGCATCGGTCGCGGAGCCGCGTCAATGTGCTGCTGCGCGGGAAGAACCTCCATGACGGGTTCAGCCCGGGCGAGCCGGTGATCCTTGGACCGGTGGGGCGCCCGGACGGCGGCGTGCACGGGCGCTTCGAAGGCGGGGACGACGTCACCGTCGAGCTGCGCGTCGAGGTAGCGCCCGAGGGCAAAGGCCCGTGGGCGGTGGTGCGTCGGCTGGACCTCTCGCTGTTAGAGGCTCAGAAGGGAGCTTTGCAGCGGGCGATGCTGAAAGCGTCCCCGCTGCGGGCGCTGCTCCTTGGACACGAAGCGCCGTACAAGCCGGATCCGTTGGAGCACCCGGCGTTGTCGGGCTTGGATCCTGCGCAGCGGCGCGCTGCGGAGATCGCGCTTGGGGCGACCGAGATCGGTCTTTTGCACGGACCGCCCGGCACCGGAAAGACGCAAACCCTCGCGGCGATGTTGGTCGCGCTGGTGGACTTGGGCGAGCGCCCCTGGGCCCTCGCGGACAGCAACGCCGCCGTCGACCAGCTCGCGCTGCGGGCTTCCGCGGCCGGGCTAGACGTCGTGCGGCTGGGCGTCAGCGCCCGCGTCGGAAGCGCGGCGTTGCCGCTCACGCTGGAACATCGCATCCTCAATGGCCCTCGCGCCGCGGTGCTTCAGACGCTGCGTCGGGACCGCACGCGCGCCGGTCCGGACACCATCCGCGAGGTCGACGACGCGATCCGCGAGGAGTGGCAGGCGGCAAAGCGCGAGATCCTGACCAACGCGCAGGTGATCGCGATGACCCTCGCCAGCGTGCAGACGCGCGGCGCCGATCTCCCCAACCCCCGCACCGCGATCATCGACGAGGCCAGTCAGGTGCAGGAGCCTTCGATCTGGCTGGTAGCGGGCCGGGTCAAGCGGCTCATCCTCGCCGGAGATCCCCAGCAGTTGGGCCCTGTCGTCAAGAGCCAGCATCCGGCGCTCGAGCGCAGCTTGCTCTCCCGGTTGGTCGACGCGGGCTTCCAATTTCCGATGCTCACCACCCAGTATCGGATGTGTCAGGCCATCAACGACGCCGTATCTCCGACCTACGAAGGTCACTTGATCGCCCACGCTTCGGTCGCGGATCGCGTGATCGAAGCGCTCGCACCGCCGTGGACGGACACCCCGATCCGGTTTCTGGACACCGCGGGCATGGGCTTCGAAGAGGAGCGCGAAGACTCCGGCAGCCTGCACAACCCCGGCGAGCTGGACTTCATCACCCGAATCCTCGGGGAGCTTGCGGCGGGCGGCATCGCGCTCGATCGCGTCGCGGTCGTCACCCCGTACTCCGCGCAGCTCGCCCGGATCCGCGAGCGCCACCCGAACGTGGAATCCGGGACCGTCAACGCCTTTCAAGGGCGCGAAAAAGACGTCATTCTCGCCAGCTTCGTGCGCTCGAACGCCGCGCAGGAGCTGGGTTTCGTGCACGACCCGCGTCGCCTGAACGTCACCATCAGCCGCGCTCGCAAGCTGTTCATCGGCGTAGGGGACGCTGGGACGCTGGGCGTCTCCAAGCCCATGCAGGAGCTGATCGACCGCGCCGCGAACGGCGGCGGCTACATCAGCGGCTGGGAGCTGGCCTAATCGGGACGGTGCATCGCTTCGACGCGGCGCTCCATCTCCTCCCACATCGCGTCGAGCCACAGCGCTTGGTCCGCTCTCCCATCGGGGATCTGGGCGGCATCCACGCGCCACAGCGACACATCGACCCGCTGCCCGATCATCGACCCGTTCAGCAAGGCCTTCGCCGTGGCTGCGGGTTCCAGGCCGCGGTGCGCACAAAAGACGACGTCCATCTTGCGGACAGCGAGCGCCGCACACACACCCCCGGAGTGCGGCGGCATCACATGACGCCACGTCGCGCAACGCGCGCGGCGCTCGGGTTGTACGCGTGCGAGCGCACGGGCCTGACGCTCGGGCGAGAATCGCGTGCCTTCGGGGTAAAGCACGATCGCGTCGTGCGGCCCCATGTCTTTGGCGAGCGCGGCCACACCGGCGATGGCGTTTTCGGTGTCGCCTGAACGTTGCACGAAGGCGTTGGGGACTCGGTTCCCCACCACATCGAGGCAGGGGTCCCAGAGCAGCTCTCGCTTCAGCACGTAGCGAGGCCGCATGTGCTTCGGCCCTAAGACGGTGATCGGGAGCAGCGTATCGGCGAGGCTGCTGTGTCGGGGGAGCAGCAACAGCGGCCCGGGCTCGATCTGGTCTGCCCCGTCCACCCGCACGTCCAGCTGATACAAACCCACGGCGAGGTTCCACAAGCCCAGCGCCCAAGCCCGCTGCAGCGCGTAGTTGGCTTCCGGGTCCTGTCCGGCGCGCAGCGCACGCCACAGACCCGCGACCTCTGCCCACGCATAGGCGGTCGCGAACGTGAACGCGCGCACCGTCGCCAGCCTACGGCCCAGCGCCATGTCGAACACCGCGGCGATCGGCAGCCAGATCGGCACGGTGAGCATCAACGCCACAGCGCTACCAGCGACCAGGGGGATGCTGATCCAGCGGCGCTTCATTCGTCGTCTTCGGCGAGCGAAGACGCTTCCATCCACTCCGGGCGCGCAGGCCTCACCACGTGGTCCGCTCTGCCGGGATTCGCGGTCTGCCAGGCCTCAAACTGCTCCCAAGCGTCATCATAGGCGTCGTCGTCGCCATCGCCGTCCCCATCGGAGCGCGGATGCAGCGCCGCGCAGTCGGTGGTCTCCCACAAGATCGAGCTCTCAGGGAGCCGGCCGAAGCGGTCCGCGTACTGGATGTCAAGCAGAAAGGGGTTCCGGTCAGGCCCGGACAGGTCCAAACATCGCCGCGCTTCATCTGCGAGGCGCTTGGCCACCGGGTCCGCCGGAGGACGGGGAGGGGGCGTAGGTCCGACGGGGACCCCGTTGTTGTCGTAGTTTCGCGGCACGGCGTCATACACCGAATAGTCGGGCACCGACGTGAACGCGTCGTAGAGGGGCGTCGCCATCGCGTCGTAGCGATTCATGGGAGGAACGCCCAAAATCTGCTCGATCGTCTTGAAGATCGACGGATAGCTTGTGAGCACGTGGGAGGTGTGACCGCGCTTGGCCCAGGGGCTGACCACCATCAAGATGGAGCGGTGCGCGTCTACGTGGTCGACCGCGCTCTGCGGATCGTCCTCCACGATGAACACGACGGTGTTGTTCCAGTAGGGCGACTTCGTCAGCGCATCGAGGAACAACCCCGTGCCGTAGTCGTTGTCCGCCATCATGACCTCGTCGTTGTACGGGCCGCCGCCATGGTCGTTCGGGAGCAGCATGTAGACAAAGGGAGGGAAATCGCCCCGAGTGAACAGCTGCTTGGCGGCGTAGGCGGCTTTTTCCTCATCGGGCACTGAGGTGTTGAAAAAGGTGCCCGGGTAGTCGAGGTCGGTTTTGGACATCACCGAGATGCCGTCTACGCTGTCGAGCGCACCGACGATCTCTCCATAGTTTCGCATATCTACGTTGTGATGGATAAGGTGCGTAAAGAGGGTCCCGAAGGAGGGGCGGCCAACCACCGTCGCGCTGTCATCCGCGAAGGTGGACACCCCGTGGTAGTCCTCGATCCACGCGCGCTCCATGTACTCGCTGACGAAGCTGGATGTCAGCCAAAGATGACCTTGTACGCTGCTCTCGGAGTTGTCGTAAAAGTTATCGTGATTGGTGAAGGTGCGGGCGATGGAGTGGATGTTCGGCGTGTTGTATTCGGGCCATTGGGTCAGCGAATCGTCCCGGTCCGCGTCCGGGAGGTCGAGATCGCCAAGCAGGCTGTCATAGGTCTTGTTTTCGCGTACGAGCAGGATCACATGCTCGATGGGCGTGGCGTCTCCGGGCTCGCGGGGGATGGGAAACGTTCCAACGCAATCCCCAAAGGCCGCGAGCGTAGAGGGGTGCGCGATGTTCTGAGCGACCTGCGCCGTCCACGCTGGGAGCTGCGCGGCATCGTATTCGATGATGTTCGTGGTGCCGGTCATGTGGTCTGACGCGCCGACCCCGTCCGGGTTCGGGCCGGAGCCGATGCCCTTGCCGTTCGAGACAACGAGGGTGTTCCCCTGCACGGCGATTCCGGTGGGGTACCAATCGGTGGGAATGTTGCCGAGCACGCTCAACGTCGCGGTGTCAATCACCCCGACAGCGTTGTCGCCCGCGCGGGTGACGTACAGCGTCGCACCATCCTCCGCGAGCGCCAGCGTTGACGGGCTGGTGCCGGGGAGCACGCCGTCTTCGCTCGAAATCGCCGACTCCCGTAGGTCTACACGGCCAATCTCTGCATGGCTGGTGCCGTCCAACGCGACCACCACATCCTCGTTGCTGACCGCGACCCACGCCGTACCGTCCGCCCCGACGACAACCCCCGCGGGGTTTCCGCCCACGGAAACATGCTCGACTTCGGAGCTTTCCACGTCGATCGCGGCCACTCGCTGATCCCCGAAGCCGGTAGCCCAGAGCGTCTGCCCATCCGGGGAGAGCGCGAGCCCATACGCATCGAACTCCAGGTTGAACTTGCGCAGTTGCAGCCCCGAGGCCACGTCGAACGCCACCACCGCTTGATCCTGAAACAACGCCACGTACAGCACCGTATGATCGGCGGAGAGCTGCAGTCCTGTGGGGTAGGCGCCGACCTCCAACGACTGAACCGGCGTGAGCGCTCCGTCCTCCTGAAGATCGTAGACATCCACGCGATCGGAGTTTCCGCCCGACGCATAGATGCGCTGGTCCGCGACGGCGATCCCGGGGAACGCGTCCGCGCGCGTCGTCTCCGAGAGCAGCGCGCCGGAGGCGAGATCGACGACGACGAGCGTCCGCGAATTGCGCGCAGCGTTGGTCACCAGCCCCACCGATCGTCCGCTCTGCGTCGTCGCGATCGCTACATCCGCCGGGAATCCGCCCAGCTCGGTGCGCGCGCCCGCGGGGGTCAACGTACGCCCATCGGGGAGCACAACGAGACCATCGTAGACACCGACCTTGATCTGGGACTCGGCCGCCGGCGATTCGGCCTCGCAGGCGGGGAGGGGGGCTGTCTCGTCGCCACCCCGATCGGTCTGACACGCGAACATGGTTCCGAGCGCGAGCGTGGGGACCAGAACTTTGACGATGCGAGCGGGGTTCATCGCGCCAAGCTATCGTAGCGGCGGGCGCGCGGTCGAGCGCGTCGCGCCGTTTGTTCCCGTGCACACAATCGTCACGGTGAGGCCATTTGGGGACAGTCTCCTTGGCAACATCGCTTCGAAACCCTTGACGTGTACCCCCGGATCACGGCACATTGGCAATGAGGCGCTCATGTCCATCCACTCCCAATCCCTCTCTCTCCTCCGCGCGCTGTCTCATGCAGCCCCCTTGGTCCTGCTCGCTTGCGGCGGAGGATTGACCTCCAAGGTCGGTGGGAACCTCGATACGGCCTTCGAGGACACCACCGACAAGGATCCGCCGGAGATCGAGCATGTCGCGGTGACCGATGCGCAGGAGCTCGGCGTGGACGTAGACATCTCCGCCGTGGTCACCGACGCCGACTCCGGCGTGTTCATGGTCAAGCTCTATTACAAGAACGAGATCGGCGGCAGCGGAGACTGGAAGTCATCCGCCATGGTGCCTCTCGCGGATGACCAGTGGATGGGGACGATTCCCGGAGAAGCGCAGACCTCCGGCGGGATGAACTACTACATCGAGGCGCTCGACAACGACCAGAACGTGGCCCGCAACCCTGAAAAGGGCGCGGACGACCCGTGGCATTTCCGGCTCTACGAATTGTGACACTTCCTCCGGCATACGGGCGCGCATCGCCCGGGCGCCTGCGGTCCCTGTCCGTTGTCTTTCCGGCGTTCAACGAGGAGGACAACATTGTTCCCGCGGTTCAGGCTGCGTTGGAGGAGCTCGACCTGCGCGGGATTCCGGGCGAGGTGATCGTCGTGGACGACGGGTCTCGGGACCGCACCGCAGCGGAGGTCGCCGGGGTCGCGCGCCTGGATCAGCGCGTGCGTGGCGTTTCCCATGCGGACAACCTCGGCTACGGCGCCGCGTTGATGCGCGGTGTACGCGAGAGCCGCTGCGAGCACATCTTCCTCACCGATGCCGACCTGCAGTTCGACGTGCGCGAGCTCGAGCGGCTCGAGGCCTACACCGATGACTACGACATCATCGTCGGCTATCGACAGCGCCGCGCCGATCCGCTGCACCGCCGCGTGAACGCCTGGGCGTGGAACGCGCTGGTGAACCGCATGTTCCGCCTCGGCGTGCGCGACGTCGACTGCGCGTTCAAGGTCTTTCATCGCCGGGTGTTTGAGCGCATCGGCGTAGCCAGCGACGGCGCCTTTGTGAACAGCGAGATCCTCGCCCGTGCGCGGGCTGCCGGCTTTCGGGTCAAGGAGGTGCCCGTGTCGCACTTCCCGCGCCGCTCCGGGGTTCAGACCGGCGCGCAGCCTCGCGTCATCGGCAGGGCGTGGGTGGAGCTGGGCTCCTTGTACGCGGATCTGCGCGGTCTTGGGAGCCGTCGTCCGCCTTCGGCCTAAAACGTCCCCGCGACCCCGGACCCACCGACAGAGACCGTGACCGGCGCGCTCTTCGCGGCCCGAACCAACGAAGACGTCCGCTGCACCTCCACCACATTCGCGACGATGAGCGTCGCCATGCTGGTCAGCCCGAGCGCCGCCGCCGTCCCCGTCGTGCCGTAGATCAACGGCCTATCCTCGGTCGACAACGCGACCGGCGTGGCCAGCCCCGCCAACAGCGCGCCTCCGCCTATCGCAAGGCCGGCGGTGAACCACGGGTTGGCTTCAGGCTCAGCGCCAAACGCCATCTGCGACCGCCGCTGCATCTGTACGCCCGAAGCGAGCAACAGCAGGCTGCTGGTCGCCAAACCCTCCGCGGGGACCGCCGCGCCTACCGCGAGGAAGCGAAAGTCGGGGTTCCACACCGCCATCGCGCCCAGCCCGATGGCCCCCGCGCCCACCCCGCAGAGCGGGCCGAACACCAAGCGTCGGTTGGCCGAGCGGTACAAATCAAGGCCGACCGCGATGCGAGACTCCCGCATCGATGGACTGGGGAGCGGGAGCACCTCCACCGCGCTGCCCAAATCCGCCGGTGCGTGGTCCGCAGCAGGGGCGTGCTCGGCCGCAGGTTCAGGGGTGTCCATCAACTTCTCCGTCGTGTTGTTGCTGCTTAGCCGGCGCGACCGCCTCCCGCGCGGTACTTTAGATAGAACTGAGTAGACCATGATTCGCGATCGATTGAAGTCCGGGCTGCGGAGTGCGGCCATCAAGCTGTTCAAGATGGAGAAGGACCAAGAGCCCCACGCGGTCCCCAACGTCAAGCTCGACCGCGCGCCGGTCAGCATCGACCGTTCGGTGATCCCCAAGGTCGTGGCCGGCTCCGGCGATACGCCGGGCCCCAATCACAAGGAAGACGTCGGTCGCACCGTGCTGAGCGCCGCAGTACACAGCGGGTCAGCGCCGGTGATCATCGATCACCGGCCGCCTGCGGAGTGCGCGGGCGGCATGCTCCCCGGCGCGATCTGCGTCCCGGGTCTGGGTTT
This sequence comes from uncultured Pseudomonadota bacterium, assembly GCA_903900265.1. Lineage (GTDB taxonomy): Bacteria > Myxococcota_A > UBA796 > UBA796 > SXON01 > CAIUMM01. Next base: position 27,936 of record CAIUMM010000062.1, read on the forward strand.
GAAAGCCCGCACCGACCTACTCCCCGCGGACAAGAGCCTGCGGGTGGTGGTCTACGACCAGCTGGGCTCCGACGAGAGCGTGGAGCTCGCAGCGTGGCTACGCGCGCAAGGATGGACCGCGGCGCGTAGGCTGAAAGGTGGCTGGGCGGAGTGGATTGAGCACGACGAGCCGGTCGTTAGTCCCGCGCCGCCGACCGGTGGTCGGTTCAGCGTCGGTGATCCGGTAGAGCGCGCCGATGGCTCGCGCCATTGGGTACAAGAGGGCCTGCCGGGCATGAAGTACTGGTTGTGGACGCCCGAGCACGGGACCATCGGTCCGGTTTCGGAGTCGGAGCTCAAGTAGCGATGGCGCATCCCCGGTTCAGGTGGGCGGCCGCGTGGCTGCTCGTGTTCGGCGTCGAGCCGCTGTTCGCGAGCGATGCGGGGACGGAGGCGGCGGGCACCACCCTGCCGGGGGTTCCCGACGTGCCGCCGGGTCGCGTGGCGCCCGTTCCGGCCGATCCGCTGCGTGCGGCGATCGATGCGCGCACCCAAGGCGATCGGAAGCGCGCTGCGTGGCTGTACGAGCAGGTGTTGGCGCAGAAGTCCTTGTCCGGTCGCACCCGCGCCGCAGTTTGGCTCGCGTTAGGCGAGGTTCGGCTTGATCTCGGGGACGACAACATCGCGAGCGCCGCGTTCGGAAAGGCCCGCGCCGCAGACTCGGCGGTGGCGCCCTGGGCCGCGTGGTACCAGGCCCGCGCCGATCACGGGCGAGGGCGGGACTCCGCCGCGGCGAGCACCTGCGCCGCCTATCGAAAAGCGTGGCCCACTGGCCCGCACGCCGATGCCTGCCTCGTGCTGATGGGCGATGCGTACGCGGCGAACGGAAAGAGCGGCGCCGCGGTGGCTTCGTACCGCGAATACCTGACGGCGCATCCTGAGAGCCCGCGCGAAGAGACGCTCAACCTTAAGATGACCCTCGCGGTTTCGCAGACCGATCCTGCGAGCTCGATCCCGCGGCTGCAAGAGCTCGCGGTCAACCACCTTTATCACTCCACCGGCGCCTCTGCGCGGGCCCGCCTCGATGAGCTCGCGGCGCGGGGATTCGCGGCGACCTTGCCGACCACCCCCGAGTTTCGATGCCGGGAGGCGTTGGAGCAGAAGCGCTGCGGCTTCGAAGACGCGGCGTGGGCGGGGTACCAAAAGCTAGAGGCCGAAGCGCAGGCCAATCCCTCCCTCGCGGCGTGGATCGACAGCCAGCAAGACAACTTCGCGTGGGGAACCAAGCAATACGACGTGCTCGCGGCACGCCTCGCCGCCGACTACGCCGCGAAGCCCGACGCCCGCACCGCATGGGACCGCTACAAGGCGCTCTCTCGCGGAGGCATGTGGGCCGAAGCGGCAAAGCAGCTGGAGCTTGGCATCCGCGAGCATGGGACCACGTCCTATTTCCGCGGGCAGCGAGAGGCGCTGGCGCGCGCGCTCTTGCTCTCGGGGCGCTACCCGGAGGCGCGGGACGCCTGGACGGCGATCGGAAAATCAGGCGGCGCCACCGGTCGGGAGGCGAGGTGGTTGGCAGCGTATGCCACGTTCCGCGCTGCACAATTCCCGGACGCCCTAACGCGCCTCGACGCGGTGATCGCCTCCGGTGCTCCGGAAGCGACAGCCGCGCGGTACTACCGCATCCGCACGCTACACGCGCTGGAACGGCACGACGAAGCCGCGGTCGAACGGGCGCGCATCCTGAAAGACGAGCCCGAATCCTGGTATGCGGTGCTGCTGAACCAAGGCTTCGACACCCTGCCGGATCCGCTCCCGACGGCTCCTGCCGCATCCAAGTGGACCCATCGCTCGGGACGCTGGCCGGGGGCAAAGGCTACGCCTGCGCCCGTGTTCAAGGACGCGGGCACCGGCGCGGTGGCGTGTGTGCTGCCGATCGTGCAGAAACCGGCGGCATTCACGGGAACTTTGGGCGTTGTTCCTCGAATCGACTGGTCCCAAGCGCGTTGGAACGGAACATCCGAAGCGCCCGCCCTCCCGTCGACCGCGCCGGCCTTTCCCGCAGTCGCCGCCGATGTCCCCGACGCTCATCGCCCAGACAGCTACCAACCTGGCTTTTTGTTTGATCCCGCCGAAGGCGACCGCCTCCTCGCCAAGCTTGGAGCAGACCACGCCGCAGAGTTTCCCTGGGCGGCGGCGGCGGCCGACCTCGCGCGCGCTGGGAATTTTGATGACGCAGCGCCCATCGTCTCCCACATCTACGACGACCTCGAGGCGCGCACCGACGGCGGTGCGCTCTACGCGTCCCTCGGTCTCGCCGTCGATGACTGGCGTCAGATCGCCTACTTCGTGCGCGACGACTACCACGCAGCCCGGTTTTCGTGGGGCGCGAGCAAGCTCGCATCGACGCCTGCAGAGCGAAAGACCGCCATCGCACGTGCGTTCCCGACCGCACAGGCCGACGCGCTGTACCGACATGGCCAGGCCTATGACGTCGATCCGCTGCTGGTGCTGGGCTTGATGCGCCAGGAGAGCGTGTACCGCCAGTGGGCGCTCTCGCCAGTCGGCGCGATCGGGCTGATGCAGGTGATGCCACGCACCGGCGCTCGCGTCGCGGCGTTGATGGGAGACCCACATTACTCCCCGGAGATCCTCGAAGATCCTTCCACGAACGTGCGCTACGGGGTGTGGTACCTCTCGCGGCTGTTGAACCGCTTTGATGGGGTGTTTCCCCTTGCGGTCGCCAGCTACAACGGCGGGCCGCACAACGTCTCGTCGTGGCTACGCCCTTGGGGAGACAGCATCCGCACCGATGACTTCGTCGAGCAGATCCCATACCCGGAGTCCAGAGACTACGTCAAAAAAGTCACCGGCTACTATGCAACGTATGTAGAGCTCTACGGCCCCGCCGGCAGCGCGGTGGACGTGCCGTACCATCCGCGCGGGGATGACTCGAGCGTCATCAACTTTTGACGCTTGCCTTCGGGAATCCCCGCCGCAGGATGTAGCGACGACGCAGGCGGTAGGGTAGTTCATTCCATGAAAACACGAAACACACGGAGGGGAGGCGAGCCACGCAGTGACCGCCCCGCGCGCCCCGCGCGCCCGGCGCTCCCCATCGACGCCGCGTGGGTGGAAGGGGCGGCGGCTGAGCACCTTGCGCGCTACTCCAGCACCCGCGCCCACTTGAAGCAGATGCTGTTGGGTCGCATCCGCCGCGCCAAGCTGAAAGGCCGGCCGGCCGCAGAAGACATCGCCGAGATCATCGAAGCGGTGCTCGATCGCCACGTCGCGCTCGGCACGCTCAACGACGCTGCGTGGGCGGAGATGAAGGCGCGCTCGCTGACGCGTCGCGGGGTTGCGTCCGCGGTCGTGAAGCAACGGCTGCGGGAAAAAGGCGTGCCCGACGCGACGGCGGCGATGGTCGCGGTGGCCGACGAGATGCGGGGCCCAGCGAGCGACGCGGAGGATGTGCCCACCGATCTGGTCGCGGCCTGCGTGTGGGCGCGCCGCAAGCGCATCGGACCGTTCTCGCGCGACGAGAAGCACGACCCGAACGCAGGCGACGACGCTCCCGTATCGCCCGATCGGAACGCGCTACGCGCGGCGCGGGACGCCGAGCGCGCCGCGGAGCAGAAGATCCTCGCTTCGATGGGCCGCGCGGGCTTCTCCTTCACCATCGCCCGTCAGGTGCTCCAGCTCGATCGGGATGAGGCCGACGCGCTCTTGCAAAAGCTGCCCGGTTGACCTGCGGGTGACGCGGCGACGACATCGGAGTGACACAGCGCGCTGATTTCTGCGGTCAAATGGACTCAACCCCGCAGGAGTCCACCCATGTTCACCGCCGCCCGCCCCGATGACCGCTCCGAACGCCGCCGCTCCGCGACGGCGTTGATCCTCTCGCTGACGTTGAACGCGTCGGTCGCGCTGATCTTGTTCTCCATGCGCGCCGAAGCCGCGCCGGTCGCTACGCCGGAAGCGGCGTTGACCTACGTCGAGCTGACCGTACCGCGCGCGGCGTCCGGCCACGCCAGCGCGCCAGCCGCCAAACAAGCCGGTAGGCAAGCCGTCAAGCTGCCGGCCGTCCCTACCCCGCTCGTGCAGCCCGCCACCCCCTCGGAGGTCCCCGCGCTCCCCACGGTGACCACAACGCTCGCGGTCTCCCCGACCTTGTCGTCCGAAACGGGCGGCGGCGCTGGCTCCGGCATTGGAACCGGTCCGGGCACCGGCATCGGCGACGGCCCGCGCGACGGCGAGGGGACCGATCCCGGCGATGGCCTGAGCCGCGGAATCCGCGAGGTGGCGTTCTCCGAGATGCGCGTTCGGTACCAATACGCGCCGCGGTATCCCGAAAGTGCGCTGATGCAGCACCTCGGCGAGGCGATCTGCACGGTGCGCTTGGACGTCGACACCCACGGGCGGCCGTCCGCAGCGAAGGTGTCCGGATGCCCGGAGGCCTTCGCGGTCACCGCCGAAGATGCGGCGATGCGCTGGCGCTTCGCGCCGCTGATGGACGGGCGCACCGCGGTGGCCGGGCGCTTTGTCATCCGGTTCCGCTTTCACCCCGAGTAGCGCCTACTTGGTCTTGGGCGCGTCGGTGCTCGCCCCGGCGTTGCCCGCTTTGAGGTTCTTGACGTTCACCTGAACGCCACCGGCGTCGATGCCGAGCGCGTCGACCACGAGGCGCGTGAAGTTCACGCTCATCGCTCGCCCGCCGTCGCTGTGCACCTCGGCCACATTGGCCCCAGGCGCGCTTCCTAAGGTGGCAGAGACGCCGTCGGTCTGGATCGTACCCGCGCGCAGTCCGACGGTGCCGTCGACGGAGAGCGCGTCGGTGTCGACCAACGAAGGCCCAGATGAACCCGAGCCGCCGCTCCCGGTTTTTTGTTTGGCGGTGACCCCAGCGGCCAACGCGTTGACCGACATGGGGATCGAAGCGCCTTTGGTTCCCAGCGCGTCGGTGACCGAGCGGGTGAGGTCCTGATCGAGCATGCCGGAGACTTCGGCGTAGAGCTTGCCTTTGTCGTCGAGGTACACGCCCGGGACGTCGGTCCAACCCCAGGTGTCCAGCGGCTTCGAGAACCGCGCGCTGGTAGCAGCAGGGACGATCTTGCCGCCGGAAACCTTCACTTCTACATAGGCGGTGGTGCCCGGCTTGACGGTGACCTTGGAGAGGCCGCTGCCCATGGTCTGCGCGTTCAACGGGGCGTGCGCGTGGAGGGATGCGTCCCCTACCAGCGCGGCGGCTTGCTGAGCCAGCGGCTTTTGTGACGCAGCAGGTGCCTTTTCAGGCTGAGCTGTGCGCACGTTGACCGCGCCGGTGCTCAGCGAGTCGGCGTGCACGTTCACCCCGCCGGCGGTAGACGACACCCCGGCTCCGGTCAGGCTCTGCGCCGCGACGCTGACCCCGGGCGTCTTTGCCGCGACCTCGCCTCGAACCCCGGTGGCGTTGATGGCGCGAGCGTCCAGCTGCGGAAGGTGTACGCCGGTCAACCCCACGGAGGCTGCGGCCGCCGTCGTCGTCCCCGAGCCATTGTGCACCTTCGCGTCCGAAGCCTGCGCGGCGGCGACGGTCATCCCGCCCGAAGCGACGCCGTCGGCGCGCACGGTGTTGGCGGTGACGTCGGTACCGGAGCTTCCGCTGCGCAGCGTCGCGCCCGTGGCGGCGAGCTTTCGCACCGAAGTGTCGTCCCCGACGCGCACGCCCGCGGCGTTGGCGGTCTTCACCGCGACGCTCGAACCTGCAGGCCCGACCTTGCCTGCAGCGCCGGTCACTCCGACGCTGTCTGCCGAAGCGCCCCCGGCACGTAGCCCCTTGGCGTCGGCCTTGGACGCCCCGAAGGTGGTCGTACCGGTCCCGCTCAGCCCGAGCGTAAGGTCCGATCCACTGACGTCGCGAGCGTGGGCGGCGCCGACGTCAACGCCGGTCGCGTGCGCAGAACGGGCTCCGAGCTGGGAAGCGCCGTCGCTCAGCGTGCCGCGGGCGCCCTTGACCCCGAGCGTCGCGATCGCGACATCCGGGGTGCGCAGCGACTTCGCGTCCGCTGAACCGAGGTCGACGGTGGTCCGGGCGTCCGAAAAGCGAGCCCCAAGGTCAGTCGCCGACACTTCGGCGATGGAGGCCGGGCCCGCTTCGATGCCGCGCGCGTGCGCGGTCTTCGCGCCGATCTGGGTGCTCTCTGGGGTCACGATTCCAGTGCCGCCGGTGACCTGTGCGCTCGCGATCGCTGCGCCTCCAGCGCGGATGCCCGAGGCCTCGCCGCTGCGCAGGCCGACGCGCGTGGAGCCGTCCGCCATCGCGACGGTCACGTCCGAGGCGGATGCGTCTTTGGCGCCCATGTCTCGCGAGTTGAGCCCGTGTGCGCCCAATTGGCTCGCGGACAACGTGCTCCCGGTCGCACCGATCGCGCCCTTGACGTTGCTCGCGCCCAGCTGGTCCATCGCGACGCCGCCCATATTGACCGCGTTCGCGTCGACCTGGCGCATC
>CAIUMM010000063.1 GCA_903900265.1 uncultured Pseudomonadota bacterium
GGTCGCCATCTGCCGGCAGGTGCTTCGCGAGGGGGACCTGTTCACCCGTTGGGGAGGGGAGGAGTTTGCGATCCTGCTGCCGGATGCGCCGCCGCACATCGCCGAGCAGGTCGCACACCGGATCCGGAGCGCGGTGCAGTCTGCGCGTCCGAACGTGCTCGAAGGGGCGAGCGTGACGGTCAGCATCGGCGTCGCGTCGGTCGATCCCGACGCTCCCGACATCGTAGATGCCCAGCTCCGCGCCGATCTGGCTATGCTCGAAGCCAAGCGCGCAGGTCGCAATCAGTGCAGGGTCGCCCCGCCCGTGACGCGGAGCGCTCCGCCGGTTGCGCTGAACGCGGGGTAGGGCGCGGCTCGGGGAGCGCGCGGGTCGTCCTGTAGCATTCTGCGCTGCCCCTGCATCGGGGGCGCGCCTGTAGCCTGCGGCGCGGTATACTGCGCCTCACGGAAGCAAGGAGCCCGGCGGTGTCGCCCATTGATCCATCGCCGACGTCGTCCCCGTCGACGACTCCGACCGCTCTGAGCGGTGAGCCCACGGCGATTTTGGCCGCGCTTCGGGATCGGCTGACCGAAGCCGCTCTGCACCGGTTTGATGTGGCGGTCGCGGTCGGGATGCTGGTGGAGGCGTTGCAGGCGCTGGGGATGGAGCCGCGTCGCGTCAGCCTCGCGGTGCTCTCGCTGCACCCTTCGTTGGCGGGCGTGGGCTTTGTGTGGTCACGAGGGGGAGGGGATGTCACCCGCACCGATCGACCCTGGGGTTTTCTGGAGACGCCTGAGCACAAGGCCAGCGCGCTGCAGGAGGTGATGACCACGCGTCAGACGCTGCGCTTGCGCCTCGGAGAGGGCGAGGGCGTGACGCGCTTTCCGGTTTTGAAGGAGTTCCTACAGCAGGGCGCAACCGACTACGTCGCTTTCCCGCTCTCGTCGGCGCGGGAGGACGTCCACGTCTGTACGATCTGGACGGACCGAGCGGGGGGCTGGTCCGACGAGGATGTGCAGCGCGTCCAGGGGGTGATGCCGACGCTTGCGCTGCTGATCGAGGTTTTTGAGGCCCACCGGCTCACGTCCCGTGAGCGCATGGACCTGCTGCTGCTCGCTCACACCGACCCCATGACGCGCCTGCTCAACCGGCATGGCATCTTCCTCGAAGCCGAAAACCGCTTCGGCGAGGGCCGGCCGTGCATCGCGGTCTACCTTGATCTGGACGGCATCAAGAGCGTCAACGATCGCATGGGGCATCACTTCGGTGATCGCGTGATCAAAGGCGCAGCCGATCGCATCACCGCGTGTCTCCCGCCGGGCGCGGTCGCTGGGCGCATGGGCGGCGACGAGTTTCTGGTCTACGCCGATGCATCCCACGAAGACCTGCCGGACATCCTCTGCGCGGCCTTGGCCGAGGTCTACGTCGTCAACGATTCGCGCTTCAGCGTCACCGCGAGCGTGGGCAGCGCGGCCTACGCGCCGGTGTCGATGGCTGAGCTCTCCCGGCGCGCCGATCTGGCGATGCTGGAGTCCAAGCGGGGCGGCAAGAACCGAGTCGTCCGCTATCAAGAGGACACCGACGTTCGTCACGCACGCGGCGAGCTGATCGGCCGGTTGCTCACCACAGCGCTGACGCGCAATGAGATTCACATCGTCGTGCAGCCGATCTTGAACCTCTCCACCGGGGGGGTGACCCACGGCGAGTGTCTGGTGCGGTGGGTTTCGCCCGAGTTAGGCGAGGTGTCCCCGGACGAGTTCGTGCCGGTCGCGGAGCAGTCGGACTCCATCAAGCTGCTCGACCGCTTCGTGCTTCAAGAGGCGTTGAAGTTGTTGGTCCGGATGCGGGACGAGTGCGCCGAGCCGATCCCACTCGCGATCAACGTGTCCGCGCGGGACGCCTCGCTGGCCTCCTTGGGAGCGGACGTGCTGCGCGGCTTGCGCGAGTACGACGTCCACCCCAGTCAGCTGATCATCGAGCTGACCGAATCGGTGTTCATCGATCGCTTCAACGAGGCCGCCGCACGCTTGAACGAGCTCCGGGAGAACGGGGTCGCCATCGCGCTCGATGACTTTGGCACGGGCTACTCGTCGTTGTCCTATCTGCAACGGCTCTATTTTGACTATGTGAAGATCGATCGCAGCCTCGTCGCCGCGTTGCCCAGCCAGCGCACCCACGCGATCATCGAGAGCGTCGTCGGGCTTGGGCGCTCCCTCGAGGCGCGGGTGATCGCGGAAGGCGTAGAGACTCAAGATCAGCGCGACAGTCTGGTCTCGCTGGGCTGCGAGTTTGCGCAGGGCTTTCTGTACTGCCGACCGCTCGACGTAGAGGCCTGGGTCGATCTGGTGAGGTCTGGTCGCCGCTTGCGGGTGCAGTTGACGGGGCCGGAACCAAAGGCGGCCCCTGCGGTATCGCCCCGCAACTCGGGGACCTGGACCATCCCGCCCAAGCGCGGAAAGAAGGTGGCCGTGCTGGGCGGCGGGGTCGCCGGCATGGCGATCGCGGCGCGATTGATCCGCTCGGGATGGGACGTGCGCTTGTACGAGCGCTCCGAACCGGTAGAGCGCGGTGGCAAAGGCTTTCTTTTGCTGCCCAACGGCGTTGAGGCGGCGCAGCGGTTGGGTATCTGGGACGCGATGGCGGAGCTCGGGCATCCGCTGAACAGCTTGGAGCTGCGGACTCCGAGCGGCGGCGTCATCCGCACCGAAGGACTCGAAGCTACCGGCTTTGAACACGGTAAGTTCGCGTCTTTGCTGCTGCGGGGAATGCCGGTAGGTGCGGTGTCTTGGGGAAAGGCGGTCACCTCGGTGGTGCGCGATGCACGGGGCATGGTGACCTCCGCTCAGCTGCAAGACGGCAGCTCGATCGAAGCCGATGTGTTCATCGCTGCAGACGGCAACCGCTCGGTGGTCCGAAACGCGATCTACCCCGACCTGAAGTTGGGGTTGGACATGGTGCACGAGCTGGTGTGCGCGATCGAGGCGCCTGATCTGGTGCGGTCGATGAACGGCAAGTTCCTCAAGTTTGTCGATGTGAAACGGGCGTTAGCCGTAGGGATTGTTCCTTGCAACGCGCGCTCGGTGATCTGGTTCCTCCAGGTCGACGCTTCGGCGGTGCGCCTCGACGGGTTGGACCCATCCGGTCGCTCGGCGTTGGTCCGCGAGCTGGTGGGCGACTGGTCGCTCCCTGTGTTGGATTTGATCCTGCGGACCAACTTTGGCAGGAGCTATGTTTGGCGGACCGCAGATATGGATCCGCTCCCCGCGCTTGCAACGGGAAACCTCGCTTTTGTCGGCGACTCCGGGCATCCGTTGCTGCCGTTCACCAGCCAAGGCGTGGCGTCGGCGTTGGTCGACGCGGTGGCGCTGGGCGACATGATGGACCTTTTTCCGAACGATATCCCCACGGCGTTCCAGTGCTATTCGGATGAGCGCCTGCCCGAGGTCACCGCGCTGCAGCTGGCAGGTCAGAAGCTGCGCCGCGCGTTCCTGGAGCGCGGGGCCTCCGGCGAGGAGACCGCTACGCCGCTGGTCAACCGGAATTTTCGAAATATCCCATGAGCGTTGCATGACCCCTGGCCCCTTCGCCGACGACCAAGTCCCTTTTGATCTGCTGCGTAAGCGGGCGTTCAACCTCCGCTGGGCCACGTTGCCGCCCGACGTGATCCCGCTCACCGCCGCCGATCCCGATTTTGCGGTCGCGCCGCCGATTCGCCAGGCGATCGCTGACTTTGCGCTCAGCGGCGTGTACTCCTACGGGCCCGCCGAGGGTCTACCTGACTTTCGTAGCGCCTGTGCCGCGATGGTTGGGCGTCGCAAGGGGCTAAACGTCGCGCCCGAGCAAGTGCTCGCGGTGGACAGCGCCGCCGCGGGCATGTTGCACGTCGCGCGCTTGACCATCCAGCCGGGTGACGAAGCGATCGTCTTTGACCCTGTGGATTTTCTGTTCAAAGCCGCGGTAGAGGCCGCCGGCGGGACGGTGCGCTTGCTGCCGGTCGACGCCCGCACCGGCGCCATCGATCTGGCCGCGCTGCCGGGCTTGCTCACGCCGCGCACCCGGCTTTTGGGCGTCTGCAACCCGATGAACCCGGTGGGGCGCGTGCTCACCCCGCAGGAGCTGCAAGTGCTGGGCGACTTCGCGGTCGCGAACGATCTCTGGGTGTTGAACGACGAGATCTGGAGCGACATCGTCTACGCGCCGCACCGGTTTACCAGCTTGCCTACCTTGTCCCCGGCGATCGCGGCCCGGTGTTTTACGGTCTACGGCTTCTCCAAGACCTTCGGCCTCGCCGGCCTGCGCGTGGGCTTCGTGATCGCGCCGACCGAGCGGACGTTCGCGGAGCTGCTGGATGTCTCGCTGGCGCGCACCACGATGAGCGGCGTGAGCACGCTCTCGCAGGTCGCGGCGATCGCGGCGTGTACGTCAGGTTGGGATTGGGCGGGCGGCTTTCTCAGCCACCTGACGCGGATGCGCGACCTCGCGGTGGGCGCGCTCCAAGCGGTGCCGGGCGTGCAGGTTCGCGCGCCCGAAGGCACCTACGTGATCTTCCCGCGCGTAGCGGATTTGGGTGTGGACTCCGAGCGCTTGTGCGAGGCGCTGCTGACCGAAGCGCGCGTGGCGGTGGTGCCGGGCGCGGCGCGCTGGTTCGGACCTGGCGCGGAGGGGCACTTGAGGGTGTGCGTGTCGACGTCTGAGGCGGTGCTGACCACCGGCTTGCAGCGCCTGACCGATCACCTGCGGCGCGTGTGATGCGGAACGGTGGGGCACCAACCGCGTGGATCACGGCGCTGCTTTTGAGCCTCGGCGTGGGTTGTGTCCCAAGCGAGAGCCCGGAGGTGCGCGTGGCGGGATCGGGATCCAACCCCGGCGGTGGCGACTCCCACGGGAACGACGCGGCGCATTCGGGCGATTCCACCCCCGACTCCAACGTAGATTCCAACGTGGATTCTGGCGCCGACTCCGGGGTTTTGTCGCTGCGCGTCGCGGTGGTGTCCGACCTCAACGGATCCTACGGATCGACCTCCTACAGCAGCGACGTCGACGCTGCGGTATCGGCGATCCTCGCGGATCCTCCCGATCTGGTGCTCTCGACCGGAGACATGGTGGCCGGCCAAAAGTCGGGGCTGGACTACGCGGCGATGTGGGACGGTTTTCACGAAGCGGTGTCCGATCGCCTCGCCGCCGCGCGTATCCCTTTTGCGGTCACGCCCGGCAACCACGACGCCTCGGGCTACGCCGGCTACGAGGGCGAGCGCGACGTCTTTGAAGCGACTTGGGCCGATCGCAAGCCCGATCTCGACTTTGTAGACGACGCCCACTACCCGTTCCGCTATGCCTTCCGCATGAACAACGTGCTGTTTGTCTCGCTGGACGACACGCTGGTCGGGCCCCTCGACAGCGCACAATCGGCCTGGCTGGCGGATGTGCTCGACACCCCCGCCGCCGCCCGAATCGTGTACGGGCATGTGCCGCTCTACCCGTTCACCGAAGGCCGTCAGACCGAAGCGCTCTTTGACAGCGATCTTGAAGATCTGCTCGTCGCCCACAACGTCACCGCGTTCATCAGCGGGCACCACCACGCCTATTACCCCGGCCGCCGCGGCGCCTTGCGACTTGTGGGCACCGCTTGCCTCGGCGACGGCCCCCGCGCGCTGCTGGGAACGTCGCAGACCTCCGAGCGCGCCGTGCTCAGGCTCACCCTCACCGAAGGCGCGATCGACACGCTGGACGCCTACGCGGGAGACGGCTTTGATACGGTGATCCAGCGCTCCAGCCTGCCGGTGTCGGTCGGCAGCGGGGGAGATGTGATCGACCGGGATGATCGGTAGCGTGACCTGACCCGCTTGCGGGGTGGGAAGGCGCGCGGGCAACCGAGGTTGCGGTGCAGTGCGGCGTTGTGCTGCGCACGTTGTTTGCGCATCCCCTGATCTGGGCGCTGCTGGCGTTGTTGAGCATGTGTGGCATGGACGGCGCCGGGGCGATTACCGACGGCGTGTTCCTGGTCCCAACCCCACGACGTGCGCGTGGGCGCTCGGGCCTATCGAAGCGTTCGAATCCTGCTTCCCGTCGCAGACCGGGCGGTGCGCTACGAGGGCGCGGCGATGCAGCGGTTGGCGGCGGCGTTGGGAGGGTAGTGGGCTGTGGGCGGTTTGCGCAGTCTACGAGTTCCAGGGAGGCGATTGGTGAGCACGCGATCGGTTAGTCGCTGAAATCGTGTCTGTACCCACCTTGCTCGACATGCCCGCTGCGGCCGCCGCCGTGCTGCTCGCTCCCGATGCCCGCCGCACGCCGGTGGCAGACGTCATCGACGCGGTAGTCCGCGCGCTCCGCGAGCAGGACGGCATCCCCATTGACCGCGCCAGCTTCTCGCTGCCGATGTTGCACCCCGAGGTGCGCAGCACGCAGTTCATCTGGGAGCCCGGGGTCGGCTCGCGCTCGATCCAGCGCACCTACGCGTCAGCGACGGCTGTCCTGTACAAGCGCAGCCCGATTTATCCGCTGTACACCGGCGCCGCCGATGTGATCCGGCACCGCATCGTCCCGGATGAAACCCCGCGGCCGTACCCCATCCTCGACGAGCTCGCGGCCGAGGGCTTCACCGACTACCTTGCGGCGGTCGCGCCGGCCGATACGTCATGGGAGCGGGCGCCGGGCAGCTGGGCGACGCGCGCTCCGGGGGGCTTTGCCGAGGAGCAGGTGCGCGGCCTGCTGGCGTTGATGCCCTTGTTAGGACTCGTGCTCACCACGTTTGCGCAGCGCTCTTCGACGCGCGCGTTGCTGGAGACCTACCTCGGCTCGGACGCCGCCTCGCGCGTGCTGGATGGTCACATCCGGCGGGGGGAGATCGTCGATGTCGAGGCTGCGGTCTGTTTTTGCGACTTGCGGAACTTCACCGAGCTTTCGCAGCAGCTCGAACAGGCCGAGCTGATCGAGCTTTTGGACGACGCGTTCGGCGCGGTCGTGGGCGCGGTAGAGGCCGAGCGCGGGGACGTGCTGAAGTTCATCGGCGATGCGGTGCTCGCGGTCTTTCGCGTGGAGGGCGACGAGGCTGCGCGCGTCGACGCGGTGACGCGCGCCTTTCGTGCGGCGTGCGGCGCGCTGGAGCGCGCGTCAGCGCTGCACCTGGAGCGTCTGGCAGCCGGGAAGGCGCCGATGGTCATCGGCCTCTCGCTGCACCTTGGGCACGTCGCGTACGGGAACATCGGGTCGCCCACCCGGCTGGACTTCACGGTGATCGGCGCGGCCGTCAACCTCGCGAGTCGCCTCGAGGGGCTTTGCCGCACCTTGGGCTACCCGATCGTCATGAGCGATGCCGTCGCGTCCCGATTGGGCGCTGCACCGCTCGTAGATGCCGGAAGTCACCCGCTGAAGGGGATCGCCGAGCCGGTGCACGTGTGGGCCGTGACCGAAGGCGCCGCCGCAGAGTCGGCGTTGAACTCGGCTACTGAACGGTCCTAAGCGCGACTAACAGCTCGGCATGGGCGGCCTGGATGCCCTCGACCAGCCGGGTGACGTCTTGGGTTTCTACCGGGGTGCGCACGACGGCGCTCTCCAGCGCGCTGCACAGCGGCTCTAGCTTGATGCCGCCTACGTAGGCGGCGTTCGAACGCAGCGTGTGCACCGCCCGGCGGATGCTCTGCCAGTTCTGGCTTCGGTGGCCCTCGTTCATCGCCTCCACCACGGCGGGGGTCCCGGAGATGAACAGGTCGAGCAGCTCGGAAGCGAGCGCGTTGTGGACGCCGATCTCGGAGCCGGTGACGCGCGCGAAGGCCTCGCGGTCGAACACCTCGGCCACAGCGCCAGCCGGGGTGGCGATTTCGGTGGTCTGGGTCGGGAGCCAACGTTGCAGCGCGGTGAGGAATTGGATGTCGTCGAACGGCTTGGTGACCAGGTCGTTTATCCCCGCGTCTAAGCAGCGCTCCCGCTCGCCGTACATCGCGTTGGCGGTCATCGCGATGATCGGCAGCGCGGCGATGCTGGGATCGGGGTGGCTCCGAATGTGCTCGGTGGCTTCGTAGCCGTCCATGACCGGCATCTGGCAGTCCATCAGCACGAGATCGAACGGAAACTCTTCGACGGCGTCCAACGCTTCCTGGCCGTTCCGCGCCACTCTCAGCCGGAACCCCATCTTCTTCAGGCGCGCCGTGACGATCTTCTGGTTGATCTCGTTGTCCTCCACCACCAGCACGTTCCGACCGACGAAGATCGGCTTGGCCCGGCTCGTGGGCGGTTGCGACATCGAAACGCGTACGGGCTTGCTCTCCGAGACCGGCAGCGGGATCAGCACCCAGAAGGTGCTCCCTTGGGGGGCATGGGCGTCTACGCCGATGCTGCCGTCCATCAGCTGCACGAGGTTCTTGCAGATCGCCAGCCCGAGCCCGGTGCCCTGAAAGCGCCGGGTGCCGGACGAGTCCACCTGTTGAAAGGGCCGAAACAAGGACGCACGTGCATGTTCGGGAATTCCGATGCCGGTGTCGGTCACCTCAAATCGGAGCATCGGCCGCTCTTCGCTTCCACCATCCTGCGAAACATGCAGCGTCACGCTGCCCCTGTCGGTGAACTTGATGGCATTGCCAACGAGGTTCAACAACACCTGCCTCAGCCGCGTCATGTCCCCGTCGAAGGTCAAGTCGAGCTCCGGTGCCAAGACCAGCTCGAGGTTGAGCTTCTTTTCGGCTGCGGCGGCGCGAACCTGCTGGTGCACGAGCTGCAGCAGGTCCGCCATCGCGAACGCGTGCACGTCGAGCCGTACTTTCCCCGCTTCGATCTTGGCGACATCGAGCATGTCGTTCACCAAGTGCAACAAGCTCTGGGCGGAGGCCTCAATGCCGTTCAGGTAGTCCCTTTGCTCGCTGTTCAGCGTCGACTCGGCGAGCAAGTGGGCCATGCCGATGATGCCGTGCATCGGGGTGCGAATCTCGTGGCTTACGTTCGCCAGAAACGCCGACTTGGCAGAGTTGGCCTGATCGGCGTTGGTGCGCGCTTCGGCCATCATCAGCTCGCGCTGCTTGGCCTCAGTGATGTCCCGATGGGTGCCGGTCATGCGGGTCGCTACGCCGTCAGCGTTCCGCATCACCCGTGCGTTTACGCCCAGCCAACACACCGTTCCATCGAGGCGCATCGCTCGGTGCTCCAACGCCCAGTGGGAGCATCGGGGATCGGCGAGCTTCGCGCTCACCAGCGCTTCAACCGCGGCTACGTCGTCCGGATGGATCTGGGCCTTCCACTCCGCGAGCGTCGGGATTGCGCTCGGTGGCCAGCCGAGGATGGCAGCGGAGGTGCCCGAGACAAACCACTCGCTCGTGTCGGTGGTCCAGTCCCACACCCCGATTTTGGAGGCTTGGGCCGCGAGGTCCAAGCGCTCCTGATGCAAGCGAACTTCACTCTCGACGCGCTTGCGATCGGTGATGTCGCGCGCCGTGCCGGTCATGCGGATCGCGTCCCCATCGGTGTCGTAGTCCGCGATGCCCGTGTTTTGGAGCCAGCGCACCCGACCATTGGCCAACACCACGCGGAACTCGATGTCCAGTTGCGAGCGTTGAACGATCGCCTCGTGGATGCTCGCTTCGAGCGCGGCCCGGTCCTCCGGGTGGACCCGATCGAAGAGCTCGCGCGCTGCACGGGGCCCGGCAACGTGGGAGAGCTCGAGCATCTTCTCCAG
Source organism: uncultured Pseudomonadota bacterium (assembly GCA_903900265.1). Lineage (GTDB taxonomy): Bacteria > Myxococcota_A > UBA796 > UBA796 > SXON01 > CAIUMM01. The sequence continues at coordinate 9,642 of CAIUMM010000063.1, forward strand.
CAAGTCGCTCATGGTCAGGGATTCGGAGATCAGGTTCAAGTTCCAGAGTCCGATGCTCCCCGCGACCACTGCCATCGACAACGCTTCTTCGCTCTGCGCGATCTGCCGCTGGGCGTCGCGGTTGCGAATCAGCGTGCGGCGTAGCTCCAACTGGGTGACGGCGAGGCGCCCCAAGCTTTGGAGCGACTCCAACTGCGTAGCCGAAATCTGGCGGGGCGTCTTGTCGATCACGCAGAGCGTGCCGATCGGCAATCCACCGCTGCCAACGAGCGGGAAGCCCGCATAAAAGCGGATTCCGAGCTCCCCGGTTACCAAGGGGTTGTCCTGAAAGCGGGGGTCTGCGGTGGCGTCGCTGACCTGCATGACCGAGACGTCGAGGATCGCGTGGGCGCAGAACGCGACGTCGCGGGAGGTCTCGGTGGGCGTCAACCCCACGCGGGCTTTGAACCATTGGCGCTCGGCGTCGATGAGGCTGATCGCGGCGATGGGGCAGCTGCAGAGCGCGCTCGCGAGGCGCACGATGTCGTCAAACTCCACCTCGGGCGGCGTGTCGAGGATCTCGTAGGAGCTGAGCTCCCGGAGGCGCTCGGCTTCGTGGACGGGGAGTGGAGCGTTCATGTTGCGCGTGCCAAGGGGCTGACCACTTCGAAGCGCGGGCCGACGACCGAGAATTTTCCGCGAAGCTGTCGGGTGAGCGAACGCACCAGCTGGAGGCCGAGCGTGTTGGAGTTGGCGGGGTCAAAGCCAGGCGGCAAGCCGGGGCCACGGTCGGTGACCGCGACGCGCACCGCGTCGTCCGCGGAGCAGATCTCCACCAGCACGTCCCACTCGGGTGCCGCAGCGGCGGGCGGCTCCGCTGCGTCCACCGGCAGGGTTTGGGCCTGCCGAACCCCGTACTTGAAGGCGTTGGTCAGCAGCTCATTGAGGATGAGGCCGAGCGGAACCGCAAAGTCGACGGTGACCTCGGCGAGCGTGGCCGAGACATGTACCCGCGCTGTGGGCGCGAAGGTAGAGCGCACCGACTCGGCTAGCGAGCGCGCGTAGCTCCCCAGATCCACCCGCTCCAGCGACTCGGCCCCGTAGAGCTGTTGATGGATCAACGCCATCGATCGGACGCGGAACACGCTCTCCTCGAGCATCGCTTTGGCGGTCTCGGACGGCATTTGCTGGCTCTGCAACATCAGCAAGCTGGAGATGATCTGCAGGTTGTTCTTTACGCGATGATGGATCTCCATGAGGAGGGTCTCCTTCTCGCGGAGCGATTGGGTGACGGTGGCTTGCGCGGTCACGCGCTCGCTGACGTCGCTCAGTCCGACGAGGACGTGAGGCTCGCCGTTCAGGTTCAATTTCACGAGGCCGGTCTCGGCGATAAACGAAAGGCCATCCTTTCGAACGCCGCGCATCGTCCCCACATCTCCGGCGTCCGCTTGTGCGGCGGACCAATCCGAGTCCGGCAGTAAGGTTCGGCAGACCATGCCGATCAACGCGGCATCATCGTAGCCGAACAAGGCTTGGGCGGTGCGGTTGGATTGAACGACCACGCCCGCTTCGTTCGTGATCAGCATCGCTTGGGGTGCGTATTGGAACAGCCGTTGGAAGCGGTCGTCGCTGGCGCCGAGCTCCCGGGTGCGGGACTCTACTCGCTCTGCGAGCTGCGCGTTGGCGAGGAGTAGCTGCTCCTGCGCCGCTTGCTTGGACAGGTGCGCCGATGCGATCGCGGCGCACTGCGCGGCCCATTCGATCTGCTCGACCGTCGGTACGGCGTCGTCGGCGCCGGAGACGTTCAACGTACCGAAGGTGCCGATCGCGCCGATCATCGGAATGACGATGTAGTGCTTGTCACCAGTGCGTCGGTGCGCGGTGACCCAGTCGGAGAACGCGCTGCGCTCATGTTCGCGGGTGGTGACAGGCTTGCTGGTCGAGAGGGCGTAGCCCATCGCGGTGCCGACCAGCTCGGTGGCCGAGAGCCCAGAGCCCGGCGCGGTCAACGGCGCGAGGCTGTTCCGGAGCTCGGCTTCCGGCGATGACGTCTCTTCAATCGCCCACAGCCGGTACCGTCCGTTGCTTGGATCCAGCTCGAGGAAGCTGACGTGTTCGTGGCGGAGCACCGCTCGCAAGCTGCGACGAAGCTCAGCGAGCAACGCGCCGCGGCTGGTCGCGCGCGCCAGATCGTTCGCCAGCGCCAAAAGTGCGCGTTGGCGCTCGCTGCGCACCGACATGCGCTCGTTGAGACGATGCAGGGCGTCATCATCGCTGATGCGGCGCAAGCCGGTGGTGATCGCCCCGGCGATCAGCTGTAGCACCGAGGCGAACTCTTCGAATTCCAACGGGGCGGTGTCCGGGGCGTCGAGGCACAACATCCCTTGGAGTTCACCGTTGAGGACCATCGGCACCGCGATGGTTTGGACGTCGCTTCCGGCGCTCAGCATCGCCGAGGCTGGACCTGAGGAGCGCCCGGATATCTGCAGGGCGTCGCTGGTCGTGATCCCGCCGAAGTGCTCGTCAAACCAGGCGCGTGGGACGTGTTTCCGCTCCAAACGGCGAGACGCTACGCCCGGGGCGCACCACTCATGGGGGTTGGACGCCGCAGCACGATCCACAGCGTACAGGTAGACCCGTGGGGCGCTGACCGTTCCCCCGATGGCGGCCAGCGCGCGCTCCACGCGTTGCGCCCCATCTCCGCCGTCGGCGTCCAAGAAGGTGTGCGACACCGCGAGGACGAGGCGCTTCAGCTCCAAGAGGCGATTCAGCCGTGCTTCATCGTTTTTGCGTGAGGAGATGTCGAACGAAGCGCCGATAGCGCTGACTGGCGCGCCGGAAGCGTCGTAGACCAAGCGTACGTCGTCCCGGAGCCACAGGTAGTGCCCGTCCCGGTGCCGAAGGCGGTACTCGTGCTGGTGGCGACCGTGAACGAAAAGCTGCGGCAGGTTTGCGAACACGCGGTCGCGGTCGTCGGGGTGCAGGCCTTGCTCCCAGAACCCGGGCGCGCTGAACTCTGCGGCGGTGAACCCGAGCACGGCGAGCGCCGAGTCGCTCGCGTACTCGATCTCGAATGTGGGCAGACGCGCTGCATAGATCACCGCCGAGGTGCTGGAGAGCACCGTGCTCAGCCGGGCGCGCTCCTGCTCCAGCGCGTGCACCTGCTCGCGCTTTTCGGTGATGTTGCGGACCAGCACGGTCGCTTCGCCCGCGCCCATCGCGGCCACGCGCGCCTCGTAGTATTCGTGCGAGTGCGCCCCTGTTCCCGCATACTCGACGGTTTGTACCTTGCCTTCTTGCACGGAAGTCTCGGCGGCTCTGCGCAGCGCGTCCTCCGTGGCGGCCGGCAAGGCTTCGGTGCTCCTGAGGGGCGTCGCGTCGCTGTTGTCGAGCCAGTGCCGCACCTTCCCGTCGAGGGTCATGGAGAACAGCTTGTCGGGCAGCGCTTGGCCAAGCGAGCGAAAGCGAAGGTTCTGCCTCTCGATCTCCCGTCGCGCTGCCTCTTCTTCGGTCACGTCCCGGAACGTGAGCACGACGCCGATGATCGCGCCTTCTTCGACGATCGGCGCTGCGCTGTCGGCGATCGCCGTCTCGCTGCCGTCGCGGCGGATCAGCACCGTGTGATTGGCGAGCCCGTGGATCAGGCCGGTCGCGAGCACCGACTCCACCGGGATCTGCGCGGGCTCGCGCGTCTCCGAGGAGATGATGCGGAACACGTCGGAGATCGGGCGGCCGATCGCATCGGCGGTCGACCAGCCGGTGAGCTGTTCGGCGATGGGGTTCATCAGGGTGATGCGACCTTCGGTGTCGCAGGCGATCACCGCATCGCCGATGGACGCGAGGATCACCGAGTGGCGCGCTTCGAGTCGCTGCCGCTCGGAGCGCTCCACCGCCTGAAGCATCGCAGCGGCGACCTCTTTCACGAAGGAGACCTCGCTTGGCCTCCAGTCCCGCGTGGTCTTGGACTCGACGCACACCAGGCCGATGGTGTCGCCGAACGCCCGCATCGGGGCGTCGAGCATCGAGACTACGCCGTTGGGGGCGAGCAGCTGCTCATAGATTACGCTGGTCGCGGGATGGGTTTTTACGTCGGGCGCGACGACGGAATCTTCGTGGCGCAGGGCGCTTAGGTACGCGACCATCTCTTGGGGAGGCTGCAGCGTCACCGAGGAGTGGAGGTTCGGGTTGGGCTCGTAGCGGTCCCGGCACACCATTCCGGCGTCGGTCATCCGGCAGAACGTGACGGCGTCTACGCCCAGCGCTTCGGCGGTGGTCCGCGCCAAGTCCTTCTTGAACGGTTCAAAATCCTGCGCTGCGTGGCGGCCGATCTGCAGCAACGCCTCGGTGAAGCGGCGGATGCGCTGCGCTTCTTCGGCGAGCAGCGCCTCTGCGTGTTTGCGACTGCGGATGTCGCGCAGCACGCCCATGAAGTACACGCCCTGGCCTTCGTCTACGCGGCTGAGCGAGAGCTCGACCGGCACTTCGTGGCCGTCGACGTGCGCCACCATCAGCTCGACGGGGCGCCCGATGACCCGGGCTTCCCCCGTCTCAATGTGGCGCGCCATGCCGCGCAGATGCGCAGTGCGAAAGCGCTCCGGCATGATCATGGTGACGGGCTGGCCGACCGCCTGCTGCTGGGAGTACCCGGTGAGGGCCTCGGCACCGCGGTTCCAGTACAGGATGCGTCCGTCCAACCCCATCCCGACCACGGCATCGGGGACGGTGCTCAGCAGGTAGCTCACGCTCGGCCCCGCTTCCGCCGGGCTGTCGGTCGCGAGGACGGGGCGCGCGAACCGAGCCGGGATCCCCCCTGCGATGCGCTCACACGCGAGCGCGATCAGCTCGGCGATCGTGGTCAGCGCGTCTTGATGCGCCGAAACCACCGCTGCGTCTGCGGCGAAGACGCCAAACGCACCGTAGGTTTTGCCTTCGACCTTCACCGGGAGCCACAGCTCGACGCGCTGGCGGGCGCCCTCGGCGGCCGGGTGGTCAACCCACGCCGCCTGTCCCGATCGAGCGACCTCGCCTGCGAGGCCGGAGAGCGCTGCGGCTTCCGCCGCGTGCTCACTCGCGGCGCTCAGGCCGCGGGCATAGACCAGATCCAGCGTCGCCCCGTCCGCGCGCCACAGCACTAAGAGGTGTGCATCCAACCCGTCGAACGTAGAGAGCACCCGCGCGCATCGCCCGACCAGCTCGACGAGCGTGGTGGCGCTCGCGATGGACAGCAGCGGCTGCAACGTCGATGCGGCAGACCCAATCGCCGCACCGGTAGCGGGGATCAATGGATGACCGTCCGCGTCCCCGATGCCTTTGGTGCGGCAGGAATGAGCGGCTGTACCTTTGGAAAGGGGAGGCCCGGCCTGGCAAAGTGGTATCCTTGCAGCAGGTCGCAGCCGAGATCGGTCAGCACCTGGGCTTCGGCCTCGGTCTCTACGCCCTCAGCGACGATCACGGTGCGGGCGCGACGGCCCACGCCGACGAGCGACGACACCAGCTCGCGCTTGAGCGCGGAGCCATCGATGTCCCGGACGAGCGACATGTCGAGCTTGGCGATGTCCGGGCGCAGCTTGATCAGCCAAGACAGGCCGGCGTAGCCTTCGCCGAGATCGTCCAGCGCGAGCTGGTACCCGACCGATCGGAGCGCGCGAAGGGTGTCGTGCAGGCTCTCCTCGGAGCCGATCTGATCCCGCTCGGTGACCTCAAGCACCACCCGGGAAGCGAACGGGAGCAGCGGCTCTGAGGCGGCGGCCAGATCACTCTGCAGCTCGCTTGGGTGCAAGTTGACGAAGATCGGCTCGGTGCACTGAGGGTTCTGAAGCAGCGTCGTGGCTACTCTGTCTCGCACGGCCCGACCCAGCTCGGGGATGCGCCCGAGCGCTTCTGCCGCCGCGAGCAGCTGGGAGGGGTCGCGTAGGACTTCGCTGTGCGTGCGCATCAGCGCTTCGTAGGCGAACACTGAGCGATCATGGGCGCGGACGATCGGCTGATACGCCATGTACAAGCCTGCGATCGCGGTATCTAGATCCGCTCCGGTGGTGGCGAAGTCGACGAACTGCGCGCTCAAGCCTGCCTTGGAGAGGAGGAACTTCCGCTGCAGGCGGGCCAGTTGGCCCTCGGCGAGGGCGCGTTCGACCTCTTCGATCAGCTGCGTGCGGTCGAAGGGCTTGGTGATGTACGCCCCTGCCTTCGCGCGGATCGAGCGCTGCGCCGTCTCCAGCGAGCGATCCCCGGTGATGATGATCGTCGGGAGCAGCGCATCTCCCGCGCGCAGGGACGCGAGCAGATCGACGCCGTCCCCGTCCGGCAGGTTGACGTCCACCAACGCAAGCTGGATGTCATTCTGGGCTGCCAACGCCAGCGCTTCGGCGCCTGACTCGGCGCGGATGACGTGGATACGCCGGGTTTCGAGCACCGCGCTGATCGCCGCGAGCGCCATTTTGTCGTCGTCCACCACCAGCACGTTCGGCTGGTCGGCGGCCTCTGCGGTGCTGTTGCGGATGGCGCCGATCGCCTTCTGCACGAGCGGCTCCACGTACAGCAACGGCGCCAGCGGGGTTTCGACCTGCGGCAACGCATCGAGCGCGCGCCGCGCTAAGGTGTCCGCGCCAAAGGGCTTCCACAGCACGGTGGTCTCGGGCGGCAGGCCGTTTCGGTTCCGCGACCCGGTGATGACCAGCGTGGCCGCGCCCGGAGCGAGCAGGGCTGCGCGCTCCAGCACGGCGGTTCCGCTCAGGCCCGGCAGCACGACGTCGCAGATCACCAGACGAATGGCTGCCCCTCGGGTTTCGAGCTCGCGGAACGCCATCTCGGCGCTGGCCGCCTGCGCGACCTGAAAGCCTACCGCCTCGAGGGCCCGCGCGTAGGCGCGTCGGGAGGCCGGCTCGTCTTCCACGAGCAAGCACCAAGCACCGGCGGCGTTGGCGCTCGCGGAGCCGGTGATGTGGCCGGCTTCGGGGGTGATCAGCGTGCTGGTGACCGGCAAGTCGATGGACACCACCATCCCGGCGGCGTCCACATGGTTCGAGAGGGTGCCGCCCGTCCGCTCCACGAGCATGCGGCAGGTGACGAACATGGAGTCGCTGTCGGTGTACGCGCCCAACGCAAGCTGGCGCAGGTTGCGCTCCATGCTCCCGTTCGTTGCGGAGTAGACGAAGTCGATCTTGACGTACTGTCCAGCTTCAAACCGTGCAGTCGGCGTATCGGGGCAGGTGGTGCTGATGAAGATCGAGCCGCCGTCGGGCATCTTGTCGCTGGCGAGCGCCGCTACGTTGAGCAGGATCTGCTCGATGGCCGTGGGGTCCGCTGGGACGAGCATCGGCTCGGGCGTGACCCGAAGCGAGATGCGCACGTGCGGACCGACCATCTGGACCAACATCGGACGGGCGTCGCCGATGACGCGGGAGAGATCTGAGACCGCTTCGGTGGAGTCTTCGGTGTGGTGCGCGAAGTCAAGGAACTTGCGGGTAGCCGCGGCGCCGCGCTCTGCCGCCGCCAGGACCTCGCCCAACAGGGCGCAGCGCATCGGGTCATCGAGCCCGTTCCCTGCGAGGTCGGTGAAGGTCATGATCGCGCCGAACACGTTGTTCAGGTCGTGCGCGACGCCTGCTCCAAGACGGCCGGCGAGCTCGAGGCGCTGGCTGGCGGCGAGGCTGGACTCCGCGGTGCGCTCGCGGGTGATGTCCTGATGGAACACCAGCATGTGGGTGACCTGCCCGCTGCGATCGGGGGCAGGGGACACCGTGACCGACAGCCACAGCGGCTCGCCCGTAGGACGCCGCCCAAGCACCGTGCCTTCGGCGTGGGTTTTGGTCTCCACCGCCTCCCGCAGGCGCTGCACGACCGGGCTCTGCGGATCATCGGAGAGGAAGGTCAGCGGCGCCCGGAGCGCGTTTTCGTGGGGACCTCCGGCCATCGCGATCAGCGCGGCGTTGGAGAACACCACGCGCGAGGCGCGATCGCGCGCGTCGAGCAGGGAGATGCCGACGGTGGCCGAGTCCATCGCGGCGCTGAGCACGCGTACGCGGGTGTCCGCGGCGTGGCGCTCCAGCGCGACCCGCAGCGTGACCGCGAGCGTGCGCTCATCGAAGGGCTTGAGCAGGTAGCCGTAGGGCGAGACTTCGGCGGCGCGCCGCAGGGTGTTGTCATCGGCAAACGCGGTGAGGAACACCACGGGGACGTCGCGCTCGCGGCAGATCGCGCGGGCGGTCTCGATGCCGTCGATGCTGCCGCGGATGGAGATGTCGAGCAGCACCAAGTCGGGAGCGGTCTCCCGGAACAGCGCGAGCGCATCTTCAAAGGTGTCCGCTTCACCGCAGACTTTGTAGCCGAGCCTCCGCAGGCGCTGGCTGATGTCGAGCGCGATCAGCGCTTCATCTTCCACCACGAGGACGCTCTGTTGACGATCCCCTGCGCCGAAGGTGGTGCTGTAGACCGACAGCGCGGGCCCAGACGGGGGGCCCGGAGGGATGGTACGGACAGTGGCCATGGGTTGGTGTAGCCCGTGTGGATGTGTGCGGCCACGGGATATGAAGCCTCTTCACGCGTAGGGAATAAAGCCTGATATTCTAATGTTCTACGCGACGTTCGGCGGTGGTGTGGCGTTGGAGCAGGTGAACCGGAGAACGGCGCCTTTCGGGCTCGTCGCGGTGAGTGTTCCGCGCAGCTGGCGCGCGAGCGACTGGATGATCTGCAGCCCGAGGCTGGACGATTTGCGGGGGTTGAAGCCTTCGGGCAGCCCCGGTCCGCGGTCCTCGACTTCGATGACGATCGAGCCATCTTGCCCGCCGACCGTGACACGAACGTCCCAGTCGTCGTCGGATGGGGGCGGATTTGCGCGGTCGACGGACCGCTTGGGGGTGCCATATTTGAACGCGTTGGTGACGAGCTCGTTGAGGATCAGCCCCAGCGGGACTGCGAGATCGAGGATGACCCGGACATCGGTCGCGACCACCCTGACCCGCGCAGACGGCGCGAGCGCGGCGCGGAGGTAGTCGACGAGGCGGCTCGCGTAGGCGCCGAGGTCAATTCGGTCCAGGCTGGTGACGCCGTACATCTGCTCGTGAATCAGCGCCATCGAGATCACGCGATGTGCGCTCTCCAAGAGCACCGAGCGCGCGGCCGAGTCGGACTGTTGGTCGGCCTGCAGCGTGAGCAGACTGGATACGATCTGTAGGTTGTTCTTTACGCGGTGGTGGATCTCCTTGAGCAGGGTCTCCTTCTCGGCGAGCGAGCGCTCGACGACCTGGTTGTGCGCGCGCTCCGCGGCGGCGAGGCGCTCCTCGGTGAGGTCAAACACCGACAGGATGGCGCGCGGCACGTGCGTGTGGGTCATGACGCGGCGCAGCTCGCAACGGAAATAGCCGCGGCCTCGCTCCGTGCCGAGCTCGGTCTCCCACACCAGCACGCTCTGGGTTTGCAGCAGCGTCGGCCAGTCCCGAAGGGGGTCGAGGATGAGTGTGTTGAGGTCGGACACATCGTGCAGCGCCGCGATCTTCAGGAACGCAGGGTTTCCGCTTACGAACTGGCCGTTCATCTCGTAGAGACCGATGGTCAGGCTGTAGTTGGACGCAAACGCCAGCATCTCCTCCGCCGGCGGCTCGGGCTGGGCTTCGATCAGCAGCACCTTACGGCCGTCTTCCAACACAAAGATGTGGTGGGACTGCAAGAACCGGCGGGTGGTGCCGGCCGGGTTCAGCGTGACCCAGGTGGCAACGGCCTCGCCAGCGTCCACGCGGTCGAGGTAGTCGTTCAGTAGCGTATAGACCGCTTCGGACTGGGTGGACGCGATGTCCCGCCGCTGCAGATCCGCTACCGAATCCGCGCGCCAAACCCGGAGACCGGTCACGTTCGCCCACAGGCATTGGCAGCGCTCCGCGTCGAACACCCAGATCGGCGTGTCAATATAGTTCAACCCGGCAAGTTTGCGATCCATCGCGTCGAGGATCGCGCGGTCCGCGGGGTCCTCGCTGCGGTACGGGCGAGCGCTACGCCAATCGGGCACTTCGGCGCCCCCCGGTCCAAGCGGGCTGTTCACTGCCGGATGCGGGCGGCACGTTCCCGATGGGTCTGCTCCCGCCAGGCGACCAACGCCGGAAAGGGGTGCAGGAGATCGGTGGGGATGCCGGTGAGGCTGCCGTTGGTGAGCTTGTCGAACCAGTGCACGAGCTTCAAGTCGGCGATGGTCAGCGTGTCTCCCACCAACCAGCCTTTTCCGTCGACCGCGAGGCTGCGCTCCAACAGGCGGCACCACTGGGGCAGCCACACGCGCACCAGCTCTTCACGCAGCGCAACGCGGAGCGCCTCGTCGGGGGTACGAATGCTGCTGCTGACGCGGCCACCGAAGTCCTCCGCCGAGTCGAGCAGGGCCTCCACGCGCAGGGCCTCGCTGGGCGCTGTGGGCATCAACCCCGCGAGGCGTCCGACATAGCGAAGCAGGGTGTTGCTCTGGCCGATGACCGTGCCGTCTGCGAGCTCAAGCACCGGCAGCGAGTCGAACGGCAGCGCGCCGGCGTCTCGAAGGGCGCGGAACTCGGCGTGGCTCACTCGAGCGTCGGTGAACGCGATTCCCCCGATCCGGAGTGCGTCGCGGATGGCCTCGGCGCGCCCAGGAAAGTCGAAGTAGGTGAGCTTCATCCCCCTGCGTTAGTGAGTGTAGGGTCGGATGTCAACCGTCACGTTGCATCCGTCGGATGCCCGGCTCGAATCCCCGGCGATGCGAAATCTCCTGCTTCGGTTTTGCGGCTCATCGGATAAGGTACGGGCGCCGGAGCCTGGAGCCTGGAGCCTGATGCCGATCGTCGATGCCATCGCCCCTCTGCAACCGAGGGATCTTCCATCTCCTCCTGCGGTGATGCTGCAGGTCATTCACATGGCGGCGGACCCGAACGTCGGTATGGAGCGGCTCGCGCAGGTCGCGGGCACCGATCAGGCTTTTGCGGCCGAGCTGATCCGCATCGCAAACTCGCCGTTCTACGGCGCGCAGGCGCAGGTCGCGACGACCTCGCGGGCGATGATGATGATGGGGCTGCGGTACGTGCGCAACCTCGCGATCACGTTCTCCGCGCGGGAGGTGATGCGCAGCTCTGGCTTTGGGGCGGACGTCCTCGCGGATTTTTGGGAGGAGGGTCTGCGCCGCGGCGCGGCCGCCAAGCGCCTCGCGACGCTCACCCGAAAAGCCGATCCCGATGAGGCGTTCACCCTCGGGCTGCTGCTGGATTTTGGCCTTTTGGCGTTGTTCCGGGCGCATCCGCACCAGGTCACGCAGTGGTCGAGTCTGCGGCCGCTGTCGCCGACCGCTCGGCGTGCACGTGAACTCGAGCTCTTCGGGACGACCCATGATGAAGCCGGCAAATCCCTCGCGACGCGCTGGGGGCTCCCCCCGGTGCTGGCGGGCGCCATCGGCATGCACCATCAGGAGGCGCCGGCCAACGCCTCGCAGATGGCGGGGCTCGCTGCGGTAGGGCGCGGGGCCGACGAGCTCGCGGCGCTGATCTCCTCGCCGGATCCGCGGGGATCCCTGGTAATTGTGCAGGACATCCTGCGCCGGACGCTCAACATCGACGCCGAGACCTGCGAGTCCGTGGTCGAGGGCATCTCTAAGGACACGGAGGACGCCGCCGCGGCGCTCGGCTTGCCGGTGCGCAAGCAGGCCGAGTGGAGCCAGCTGCAAGCCAGCGCGGATCAAGCGATCGCCGAGCTGAACGGCGTGTACGACAACGCGATGTCCCGCTTGGAGACCGTGCTGCACGACACCCAGCAGCGCGCCGCCAAGCTCGAGGCGAACAACGTGCATCTCAGCGAGCTCGCCTACCACGATCCGCTGACCGGGCTCGCGAATCGGCGCCGCTACATGCAGTGCCTGCGCGAAGAGATGAAGGGCCTCGTCGGGCAGCCCGGCGCGCTCTCCTTGGTGTTGCTGGATCTGGACCACTTCAAGCTCGTCAATGACACCTACGGTCACGTGTTCGGCGACACCGTGCTGCAGGCGGTGGCGCTGGTGATGCGCGAAGGCTGTCGCGGCGGAGACCTGAAGGCGCGCGTGGGCGGCGAGGAGATGGCGCTGGTGCTGCCGTGCACGACCGAGGCCGAAGGCCGGAGGCTCACCGAGCGCATCCGCGAGATGGTCGCCGCGCGGGAGATCCGCCGCGGCGCGCAGCCGGTGCGCATCACCGCGTCGTTCGGCGGCTGCACCATCCAAGGGCCGCTCGCGTCCTCCGCCGCGCACGTGGACGAGCTGATCGAGACGCTGATCGAAGAGGCGGATCGCCAGCTTTATATCGCCAAGCAGGGCGGCCGGAACCGGGTGGCCTGGTCGCGGCTGGGCGGCGGGTCTTGATGCTCTGGGCGGCGACGTGGGCGCTCGCGTGTCGAACGCCCGCTCCCGTGACCGTCTCTCCTGAGGACAGCGGTCCGGAGGACACTTCGGGCGGGAGCGCGGATTCGGGGGACTCGCGGGACAGCGGGGACACCGCGGCCCCCGACACCGAGGACAGCGGGGACACCGCGGCCCCCGACACCGAGGACAGCGTGGACACCGGCGAGGGCTACGTCGGCTCCAAGGCGCTGTGCGTGATCACACAGGCCGAGGATATTTACGCAAATGGCACCATCAACCGTGGGTATCGCTCCCAAGTCGACGACCACGGAAACCTGCTGCTCAAAGAGTACCTCGACGCATCGCTGACGGCGTCCACGCGCGTAGAGTATGGCTACGACGCCGCGGATCACGTGGTCGAGGAGCTTGGCGACCTCGAGGCGGACGGCATCGTCGACATCGTTCAAACCTGGACCTACGACACCGGCGGCAACGTGCTGACCCAGGTGGTTGAACACGGCAGCGCCCGCTATGACTACGCGTGGGCCTACACCTACGACGCCGACGGGCACGTGCTGACCGCGTCCTATGACGGGTACGGCGACGAGACCGACGGCATCCCCGACGTCGACACGGTCTACGCCTACGACAGCGCGGGGAACCTGCTCTCCGAGCAGGCCGACTACGGCGCTGACGGCACCGTGGAGCTGACGATCACCCGCAGCTACGACGCCGCGGGGAACCTGCTCTCTGAGGCGTGGGACTACGAGGGGTTCTACGATTCGTGGGGCACGCCGTACGCCGACTACGACTACGCGTACACCTACGACGCTGCTGGCAACCTGCTCACCTATGCCTACGACTACGGCTCCGACGGCGCGGCGTCGGTCTGGACCTGCACCTACGACGCCTCCGGGAACATGCTCACTCGCGTGACCGACTACGGCGACGATGGCGTGATCGACGGCACCCTCGCTTGGACCTACGACGCCGATGGCCACGTGCTCACCGAGAGCACGCTGGACGACGGTGTGTGGCTCCCCAGCCGCACCTACAGCTACGACGCCGACGGGCACGTGCTCGACGAGCAGGTGTACCGCTCCGGCGTGCTGTCTTGGTACCAGCTCTCGACCTACGACGCCGCCGGGGATCTCGAGCAGGTGATCGAATACGACGCCAGCGGCGACGCCGACTACGCCACGTACTACAGCTACGCGTGCGAGGCCTGAGAACCCCCGTTGGGCGCTCGCCGCAGGGTTGCTGCGGCTGATCGGGCGGGTGTGGTCGCGGGTGTCCGCGTGGTCGGGGCGGACGCCCAACGGCGCGGGTCGGGCGACCGCACATCGGCCTGCCCTGTCCCGCGTCGCGCTCGTTCAGTCGTCCCGGCCCGCCGAGAGCGGCTTGAGCAAGGGCGTTGCGAGGAGGACGAGCACGCCGATGCCGATGGACGAAACTACGAACAGGAAGAAGAAGTCTGCCTGTCCGCCGAAGTGCCACGGTAGGGCGATTTCGCCCTTCTCGATGGCTTCCACCTTCGACGCCACGATGCCGCCGCCGAGGTTGGCGATGAAGCTGGAGATGAACCAGATGCCCATCAGCAGCGACATGAACTTGACCGGCGCCACCTTGGTGACGTAGGAGAGGCCCGTCGGCGAGATGAACAGCTCGCCTACGGTGTGCACAAAGTACATGCCAACCACGAACATCATGCTTGCTTTGGCGCCTTCGGTGGCGGTCACCGCGCCCGCGAGCGTCATGAGCACGTAGCCCGCGCCGACGAGGATCAACGCGATGCCGATCTTGGCGGGCTGGGAGGGGTTCCAACCCCGCTTGCCAAGCTGCGTCCACAACCACCCGAACACCGGGGAGAGCACGATGACGAAGGCGGAGTTTATCGACTGGAACCAGGTGGTGGGTACCACAAAGCTGCCGATCTGCCGGTCGGTATAGCGGTCGGTGAACAGGTTGACCGAGGATCCGGCCTGCTCGAACGCGATCCAGAACACGGCGTTGAAAAGCATGAACAGGAAGATGGACGTGACCGGGCCGCGCTCTTCTTTGGGTTGGTCGACTACGAACCAGATCGCGAGGAGCAAGGTGGCAACACCGCCGATCGCGGTGACCGTGGGGGTCATCAAGTTACCGATGAAGCTCATCACGCCGTAGTGGTAGCAAACGGCGAAGACAACCGACAACACCGTGCCACCGACGAGGAACAAGGGCGCCTTCGCGGCCAAGGACTCGTCCCGCGCGAGGCCTACGTGGGAGAGGTAGCGGGGGCGACCCCAGAGGTAGCAGAGCAGTCCGGCGATCATGCCGACCGCGGCGGAGCCGAAGCCCCAATGCCAGCCGACGCGCTCCCCGAGGGTGCCGCACGTGAAGGCGCAGATGAACGCGCCGACGTTGATGCCCATGTAGAAGATCGAGAAAGCGCCGTCGCGCCGGGGATCGTGCTCGGGGTAGAGCTGTCCGACCATGACCGAGACCGAGGGCTTGAAGTGCCCGGTTCCAATCACGATCATCGCCAAGCCGCCCATGAACACCGAGAGCCCGAGCGGTGACTCGGCCATCGCGCCGAGCCCAGAGACCCCAAGCACGATGTGGCCGACGGCGATCAGGATGCCGCCCACCACCATCGAGCGGTGAGTGCCGATGAGCTTGTCGGCGATGATTCCGCCGAAAAGCGGCAACAGGTATGCGAGTCCAGTGTACCAGCCGTAGAGCACGGCGCCGTCCCCGTCGCTCCAGCCACGACCGGGGTTGAACCCGGCGCTGCGACCGTCCGGCAGGTCTACCATCCCGGCGAGCGGGGTCGTCAGGTAGAGGACCAGCAGCCCGCGCATGCCGTAGTACGAAAATCGCTCCCACATCTCCACAAGAAAGAGCAGGAACAACCCGCGTGGGTGACCGAAAAGTGTGGGTTCTGCATCAGCGGGGACAGCAACGGACACGGGGGCTCCTAATGGCGACGTGAGGGTATCACATGCGCGGTGAGAGCGACGCCAAGAGCGCTTTTGCCGCTGCGTGCCAGCCCGTACGCCTCGCGGTAGTAGCCCCCATGCTCCTCCTGATCCCGTGTGCTCTCTCGCTCGCCTATGCCTGGGACGCCGACGCCGGCGTCATCCCCTCGTTTACCGACGCCGCCACGGTCTCGACCACCGGCGGCGCGAGCTCGGCCGCTGCCGTCAACGACGGCGACGATCAGACGTCGTGGCAGTCGGACTCCTGCTTTCCGACGGGGTTCCTGACCCGCGCCGACCTCAACCCCATCGCCGGGGCGTGCGCGTCCGGCGGCTGCACGGTCACCGGGACCGGCGCGACGGAGGGTGCTACCGACGCGAGCATGTACACCAGCGCCTCGGTTGCGCTGGTGTCCGGGGTCGCGCGGCTGCGCATCGCGTTGGACACGCCCAAGGCGCTGGACGAGATCGCGTTTCGGGGCTTTGGCGGCGCGGTCGCCGTGTATGCCGAGACCAGCGCGGGCCTGATCGCTGTCGGCTCCTACGCGACCACCGACGCGTACACGTTCATCCGCTATCCGGCCCCCGCCGACGTCGTCACCGCCGTGGTCCTCGAGTCCACGACCTCGTTCGGCGCCACCGAGGTCGGCGCCTACGCCGGGCCGTGCACGCAGTCGGCGGTGCTGGATCTCGGTCTTTCTACCACCCTCGGTGTGGTGCGCACGCGGCATTGGGCGGGCGGCCACGCGCTGTCCACCACGCTCTACGGCTCGGAGGACGGTGTGAGCTGGACGGCGCTCGCGTCCCTTGATCCCGACGCGCTGGGGTCGGTGGACACCGTGCTCGACGGCGTCGAGGCGCGCTATCTCTCGGTCACCCACGAGGTCTCCACTGGGGACTACGAGAAGGTCTACGTCTGGGAGGTCGACGCATGGGGGCCCGACGGGCCGCACGGGGCGCTGCCTGCGCCGCAGGCTTCCCGGACGACGATGCGCGAGCTGCTCGGAGTGAACGGCATCTGGGGTTGGGGGACGAGCGCGTACTCCGACTCGGCGACGAGCGGGTCAGGCCCGACCTTGTACGCCGAGGTGGCCAGCCACGCGCGGAACTACCACAATCTGAGCTGGGACGTCACCGATCCCGACCACGTGCCGGATTACGAGCACATGACGACCTCGGGCACCGAAGCGCAGTACTGGCTGGACTGGGACCGCGAGTACGGTGCCTGGACCGACGCCGGCATGCGGGTGGACGCGTCGATTCAGTTTGTGAACGCGACCGCGCCGATGGCCACCTGGGACGACCCGTACCGCGCCGCCTACACCTACGCGGAGGCGATGGCCGCGCACTTTGGACCGACCACCGGCACCGGCACGCTCACCTCGATCGAAGCTGGCAACGAACCTTGGGATTACCCGGCGACGTTCTACGCCGAGGTGCTTCGCGGCTTTGTGGACGGCGCTGCGGCCGGAGATCCTGCGGTGTTGGTGCTCTCCGGCGCGCTTCAGGCCTCCGATCCCGGCTCCGAGTCCGCGAGCGGCGGGGATTACCTTGGCGCGCGGGTCTCCTCCGAGGTCGGACCACGACTGGGCGCGATCAACGTGCATTCTTACTCGTACATGAACGGTACCGACGGCGAGCGCATCGCGACCTACCCCGAAGATCCGGGCTCCAGTTACCGGAGCCTGCTCGACGCCATGCGTTGGCGTGACGCCAACCTGCCGGGGACGCCGCTCTGGCTCACCGAATGGGGCTGGGACAGCGAAGGCGCCGGCGAGTCCTGCAACGACGGCGAGTGTGTGACCGAGGCGGCGCAAGCGATCTACGCGGTGCGCGGCGCCTGCTTGTGGTCGCGGCTCGGGTTCGAGCGCGCCACGTGGTTCTTCTACGCCAACCTCGAAGGCTGCGACACGCTGTATTGCCGCTCGGGGCTGACCGGCTCTGCAGCCACGGGCTTCGCACCCAAGCGGGCGTACGTCGCGCTTCAAGCGATGCTCGCTCAGATCGGCGACCGCTACTTCTTGGACGCGCTGCGCGAGGACGACGACGCGTGGGTGTACCGCTTCGGCGACGCCGACGGGCACGCGTCGCACCTCGTGGCGTGGCGGCCGGTCGCGGCCAGTGACGGGACGACGACCGCGGTGGTCGTCGACGCGCTGCGCGCCGAAGCGGCGTGGACGGTGTCGGGCCTCGATCCGGCCGGTGAGATAGCGGATCTGCCCGTGCACGACGCGAACGGCCTGCACCTGACGATCAGCGCGGTGCCGTTGATCGTGGCGCTGGCGACCGGGCCGGAAGACACCGGCGGGGACAGCGAGACCGATAGCGCAGCAGATAGCCCCGACGACAGCGCGGGGGAGTCTGACTCGAGCACGCTGTACGCCAAGGACGCGACCGAGGGCTGCGGCTGTGCCAGCGGGGGCTCCGGGACCGCGGGGCTTTGGGGCTTCGGCGTGCTGCTGCTTGCTGGGTTGCGGCGGGTGGGTGGATTGAAGGTGAAGCGGCGGCGGGTCGCTACCGCATCTTCAAGGCCTTGATCCTTGCCCACACCACGGCGCGGGGCGTGGTGATCTTGAGTGCTTCCATGCACCGCTCCAGCCGGTGCTCCCGGCTGCCCAACCGCTGAACCTGCCATCATCTGCCGAACGGTCGGAGTTGGCCAGCAGCTTGCTCGCCGCCATGTCCAGCGGGGTCAGCGTGGCGATCCCGCAGATGCTGTCCGCGGGGCCTGGTGGGTCCAGCGAGATCCGGTGCAGCGTGACGCGCGACATACCGGCCGCCTCCGCCGTGGTTCCGACGCTAACCCCGAGCGCCTTACGCTGGGCGCGAATCTATGCCCCGATGGCGATCAGGCGGGCGGCTGCGGTGGGGCCTGTTTCTCATTAGGGTCACTTTGGCTCCACCGTCAACCCTAGGCCGCGCGCCCACAGATCGATGCCGAGGTGATGTCCGACCCCAAGTCGGACCCGAAAATCCCCGTTGTCCAGGGCTTCGGGCTCGCCGATCTGACCCTGAAGCGGGGACTCCAGCACCCATGGCGCCTCCGACGCGGGGACGCGGATGCTCACCTCGCCGGGCGCGCCGATGAACGGCCCGTAGCCGTGGCCGACGAGATCGGCGGGGCGGTAGTCGCGGGGCAGCACGACGGCGGTGTCTTTTTGCCAGACGACGTCCTCCATGCGGTGCAGCGCCCACATCGCCGGCGTGGTCGAGCCGGTCTCGGGCCCAAGCAGGTAGAGCCCGTCGAGCGCCTGAACCAGCGTCCAGGGGTCGAGGGACACCGGGCGAGGCCCGCTGCGCGGCGAATGGTACTGGCCGATCGTGATCGCCGAACGGTAAAAAAGCGCGCTCAGCACGGCGTTCACGCAGTCGTTGTCGCGCATCTGCCGCGGCATCCACGGCTGGTAGTAGAAGCCCCGCGCTAACAGGTCCCGCACCAACGCGGCCCGCTCGGCGGGCACCTCAGCGAGCGCCCCGCGAAGCTGGCGCTCCAGTACGCTCGCGACGTCGTCGATGCCTAGCGCCTGCCAGGGCCCGAGCGACGCCGCTAAGGCGACCATCTCGGTTTGGCGCGATCGGCGGGGCCCCGACTCGCTGGCCGGCAGCCAGACGAGCCGCGTGTCGGGCCCGCGCCCTCTGCGCTCCAGCGTGCCGCGCACCGCAGCGCGCGCCGACGGGGCGCTGCCGTGAATGGCCTCTGCGGCGGCCTCGGCGACCGCGACGAGCCGGCGCACGGTTTGCCACGAGACCTTCCACTCCTCGGCGAGCGGGTAGACCTTCAGACCCTGCGGACCTGCGGCTTGTACGCGCAGCAGCAGCTCCGCAGCGCGTCGTGGTCCATCGAGGGTGAACCCATGTACAGTCATGCTTTTCTCCGTTTGGGCTGGTCGGTTCCTGACCAGCATGGATCATAGCTTGCTGGGGCACGGAGCAGACGATGGACCCGAAACTGACTGGCTACTACGAAGCGCTGATGATGCTGACCCGTCCGCCGACGCCGGCGGCGCGGGGGGGGAAGAAGGCCGCTGGGGCCCAGACCGCGCTGTTTGCTACCGACCCCGGCGGTGAGGATCTGCGCCTGTTGGGTTTGCGTGGGGTGGAGGCCGCCGAGGCGCATGACGTCGTTCGGCAAAGCCGCGTATTTCGCCTCGTCGACCACGCTGATCCGCTGCTTGGCTGGCTCCTTCGCTACGCCGTAGGCTGCGCGCTGGCCAACGCGTGCGACCCGGAGACCGAGCGCACCTTCCCGCTGCGTGCGGCGTCCCGCGCCTTGGGGGCGCAATTGGGCGCGCCCATCACCCTCGTCACCGGCATCGAGCCGCTGCTCGCGCGGGGCTTGCTGGTCCGCGGCGAGGACGGCTCCCTCGGGTTGCCCGCGGCGCTCGCCGGCTGGCTCTTGGGCGGGTCGGTGCAAGCGCAGGCGCTCACGGCGCTCGTCGATCGCGCTGCCCTCGCCGAGCTGCCGCAGATCAAAGCGGCCGCCGAGCGGCTCGCGCCGTTGCTGGTCCCCGGAGCGCCGGTCGTGCTGCGGTGCTCGCAGCCGGGCGTCGCGTTGGCGCTGGCGCGGGGTGTGAGCGCGGCGCGCGGGCGGGGGCTGCAGGCGTGGTCCCATGACGGCGAGGATGACCCGATCCCCGTGCTGCGGTGCACGGCCGAGGCGAACGGCGAGGACCTCCTGCTCTCCATTGGCCCGGCGGTGGCCGGCGTGTTCTTGCCCATCGGCCAGCGCGCCTTGTGTCTGGACGCCGTCGCGGGGGATGCCCTCGTGTACATCGTGCTGGATGCTGCGTTGTTTGAGGGCGATCCGCTGCTGGATCTCGACCCAGTGATCGATCTCGAGCCGCTGTGCCAGCAGCTCGCTCGCAGCGCCGAGGCCGGTGCGCACGGCAGCACGGAGTCGCTGGAGAGCGAGGCGCGGCGCCATGCTCGGGCGCTGCCGATCCACAACGCGCTGTACCCGGACCTGCCGATGCCCGAGCTGCGCACGGACGCACGCTCGTCCTCGCCGTTTATGGATCCGGACTCTCGGGCGTTGCTCGATGAGGAGCTGTGGAGGCCGTGTGCGAGTACGCTGGACGCGTTGGTGCTGTCGACGTCGGTGCGTTCGGCGCTGGACGGGATTGTACGCGGAGTCAGCGCTGGAAAACGCGCGGTGGTCCTGCTGCATGGTCCCCCAGGCACCGGCAAGTCGATGACCGCGCGGTGCCTCGCCGGGAGTCTCGGACGGCCGCTGTACCAGCTGCAAGGCGCACAGCTGCGTGGTCGCTACTACGGGCAGTTGGAGCGCCGATTGACGGCGGTGTTCGCCGAGGCGCAGCGTCGGAATGCGGTGCTCTTGTTGGATGAAGCCGACGAGTGGGTGGGGCGCCGCGAAGGTTCGGCGGCGTCGAGCGGCGGCGCGCACGTGATCGAGAGCTCCCAGATGTTGCAGCAGCTGGAGGCGTTCAACGGCGTTGCGGTGCTGACCACCAACCGCAGCGAAGCGCTGGATCCTGCGTTGTCCCGGCGTATGGACGCTTGGATTCACATCCCGCTGCCGGCGATGGAGGAGCGGATGGCGCTGTGGATGGTGGCGCTGGATGGCTACCCGCCGCTCGGCGGCGTCGATCTGATGCTGCTGGCCGCGATCCCGATCTCGGGTGGCGAGATCGTGGCGTGCGTGCGCGAGCTTTCGTTGACCGGAGGGCAGCTTTCTACGCCGACCCTGCTCTCAGCCGCTCGGCGTCGCTCTGAGCGCAGCGCGATGATGGGGGGCTGAGCCTCATCCCGATGCGCTGCGGGATAGGGGGGGTGGATGATGAGTTTGGTGGCTCCTGTGGCGCGCGAGTCCGGCGTACGGTCACGGGCGCTCACACTTGCCGTCCGTGTCGATGCGATCCTCATGCTGCGCGAGCCTGCCTCGGCGCTTCCCGAGCTGACGGCGCTGGCCGAGCGCAGTCAGGGGGCAGGCGAAGACCTCCTGCTGCTTGGCGTTGCTCAGCACCGCGATCGGCAGTTGATCCCGGCGTTGCTGACGTTTGATCGCGTGCTGGAGGTCGCTGACGGTCTGGACGATGCGTTGCTGCTGATGCATCTGAGCCGCTGGCAGGGCATCACGCTGGCGATGCTCGGCGATCGCAGCGGGGCGGCGGCGGTGTTCACCCGGGGAGCGGCGGCAGCCGAGCGGCTCGGGGATTTCTTGGGCCAAGCCATCGCTTTGGCGAACCTTGGCTATTTGTACGGCGAGCAGGACGAGCCGGTGCTCTACCTCGGGCACACTGAGCGTGCGCTGGTGCTTGCGCGACAAGCGGGCGCTACTCAGCAGGCTTCGTCCTGTCTGGTGAACATCGCGGGTGCGCTCACTCGACTTCACCGCTTCGACGAGGCCCGCGCCGCGTGCGATGAGGGCGAGCGCTTGCTGGAGCTTTGTGGCTGGGAAGGCGGTCGCCCTCGGTTCATCGCCGGACGTGCGTGCATCCGCTTTGAAGAGGGCGCGTTGGAAGACGGGGACGCGCTGATGGATCAATGCGCGGTGATCCTCGAAGAGCGTGGGGACCACTATCAGATCGCCCGGAATTCTATCCTCCGCGGGGGGTTTCACCTCGATGCCGGGCGACCGGAGGCCGCGCTGCGTCACTACGGCAACGCGCTGCGCATCGCGGCGAGGTGGTCGTACGACAACATCGCGTTCGACACGCTCGGTCGTCAGGCCGAGGCGCTGGAGCAAGTCGGGGATCTGCGGGGTTCGATCGCGGCGCTGCGTGACCTTTTGGGTCGGCGCACCCGTCGGGAGGTGGAGCAGGCAGGCGCCCGCGAGCAAGCCGAGGCTGCGCGGGCTTCTGCCCGAGCCGCGCGTTGGGAGGCCCGCGAGGCCGTCCGCCAAAGCGCTGCGTTGGAGCTTGCCAACAAGATGCTGCGGGATGCGCTGGAGCGCGAGGAGCGGCTCCGCGCCGAGGTCACCGCGCTCGCGTCGATCGATCTGCTCACGAACCTCCCCAATCGTCGCTTCTTGCAGGATGTGCTGGATCGCGAAGTGGCGCGGGTGCGCCGTACGCGCGGCACACTGGCCCTCGCGATGATCGACGTCGATCACTTCAAGACGATCAACGACGCCTACGGTCACGCCGCAGGCGACGAAGTGTTGAAGGAGATCGGGCGTCGCTTGCGCGTGGCCGCGCGTGGCGGCGACGTCGTCGGTCGCTGGGGTGGCGAGGAGTTCCTGATCATCTTGTCCGATCAAGCATCTGACATCGGCGCGGGCACCGTCGCTGCAGAGCGCTTCCGCAGGGCGATCGCCGGAGAGGACATCATCGTGCTGAGTGACGTCGCGCTGCGCGTGACGGTCAGCATCGGCGTAGCGTGTCACAATTCCGCGGTGGCGCCTGTCGACAGCGCGTTGGTCGCTGCAGACCGCGCGCTGTACCGGGCCAAAGCGCGTGGCCGCAATTGTGTAGAGGCCGACCGGTCGGCGTAGGCCCCCCATGCGCGTTAGAGGCTGGGTCGTCGGGTTCGGTCGGCGTTCGCGATGACTGCTGCCGCAGCAGATATCGCTCAAGAGATCGAGACATCGCCCGTATCACAACCCGTCGAGGCGCATTTACGATGGACGAGGAGACCCGCGGGATCGTAGATTGCTTTGTCTTGGAGTGTCGCGAGGCCTTAGATGAGGTCGAGCCTATGTTTATCGGGCTCGAAGGTGCGGATGGTCCTCCGCCTCCCGAGCTGCTCGCCCGTAGCTTTCGCCTGTTTCACTCGGTCAAAGGCAACGCCGGCTACCTGCACTTCGCCTCCATCGAGCGCGTCACCCACCGCGCCGAGACGCTGATTGATCTCATCCAGAAGGGTCAGGTGCACGCGACGACGCCGATCGTGGAGCTGCTCTGTCGCGTCCTCGATGTGCTACGCGCCCGGATTGATGCGGTCGCTGAGTCCGGTGGGCGGGCGGGGTCCCCATCCCGAGGCCGCTGCGGGGGAGTCATTCCTGCTCGAGGTGGACGGGGTCCCGTTCGGTGTCGCGCTGCTCAGCTGAGCGGCTCCGCGGAGCCCCTCAGCGGAGCGTGCTGCCCGCCGGAATCGAGGTTCGGGGACCGAAGTAGTCGATGTACTCGGTGGACCAGTGGCTCCACTGGCGTTCGGGGATCGACTTCCAGGACTGAAAGTGCGCGATGCTGTCGCTGTACAACGGCTGTAGGCGCGCTGCGTCGACCTCGCGGAGATCGACCGCGCGCGTCTTCCACTCGGACCAGGGGTTGATGTAGACCCGCGCCAGATCCACGTGACCGTCGACGTTCCCGTCCTCCCAGCGGTCTTCGAGCACGATGTCCACGCGGTCGCGGCGCGTGCGGTCTTTGGGCAAGCGTCGCCCGAACGACAACGTGAGGCCTTCAAACTGTACATCTCCGACCACACGGTCGTGGTAGAACGCGAACATCATCAGCGCGGGATCGTCCAGCAAGCCCTTCGCGAACGCGTCCTCGCCGACCAGCACGCGGGCCGCGTCCACCACGTCGCGGTCCACCTGCGGATCGAGCACGTGGGATGAAAATACGGTCATCCCGTATTTGTTCCACGGTCTCGACCACCCTAATCCTTGCGCCTGACGGATCCCTTCGAGCGCGGTCATCAGTCCGCGGAGGATCGCAGGAGGGCGTTTTCGACGCACGATCTCGCGTGTGAGCGCCGCGGCGTCGAGCGTCTCTCCCTGTGTTTGCGTCATGGAGAGGGTATCGGTGAGGGGAGCGGGGTCTTGAAGGGAAGTTCTGGACTGACTGGCGGTTCTACCGGATCCGGCACCGGAGGCGGCGGCGGTCCGAGCATCGCGTCGGCCGAGCCGGATTCGGGGGTGTAGTAGAGATCGGCTTGCTCCTTGGTGATCCAGCCGATGTCGGCGGCGGTGCGGTAGCCGATGCGCGCTTGATGGAGGGACGTGATCTCGTGCTCGGTCGCGGGGCCGTCGGGAACATCGACGGCCATGATCTCGGCGTAGCGTTGGGGAAACGGCGGTTGGGCCCAGGGCTGCACGAAGCCTTGCGGGTACTGGGCGAGGTAGGTGTCCGGGTCGTACAGGTCGGACGCGCCGAGGATGTGGGTCAGCTCGTGGGCGATGGTCTCTTGGGCGTAGGCGATACTGCTGGTGTTGACCGGGATGAAGCTGACAGCGATTCTCCCCTTTCGAGACCCGCGGGAGTCTGCGGCGAGATCGCCTCGCTCATTGCCGTAAATGACGTACACCCGCGCGCCGTGGGCATCGGGATCTTGGTCGTGGTCGCGCGCGAGGGCGTGGAAGTAGCGAGGGTAGCGCCACCCTTGCAAGAGGATGCGCCACCACGCAGCGTCGGGGTCGGCGAGCGGCGGCGGGTGCACGTCGGCGACCCAGGGCCCGTTCACCGTGAGATGCAGGTAGGGCGAGGCATCTCCGGTGTAGCGCGCGTGCTCTTGGGTGTACCAAGCCGCGATAGCGCGCAGGCTCTGGTCGGGGTCGGCCGAGTTGAGCTTTCGGATGAGCGGGGACTTGGCTGCTTCCGGTCTCACGAACTGATAGATCGCGACGTCGATGGGGCCGCTCGGGTCCAGCAGCTCCTGCTCGCGCAGCATGAACTTAGAGAGTTGAAACAGGAACACCGCGAACGCGAACACCACGACCAGCTGCCGCAGCCGGGTGTTGCGCGCGCGCCGGGTGATCACGCCCGAGCAGGACCCGCACAGCAGCTCCCCTTTGGCGTCCAACCGGCATCCCGGACAGATCGCCGTGCCGCAGGCGCTGCAGTTGTGCGCGGTGATCTGCGCCGTGTGGGACGCGCACAGCGAACGACCCACGCTGGCCTCTTCCATCACGACCACTTCGGCGCCGGCGTTGCGAAGCGCAGCGGCGAGGAGCTCACTGTCGTGGACGTCGCTGGCGATCTGCACGATCGCGGGTACCCCTTTGTCCCCTTCGGGCCGGAAGGGGCGTCCAAGAGCGGCGGTCAGCGCCTCCCCTCCGCCGAGCGGGAGTCGAACCACGACCACCATCCAGCGACTCATGGGAGCGGAGCCGGGAGCGGATGGGGATGAGGCACGGAAACAGCGTAGTCCGCGCCGCGTGCCGCCGGCAAGCCGCAGCATGTCAGCGTCGAAGCCGATCGGGGTGCAATTACCAAGGAGAAGGCTTGTAGTCTTTTATGAATTGCCCCCAGACCTGCACGCCGGTGTTGATGCCCGTCAGGAAGGGATCGAGGATGCGCGCCGCTCCATCGATGATGTCCAGCGGCGGCTGAAAGCCGTCGGCGACCTTGCGCTCCACATGGATCGCGGGATCCTCGTCGGTGACCCAGCCGGTGTCGACGGCGTTCATGAAGATGCCGTCCTTGCGGTAGTCCGGCGCGGAGGTGCGCGTCATCATGTTGAGCGCGGCCTTGGCCATGTTGGTGTGCGGGTGCTTGTCGCTCTTGGTCACGCGATAAAACTGGCCTTCCATCGCGCTGACGTTGACGATGTGGCGGTCCCCGGTGTTTCCACGCAACAGCAGCGGCTTTAGCTTGCTGTTCAGGATGAACGGGGCGATCGCGTTGACGAGGTGCACCTCCAACAGCTCGGGCGTGGAGACGTCTGCGAGCTTCAGGCGCCAGCTGTTCATCGTTCGCAGGTCGACCTGCTGCAAGTCTTCGTCGAGGCGTCCTTTGGGGAAGATCGCTTCGGGGACGATGCTCGCGTCATCGAGGTGGCCGGATTGGGAGAGGGACGGCGGAGGCCGCGACAGCGGGGGCTCGCTCCCCAACACAGCGCGCTCGGCTGCGGGCAACAACGCAGGATCGATGCGCTCCGCTTCGATCAAGTGCGCGTAGAACTCCGGGGGGCGGCGGATGGTTTGGCAGGCGTTGTTGATCAACAGGTCCAGCTGCGGCTCGGTCTCGCACAGATGCAGACAGAACGCCTCGACGCTGGGCGCGTGGCGAAAGTCCAGCCCGTAGATCTGGAGCCGGGACGCGAACGCGGAAAAGTCGGCCTCGAGGCCAAAGCGGTGCGCGGCGTCGTGGGGAAAGCGCGTGGTCACGATCACCCGCGCCCCTGCGCGCAGCAGCGTCAGCGCGCATTGGTAGCCGATCTTCAAGCGCCCGCCGGTGACGAGCGCCACTCGGCCGCGCAGATCGGCGGTCTGGCGCCGTTTGGCGTAGCAGAAGTCGCCGCAGCGCCCGCACATGGAGTCGTAGTAAAAATGAACCTGCGCGTAGGGCGCCTTGCAGACGTAGCAGGCGCGCGGGCGATTCAGGCTGGGCTCAGGCGTGCCGGGCTCAGGCTCGATCGCGTCCGAAGCTTCGCCGTGCGTGTGGGCCTCGGCGGCTTGGCTCGGCGGCTCCAACCACAGCGGGGTGTACACCGGCGCCTGTCGCTGTTGCCGGAGCCCGCTGCTCTCGATCAGCGCGCGGTCCTGCTGCAGCGCCGCCCGCTTGCGGGCCTTGCGGTGCTCCTTGCCCGTCTGCGCGACGGCGTCGCGGCCGGGTCGAGACAAGCGCCCGGCGGAGATCATCAGCTGGAGTCGTAGATCCTCGCGGATCTCGGCGAGCCGCACCCGATCGTCGGTGAGCGCGTCGAGCAGCTGGATCGCGGCTTCGACGGCGGCGTCTGAGATCAGCGACGGGATCGGCGACGGGGCGTTGGACATCGGGGCTCCTATACCGTACCGGCCGATCGGGATCCGGATAGCGGGGCGGATGCACGCTCTTCGCCCCCTCTCGCTTTCGCTGTCGCTCCCGCAGCCTGTCGGCTTGCCCGCCGTCAGCTTGTGCGCCGTCGGCCTGCTCGCCGTCAGCCTGCTCGCCGGCTGCAGGTCCGGGGGGCCAGCCGATGACTCCGCCGGCTCCGACTCCGCAGACTCGGTGGATTCTGCGGACACCGGGCCCCAACCGCCGGCGCTCACCGCGCTCTCCAACGGCGAATGTCCCGACTTTTCTTCGCCCGGATCGTCCAAGTTCATGTCCCACGACGAGGAGCGCAAGGTCATCGCCTATTGGCCTGCGGCGCGTCCGGAAGGCATGCCCGTCGTATTCGTATGGCACCCGCTGGGCAGCAGCGCGCGCGACATGTCCACCTGGCTGGACCTCGAAGATTACGCCAATCAAGTAGGCGCGCTGGTGCTCGTGCCCGACGCGCTGTCGTCCAACCCCTACGAGTGGGACTTCTGGAACGACGGCGAGGATGACCCGACGCTCTACGACGATCTCCGTACCTGCGCCGCGCAGGAATTCAACGTGAACCTGAAGAAGGTGTCCAGCACCGGCATGAGCGCGGGCGCGCTGTGGACCACTTGGCTGGCGATCCATCGCGGCGACACGCTCGCGACGGTGCTGCCGTTTTCAGGCGGGACCGAGCCGGTGATTCAATACAGCAGCCCTGAAGGGGATTTTCCGGTGCTGCTCGACTATGGCGGCGACACCGACCAATACACCGGCGGCGGCGGCACCGTCGACTTTCAGCAGACAACTACCCAGTTTGCGAGCGAGCTCTATGCCGATGGTCACGAGGTCGTGCTGTGCAACCACAACCTCGGCCACACGCTCCCGCCCACCTCGCGTCAGCAGATGGACGCGTGGTTGACCGCGCAGACCTGGGGCGAGCCCAACTCGGTCGCGATGAGCGCGCTTCCCGCGTATTGCGTGGCTTACAGCGGGGCTCGGTAGGCCCGGCGGGAGTGCTCGAGCGGGCGTGTGCGAGCGAGCCCGTGCGAAGCTACGCGAGCCGGCGGTTGTCCGGGCGCAGCGCCCACGACACCATCGCCAGCACGCCGACCACGATCGGCGCGGGGGCGCCCGCGGTGTCCCCGGCGGCGATGTGCGAGTAAAAGGCGCCGGTGGTGAGGAAGAACACGCCGGCGTAGGCCCACTCCTTCAGCCGAGGAAAGTTAGGCGCGAGCAGCGCCACCGGCGCGGACACCTTCCAGATGCCCAGCAGCGTGGACATGTACATCGGATACCCGAGGTGGTTCATGGACTCCGCCACCGGCGGCTGGTGCGTGAGATGCGCGAAGCCCCCCGCGGCCATTCCGAGCGAGACGATGGCGGTGCTGACCCAATAGGCGACGGTTTTTGCGTTCATAGTTTTGACTCCGTGCGGGGAGTACCTGCGCACGGGATTGGGGTCAAGGAGGAGAGAATGGGCATCACCTGACCGAAAATGATGCAGGGGGTGGTGGAGGAGGCAAAGGTGTTATGCCGCTTTCATGTTGCGCTACCTCATCCCATTCCTCGGCTTGGCTTCACTCGCGTGCGGTGCGGGCAACGTCCTCTCCGTCTCCACGCCGCTCGCCCACTTTGTGGTCGTCAGCAAAGACTCCAACGAGTCCTGCTCCAAGCTCTTGGACTACTGCCTGCAGGTTTCCTGTCAGATCTCGAATGACAGCCCTGTACCGGGCCAGGCGGTGGTTGACATTCAGCTGCTCGACAAGACCGGGGCGGTGTTGCACACCGACACCGAGCGCGTGGACATCGGCCCAGGGGACACCAAAACGGTGAGCCATGACTTCACCGAGGCGAAGCTTATTGGTCGCGATTCGCAGTATGCGTGTACGGTCCGCTGAGCCGGAAACCGCGCCGGACGCCGTCCCGGGCTGCTATACTTGGGCGCTGCCCCTGAGTACTTGATGGCCCGTCCCTTCGCCGCTCGTTCGTTGTTCCCTCTCGTCGTCGGCTTTACGCTGTGGGTTCCCAGGCTCGCCGAAGCCGCTACCTGTGGAAATGGAACGGTTGAAGGCTCCGAGGCGTGTGACGACGGCAACACGACGAGCCTCGATGGGTGTTCGTCCACCTGCGTAGACGAAGCCGGTTGGGACTGCAACGTCGCCAACTTCGGCATGGACTTCACCGAGACCCTCGACAGCCTCGGGACGCCGCCGATCTGGGCGGTGTCGTCCGACCTGTTGACGGTCACGCAGTCCGAGAACTCCGACCCCACGGTCTACATGACCAACTTGTCGGCCACCTCCACCACCATCACCTTCAAGCAGAGCGTCAACACCACCAGCGACGACGACTTCATCGGCTTTGTGGTCGGCTATGACGCGGGAGACAAGTCCAGCAGCGGCGCCGAGTGGATCCTCTTCGACTGGAAGCAAGCCGATCAGGTGTACTACGGGACTGGATCCAAGGGTTTTGCGGTCAGTCGGGTGACCGGCACGACGAGCAAAGAGGACCTCTGGGCGCACAACGGCTCGCTCAGCGTGCTGAAGCGCGGCACGCGCTATGGATCCACAGGTTGGACCGACAACACCAGCTACACCGTGTCCCTGACCTACTCGACCACGCGCATTCGGGTGTCGATCAACGGGGTGTCCGAGATCGACATCTCCGGCACGTTCCCCGCGGGTAATTTCGGCTTCTACAACTACTCGCAGTCCGACATCAAGTACACGCTGACCTCGCCGATCAACAAGACGGTGTGCGAGGCGCTGGACAGCGACGGCGACGGCCTGACCGATCCCGAGGAGCTGCTCACCTACCTCACCGATCCCTACGACAGCGACAGCGACGATGACAGCTTGGGCGACGGCACCGAGGTGCGCACCACGCTCACCGATCCGAACGACGCTGACAGCGACGACGACGCGCTGGGCGACGGCACCGAGGTCAACAGCACGCTCACCAACCCGAACATCGCCGACACCGACAGCGACGGCCTGCTCGATGGCACCGAGGTCCTGACCACCTACACCGACCCGCTGGTCTCGGACTCCGACGCCGACGGCCTAGGCGACGGCACCGAGGTCAACAGCACCGCCACCGATCCGCTCGACGCCGACTCGGACGACGACGCGCTGTCCGACGGCACCGAGGTCAACACCGCCGCCACCGATCCGCTCGACGCCGACTCGGACGACGATCGCCTGACCGACGGCGAGGAGTGGAGCACCATCGGCACCGATCCCAACGACGCCGACACCGACGACGGCGGCGTTTCCGACGGCGACGAGGTGCTCGACTACGGCCTCGATCCCTTTGACGGCGGCGACGACGTCTACGGCCTCGACACCGACGGGGACGGCCTGTCCGATGGCGTCGAGATCAACTCCACCGGCACCGACCCGAACGTGGCCGACACCGACGCTGACGGCTTGGGCGATGGCACCGAGGTGTTGACCACCTACACCGACCCGCTGGACCCCGACTCCGACGATGACGCATTGAGCGACGGCACTGAGGTCAACACGACGCTCACCGACCCGAACGACGCCGACACCGACGACGGCGGCGTGCCTGACGGCGAAGAGGTGGCCGAGCACATCGACCCGCTCGATGGCAGCGATGACGCCACCGTGCTCGACTCGGACATGGACGGCTTGACCGACGCCGACGAGGCGAGCATCGGCTCCAATCCCTTCGACCGCGACACCGACAAGGACGGCTTGGGCGACGGCGTCGAGCACACCGCGTTGCGCAGCGATCCGCTGGTCTCCGACACCGACGGCGACGGCATCGACGACTACGACGAGGTGCAGATGTGGAGCACCGATCCGCTGGACACGGACACCGACCACGACGGCCTGAGCGACGCGGCGGAGGCCTACACCATCGGCACCGATCCGCTGGATCCCGACACCGACAACGGCGGCGTGATCGACGGCGCCGAAGTGAGCGCCGGCGCCGATCCCTTCGACCCCTCGGACGAGACCTTCGGAGCGGACGGGGACGCGGACGGCCTCGACGACGCCGAAGAAGCGGCGATCGGCACCGATCCCGCCAACGCGGACACCGACGAGGACGGCATCTCCGACGGCGAAGAGCTGCGCGATACGCGGACCGATCCCTTGGACAGCGACACCGACGACGACGGGCTCGCCGATTGGGAAGAGGTGGACGACACCGGCACCGACCCCTTGGATGCGGACACCGACAACGACGGCTTGAGCGACAGCGATGAGGTGCACGACACCGGCACCGATCCGCTGGACGCCGACAGCGACGGCGGCGGCGTCACCGATGGCGGCGAGCGCGCCGAGGGCTCCAACGCCACCGTCGGCACCGATGACAGCACCGTCCTCGACACCGACACCGACGGCGATGGCCTCACCGACGAGGAAGAGTCGGCGTTAGGCAGCGAGCCTACGTACACGGACACCGACGGCGATGGCCTCTCGGACGAAGCCGAGGTGAGCGTCACCCTCACCGATCCCGCGCGGCCCGACTCGGACTCGGACGGTTTGGATGACGCCACTGAGCTCGCGACCACCCACACGGACCCGCTGGACGCCGACTCCGACGACGACGGCCTGCTCGACGGCGCCGAGGTGGAGCGCCACGGATCCGACCCCAACGACGCCGACACCGACGACGGCGGCGTGGGCGACGGCGCGGAGGTCGGCGACGGCACCGACCTGTTTGAGCCCAGCGACGACGGGAGCGGCTACGACAACGACGGCGACGGCCTGACCAACGGCGAAGAAGCGGTGCTCGGCACCGATCCAGACGTCTACGACACCGATGGCGACAGCCTCGGCGACGGCGAAGAGGTAAACGACATCGGCACCGACCCGACCCGCGCGGACACGGACGGCGACAACTTGGGCGATGGCGTCGAGGTGCACGACACCGGCACCGATCCGCTGCTCGCCGACACCGACGGCGACGCGTTGAACGACGGCGAAGAGCTGGACGTGTATGGCACCGATCCGATGGTCGCGGACAGCGATGGCGACGGGCTGATGGACGGCGAAGAGGTGCTCGTCGAGGAGACCGATCCGCTGCTGCCGGACACCGACGGCGACGGCTTGAGCGATGGCGACGAGGTTCACACCTACGGCACCGATCCCACCGACACCGACACCGATGACGGCGGCGTTGAAGACGGCGTCGAGGTCGAAGCCGGCACCGATCCGTTGAACCCCGATGACGACTTCCCGACAGCGGTGGAGGCGCGCACCGGCGGCTACATGGGCGGCACCTGCGCGACCGCTCCCGCTGCCGGCGGGGGCTTGTGGTTCGCCGCGGCGCCGTGGCTCGCGGCCATCCTCCTGGTTCGGCGTCGGCGGTAGGTCGAATCATGCTGCTGTTCTGGTTGTCTCACGCGCTCGCCGCTGAACCCGCTTCGTCTGCCGCTGTACCGGCCATCAACGCGCAGGAGTTTCGTCCCAGCGTCGATGCTTCGGGCACGGTTTGGGTCGACGATCCCTCGCTGCCCGACCGGCGCTTTGGTGCGCGGGCGTGGTTCCACTACACCTCAAACCCGCTGGTCTACCGCTACGACGACGGCGAGGTGGTCAAGCTTGTCAGCGACATTGTCCAGGCAGACGTC
This sequence comes from uncultured Pseudomonadota bacterium, assembly GCA_903900265.1. Taxonomy (GTDB): domain Bacteria; phylum Myxococcota_A; class UBA796; order UBA796; family SXON01; genus CAIUMM01. Next base: position 42,132 of record CAIUMM010000063.1, read on the forward strand.
GCGGCGGCGCTGAAGATCGGGCGCTTTCGGTTGGGCGTGGACGTGCCGGTGTACCTGTTTGGTGTGGGCGCGGCAGGCAGCGAGGTCGGGCTCGGCGACATCGCGCCGGAGCTGAAGCTCGGGATGTTTGATGGCCGCGAGGCGCCGTTTGGGCTCGCTGCGCAAGGGCGCGTGTCGTTGCCCACCGCGACCGTCGCGAACGCGCTGGGTTCGCCGGAGCTGGGCTGGGAGGCCGATGTCGTCGTGGATCGCTGGTTCGGGTCCCAGTTTCGGCTGGTGGTCAACGCGGGCGTGCACGCCGGTCCCGCGGCTGAGTTGGAGAACGTCACGTTGAACGACGGCCTGGTGCTTCGGCTCGCCGGCGCGTACGCGATCTCTCGGGACGCGGGCGTCGCGCTGGAGTTCGCCGGCGAGAAGGGCTTCGCCGACCCGGGAATGGCGTCGTTTCCGATCGAAGGCATGGTCTCGGGCTACGGGTATCTGGGCCCGGTGATGGTGCTGCGCGGGGCGGTAGGGACCGGCTTGACCCGCGGGATCGGCGCTCCCGACCTTCGAGTAGTCGTAGGCGTAGGCTACGAGCCCCGCTCCCCGGTCGCATCGCAGGTGGACACGGACGCGGATCGCGTGCCGGACAGCGCCGATGCGTGCCCCGACGTGCCTGAGGACCGCGACGGCTCCGCCGATGCCGACGGTTGCCCCGATCCGGACAACGACAGCGACGGGATCCCCGACGTCGGCGATCGCTGCCCGGACGAGGCTGAGGATGTAGACGGCGTGCGCGACAACGACGGTTGTCCCGAGCCCCAGCTGCGCGTCGGCGTGCGGCTCATCAACGCCGAGACCGGCGCGGTGATCCCGGTCGGCCATGTGGTGCTGCACGGCCCCGTCGGCGACGTGGTCTTAGGGCCCGAGCCGCGCGCGGAGCTGCTCCCCGGTACCTACGAGATCGAAGCGATGAGCGTCGCTTTTGACCCGACAAGCCTGACGCTTGAGGTGTCGGACGCGCGGACCGAGCCGGGCCCGGACGGCGTCGCCGGCAACGTCTATGAGGTGCGGCTGACCCCCAGCAAAGACGCCAAGATCAGCGTCAGCCGCGAAGGCATCGATCTCCGCGAAAAAGTGTACTTCGACACCGCCAACGACGTCATCCTCGCGCGCTCGTTCGCGCTGCTGGATCAGGTCGCCGCGGTGATGAACACCTACCCGGAGATCACGCTGCTGAGCGTAGAAGGGCACACCGACAATCGGGGTGACGAAGCTTCAAACCTTGACCTTTCGCTGCGTCGCGCGCAGTCGGTCGTGAACTACCTGATTCGCAAGGGCGTCGCGGGCAACCGTCTGGTCGCCAAGGGGTACGGGGAGACGCGTCCGCTGGATCCCGCGGACACCGAGGCCGCGTGGGAGGCCAACCGCCGCGTGGACGTGCTGATCGAGAGCTGGGCCGCGCCGCAGTAAACGAGGGGCGGGACATTCCCGCCCCCGCCGCAGACACGCTATGTCGGTTGCGTGAACCTCTCCTTGCTCGCCCTGTACGCGTTGCTCGCGTGTTCCCGTCCCCCCCAGCGCTCGGACAGCGCCGACAGCGCCGACAGCGCCGCGGACAGCGCCGACAGCGCCGACAGCGCCGCGGACAGCGTGGATAGTTCCGACAGCGCGCGCACGTACGTGCACTACATGAGCACGACCGCCGGCGCCTTCACGCTCGCGGGGCAGGCCGAGGTGGCCTGCGCGGGGGAGGCCCACTTGAACAGCTACGCCGACGACCACACGCTGATGGGGTTCTGCGCGTGCACCTCTGAAGCGGGCGTCGTGCTTGGCGGCTTCATCAACGGCGTCGTGTCGGATGGCCAGCTTACGGGAACTTGGGCCGCCGAGTCGGGCAGCGACGCAGCGGACATCGCGGTCACCGGCACCATCGATGATGCGGCGTTGCACGCGACGCTGTTGGGGAGCGCGTCGTGGGTGCAATTCGCCGGCGCGATCGAGGGCGCCGCGCTGTAATCGCGCTCTGACGCGTCGCTCGGGATACAGATACGGATGTTCAGGCCCGCCGCCAATCCGCCCTCCCGCTTTGAGGAGGTCTCCGTAGCGTGGGATGAAGAGGCGCCGCCGGCGAAGCTTCGGGTCTACGCCGACGCCTCGCGCTCGATCCTCTCGAAGAATGACTCCCCAGACCTTGATTTTGCCTACTCGGTGAACCCTTACCGCGGCTGCACCCACTCGTGCATCTACTGCTACGCCCGCCCGTCTCACGAGTACCTCGGCTTTGGCGCCGGCACCGACTTCGACACCCGCATCGTCGCCAAGCACGACGCGCCTCGCTTGTTGGCCGAGGCCTTCGACGGCAGCTGGGAGGGTGCGAGGGTGCTTTTTTCGGGCAACACCGACTGCTACCAGCCGCTCGAGCACCGGCTCGGACTGACGCGTGCCTGTCTGGAGGTCTGCCGCACCTACCAGAACCCGGTCACGGTGATCACCAAGTCGCACCTGATCGAGCGCGATGTCGAGCTTTTGGCGGACTTGAACCGGGTGTCGAGCGTGCACGCGGTGCTGTCGATCCCCTATGTGGATCCTGTGATGGCGCGGATCATCGAGCCTGGGGCGCCTACTCCGGCGCGGCGTTTTCGGGCGATGCGCGCGCTCGCGGACGCGGGCATCCCGGTGGGCGTGAACATCGCGCCGGTGATCCCCGGGCTCAATGATCGCGAGATCCCCAACGTGCTCCGCGCTGCGCGCGAGGCGGGCGCGTCTTTTGCCAGTATGATCTTGGTCCGCTTGCCCGGATCGGTCGCGCCGTACTTTGAGCAGCGGCTGCGGGAGACCCTGCCGTTGCGCGCCGAAGGCGTGCTGAATCGCATTCGGCGCGGGCGGGCCGGGCAGCTCAATGATCCGCGGTTTGGATCTCGGTTCTCAGGCACGGGGCAGGAGTGGGAGGCGACCGAGCAGCTGTTTGGGGTGTGGAAGGCGCGGCTGGGCTACAGCCCGCGCTGGCCGGACTCTGGGCCTTCGGCGTTTCGCAGGCCGGGCGAGGGCACGCAGCTCCGGCTGTTCTGATACCGTCGGATCAAACTCCGCCGCGACCTAAGGATCTGAGGTTCGATAGCTGCCCATTTTGCGAGACAACGTTATCGGCGCGACGCTCGAGGTTCTCTATGGCGTCTTCTTACTTTCACGGCAAACACGTCCTCGTCACTGGCGGCAGCTCGGGAATTGGGCTCTCGGTAGCCCGGCAGTTGCTGGGTCAGGGCGCTACGGTCACCATCCTCGCGCGTCGTCAGGCCTTGTTGGACGAAGCCAAAGCGTCGCTCGGCGTCCCGGACCGCACGCACACGCTGTCCATCGACGTCTCCAGTGAGCGCGACGTCGCGGAGAAGGTCGGCGCGCACATCGCCGCGCACCCCGCCGACATGCTGATCAACAACGCGGGCGTGGTCATGCCTGGCCGCTTTGTGGAGCTGGAATCTCGCCATTTTCGTGAGATGATGGACATCAACTACTTTGGCACCGTGCACATGTGCCGGGCCGTCATCCCGCAGCTGATCCAGCGCGGCGGCGGGCACGTGCTGAACGTGTCGTCGATGGCCGGCGCCATCGGCATCTATGGATACACCGCCTATGCAGCGAGCAAGTTCGCGATCTGCGGGTTCAGCGAGGCGCTGCGCGGCGAGATGTGGCCCCACAAGATCCGCGTCTCCGTGTGCTTGCCGCCGGACACCGACACCCCGCAGCTGGTGTTCGAGAACGAGTTCAAGCCCGCCGAAACCAAAGCCATCGCCGGCAACGTCAAGACGATGACCGCCGACGCGGTCGCGCAGGCGATCTTGTCGGGCATGGCCGCCGGCAAGTACGAGATCGTGCCGGGCTTCGACGGTCAGATGACCGTGGTCGCCAGCCGCTTCCTACCCGGCGTCACGCGCTGGGTGTGCGACCAGAGCCAGAAGAAAGCGAAGGTCTGAACTCGGTGCGGCGCGGCGGTTCACCAGGCGATCACCACCCGTGACCGCCGCCCGCCCAGCTCGAAGCCTTCGGCTTGCAACGCTGCTTCCAGAACGGGCATGTGCATCGCGCCCCAGGGAACGACGACGCGATCATGGGTGTAGAGCGCGCCGTTGATCGCGTCGATCAGGTGCGTGTTCCGCGCGTCAAACACGTCGTGCAGCAGCGCTTGCGTGGCCTCCGGGGTGGACATCGCTTCGATCACCTTGGTGTCTGCGAGGATGTCGCTCTCGCCGGAGTAGAGGTCGCCGACGGTGCGGAGCAGCGCCACGGTTGAGTCGGCGAAGCCTTCGGTGCTGACATCGGCGTTGCGCACGTCGATGCCTGAAGATGCGGGCACAAAGCGCGCTTGGGTGTCGAGGCTGAGCGCCTCGGCGACCGCCTTGTATTTGAGCTTCCCGGCGATGCGCTTGCCCGGATCGCTGACGCCCTCTTCTAACACGATGGCGCCGGGCTCGGCGATGTCCTTGTTCAGA
>CAIUMM010000064.1 GCA_903900265.1 uncultured Pseudomonadota bacterium
CGCTGTTCGGCGGGTCAAAGTCCACGAGGGTCAACGCCCGCGGCTGCCGGGGGATCCATCCCCCGCGGCTGCTCGGGGCTCGGCTCCGGCGGGAATCTTGCGTTTTCATGGCATCGTCCAAGCTCCGTGATCGTAGCGATACCCCCAAATTCCGGATCCGCATACGAAAATCGTTCCGAGGACTTTATCGGCTTCAACCTTTCCTGTGACGTATTCACAGTCCCCACGTTCACAGACCGCCGACACAGGACGAACCACAAAACCGACATAGGACGAAGAACGGGGTGGAATTCCAAAAAAGTCCGGGCGGCCCGGCGGCACGCCGCCGTCGGTGCCCTCCGCGCTCGCTACCGCTCGGTCGGCAAGCCGACGGGCTGCGCCCCGCTGCGGTCGCCTGCCGCTACTCTACGAGCACCGCCTCACCGAGCCAGAACAGCAACAGCGGCAACCGGGGCCCGCACCGGATAACCGAAGTGAAGTCTGGAGTCGGCGTGGCGCGTTCGAAGAGCAAGAAGACCCGAGGAACCGGGATCGAAGACGATATTTTCCTCCACATCCTCGATGCGTGGGTCGAAATGAAGATGGAGACGATGTCCGCAAAAAAGGTCGATGCTGCGCTGGTCAAGCTCGACGACTTCCGGAACCCAATGGGCGACCGCTTCGAAGACGCTGCGGATCTTGCCGGTGCGTTGGAGGAGTGGGACCTCATCGCCGTGAAGCCGTCGCCGATCGCCCGAGGGATCGTGGTCGATATCCTGCAGCTGTGGAAGGCAATCGAGACGTAGGGCAGTCCCGCGCCTCGCAGAGCACGCGAGCCGAAACCGGCGCAGCCCTGACCGTCCGTGCTCACGCTACCCCCCGTGTTCTCAACGTCACCTACACCGGGCAACCGGCTCGAGGCCCTGCGCGGTGATCGCGAGGGGCAGCACAGCATCCGCATCAACGACCAATGGCGACTTTGTTTTCGTTGGATGGACGGAAATGCCCACGACGTCCACATCGTCGACTACCCCTGAGGAACCCATGAACGTAGAAGCTCCCCTACCTCCCGTCACCCCCGGAGAGATCCTGCGCGACGAGTTTCTCGAGCCGCTGGGCATCACCCCCTACCGACTCGCTCAGGACATCCATGTCCAGCAGACGCGGGTCGGTGAGATCCTCGCGGGCCGCCGCGCCATCACCGCCGATACCGCGCTGCGGCTCGCCCGCTACTTCGGCACCACGCCGCAGCTCTGGATGAACCTGCAGGCGCAGTACGACCTGCAGCGCGCAGAGGCGGACTGCGCCGTTGACTTGGAGCGCATCCGGCCGAGGGCCGTGGGGTAGGCTGGATGGGAACGGTGATATTCAGGGCCCCCGCCACCCGCCCCTCAACAGATACAACCTCCACGCCACGCCCCGCTCCCTTCCCGCCTCCCTCGCGAGCCCCGACCATGCCCCTCCGAACCCTCGTCCTCGGCGACCTCCAAGCCCCCCTCGCCACGCTCCTCCACGTCCTCCGTCACCACGACGCGCTCGACGGCGACCACCTGCGCGACGACGTACACCTCGTCTCCATCGGCGACTACGTCGACTACGGCCACGATCCCGCGCAAGCCGCGCACGAGGGCGAGGCCGTGCTGGACTGGGTCGCAGCCCAGGCCCCCGAGCGCATCACCATCCTGCTCGGAAACCACGACGCCGCGCGGGTCATGGAGTTCTCGGGATGGACCGACGACCGGTTCGCCGCAGCCCGCGCCGCGCTGCTCGAAGGACTACACGTGCCCGACGCACCGACGCGCAACCTCGTCACCCGCGACTGCGCCGCCTACACCGAAGGTCAGGCGCGACGCATCCGAGCGCTGATCCACGACGGACGCATGCGACTCGCCACGACCGTCAACGACGCAGACGGCCGCCCCCTCCTCGTGACCCACGCCGGCGTCACGCGACGTGAGCTGTCCCTCCTCGTGCAGGCCGGACGCCTCGCCGACGACGATCAGAGCGACGCGATCGCTGTCGCCGACGCACTGCAGAGCTTCTTCACCGACCAAGCCGCGCGCAGCGGCCCATCGACGCCCCTCGATCTCACGCCGCTCTACATTCCCGCCTCCGAAGGCCGCGAAGCCGGCGGACTCCTGTACCACCGCCCCGCCAACGACGATCGCGCCGCACGACCCGACGCGGACCTCGCCTGGGAGTTCGACCCCGACCGCCCGCGACGCTACGCGCCCCACGCACTCCCACGAGGACTATCCCAGGTTTGCGGCCATACCCCGCACCGTCGCGCTTGGCGCGAGCTAATCGGATTCCACGAAGGGGACGAAGGCGCCCCCGGCGTCGTCCGCACGCTCGTAGTCGGCGACGCCCCGCGCTACACCAACCGACGTCTGCCGCCCGCAGCGCCCGGCGAGGCCCACGTCTACTACATCGACGCCGACCTCGCGAAGACGCCGCCCTCCGAAGTCCGCCTCTTCACGGCATAGTCGCAGTCCTGTTCAGAACACTCTGGGCGGCCCGGCGGCCAGCCGCCGTCGGTGCCCTCCGCGCTCGCTGCCGCTCGGTCGGCAAGCCGACGGGCTGCGCCCCGCTGCGGTCGCCTGCCGCTGGGGGGCACCGTGGGAGGGAAGCTCAATGAGCCCTTTCCCAACCCCCGCGTGCCGCGACACCGCAAGGCCTGCGGTCGCGAACAACGGACCGCTCGCCTCGTTTGATAGCGTGTGGCGCGGATTCGTTGTGTGAAGGTCCTATGCGCCGCAGATGTGGATCACCGACACCGAGTTGCTGCCGTAGTTGGTGATGTAGGCGGTGGTGCCGTCGGGGCTGACCGCCACCTCCCGCGGGAAGGAGCCGACCGCGATGGTGGCGGTCACGGTGTTGGTGGCGGTGTTGATCACCGACACCGAGCTGCCGCCTTGGTTGGCGGTGTAGGCGGTGGTGCCGTCGGGGCTGACCGCCACCCCGAACGGGTAGAAGCCGACCGCGATGGTTGCGGTCACGGTGTTGGTGGCGGTGTTGATCACCGACACCGAGTTGCTGTTGACGTTGCCGGTGTAGGCGGTGGTGCCGTCGAGGCTGACCGCCACCCCCCACGGGCGGGAGCCGACCGTGATGGTAGCGGTCACGGTGTTGGTGGCGGTGTTGATCACCGACACCGAACTGCCGCCGGCGTTGGTGATGTAGGCGGTGGTGCCGTCGGGGCTGAACGCCACCCCGTACGGGGTGGAGCCGACCGCGATGGTGGCGGTCACGGTGTTGGTGGCGGTGTTGATCACCGACACCGAGCTGCCGCCGGCGTCGGCGGAGTAGGCGGTGGTGCCGTCGGGGCTGACCGCCACCCCCCACGGGGAGGAGCCGACCGCGATGGTGGCGGTCACCCTGTTGGTGGCGGTGTTGATCACCGACACCGAGTTGCCGCCGTAGCTGGTGATGTAGGCGGTGGTGCCGTGGGGGCTGACCGCCACCCCGACCGGGGAGGAGCCGACCGCGATGGTGGCGGTCACGGTGTTGGTGGCGGTGTTGATCACCGACACCGAGTTGCTGCCGTAGTTGGTGATGTAGGCGGTGGTGCCGTCGGGGCTGACCGCCACCCCGATCGGGTAGGAGCCGACCGCGATGGTGGCGGTCACGGTATTGCCGTCCACGCAGGTCGCGGCCACGGTCACCGAATCCGTCCCCACCCCACTCGTCCCCGTCCCATCCCCAGCCTCCACCTCGCACGTCCATTCCTCCTCCCCGCCCACATCCACACCATCCACGACGCTGTCCGTCGCCGAATCCGTCGCGCTGGCGTAGTCCACGCCGTCGACATCCCACGCGAAGCTGTACGTCAACGCGTCGCCGTCCACATCGGTCGCCGCGGTGGTCACCGAGCAGGTCAAGTCGTCCCCCGCCTCGGGCTCCACCGGCGTGATCGCCACGACCGGCGCGGTCGGCGCGGTGTTGGACACGGTGATCGCGCTGCTGCTCAACGAGGTGCTGGTGGTCCCATCGTTCACGGTGGCGGTGACATAAACCGCCTGGTTCTTGCTGAAATAGCTGGATCCGCTCAGTGTGGCGGAGGTCGCGGATACGAGGCTGCCGCCCACGTACCAAGCATAGCTCAGGCTCAGCGAATCGCCGTCAGCGTCGCTGGAGACCACGTTCGCGGTCAGCGTGTCGTTCGTGTACACCGTGCTCGGCGAGAGCGTGACGCTGCTGACCACCGGCGCGTTGTTGCCGATGGTGACGCTCGCGGTGTCGGTGTCGGTGCCAGACTTGCCGTCCGACGCGGTGACCGTGCACGCGACGAGCTGGCCGGCGGAGAACGCACCGCTGAGCGTGCTCGAAGAGGCAGAACTGCTCGTCGCGCTGACCGCGCTGCCGCCGACCGTCCAGCCGAAGCTCAGCGAGGCGCTGTCAGCATCGGCGTCGGAGGCTGAACCCGAGCAGGTCAGCGTCGACGTGCGCGTCGGGCTGGCCGGCGTGAGGGATACCGTAGCGACCGGCGCGCGGTTGCCGAGCGTGACGCTGGCGCTGCCGGTAGCCGTGCCGCCATCCGCGTCGGTGGCGGTGACGCCGCAGGCGATGCTGGCGCGGGAGGCCGCGGTCGCGCTGCTCAACGACAACGTCGCGCCCGAGCCGAGCGCCGTCGCTGTGCTGCTGTTGGTCCACGCGTAGGTCAGCGTCGGCGCGCCCCCGTCGGCGTCCGTCGCCGAGGCCGAGCAGGTCAGCAGGTCGTCGTTGTAGGCGGTGCTTGGGCTGATCGACACCGTGCCCATCACCGGCGCGGTGTTGGACACCGTAGCGGAAGCGCTGCCCGTGTCAGTCCCGCTGTCCGCGTCGGTCGCCGTAGCGGTGCAGGTCAGCACGTCGCCGGGGTTGTTGGACGCGGTCAGCGTCAAGCTCGCGCCGGTCGCGCCGGTCGACCACGCGTAGGACAGCGTCGGCGATCCACCGTCCGCGTCGGTCGCGGTGGCCGCGCAGGTCAAGACGTCCCCGACTTTGCCGGTGCTCGGCGAGACGGAGACGGAGGACACGACCGGGTCGGTGTTGGTGACCGTCACCACCCCGCTCGTCGCGCGCGCGCTCAGGCTGCCGTCCGACACGGTGGCGACGACGTAAACATCCTGTCCAACGTCGAACGCGGATGCACCCGAGAGCGTGGCGGTGCTGCCACTCTGCACCAGAGCGCCGTCGACGTACCAGTCGAAGGTGGTGTTCAGCGTGTCGCCGTCGGCATCCGCCGTGGTGGCAGTGGCGGTCAGCGTGTCGTTCGAGCCTACCGATGCGGGGCTCAACGCCACGGAAACCGTGGGGGTGCTGTTCGCGATGGTGACGCTGGCCGATCCAGCGGGGCTCGGACCGTAGCCGTCGGTTGAGGTCACATCTACGCGCCAGACCTCGCCGCGGGTGGTGGCGCTGGCTGGCAGCGAGGCCGAGGTGCTGGCTGACGAGGCGACGCCGTCCACCGACCACGCGTAGCTGTAGGTCAGCGCATCGCCTTCGGGGTCGACCGAGGCGGTGTCGATGCTGACGCGCAGATCGTCGGTGGTCTCGGGCGAGGCCGGGGCGAGCGATACGCCCGGCGCGCTGGGGAGGCCGTTCACCGTGAACGTGCCCAGCGCCGTGGCGTACAGGCCGTCGGAGTCGGTCACGGTGACCGTCAGCACGTGGTCGCCCGCGGAGAGCGCCGCGTCGAGGAATTGCGTAAGGCCGCTGCTGTCCGGCGGGCCCTCGTGAAACACACCGTCGATGCTGCTCGACCATGTCACCGTCAACGCGCTCGCGACGTCCTCCGCGTCGGCCACGTAGGCGCTGAACGCCAAGGTATCGCCCGAGTTCACCAGCTCATGGGCCACCGGGGTCTCGAGCACGATGCTCGGCGGCGTACCTACGGTCCAGTCGATGGCCGCGGCGCATGTCGCGCCGACCTCGTCGGTCACCGTCATCGTGATGCGGTGATCGGCGGCCGACAGGCTCGACAGGTGGAAGGAAACCGCGCCCGAGCTGTCGGCGGTGCTGGTGCCCATCGCGCCGTCCTTGTCGCTCGTCCACGCGATCGACAGCAGGTTGGAGGCGATGTCAGGGTCGCTGACCTGCGCGGTGAAGTCCACGCGCTCGCCGTCCTCGCTCGCCCCGCCGGAAACCGGCGCGGTGATCGTGCAGTCCGGCGCCGAGTTGGGAGGGCCGACGTCGATGAGCACGGTCTGGATGCCCTCGTTACCGGTGGTGTCCTGCACGTGCAGTTCGAGCGCGTGTGCGCCCTCGGGCAGCGTCGTGTAGCCGAGCACCTCGCCGCTCGACGTGACCGTGGTGTCGACCGCGTCGAGGCGCGTCGCGCCGTCCTCCCACCAGGCCGTCAGCGACGCCGCGTCGTCCTCCGCGTCGGCCAGCGTGCCGCGGAAGGTGATGAGCTGGTCGGAGTAGTAGACGCCGTCCGCCAGAGGGCTTTCGATGGTGGCGGTTGGCGCGGCGTTCGGCGTGATCGGCAGCGTGACGGTGTCGGTGCCGGCCTCGCCCTGGGGGTCGATCACCTCGAGGCGGATGGAGACGGTGTCGCCTTCGGGCACCGTCACGTCACAGGTCGTGGTGCCATCAGCGGCGGGAGTCGCTGCGGCGCAGGCTTCGGCGTCGTTCACAAACCAGCGCGCTGAGAGCTCGGCAGCGGCGTCGTTGTCGTCGCTCGCTGCGCCACGCAGAGAGAGGGCGGTACCCGAGAGGGCCGCCGCGCCGTCGACCGGAGAGGTGATCTCGGCTTTGGGCTCGGCGTTGTAGACCGCGAGCTTGTCGTCCCGTCCGCAGCCTGCAAGTCCGGCCAGCCCTCCCAACGCAGTCAGCGAGAACACCGGGGACAGGACGGCCAGACGGTGAAGCGAAGCGGAGCGTACGGACATGAGCATCCCCAGTAGAGGTTCCGGAAGCCCAGCCGACACCAACGAGCATCCCTTCGCGGCGGCTTATAACTCGGTTTTGAGACCACGGCGGTCGCGCATGGTCCCTCGCCCACAACGCGTACGGACACGATCTCTGGTGGCGTGATCAACTCGAAAGCTGGCGCGCCAGCCAACTCCTCCCGCGTTCACGCTGCCCCGCGTTCTCGCCGACACCTACACAGGACGAACCACAAAAACGACATAGGACGAAGAACGGGGTGGAATTCCAAAAAAAGTCCGGGCGGCCCGGCGGCACGCCGCCGTCGGTGCCCTCCGCGCTCGCTACCGCTCGGTCGGCAAGCCGACGGGCTGCGCCCCGCTCCGGTCGCCTGCCGCGGGTACCGCGCGGTCACGCCCGATAGCCGACGTCCTCCGCCGACAGAAGCAGCCGCGACACAAGGTCGGTCAGTTCGTTTCGCCAGCTCGGTACCAGGCCAAACACGAGCCCGAGTCGGAACACCACCCCGCCCTCGACGAACACCGCCGGAAAAGCCTCGGGGGCGGGACCGGCACGTACCGCCGCCGCAGCCCGCGCGATCGCGTCCGCACGCGTCAAGTTGGACGCGAACACGTCGAGGAAGCTGGTCACGGTGTTCCCGCCCGGAGGCACCTCGAACGCCTGATCCACCAGCTCGGCGCCCTGCTCCAAGGCCTCGAGGTTCGACGGGTCCCACGCGCCCCCGTCGTGCCGGTACACGTAGAGGTTGATCCCCGTCAGTCCCTGCGCGGACCGCACCCGTTGTGCGGACAGCAGCATCAGGCCGCCCGACGCGGCAGGTCGTGATCGCCGACAGCCTTCACAACTTAGGTGAGAGGAACGTCGTCCGGTGCGGGAATGCGGGCGAGCGCCGCTGCACGGGCGTCAGCCGCCTGCCGCTGTGCCACCGACATCGCATCCCAGGCCGCGTCCATCTCGTCGAGCAGAGCGTCGAGCTGCGTTTCGTTCGCGGTCCCGAGCGCGCGCGAGCGCAACAGGAGCGTTTGCAACAGTGCGTAGCGTTGGTCGGGGCTCATGCGATGTGGATCCATGGGGTGCGGGTGGCGTAAAGCGCGGTGATGAAGCTGTGTAGCTCGGTCGCAGCGACTGGCTCGACGAGCGCGTGGGTCACGCTGTCCTGGCGGGCCGCGAGCGCCTCACCAAGGTCGGCCACCGAAATCGCGAACACCGCGTCCGGAGCCCGGATGCACGCGGCCGTTGGCGTCTGGGGCGATGTCCTCCGGGGGTAGGTCGCCTTCCGCGGGGCGGGTGCTTAGCAGGGGCGGATGCCCCGTTACTTCAACACCACCGGCCCGTGTGAGTTGCATCGGAACTACGTTTCTGCTCCGCTCGCGCGGGTTCCGGAAGTGAACCTGTACATCGAGCGCAAGCAGTACTTCGTCCTGCACGCGCCGCGGCAGACCGGTAAGACGACGGCGATGCGAACGTTCGCTGCGGAGCTGCGCGCGCGCGGCATCGCAGGGTGTTGGGCGACGCTGGAGCGATCTCAGGGCATCGAAGATCTGGAGCGGGCCGAGCCCTCCTGGATCACCTCGATCCACGACTGGTCACGCCGCGAGATGCCGACGGAGTGGCAGGCGCCTGACCCGGCGCCGTTTCTGGTGCAGCCCGTGGGTGGGCGGCTGAACGCCTATGCGGCGGCCTGGGCGGCATCCATCCCCGTGCCGCTCGTGCTGCTGCTGGACGAAGCGGACGTCGTCACCGGCCCGGCGGTGGTCAGCCTGCTGCGCCAGCTCCGCGACGGCTTCATGAGCCGCGGCGTCGGCAAGTTCCCGACATCCGTAGCCTTGATCGGCATGCGGGACTTGCGGGACTACCTGGCGCAGTCAAAGGACGGCCGGCACATCAACCCCGGATCTCCGTTCAACATCAAGGCGGCGTCGGTCACGCTGCGCAACTTCAACGCCGCCGAAGTCACCGACCTGCTCGGTCAGCACACCGCCGAGACCGGCCAGGCCTTTCTGCCCGAGGCCTCCGCCGAGATCGCCCGCGTCACCGACGGACAGCCTTTTCTGGTCAACGCGCTGGCCGATCTGTGCGTGACCGCGCTGGTCCCCGACCGCAGCACCGCCATCACCCGCGCCCACGTGGACGAAGCCCGCGAGCGCTTGATCCGCTCGCGCACCACCCACCTCGACAGCCTCGCCGAGCGACTCAAAGAGCCGCGGGTCGCGCACATCGTACAGGCGGTGATCCTCGGCGATGATCCGCTCGGGATCGTCTACTCAGGCGACGACTTTCAATACGTGGAGGACCTCGGCCTCATCCGGCGTGGACCCGACGGCGCCGAGGCGGCGAACCCGATGTACCGCGAGGTGCTGGCGCGACAGCTGTCCTACGACGTGCAGGCCAGCGTGCCCCGACCGAGCTGGCCTTGGGCCTCGCCCGACGGCCGCCTCGACATGCCGGCGCTGCTGGTCGCGTTCCGGCAGTGGTGGCGGGAGAACGCCGACATCGCGGGCCGGCCCATCCCCGAATACCCCGAGGCCGTGCCGCACCTCGCGCTGTGCGCGTTCCTGCAGCGGGTGATCAACGGCGGCGGCCGCGTACACCGCGAATTCGCCGCGGGCCGCGGCGCGATGGATCTGCTCATCGAGTACGGGCCGGACCGCTTCGCCATCGAGATCAAGCGCGTCCGGAGCCGGGATTCGCAGGAGACGGTCATCGAGCGCGGAATCGTCCAGCTGGGCCGCTACCTCGACACCGTGGGCCTCGATCACGGCTGGCTCGTCGTGTTCGACGTGCGGCCGGATCGGAGCTGGGAGGATCGGCTCTGGGAGCGAGAGGTCGAAGCGGGAGGGAGGCGGATCACGGTGATCGGCGCGTAGAAGGCGGCGAGTCTCTCCGCCCGGAATTCCGAAAAACTCTGGGCGGCCCGGCGGCAAGCCGCCGTCGGTGCCCTCCGCGCTCGCTGTCGCTCGGTCGGCAAGCCGACGGGCTGCGCCCCGCTCCGGTCGCCTGCCGCGGGGGCGCGCCAAGTCGGAGCTATACACGAATACCAGCTAAACGTGGTTATCCCTCCCAAAGGTGTCCCGTTAGCCACCAGTGATACTTGAACAGCGTATGGAGATGGGTGCGGTGGTTTTCCCACGTGGTCGCATCGCGACTCGACCACCTTCGTGAGTTCAGCGAGGGACCTGCGGAGGCTGCAGCGAAGCGGCCTAAAGTTTATAGCAGTCAGCCACGCCGAAAACCCATTCGCGCCCGGTGCCTCGTCGCCCGACCTCGGGCGCTTGGGGCAGGCCGTCATTCTGCACTATTGCCGGCGCTTACAGATGTCGGAGATCGCCTTCGTCAACTATCCCTCGCCCATGAGCATGACCGCCTGCAGGCGTAGACGCTCGCCAGAGCATCAACTCCTCGCCCTGAGATATACTGTCGTACGCACGGTTTCTATAGCTTAGGCCAAGATCTTTTTTATCGACCACTGATCTAATGTCACGCACTACAGCGGACAGTCGCCAATCCAAGCCGGCCCAACGATGCTCCCATTGTTGCCATTCGCGCTCCCATCGAATGCCGTCGCTCCCAAACCTTCGTCCATTCCGAGGAGCAGCTTCGTAGCACTGTCAGCAACCCACGAGTTTGCAGGGGTAAACGACCCGCTATACCGAACCGAATCTGAAAGGCGGACGGCTCCGATCTCCCCGCCGAAAGGGTAGTCGTTGGGGTAGCCCACATACCCACCGAAGCTGGCAGGATACCCGCTTCCGCTCGGGACTGATGACGCAGTGTGGTTCCCAACGGAGGCACCGTCGATATAAAGCGTCCACGCAACACCATCGTAAACCGCTGCCACGTGCTGCCACGCGCCCGACGTAAGCGGTGAGGACGACACCATACAGTAGTCAGTGCTTCCGCCTTCCCCCCAAGCCATGATCAAGCGACCTGGCCCGCCACCACAGACGCTGTCCGCGGAGCCCTGCACCTGCAGCCGATACGCGATGACGCTGCCACCGCCCCACCCCTGACCGGCGAGCCACTGGTACTGCCGTGACGTACTTCCATCCCACTTCACCCACATTTCAATGGTGCGAGAACCGGAAAACACCAGTGTTGAGGATGCGGGCACGGAAACGTAGTCGTTCACGCCATCAAAATCCAGCGCCGAACAACTCTGCACCGTGGTAGCGTCCGTCCCCACCCCGCTCGTCTCCGTCCCATCACCCGACACAACCTCACACGTCCACGTCTCGTCCGCACCCACATCCGCGCCATCCACCACGCTGCTCGTCGCCGAATCCGTCGCGCTGGTGTAATCCACGCCGTCTACATCCCAGGCGAAGCTGTAGGTCAACGCATCGCCGTCCACATCCGTCGAGGCCGTCGTGACCGTGCAGGTCAAGTCGTCGCCGCTCACCGCGTCGGCCGGCGTGACCTCCACGACTGGCGCGGTCGGAGCGGTGTTGGACACCGTGACGCTGCTGCTGGTCAGCGCCGTGCTGGTCGTACCGTCGTTGGCGGTAACGGTCACGTACACCGCCTGCCCCTTGCTGAAGTAGCTGACGCCCGACAGCGAGCTGGTCGTCGCGGCGGGAACGATCACGCCGCCGACGTACCAAGCGTAGATCAGGCTCAGCGAGTCGCCGTCGGCATCGCTGGAGACCACGTTCGCGGTCAGCGTGCCGTTCGTGTACACCGCGCTCGGCGAGAGCGTGACGCTGCTGACGACCGGCGCGGTGTTGCCGATGGTGACGCTCGCGGTGTCGGTGTCGGTGCCAGACTTGCCGTCTGACGCGGTGACCGTGCACACGACAAGCTGGCCGGCGGAGAACGCTCCGCTCAGGCTGCTCGATCCCGCCGAACTGCTTGTCGCGCTGACCGCGCTGCCGCCTACCGTCCAGCCGAAGCTAAGCGAGGTGCTGTCGACGTCAGCGTCGGTAGCCGATCCGGAGCAGGTCAACGTCGACGTGCGCGTCGGGCTGACCGGCGTGAGGGATACCGTAGCGACCGGCGCGCGGTTGCCGAGCGTGAGGCTGGCGCTTCCGGTGGCGGTGCCGCCATCCGCGTCGGTGGCGGTGACGCCGCAGGCGATGCTGGCGCGGGAGGCCGCGGTCGCGCTGCTGAGCGAGAGCGTAGAGCCCGAGCCGAGCGCCGTCGCTGTGCTGCTGTTGGTCCACGCGTAGGTCAGCGTCGGCGTGCCGCCGTCGGTGTCCGTCGCGGAGGCCGAGCAGGTCAGCAGGTCGTCGTTGTAGGCGGTGCTTGGGCTGATCGACACCGTGCCCATCACCGGCGCGGTGTTGGACACCGTGGCGGACGCGGTGCCCGTGTCAGTCCCGCCGTCGGCGTCGGTCGCGGTGGCGGTGCAGGTGAGCACGTCGCCGGGGTTGTTGGACGCGGTCAGCGTCAGGCTCGCGCCGGTCGCGCCGGTCGACCACGCGTAGGACATCGTCGGGGATCCACCGTCCGCGTCGGTCGCGGTCGCTGCGCAGGTCAAGACGTCCCCGACCTTGCCGGTGCTCGGCGAGACCGACACACTTGATACAATCGGGAGTGTATTGCTCACGGTCGCCGAGGCCGTGCCCGTCGCCGTCGCGCCAGCGCTGTCGGTCGCGGTGGCAACACATGTCAATGTGTCGCCGGGGTTGTTGGACGCGGTCAGCGTCAGGCTCGCGCCGGTCGCGCCGGTCGACCACGCGTAGCTGTAGGACACGCTGCCGTCGGCGTCGCTCGCGCTGGCGGCGCAGGTCAGCACATCGCCGACCCTGCCGGTAGACGGCGAGACCGAGACCGTCGACATGACCGGAGCGGTGTTGGCGATGGTCACGGTGTTGGAGGTCACCGCAGAGCCCGAGGTCGAGCCGTCGGTGGGCGTGACCACGCAAGCTACGCTGTCGGCGGCGCTGAAGGAGGTCCCGGTCAACGTGGACGTGGTGGCGGCGATCGCCGCGCCGTTCACGGTCCAGGCGTAGCTGTAGCTGAAGCTGCTCGTGCCGTCAGCGTCGGTGGTCGGGCCCGGCGCGCAGGTGAGCGTGCTGGTCTCGGTCGCCGAGGTAGGCGTGAGGCTCACGCTCGCCAGCACCGGCGCGGTGTTGGCGATGGTGACGCTGTTGGCGACCGCGGTGCCGGAGTCGGTGCCGTCGTTGGGGGTGACGGTGCAGGTCACGACGTCGCTGCCGACAAACGCGCCGGACAGCGTGCTGCCGGTGCCGACGACCACGCCGTCGACGGTCCAGGCGTAGGTGCTGTGGTCGGCGTCGCCGTCGATGTCCGCGTAGCCGCTGTAGCTGCAGGTGAGCGTGCTCGACGCCTTGGGCGTGGACGGGGTGATCGACACCGCCGCGATGCTCGGGGCGGAGTTCTCAATGGTCACCGTGCTGCTGGAGCGTGTCGCGCCGTCGTCGGTGCCATCGGTGGGCGTCGCCGTGCAGTAGATGCTGTCGCCGCGGTCAAAGGAGCCGCTGTCGAGCGAATCGCTGTCAAAGCCTATGGCCGCGCCGTTCACGTACCACTCGTAGTTCAACCCCACGGCGTCGGCGTCTGCGTCGGCCGTGGCGCCGGCGGTGCAGGTCAGGACGTCATCGTCGTAGGCGGGATCGGGGGCGAGCACCACGCTGGAGAGCGTAGGCGCGGTGTTGGCGATGGTCACGCTCGCAGTGCCGGCGGGGCCCGCCGCGCAGCCATCGCTCGCGCTCACCTGGACGCTCCAGGTCTGACCGCTGTTCGTGGCGCTGGCGGCGATCGAAGCGGTGGTGCCGCTCGAGACGCCGTCCCGCGTCCACTGGTAGCTGTAGGTCAGCGCGTCGCCATCGGCGTCGTAGGCCGCGGTGTCGCGTTGGGCGGTCAGCGCGTCGTCGGTTCGGGGCGACGCTGGGGCGATGGAGACCACCGGGGCCGTCGGCGCGGTGTTGTTGTCCACTACGCCGTTGCAGTCGGTGTCCACGCCGTCGCACGTGTCGCTGGCGTCGGGGTGCACGGCGTAATCGGCGTCGTCACAATCCGTGGCGTCGGCGACGTAGCCGGAGGGCGCGCCGCAGGTGCTCTCGCCGATGTCGGGATCGCCGTAGCCGTCGCCGTCCGCGTCCAAATACCACGCGCCGGACAGCCCATCATCGATCGCATCGTCGCAGTCGTTGTCGACGCCGTCGCAGGTCTCGGACGCGCCGGGGAAGGTGCTGCTCTCGGCGTCGTCGCAGTCGCTGGCGTCTTCGACGTAGCCGGCGGGCGCTGCGCACGCTGCGGTGAAGTCGGTGACATCGCCGTAGCCGTCGTCGTCGCTGTCGGCGTACCACGCGCTCGCGTCGAGGGCGTCGGTGTCGACGGAGCCGTCGCAGTCGTTGTCGTGGTTGTCGCAGAGCTCGTCGGCGCCGGGGAAGTCGGCGTCGCGGGCGTCGTCGCAGTCGGTGTCGTCGGCGACGAAGCCGTCCGGCTGCGCGCAGGCGTTCACGGTGATCGCGGCAGCGCCAAACGTGTCACCATCGCTGTCGGCGTACCAAGCGGTCGCGTCGAGCGCGGAGGCCTCGTCGGTGTTGGTGTCGCAGTTGTTGTCGGCGCCGTCGCAGACCTCGACTCCGCCTGGAAAAGCTTCGGCGTTGCCGTCGTCGCAGTCTTCGCAGGCCGCGGTGCCGTCGCCGTCGGCGTCGGCGTAGCCTACGCTGCCGTCGCAGTTGTAGTCGTTGGGGTCGGTGCAGTCGGACTCTTCGGCGCCGGGGTGGAAGGTAGCGAGGCTATCGTCACAGTCGGTGCTGTCGGCGACGTAGCCGTCGGGCGCGGTGCAGGAGACCACGGAGATCGTCGGGTCCCCGAAGGTGTCGCCGTCGGCGTCGAGGAACCACGTGGTCTCGCCGGTGGCGCCGGCCTCGTCGGTGTCGCCGTCGCAGTTGTTGTCGACGCCATCGCAGGCTTCGGCGGCGCTGCTGTTGATGGCGCCGTTGCTGTCGTCACACTCGGAGCAGGCGGCGAAGCCGTCGCCGTCGGCATCGACGTAGCCTACCGACCCGTCGCAGTTGTA
>CAIUMM010000065.1 GCA_903900265.1 uncultured Pseudomonadota bacterium
CCGCTGGCGCCCACCAAGAGCAATGCGACGGTCACCGAACTCAGGTCCGCGCCATCGAAGTCCGCGGTGGGGATGTCGAGCACGTGCCAATCGCCGTCAGCGACGAGCCCGTAGTCGGTCACGTCCACCCGCGACTCCACGCCGCCGCCGGTCAGGCCGATCGACCAATCGGTCATCGTGGTGGTTTGCACCGCGACATGCAGCGTGTCCCAGTCGGACAAGTCGCGCGGGGTGTCCCAATGTACGCCGCCGCCCCACCAGGCCTGTGTGCCGCGGTTGATTCGGTCCGAGGCGTAGCCTTCGATGCGGTCATCGGACGCGGTGACGCTGAAGGTGTCGCTGTAGACGTAGAAGTGCGTGGTGGAGTCGTCGATCGGGTAGGACTCGGTGGCGACGCTCTCGTAGAACACGCCGACGGACAAGCGCTCTTCGCCCTCGGCGTAGGGATCGTCGTAGAAGTCGTCCCCGGTGATCACCCAAGGCTCGCGCGTCGGGTAGTCCGGGAGCCCGGGATCGGGGCGGCACGCGAGCAAAAGCAGGGGCGAGATCAAGAGAGTGATCATTGACTCTCCTGCACGATGACGCTGGTGCCGTCGGAGGTGAGCACTTCGACCCAGCCTTCGGGCACCGCGCCGAGGGACTCGATGCCGCGAAAGGCGAGGGGGGCCAAGTCATATGCGATGGTGCCGGTTGCGTCGTAGGTCACCGAATCCGGGAATGTGTCGAGCACCACTTGGTAGCCGCGCACCGCCGCGCTCCACGCCCAATAGGTGTCCTCCGCGGCGATTCGATCGGCGTCGTACAAAGACTGCAAACAGGAGGAGGTGTAGTACTGGTTTTCGCCGGTGCCTTCCTCCGTTTGCGCGGTCGCAAACGCGTAGAAGCCAGCCATGCAGTCGGTGGACAGAACGTCCCACTTGGTTTGGCCGATTCCATCCACGAATGGATTGGCGGGGTCGTCCAGCACCGAAGTGTTGGGATAGACGCCTTCGTCCCAGTCTATCGGTACCACCGCGAGCTCGGTCAGGTCGTCGCCGTAGTAGTAGGTCGCGGGTTCGGAGACGCACGCAAGGGAGAGCAGAAGCAGCATCATGACTCCTACAGGCCCACGCGGAGGTAGGTCGAAAGCTCAAATTCGGAGCCGTTGGGATCGCCGCCGAGCGGAGTGTCTGCAGCGGGCGAGTAGGCGTCCAGCGTCCGGTAGGTGCCGCGCACGCCAAGGCGTGTGCCGGCGAGCGGCAAGCGCAGCCCGTTCAAGCCCGTGGACAAGTCGGCGGCGGTCTGGAGTGGGTAGGTGAGGTTGAAGGTTCGGTAGTAGTCGTACGGACCCCAGTCGTTCACGCGGCCGACGAGCTGGAGCGCGGTCTGCTTCCACCACACGGTCACCTCGGCGCCATAGCGGAACACGAGGCGATCATCCTGCCCGGTGGATTGGCCCTGACCAGCGTAGAGCGTAGCCAGTAGCCGCAGATCGCGGGCCGGACGCCCGGTCAGCTTCAACGTGGCGTCCCAGACGTTGGCCGCAGCGGGGGCCGCGGCGAAGGTGAACAGCGTGCCGTCTTCGGTGAACCCGATGGTGGCGTCGCGGGACGTAGGTTGGTGGCGGTAGACGATGTCCAGCGAGCCTGCGAGCGGGGCGTCCTCTTGCACGGCCGCGTCCCAAGCCCAAAACCACGTCGCCGGGGTCGGGTCCCAGACCAGCAGCAGCTCACCGCCGACGGTCTTGCGGTTGGAGTCCACGACGAAGGGATCGTCGACGATGTTGCGCGGGGTGAGCGCGGGGTTGTACCACCCGGTCGCGCCGTCCCACTGCGCTGCGACGCTGGGGAGCGGCCCGACCAGCGGCTGTTGTACGAGCGCGTTGGGCGCGATCTGCAGGTGCCCGACGTCCAGTGCGACGCCGGCCAAGCCGGCGATCACGTTGCCGCTGCCGCCGTCCTTCAACGACCAGCCGGTGAACGTCGTCGTAGGGTCGGGCCCTCCGCCTGCCACGAGCCCGCGGTAGGTGCCGAGCGCGTAGGCGTGCACCCGACCGGTCTCGAACGACACCTTGGCTTTGGCGCCTAAGGTGTCCGACATGCGGATCGTGTCTTTGAGCACGTGGTAGCCGCTGTCCGAGTAGCTCTTGCCCGTCTCCGCTGCCGTCACGGTCTCGGTGTACGCGTCCCCAAGGTGCTCCGTCCCGGCGAGGATCCCGGCTACTTGCAGCTTGACGCCGCCGGCCGCGGTCTCCAAGGAGAGCGCGCTCTTGCGACCCACGGGTTGGGGGATCGCGCGGCTGGACGTGACTTGGGCCTGCGCCGCGACGTCCTCTTGGTGGATCGCCGTCCACGTCAGCGGGCCGGTCGCGCGCCGGTATTTGGCGATGACCGTCGGGTTCGCGCCCCAATAGACTTGTGGTCCAAACGCGATCGCCGCGCCTTCAAGCGCTTGCTTGCCGTGGATCTCAACGCCGGTCGGTGCGTCGGCGTCGTAGATGTCGATGGCGTCGCCGTAGTAGGCGTCGCGGTAGAACCCGAAGCTGTCGCCTTCATAGCCCCAGTGGAAGTGACCGGTGCGATGGTAGAGATCGAGGTGAAAGTAGGGGTTGTCCCACGAGAGCCCGGCTTGGTACAACCGCACGCGGTCGAGGGCTGACAAGTCCAGTCCATCTGGGCCGGCTTGGACCAAGCCACGGCCGCGGGACTCGTAGCGGATCGCGTCGATGGGGTTGGACGCGACGTTGCCGAGCACGTTGACCGCGACGTGACCTTCGACGCCGGGCGCGGGCCGCACGCCGAGGTCGAAGGTGGCCGACTCGGTGTGATCAAAGCTCGCTGGCTCGCCGGTGCGCGAGTCCTTGGTGAGAAAGGTCCAGGTATCGAGCCGAAGATCACGGACATAGGCCTTAGAGAGCAGCGTGGCTGCTCCGGCCGCCGCTGCGGTCTCGTAGGTCGGGAGGTAGACGGCGGGGTCTACGGCCGCGAAGCGATCGGCGATCGCCGCCGGGTTCAGCCCCGCCGCGTAGGGATCCAGCGACCACGCCGACTGCAGCGCATAGTAGGCCGGGCGAGGGACGATTGAGTAGGTTCCGTCTGCCTCGGCGGGGCCCTTGGCGCAGATGCCGAACCACTCCTCGTTCATGTTGTTTCGGCCTTCGGCCCAGTCCTCGGTGTAGCCGCCGTTGGACCAGCTGGCGTTGGTGTCGTGCACGTCGAGGCGCTCGTCCTGCTTGTACTTCCACCAGCCGTCGCTCCACTGGAACACGAAGCCGCCGATGGCGTTGCCGGCGACGCCGAAGCTGTCGGCGGGCTGACCGCGCACGTGCTGGTAGAGGTCGGTCCACTCCCGCAGCACGTAGCGGGCTTGGGTGAGCGCGTCTTCCCGATTGGCGTGGGCGTCGAAGGCGTCGGCGCCGAACTCGGTGTAGAGCACCGGGATGCCTAACTTTTGCCGCACGACGGCGTACAGATCGCGCGCGCTGGCGCCGCGGTACACGTTGGTGCCGAAGATGTCGAGGTGTGGCACCTCTGAGGCGATCAGGTCGATGTATTGCACATCTCCGTTGGCGATCGCGACCGGGTGGGTTGGATCTGCGGCGTGGATCGCGTCGACGACCTCGCCAAACAAGCTGTAGAGATACCGGGCGCGCGCGGTGTCCCGCTCTCCGACCGGCAGCTGCTCAATCTCAAAAGACGACCACGAAAGACCGTAGTTGTTCTCGTTACCGAGCACGTAGAGCAGCACGCCCGGCGTGCCTTTGAAGCGCTCCACCGCCGCGAGCGTGGCCTCGCGGATCGCCGCACGGTGGGCGGGGTTGGAATAGTCGACGTTGGGCACCCAGCGCCCGTCGATCTGCAAGCCGTAGCGCCCGAACAGCGGGTTCACCATCGTTCGGATGCCGTAGCGCTCGTAGATCCACGCCACCCAGCGCGGCGGGATGTCGTCGTACTGGCGGATGGCGTTGACGCCCATCGCGCGCAGCAGCGGCATCTCCCGGCCGAGCACCCGCTCAATCACCGCGTCGTCCTGCACCCACAGGCTGTAGCGGTAATTGGTGCCGACCGGGCTGTGGTCCCAGTTCATCCCGCGGACGAGGAAAGGCTCCCCGTCCACAAGCAGCACCGAGCCGGCCTCGTCATTTTGGACCGACACGGCGCCCTGCCCGGGATCAACGTCCCGGGCAATGGCGCTTCCCGAGAGAAGCGCCAGTAGGATCACTCAAGCACCAGGTCGTCGAAGTAGACCGAGCCGCCGGTGTAGCAGCTGAAGGACGTGTCACCGAAGCAGTGCCAGTACTCGATGGACGCCTGCATAATCGTCGCGCCCGCCGGGACAGTGCCGGTGACGGTGAGATCGGTCCACGCGTCGACTGCGCTCGCGCTGTCGATGTGCGCGGCCTCGTCGGTGCCGTAGTAGTTGTAGCTGCTGTCAAAGTACTTCAGCGCGATGGTGGCGTAGGTCGTGCCGGTGATCGCGTCCTCTGCCGCCATGAACGCCTTGCCCGAGAAGGTGTGCGTCTCGCCGCCGGTGGCCGCGAAGCTCTGGAAGATCGGGGTCTCGCTCTGGGTGCCGGTGAACTGGCCGTAGACCTTGAGGCCATAGGTGCCTTCCGCGGCGGCAAACGTCGCGCCGGTGGACGAGCCGTAGATGCCCTCGCCGGTCGCGCTGATGCCGTAGTTGGTCAGGCCGCTGGGGTAGATGGACCACGTGCCGAGGCCGCCTTCTTCGAAGCCGCCGTTGCTGAGCATCGAGGCGGTGCCGGTGTCGCTGGTGTCCCCAGTGTCTCCGGTATCTGCGGTGTCCCCGGTGTCGGGCGAGCTGTCGAGGGTGAATAGCATGTCGTCAAAGTAGACTGAGCCGCCGTTGTAGCAGGCGCCGGAGGTGTCGCCGACGCACTGCCAGTACTCGATCGACGCCTGTGCCTTGGTGGCGCCTTCCGGAACGGTGCCGGTGACGGAGAGCGCGGCCCACACGTCGACCGCGGAGGTGTTGGTGATCACGCTGGAATCGGAGGAGCCGAGGTACTGGTAGCTGTCGTTGAAGTACTTGATGGACAGGTACGCGGTGGTGTCGGCGGCCGCGATGGGGTCCGCGTTGTGCATCCACGCGTTGCCGGAGAAGGTATAGACCTGACCCCCGATCGCGGCGAACTGCTGGTAGAACGGGGTCTCGTTGGCGCCACCGGTGTACTGGCCGTAGAGCTTCAACGAAGAGCCACCTTGGTCGGCGGTGAAGGTGTCGGTGCTGTTGTAGAGGGTGTCGCCGGTGTTGACGACCGCGAAGTTGGTGAGACCAGACGGGTAGATCAACCAGTCGGTCCAGCCGTCTTCGAAGCCGGGGTTGGCGAGCAGGTTCAGCGGATTGACGCCGGTGTCGGTGTCCGAGTCGGTGTCGGTGTCGGTGTCCGTGTCGGCATCCGAGTCTGCGTCGGTGTCGGTGTCCGAGTCGGCGTCGGTGTCTGCGTCGGAGCCGGTGTCGTCCACGGCGGGTACAGGCTTGTCGACGCATCCGACAAGGGCGAGCGTCAACACAGACAAGCAGGCGGGGAACAAGCGATGGGTGATCATATGGACCTCTCGAAGGTTGGTGCCGGATGGCCGGCGTGGATGAAGGGGACAAGGGGAGCGGCGGGCCGCGGTTGTTGAGGGAGGAGGCGCTGGGGATCCTCGAGCGCCGCTTGAAGCAAAAGCGTGGCTGCACCCAGCGCGACGGCTTGGTCCCCTAAGGGGCTGATCACCAGCTCCGAGCCTTCGACCGAGCTCCACAACGCGCGCTCGGACAGGGCTGTGCGCAGCGGGTCGAGCAGCATCGCGCCCGCTTCGGTCAGGTGCCCGCCGAGCACGATGCGGCCTGGGTTTACGAGGTTCAGCAAGTTCGCCATCGCGACGCCCAGCGCTTGTCCCGCACCCGTGATCAGCAGACGTGCTGTCGCGTCGCCGGCATGCGCCGCGGCGATCAGCGACTGCACGGTCAGCTCGTCTCGCGCCCATTCGGGGAGGGGCTGCACGCTGACGAGCTGCTCTCTGGCCCGCTGAAGCAGCGCTGCGGTGCCGACCATGGCTTCGAGGCATCCGCTCAGGCCGCAGCGGCAGCGCGGGCCGTCGGGGTCGATCGCGGTGTGTCCAATCTCGCCGGCGATGCCGGTCGCGCCTTTGTAGATACGACCACGGATCAAGATCCCAGCGCCAACGCCGGTCGCGACCTTCACATACGCGAGGTCTGCAAAGCCCCGACCCGCGCCCCACCAGTGCTCCGCGAGCGCGCCAAGGTTGGCGTCGTTGTCGACCTCTACCGGCACGCTGTGCGCGAGCTTGAGGTGGGTGGCGAGCTGAATGCCCTGCCAGCTTGGAAAGAGGTGGTGCGCCAGCCCGCCTTGGGAGGAGATCGGAAGGGGGGAGGGGACGCCGAGGCCGATGCCGAGCACCGGGACGGACGCATCGTAGGCGAGGAGCCCGCGGATGCCGGCGTCGATGGCGGCGAGCGTGGCGGTCGGGTTGCCGGCGACGTCCTGGGGATGTTGAAAGGACGCGAGCACCCGCCCCCGAAGGTCGGTGCGCACGCCCGACACGTGGGACGCGCCAAGCTCCACGCCGATGATGTGGCGCCAGCCATTTTCAAAGCGCAGCCGGATCGGCGGACGCCCGCCGCTCGACGGCGCGGCCTCGTATTCGCCGACCGCGCCGGTGAGCAAAAAACCGCCCACGATGTCTGAGACGGTCGCGCGGGACAGGCCGGTGCGGCGCGCGAGGTCGGCGCGGGAGATCCCCTGCTCGCACCAGATCGCCTGCAACAACAGCGCGGTGTTGTGCGCGCGCATGTCATCCCAACCGGCCGCTGGGGCCGCTGGGTTTTGTTTGTTCGACCGCTGAACCAACATGCGTCCACGGTAAACGGCACCTGTGGGCGTTGTCAAGCGCCGCGGGCATTCTTTGTTCAATCACCGAATCAAGATCTGGCGGGAGCGTGCTGAGGACTACGCCGGCAGGAACACGTCGTGCCTGCGTACCCCGTTGAACGCCGCGTCCAGCCCGAGGTGGGTCCACATCCGGGCTACCGCGTAGCCGAGGATCTCGACGTCCCCGCGCGCGTCGTGGCGCGCAACGCCCGCGGTGTCGATGGCGAGGCGGTCCACGAGGTGGTCCAGCGAATGCCGGGTCCCCGGCGTGTTCCCGTACAGCATCTTGGAGATGTGGATGGAGTCGATGCCGCCGACGCGGCGCATCGGCATGCCGTGGCGCTCGCAGGTGGCCTGCAGGAACTTGCTGTCGAAGCGCAGGCCGTTGTGGGCGATGAGGGTGGCCTCCCCCGACCACTGTGCGAAATCGCGCAGCGCCGCTTCGGGCCGCGGCGCGTGGGCGACATGTTGGTTGGTGATGCCCGTATACTCTTGGATAAAGGTGGATATCGGCTTGCGGGGCTTGGCAAAGCTGGAGAAGGTCTCGGCGGGGCGCAGCCGGCCCGCGGTGAAGCGCATCGCCGCGATCTGGATGATCTCTTCGCCAGCCGAATCGAGGCCGGTGGTCTCGAGATCGTAGATCACGAAGCGGTCCGCTTGATGATGGCAGTCCCAGCCGAAAAACCGGTGTGCGCAACGGTCACAGGTCAGCAGCGCTTCCGGCTTCGAGCTGAGAGCGGTGACGGCTTGGGTGCAGCGGGGGCAGGGGACGTTCATGGTGCAGGGCCGGGGCATGGGGAGGTGTCAGGTTGTTACCATTACACTTTACGGAAAGTGTAATGGTAACAACCTGACACCTAGTTTTAGCGGCGAAGGAGCGTCAGCACGTCTGCGGTGAACGCAGCGGTGCCGGTCTCATTCAGGTGGTCAAAGTCCAAGAAGTTGCCGTCTTCGTCATCCTTGAACCGGTCTTTGGCGTCCAACACCACCGTGTGGTCGGTGCGCGCGGCCACCGCTTGTGCCGCATCCGTCAGCTTCGTCAGGTACCCATCCGGAAAGGTGGCCTGCAGCACCGCGCGCAGCGGCGGGATGATCAGCACCGTTTGATCGGCGTGGGCCTCGGTGATCACCCGCTCGAGCGTGCCCATGCACGCGTCGCTCACCACCGGCACCCAGGTGTTGAGCGGCCCGCCGAGCAAGAACTCCCGGCGCCGAAGCGCGCGCTCGGGCGTAAGCTCCGGCGCGGCTTCGCCCTTCCAGCGCGACGGTGGCCTGCGCCCCGACAGGAAGTTTGGTAGGTCGGTGAGCAGCTGGACGGCGTGGGCGGGGCGCTTCAGATGGCTGATGATGTCGCTGCGGCGGCCGGAGGTCATGATCCATCGGTGCGGCAGCCAGCCCATCGCGATCGCCGGCGTGAGCTCCGCGTCGTCCCCTAACATCCGCCGGGCGGCCGGAGCCCACGATAGGCGCATGGGCAGGCCCGCTAACTCTGGCCGTGCGCAGCTCGTCTGGTCAAACAGCGACGGTGACACTTCGAGGACCAGCGTTGCCAATCCTGGCGTAGCGTCGCTCGATGACAGCATCCGGGGATAGGACGCCGGCACGGAAGATTGCTCGATGGCGTGGCGGGCGATGCGTTGCCAAGCCGAGCCTGTGGCGTGGGAGAGCGCGTATACGTCGAGGTCCATGCCCATGCTCGATGAGCCGAGGATGACGCCGCCTACAGGCCCGGCGCCGGTGGGAAGGTCCCCGGTCCAGAACACCTCGGCGTCCTCGCAGCGAGGCTCATGGGCTGAAAACGCAGCCCAGACCAGCAATGGACCGACCCCCAACACAAGGAACAGCCCCAACAGGAACTTCGCGGCCACGGCAAGTGACGTCGGGCTCGACGCTGCGGTTGTGGGGTCGGGCGGGTTCGGCTCGGACATGGGAGCTCAGAAGTTGAAGTAGATGAAAGGGGCGTCGGCCTGCTTCATGGCGACCAGCACGACGTAGGCCATGCCGACCGCGAGGCCCTGAGCGAGCGGGTTCTGCGGCCACGGCACCGTCCACTTCGGCTTGAAGTACGCCACCAGATGCAGCGCGATGGTCACTGCGAACAGGCCTGCCTGAGTCGGACTCACCGCAAGTTGCTGGCCGCCGATGGCACCGCTGACCATGCGCTGCAGGTATTGGTTCGCCCCGTCGAGCGTGGCCGCACGGAAGTAGATCCACGCGAGGTTCACCACCGCCATCGTCATCAGCCACCCGAGTGCGTTTCCCGCTGCAGACTCCCAGAACCGCGCCTGCGTCGGGGTTCGTAGCCGCTCGCGGTAGTACCAGGCGATCGCTTGCCCGAAGCCGTGCAGCGCGCCCCAGACGATGAAGGTCCAGTTGGCGCCGTGCCAGAAGCCTCCGATCAGCATCGTCGCGGACAGGGCGAACAAGGTTCGTGCGTCCCCGTGACGGCTGCCGCCGAGAGGGATGTAGAGATAGTCCCTTAGGAATCTCGACAGCGAGATGTGCCAGCGGCGCCAGAACTCCTGCAGGGAGCGGGAGATGTACGGCGCGTCGAAGTTGTCGGGGAAGCCGATGCCGAACATCCGCGCGAGTCCCACCGCCATCTGGGAGTAGCCGGAGAAGTCAAAGTAGATCTGCAGGGAGTACGCGACGAGTCCGATGCACAAGTCCGCGGAGCCGTAGTCGTGTGGGTGGTTGAATGTGGTGTCCGCCAGCCCCGCAAAGGTGTCCGCGAACACGACCTTGCGACCAAAGCCTAGCACAAAGTCCCGGGCGCCTTGCATCACGTCGGCGATCGTGGCGGGGAAGCGCAGCCGATCGAGCTGGGGCAGGATCTCGGCGGCGCGTACGATCGGCCCGCTGACGAGATGGGGAAAAAACATGATGAAGATGGCGAATTCGCGGATGGAGCGCGTGGGCTTCAAGTGACCTCGGTACACATCCACCGTGTAGGAGATCGCCTGAAAGACATAAAAGCTGATGCCCAACGGCAGGACGAGGTGGGGGACGGGGACATGCAGTCCGGTGCCCAGCAAGGTCAGACCCTGATTCAGCGCGCTCGCGCCGAAGCCGAGGTACTTGAAGAAACCCAACATCCCGAGGTTCATCGTCACAGAGGTGGTGACCAGCGCCCGGCGTGCCGCGGCGCGCGTCTCGGTGCCCAAGCGGAGCGCGATGACGTAGTCAATGCCGATGTTGACGAACAACAAGCCGAGAAAACCAAGGCTCCATGAAGCATAAAACCAGATGCAGAACCCAAGCAGCAACCAGCGCCGCGCATCGGGGTGCCGCACGGACGCCATCGTCGTCAACACGACGATCAGAAACACGAAGAATTCGTCCGAGATGAACAGCAAAACGGATCAGCCTCCGAAGCGCACGATCAGGGTGCCTTTAGCCCAGTACAGTCGATCGAGTCGCTCACGACCCCAACCGGCGCGATCCAGCGGGTGCCTTCGGCGAGGGTCTGCCATTGGGCTTCGGGGACATCGCAGCCCAGCAGCCTTCCCGCGTCACCTTCTTCTTTGAACTTCACCGTGTACTTTTCCGTGCGTGCGCCTTCACGCTCGCTGCCGACGGTCGACGTTCCTGCTCCGCTCAGCAGGACGCTCGGCCAGACCGGTGCGGGCTCCAGGCTCTCCGCGCCCGACTTCTCGACGCGCGTCTGTCGCCAACGATCCACTGTATACCCGCACTTCTGATCGTAGACCGGCTCATCCCGGTACTTTGTCGTGCACTTTTCATCTTCGCTGAACGTGCCGTCCGCGTTGTCGTGGCGCACCGTCTGGCAGTCCTGCCCGTCGGCGACCTGCTTGGTGGAGCGCTCCTCCTGCATGCAGCTCACGCCGCGGGCATCGGTCGGAACCGCGTCTCTCCACGCCGACTCGGTCACCGTTTGAAGCTGCTCGACGGCGATCGACCGGCTCCAGCTGTGGCCGCTCACGACCACGCCGGCGTCTTGCTTCCAGAACATCCCCGCGAACATCGCCGCGACGCCTGCGCAGATCGCGAGCCCGAACACCGCCGCCACGGTCGGGATCCGCGGGAACGCGTTGCGAGGGGCCGGCGCTTCGGCTCTGGCCGCTTGTTTGGCAGCGCGCTGCTCGGCGAGGGCGCTTTTCGCTGAATCCGCTGCAAATCCAGCCTCGCCCTCGGTTTGGCTCGCGCGCCTGACCACCGGACCCGCGCCTTCGAGCGAGGCCCCGCAGCCTACGCAGAACGCCGCCGTCGCAGCGTTGGGGGCTTCGCACCCCGAGCATTGTTTATCGGCCCCGACGAAGGGGTGGTCTTCGACGGCGATCTTGTCGGCTTCGGCAGGGAAGTACCGGGTAGTTGGGTCTTGTGGTGCCCCGCAGTTCGGGCAGTTGCGGTGCGAGAGACCCAGCAGCTTCGGCGTGTCGCACCTTGGGCAGTCCCACAGCATCTGAAAGCGCTGCCCCGCGGGAGGGGAGGGAGGATCAACGGGCATCGGGGCTCCTTGCTTCTGGGAGACGGATCCATGCGCGGGCTGCGGTGAGCACGTCGTCCTCGGGGCGTTCGAGGGTGCGAACCCGCAGGGACGACGCGTCGGCGCCCCAGCCTTCGACCACGATCGTGTCGCCGGGCCACACCGGGCGGGAGAAGCGGGCGTCGAGGCCCAGCAAGCGGTCGCTGTCGCCGTCGCAGCACGCTCGGATCACCGCGCGGCTGACGAAGCCTGCGGTGCACAAGCCGTGGAGGATCGGACGCCCGCCGGTGAGCTGCTGCAGCGCAGCGGCGGCGACGGGGTCAGCGTGCAGCGGGTTGAGATCGCCGCTTAGCCGGTACATGAGCGCCTGTTCGGGGCGCGTAGGCAGCTCGATGCGCCAGTCGGGCGCCCGGTTGGGGGTGAGCATCCGTGCTGTGCGGGGAGGCCGGGGCGCGTTCGCGGGGGCTTGCCCGTCGTAGTAGACCTGAAAAGTTACCTTCGCGAGAGGGCTTCCCGCGTCGTCGCTCACGTCGAAGTGCAGATCCGCGATGCCTAACGGTCCAAGCGCGTAGATCCCGTGGACGCGGCCCTGCAGGGTGAGGGCTCCGCCCCGTGGGAGCCGCGCAGCGCCAGTCAACTGTACGGATTGCTCCCCGAACATCGCGCGCTCTTCTGTCCCGCCGACCCGACGTAGCAACGCACCGCTGGCGTTGAACGCGAGCGCGGTCAAGAACCCGGGAAGCACCTTGAATGTGGAACCTTCGAACAGCAGATTTAGCTCGTCAGGACCCGCGCCTACGCCGAGCGCATACAGCGCGGCTTCGCGCCACGTGTACACGATCCGCTCGGGATCGGCGCAAAAACCTGCTGCGGTAGGGTCCAGAGCCATACGGGCGCGTTTATCACGTGCTCCGGGTTACTCGGGGCGGCTCCCCGGGTTTCCGCTTGTCTGCTCCTGATGACGTCACCGTCCCCGCAGCGTTTGCCAACTCCAGTGCTTCTTCCTCGGGTCATGGCTCGTCACCGCGGCGCTGGTTGGTGCTTGGTGTGTTCCTCCTCGTCGCCGGGTTGAGCCAAGCGCTTTGGCTGAACTTCGCCCCGCTGATCGGGAGGGTGCAGGCGGATTATGGCGTCGATGAGGACACCGCGGGGTTGCTCCTGCTGGTGTTTCCGTTGCTCTACGTGTTCTTGTCCATCCCGGCGGGCGTGCTGTCCGATCGCAAAGGGTACCCGTTTGCCATCGGCCTCAGCGCGGTGTTGATGGCGTTTTCGGCCTGTGTACGCGTGATCGACGGCGGCTTTTACCTGCTGCTCGCAGCGCAGATCGGCATGGCGATCGCCCAGCCTTTTGCCGTCAATGGCATCTCCAAGCTGGTGCTGGACTGGTTTGACGCGGGCGAGGTGGTGATGGCGACAGGCCTCGGCACCGCGGGGATGTTCATCGGCATGGCGCTCGGTCTGGCGACGACGCCGCCGATGGTCGAAGCGTGGGGCATGCGCGGCGCGATGGCGGCGTGGGCGGGCATCTCCGTCGCCGTAGCGGTGCTCTCGATTCTGTGCATCCGCAGCAACCCGAACGCGCACCAGGCGCCTCCGGCCGAGCCGAGCATCATCGCCAACTTGCGCCCGCTCCTGACGTCTCGCCCGCTCGTGCTGCTGTTCGCAGTTGCGGCGCTTGGACTCGGCTACTTCAACGGCATGACGGCGTGGATCGAGCCGATCCTCGCGCCGAACGGCATTGACGCCGTGCGCGCGGGCTACGTCGGCGGGGTGTTGATCCTCGGCGGGATCGTCGGGGCCGCAGCCATCCCGGCGATCGCCGAGTACACCGGGCGTCGGCGGCCCTTCATCGTGGTGAGCGTGTTTGCTGCGCTGCTCACGCTGTGGCCGATGTGCCACAGCCGGGACTTCACCGTCGTCATGGTCGCCAGCGCGCTGCAGGGCTTCTTCTTCCTGCCCGCCTTTGCGCTGCTGCTTGACGTCGGGAGCGCGCTCGCGGGAGAGGCGCTCGCCGGCGCAGCCACGGGCTTGCTGATGCTGGCGGGCAACGGCGGCGGCGTGGTGGTGATGATCGCGATGGTGGTGATGAAGCAATCGACCGGCAACTGGGAGGCGGCGATCGGGCTGATGTTGGCGTGTCTGGTGGTGGCGGGCGTCGGCGCGGCGATGTTGCCCGAGACCGGCACCCCACGCGCGAAGGCCTGAGCGGCGTTCTCGGTCGGGCTAAGACCGCCGAGGTTCGGTGACCTCAAATTCGATGGCGGCGTGGTCTGCGCCGTTCACGCGGACGATCAAGGCGTGGGTCCCGGCGGGCACGGCTCGGGTGCTCGTTCGTCGCAGCCTCAACGCCCCGGCGTAATGCCAGACCTCCCCCGCCGATAGCTGCGCGCCGCCGCTCCGAAACGTGGCGCTCCGAGTCCCTTTGGAGCCCGGCCACCGCCAGACGAGGTCGACGCGCGCTTCACAAGCCTCCACGGTGCGCAGCGTGGCGCTCACCGGCAGCGTCCCGTCGATCTCGGCGGTCGTCGGGATGTGCACCGCGAGGACCTCGACCGGGTGGCCCTGACCGAACAGCGCGAGCGCTCCCGGATGGCCCGCCTTCAGCAAGCTGCGGAGCCCGCGCTTGGCGATGGCGGCGTGGCCTTGAAGGCGCCATTGCGCTGCGGTGCGCACCGCAAGATCGGGGTGGTCCTTGCAGACGTCGCCGAGGTGATTGCCCACCGAGCGTCGCACGTAGGGGGACGGGTCCGAGAGCAGGCGTGCGATGCGGGCTAGCCCGGCCTCGGGCGCGCGGCACGCCCCCTCGAGGCGTTGTCCCCAGGGCAACCGCGGGCGCGTGCCCTCCGACACCAGACGTCGCACATGCAGATCGGGGTGCTGTACCCATGCGTCCAGCGCCGCAGCGGTCTCCTCGGGCCACTGCACGATGTACGGACGAATCGCGAATTCCGACGACCAGCGCCGGGTCATCTCGGCGAGCAGCGGCAGGCTGAGGGCTGGATGGTCGAGGCCGTACTGCGCGACCACGTCGGTCATCGGCCATACCCGTACGTTTTCTGCGAAGTCGTGGTCCCTTTGGAGCGGCGGAGGGAGCATACGCAGCAGCACCGGGGCCGCGTCCTCCCATCGCTCCGGCAGCGCCCGGCGCAAGCAGTCGCTGACCTGCCGCACCCGCTGTTTGAGCTCCAGCGCCTCAAGTCCAAGCGCGGCGCTGTGCGTGAACGTGGCCCGATCGGCCTTGGGATGTTCGCGTTGCAGCGCTTCGGCGAGCTGCGCGATGATCGAGGGGTTGATCCAGTTCTTGAAGGGCTCGGCCATGGTCTACGCGAACAGGGACGTCTGTTTGGATTCTTCTTTCCAGGGTACGACGTACCCGCCGCGTTGCAGCGCGGCCGCTTCCACGTCGAGGGTGCGGCTGCTACGCGCCAAGCGCACGAGGTGCCCCGGGCTGATTTTGTCCAGGTCCCGGGCGTCGTACACCTCGGTCATCGGACGCGAGGCGAGGTCCACAAAGCGTGCTTGAATCTCGCGTCCAAACTCCAACACCGCGTAGCCCTTGGTCTCGGTGCGCTCGGAGAACGCCGTGCGCTCGGTGGAGCCGGGGTAAATCACACGTGCGTCGCCGACTTTGCGGGTTTGCCGGGGGTGGATGTGGCCGCTCAACACGGTGCGCACGTCTGCGGGAAGGTGGCGCGCTCCGACGGTGTCGGCGTCGGCGTTGGTCCTGAAGACGTGGCCGCGCACCGTGGCGCCGTCAAAGGCTTGATGGGCGACGAGCACGTCGCAGCTGCCGTTCGACTGGACCAGCGCGTTCGCGGTACGTCCCCAATGCTCTGCGCTGCGGTGGTACGGGATGAAGCCGATGCGCGCGCTGCCGATGCGCGCCGAGAACGCACCGTCCCCGACGGTCAGACCGGGGATGCCAGCGAAGTGCCGTGCGAGGCCCAGCCCGTCGTGGTTTCCGGGGATCAGGAACACGGGGACGCGCTGTGCCACCGCCGTAAACGCCTCGACCGCGGCGTGCACAGCGTCTGGCGGGGGGTGCGATCGGTCGAACAGATCGCCCGAGTGGATCACCGCGTCGATCACGAGTTCGGTGGGCTCGAGCACGGCCCGCAGCGCTTGGCGGAACGCCCCGAGGTGATCCTGCGCCCGCGACCAGTCCGCAGGCGCGCCGCGAAAGTGCTGCCGGATGCCCAGGTGCGTGTCGGTCAGGTAGAGAACGTTCATGACGTGGAGTACCGAAGAGTGTCCAGGGGCGCGACCGGACGGGATGCGTCCGCGGGCTTGCGAATCCCGCTAACGCTGCATGCGCGCGGAGGCTGGCTTCCGGGTTTGGGCGTGGCACGCACCTTGCTTTGCCACAGCACAGAGGTGAACCATGAACCCCGTCGATCAGGCCCGCTCCTTCGAGCTCCTCGCTCGTCTTTTGCGCGAAGATGACTGCGAGGCGGTGATCCACCAGCTGCTGGCGAGCTGCCTGCACGGGCCCGCAGGCTTTGCGGCGCTATTGCCGCATCTGCCTGCCGATCTGCTCATGCCTCGCGCAAAGATGGTCGCCGCTGCGCGCCGCGCCTCCTGCGATTTGGGCGAGGCCGCGGATGCGTTGGAGCGCGCCGCGCTGTCGCTGCGTCACGCGGACGGACGCTGCTCCGCGGACTGCCGCTGCCGTACTGTGCGCGAAGAAGGCGCACAGCCCTTTCTGTCTCGCACCGTCGGTCACACGGCGACCGTGCTGTGCGCATCCAACGACCCGTACTACCAGTACGTCGGTGACCTGCTCCACAGGCGGATCGCGGAGCTCTACGACCCGGAGCGAGGAGCGGTCCATCGAGCCCCGGCGCTCCTCGCACAAGGAGCGGGCGATATCGCGCACGGACGAAGTCGCTCGGCGTGTGGGGCAGTTTTAGAAAGTGCTGCATGTAAGAACGCTTTGTGCGGGCTTGGGGCGTTGTTCGCTCCGCCTTGGCGACCGTGGAGCCTTTGTGCTTTCTTGGCACCGCATTTGCAATCATGGGGGGTGCGCTGACATTCTGTCGCGCTCAATATCGGCAAAGTCTGCCTTGGATTAGCAAAGGAACCCACATGTACATCCACCCTCTGCACAAGTTTGTTTCGTCTACCGTGTGTCTCGGTGTGCTCCGCACTAGCTTGCTGCTGGCGCTCATCCCGTTTGCTGCAGCATGCACCAACGGAAAAGACACGGGGAACGGGGATGACTCCGGTGATTCGCACGTGGACATCGAGCCGCTCGCGGTGCTCAACACCCAGCCCGCCGACGGCGACACGCTGGTGCACACCGACTGGAGCATCAGCGCGATCTTCTCCGACGAGATGAAGCCGGGAACGCTCAAAACGGACACCTTCTACCTGCAGCAGAACGGCGTCGATGTCCCCGGTGTGGTGCAGTACGCCAACACCCAGGCGGTGTTCCTGACCGTGTACCCGATGGAGCCCAACCTGAAGTACACGGCGACGATCACGACCGGCGCCGAGTCCGTGGCGGGCGACCACCTCGCGAAGAACTATGAGTGGTCGTTTACGACCTTTCCTTGTGACGACAAAGACGGCGACGATGTGTGTGACTCCATCGACGCGGAGACCTGTGACGGCTTTGACAATGACGGCGACGGCTTGATCGACGAAGGCTATGACTCCGACCACGACGGTGTCGCCGACTGCTTCGATGAAGAGGTCTGCGACAAGATGGACAACGATGGCGATGGTCTGGTCGACGAAGGCTTTGACTCGGACCACGACGGCATCGCCGACTGTTACGACGTCGAGCGCTGCGATGGCCAAGACAACGATGGCGATGGCTATATCGATGAGGGCTTCGATGCCGACGACGACGGCATCGCCGATTGCTTCGAAGAAGAGATCTGCGACGGCATCGACAATGACGGCGACGGTCGCACCGACGAAGGCTTCGACTCCGACCATGACGGGCTCGCCGATTGCTTCGACGTCGAGGTCTGCGACAACATGGACAACGACGGCGATGGCGCTGTGGACGAAGGTTTCGACTCCGACCACGACGGCGTCGCGGACTGCTACGACATCGAATGGTGCGACGGCGTGGACAACGACGGCGATGATTATATCGATGAGGGGTACCAAGACACCGACGAGGACGGCGTCGCTGACTGCGTCGACACCGAGACCTGCGACGGCCTCGATAACGACGGGGACGGCGCTGTGGACGAGGACTTCGACTCCGATGGGGACGGCATCGCCGATTGCTACGACGTCGAAGTCTGCGATGGCGTAGACAATGACGGCGACGGCCGGATCGACGAGTATCTGGTCTGCGCGTGACAGCTGCGTAGTGGCGTTGGCCGCCTGACGCTGACTCGAACCTGCTTAGGTTGGGGTCAGCGCTTGGGTGCGTGAGGCGGGCAGGTGATCCAAGTCGGGGCGACGGCTTGGATCGACGTGCGTCATCAGGTTGAGCACCCGGTGGCGTTGCAGCACGCGCAGGCGCGCTTCGACGGCGATGTCGTGGCCGGCCTCCACGGTGATCGTGGCGTCGACCTCGATGTGCGCGTCCACCACGATCATGTCGCCCATCTTGCGGGTGCGAATGTCATGCACTCCGATGATTCCGGGTGTTTCACGGATCGTTTTGCAGATCGCATCCACCTCTTTTTCATCGGCGGCGCGGTCCATCAGGTCATGCAAGGCGTCCCAACCGAAGGTCCAGCCCATCCGAGTGACCATCAGCCCGACGATCAGCGCGGCGATGGGGTCGAAGATCGGGTAGCCCGCGAGGTTTCCGAGGATGCCTACGCCGACCACGAGCGACGACGCGGCGTCGGACCGCGCGTGCCACGCGTTCGCGGCCAGCATCGTCGACTTCACGCGCTTTGCGACCGAGAGCATGTAGCGAAACAGCGTCTCTTTGGCGATGAGCGCAGCGCCGGCCACCCAGAGCGCGATGATGTGCACCTTCTCTACGCTTTGGGGTTGCTCCAACTTATGAAACGCCGCCCACAGCATCCCGATGCCGACCATCAGCAACAACGAGCCTAACGCCAGCGACGCCGCGGTCTCAAACCGCTGGTGACCGTAAGGATGGTCCTCGTCGGCGTCTTTTTTGCTGTGGTGTCCAGCAAACAGCACCACAAAGTCTGAGACCAAGTCGGAGAGCGAGTGGATACCATCGGCCACGAGGCCCTGAGATCCTGCGACGACGCCGATCCCTACCTGCGCGGCGGTGAGCAGCACGTTGACGCCGACGCTGACCCAGGTGCTGCGCGCCCCCGCTTTCGCCCGTAGCGCATTGGTCGCCGCGTCGTCTTCGGCGTTGTGGAGGGGGTCAACGGGCTGCATGCGCCCCTCCTATGGAGGCGGGGGCCGCTCGTCGCTCACCGGGGCGATTTTGACGGGGTGCCCCCGCAGTACGTCGGTCCATCGTGCCCAGAAGCGCGGGAGGTCCGCGCAGAACCAGCAGCTGTCGGTGGAGCGGGCTTCGAGCTCGGCGGCGCCCGGACCTCCGACGGCGATGATGGTGCCCGCCGTGGTCGCGGCGAACGCGAGGATGTCATCGGCGGAAGGTTGGCGCCCCGCGGACACGCAGAGCAGGCGCTGAGGTT
The DNA here is from genome assembly GCA_903900265.1 of uncultured Pseudomonadota bacterium. Classification (GTDB taxonomy): domain Bacteria; phylum Myxococcota_A; class UBA796; order UBA796; family SXON01; genus CAIUMM01. Next base: position 18,920 of record CAIUMM010000065.1, read on the forward strand.
GTATGGCCAAGAACGTCGCGAGCTCTTCAAACGGAAGGTTGGTCGACAGCCACGTCACGCGGCATCCCCGCAGCGCGAGCCGGATCGCGAGGCAGAGCAAGCCGAGGTCGTGGTGTTCGCCGGGCAGCGTCGCACACGCGACGCGCACGCCGTCCGCGGGGCCGGCGCCGAGGCGATGAAACATCCCTAGCAGGTGCTCCCTGCAGATCGCCGACGCGAAGTGCTCTTGCGCTTTGGTGATGGTGTGCGATTCCCAGGCGGTGCCGATGTCGACGAGCACAGGCAGGTAGATCTCGTCGATCGCTCGCTCAAACGACAGGTGCTCTAGCTCTCGGGTGAGCTGGTCCACGCCCGAGCGGTCGTAGGCTAGCAGCGCGCTCAGCATCGCCGCCCTGAGCTCGGTCGTCGGGAAGCCGACAGCGTGCGTCGATAGGCTCTCCTGTGGCGTGACCCCGCGCAGCGAGCGGATCGCCATGCTGATCGCGAGCCCGCTGTCGACGAGCTTCTTGAGCTGGATCAGGAACTCGACGTCGTCGTCGGTGTAGACGCGGTAGCCGTTGGCGTCGCGGTGCGGGGTCAGCATCGCGTAGCGGCGCTCCCACGCGACGAGGCTGGGGCGGGGGATGCCGGTCATCGAGATGACTGTTTTTATGCGATAGGACATGGTGGTTCCGGCATGATCCCGCGCAAAGCGATGTGAAGATCAGGGTCGTGAGGGGTGTGTGGGGTGGGCAACAGCGCGGTCATCAAGCCCGCGAAGGCCAGCCAGGCGCGCTCCCAGGCTCCAAGCACCACGCGGCCGGCGAGGGGATCGCCCCCGCGGCGGAGCAGCGCCCGTCCGATCCCACGGTACAAGAACGCCGCGGCGACGATGGCGGGGCGTACTCGGGCTGGCAGGTAGCGCACGCCAGCGAGGCCGCTGTCGTAGAAGCGTTCGGCCATGGTGAGGACGTCCCGCACGACGACCCGCACCGCTGCGGGATCCAGCATGATGGTCGGGTCTGGCGGCGCGTCCGTCTTCCCCTGCGCCGCGCGCAGGCGATCCGCCGGCAGGTACAGCCGGTCGCGGGCCGCGTCCTCGGCGACGTCCCGGGCGATGTTCGTCAGCTGCATCGCCACGCCGAGGTCAATCGCGTGGGCGCGCGCCGCGCGTGCGTGCTCAGCAGGGACCTCCAAGATCGCCGCCATCATCAGGCCTACGGTCCCGGCGGCGCGGTAACAGTATCGGATGAGCTCGCTGTCGTCGGCGATGCGCACCGCCTCGAGGTCGCTCTCCATCCCGTCCAGCAGGCCGTCGGTCGCGTAGGTCGGGATGCCGCGTCGGGCGATGAGCGCGCTCCAGGCGGCCACCAACGGGCGAGCGGGGCGCTCCCCGCGCAGCTCGCCGCGGAGCTGAGCGAGCGCCGCGCGCGCTGAGGGCAGGTCAGGCGCCTCGTCGACCGCGTCATCGGCGAGCCGGCAGAAGGCGTAGCACACCGCCGCGTCGTCCCGCGAGGCCGCGGGGAGCAGGCGCCCAGCAAGGTGAAACGATCGCCCGTGGTAGGCGAGCGCGCCGTGGCTATCGGCGACGACGACGTCGGCGGTGGTGCTCACGTACCCGCTCGTTGCTGTGGGCCTCCCGGCAGCGCGATCGGGTGCTCCGGCCGCTCCATCACGCGCTCCAACACCTTGGCCGAGCACAGCACGCCGGGCACACCGGCGCCGGGATGCGTGCTCGCGCCGACGAAGTACAAGCCTTCGACGTCCTCCGAACGGTTGTGGAAGCGGAACCACGCCGATTGGGTCAGCTTGGGCTCGAGGCCGAACGCCGCTCCTGCGGCCGATCGCAGCGGTCCCTCAAAGTGACGGGGATCGATGGAGAGCGACGTCGCCATCGACGCGCGCAATCCTGGCAACACCCGCTGCTCGAGGGACTCGAGGATGCGGTCATAATAGGCCGGGCCGACGTCGGCCCAGTTGATGCCGCTGCGCTGGTTGGGAACCGGAGACAGCACATAGAACGCCTCATGTCCGGGAGGCGCGAGGCTCGGATCGGTGCGCGAGGGCGCGTGCAAGTAGAGCGAGAAGTCGTCGGCGAGCACCTTCCGGCTGAAGATGTCGGTCAACAGGCCTTCGTAGCGCGGTCCTAAGACGATGGTGTGGTGGGCGACGTCGGGAAAAGGCTTGTTGGTGCCGAAGTATCCGACAAACAGCCCCATGGACGGCGTCCGACGTCCAAGCGCGCCGTCGGTGTGCTTGGAGCGATGCTTCTTCGCGATGAGCTTGCTATAAACCGTGGTTGGATCTGCGTTGCTGACCACGGCGCTGCATTCGATGCGTGTGCCGTCTCCGAGCCGGACGGCGGTCGCCCGGCCGTTCTCGACCTCGATCTCCTCCACCGCCGCGTTCATGCGTACGGGGACATCCAGCTCTTCGAGCAAGCGCAGCAGGCCACGCACCACGGCGCTCGTCCCTCCTTTCGGGAACCAAACGCCCCACTTGCGCTCCAGCCAGTGGATCAGCAGGTAGATGGACGGGGTCTTGTAGGGGTTTCCGCCCACGAGCAGCGGCTGGAAGGTGAACACCTGCCGCAGCCGCGGGTCCCGGATGTGCTTCGCCACCATGCCGTACACCGAGCGCCAGCTCTCAAGGCGGATCATGTCGGGAACGACGCGGAGCATGTCGGACAGCTTGTCGAAGGGCTGGTCCGCGAGGCGCGTGTACCCGACGTTGAAGATCTCCTCGGCCTCTTTGGCCATCGCGCGGTAGCCGTCTACGTCCCGCGGCGACATCTCGGCGATCTGCGCGAGGATGCGCTCTTCGTCGCCCACGTAGTCAAACTTGGAGCCGTCTGCGAACATCACGCGGTAGAACGGGTCCACCGGCACGAGCTCGTAGTAGTCGCGGGGGTTGCGGCCGACCAGCGTGAACAGCTCGTCCAGCAGGTAGGGCGCGGTGATGACGGTCGGACCGGCGTCGAAGGAGAACCCGTCCTGCGTGAACACGCGCGCCCGTCCACCGGGCTGGTCGCCCGCTTCGAGCACCTCGACCTTGTGACCCATGGCGCGCAGGCGAATCGCTGCGGCCAAACCTCCAAATCCAGTTCCAATGACGATGACGGGCTTCATGTGCGCTCCAAAAGGGCGAGGAGTTCAAGGGCAACGGCGTGGAGTTGCGGGGTGGTGCTGAGGGTTGGGGATGCGCGCAGGGCTTGTCCCATCGCGGCAGCGCGCGTGCGCACGGCGTCTGCGGCGCCGCTGCTGCTCAGGCAAAAGCGCTCGATCGCCTCCGTCACGTCCTGCGCGTCCGTCTGGCTGCGGTGGAGGCCGAGCAGGCGCTTCATCCAGGTGGCGTCGTCGGGGTGCAAGGCGAGGTGCGCGACCACCACGGCGCTGACCTTCCCGGCGGCGATGTCGCTGCCGGGCGGTCGGCCTTTGTTGCCAGAGAGGTCAAGCACGTCGTCCATCAATTGAAAGACGAGGCCGAGCGGAGCGAATTCTTCGGCGAGCTGCGCGGCGGCCGCGGGGTCGTAGCCCGCGAGCAGGGCCGCCCCTTCGACGGGCAAGCCCAACAGCGCGCCGGTCTTCCCGTGCGCCGCGGCGGACCAGTCGTCCCAGCCGAAGCGTCCGTTGACGAGCAAGTCCATCTCGAGGGACTGCCCGCGCACCGCGGCCTCGGCGGCGCGCGCGAGGGCGCGGGACAGGCGCCAGCGGATCGCGTCGGTGGTGTCGAGGTGCTCGAGCGCCCGGAAGGGCAACATCAGCATCAGGTCCCCCGCGTTGATCGCCTGCGGAACACCGTGACGCACCCACGTGGTGGGCTGCCCGCGGCGTTGGGTATCGCCGTCTTCGATGTCGTCGTGCACCAGCGTGGCGTTGTGGAGCAGCTCGCAGGCTGCGGCCCAGGGCACCACCTGCTCACGCGGGAGGCCCAAGGCCTCGCCCGCGCCCAGCGCCAGACGGGCGCGCACCCGTTTGCCGCCGGCACCGAGCAGCTCCTGAACCATCAGGCCTGCACGTGCGAGGCGGGGGCCGACACCGAGCGTGTGCATCAGCGCTTCGGTGCGGTCGAGCGCGAGGTTGCTGGAGAAGCCGCCGGGCCCGGCGGGGGCGGGACTAGCCTCGGCGAGGGAGCGATCAGCGTTGGTCATGGGACATCCGTGAGATCAAGCGCCAGCCAGAGCGCGAAAGAGCGAGCCGCCTGCGGCTGCGCCGCCGGTGACCATCGCCCAGCGCACCTGGGGAGGCGCTTCGGAGTAGAGGTTTGCCATCAGCGCGGCTAGCCGGCCCGGAGGGAGACTGTCGGCGAGGAACGCGGCTTGACTGTGGGTGGGAAGGGAAAAGAACGATGCGAAGAACGCCCGGGTGCGATCAGGGCTCATCCGCGCGAGCGTGTAAAGTCCAAACTGATGGAGTCTGCGGCTGCGAATTCGGCTGGTTGGCCACAGCGTAGACCACGCAGCGCGGCTGGCGGCGCGCGGTCCATCGGGGCCGCTCAACGCGCTGACCAACGCCGACGCGAGCGGCAGGGCGCTGCTCAGCGTGCGAACGAGCGCGTAGCCGGACGCGGGGTGCAGAAACGCCGCGGCGGCGCCGAAGCCGACCGTGCGCTGGTTTAGCGCAGGCAGCGGCGCGTCCATCGGCAGCAGGCAGTGCTCTTCGGAGATCACGCGGTCGACGCGTATGCCCCGGTGTTCGAGTCGCCGCATCAGCCGCGCGCGCAGCACGTCAAATCCTACAGCCGGGCAGGCGGCGAGGGAGGTCTCTTCCCAGAACGCTTGCCCGTTGGGGAGAGGCTGGGCGTACAGGAACGTGGCGGGAGCTTGGTCCTCGACTCCGAGGTGGTCATGGTTGAAGTCCATGAACACGAAGCCATCGGGCGCGTCGCCTTCGATGCGGATTCCGTACGCGGTTTGAAAGTGTTGCGGGGCCGGGCCGGGCCGGGAGACGAAGCGCGGGTCGTGGCCGGTGGCGTCGATGACCACGCGCGCTCGAAGGGCTCCCGCGGCATCGTGCACGGTGGCGCCTGCGTCATCGTGGGTGAGCGAGCTTACCGTGGCTCGGCGAAACTGTACGTCCGCGCAACGCTCGAGGAGTAGGCGTTGCAGCGCGTCGCCGTCGATGCGGGCATACCCTCGCTCGATCCACTTCGAGCCGTGCGCTCCGAGCGCGACCTGTGCGTTCGGCCAGCGCGCTTCCACGCACTCGCGCACGCTCGCATCGTCGAGGGTGTCCAGCTCGTCCACCCACGCGCCGTAGGTCGGCGACCACGGCTCCTCCGGGTTCGGCGCGATGTTCGTGACCCTCAGACCCTGCGCCGCACATGCCGCTGCGCACGCAAGCCCCGCGGGGCCAGCGCCTAACACAGCGATGTCGGTTTCGGTCATGTTGCAAACTATATACACGCGAGTGTATTATGTGTGCAATACCTTCTGCATGATCCGTCTGACAAACGACCACCCGCGCCCCCCAGTCGCTGCCGGCTTTGCGTGGTGGTACGTAGATATGATCGACGCGCACGGCGACGGCTTCGTGCTTATCTGGTCCACGGGGCTCCCGTTTTTGCCGCACGTCGGCAGGCCGGGCTGCGAGGCCGCGGTAAACCTCGCGGTATACCGAGGGGGGCGGCAAGTGTTTTACGTGCTCGAGTCGATCCCGGCCGCGGATGTGGAGCTGGACGGCGACGTCATCCGCTTCGGCCGGAGCTGGTTTCGAACCATGAACCAGCGCGGGCAGCGCGTCGTGACTGCGTGGCTGGACTGCCCTGTCCCGGGTTCGACGGCGCGCCTGCGGGGGACCATCAAGGTGCGTGGCGAGGCGTTGACGGTGACCCCTGAGGGCGATCCGGACACCACGCACGCGTGGATGCCGCTCTCGGCGCCGGCCGAGGCCTCGGTGCGCCTGCACGCCGAGGGGTTTCGCTATGAGGCGAGGGGGCGGGCGTACCATGACCGTAACTGCGCCGATCTGCCGATGGACGCGCTCGGGATCGACTCGTGGATATGGGGTCGCGTGGCGATGCCCGACCACGATCTCGTGTATTACCACCTGCTCCCGAAGCAGCCGGGGGCTGCGCCGATGAGCCTGCTCCTCGAAGCGCGGGCGGGATCGGTACGGCGCTTGTCGGAGGGCAAGCTGCGGGTCGCTGAACCCCGACGCGACCGCTACGGGTTGGGCTGGCACGCGGCGGTGACCATCGAGGCCGCGGATCGCGCCCCGGTTCAGGTGCGCTTGGATCCCCCTATCGACTCGGGCCCGTTTTACCTTCGCCATCGGCTCCGCTCGGAGGGCGCGTGGGGTTGGGGGGAGGCGTGCGTCCCGGACAAGGTCGATCGGGCTTGGCAGCGTCCATTTGTGCGGATGCGCGTGTCGGGCGCGACGTCTTCGGCGTGGTCCCCGCTGTTCACCGGGCCGTCTACGGGGCGTTTGCTGCGCCTCGCGCGCTGGTGGGGGATCGGATGACGGGGATGCAGCAGCGTCGCGCGCACCCGTTTGCGGTGCGACTCGGGCGGGCCTACGCGCGCTGGCGCATCGGGAAGGAGCTGGACGGCTTGCACGTGGACGGGCTGGAGCACGCGCTCACCGCGATGGCAGCGGGGCCGGTGGTCTTTGCCGCGAACCACGTGGGCTGGTGGGACGGCTTGCTGTCCATGGCGTTGGACGATGTTTTGGACGCGCACGCGCGCACGTTGGTGGACCCGGGGACGGTCGCGCGCTTGCCCTTCTTGCGGGCGATGGGCTTTGTAGGCTTGCGCGGCGCGGCGTTGGGGCGGGTCCGCCGCTTCTTAGACCGCTCCGGGCGTACGGTGTGGATCTTTCCGCAGGGCCGCCATCGTCCGGCCCATCTGCGGCCGCTGGGCTTTCATCCCGGCGCCGGTTTTCTTGCGCGCGATGGAGCCGTCCTCGTGCCTGTCTCGATCCAGTACGTTTTTCGGGACCACTCCGCCCCCGCGGCGTGTGTATGCTTTGGAGAGCCGGTTAGCGCAGAGGGTCTCGAGGCGGCCGTTTCGGCCGGGCTTGAGCGGCTCGATCAGGCTGTGCCCGAGAGGATCCTCATTCCATCCCGCTCTGCTACTACCGACGCTGGCTTTGGCGCCCGCATGTTGTCCTGGTTCATCCCGGGGCGGGAGGACCTTTGAGCGCCAACGCCGTGGTCGTGGGCGCCGGTTTCGGAGGTCTCGCCGCTGCGATCGGGCTCGCTGCGCGCGGCGTCGCGGTGCAGGTGGTCGAGGCGGGTGCGGGGCCGGGCGGAAAGGCGGATGTGGCGGTGCTAGAAGGCGTGGAGGTCGACACCGGTCCGAGCGTGCTCACGCTCCCCGAGGTCTTTGACGCGGTTTTTCGCCTCGCCGGGTCGTCCCTGAAGGACGAGATCGCCCTCGTGGAGCCGACGGCGGGCTCGCCCTCCTTCCGCTACCACTTCGCGGACGGTGCCCGCGTCGACATCTTCGTCGCGGCGGAGGACACCGTCGCGAGCGTTGGGCGCTCCTTGGGATCCGAAGCTGCACAGGACCTCGCTCGGTTTCTTCAGGATGCACGGACGATCTGGGAGGCCGCGGCACCGCACTTTGTGTTGGGGCCGCCGCCGGCGTTTTGGAACCTGATGTCGTTTGAAGCGCTCATCGCGCTGCTGCACATCGACCCGCTGCGCACCATGCAGTCGGGCATCGCGCGACGGGTGCGCTCGCCGCACTTGCGCCGGGTGCTTTGGCGCTACGCGACCTACAACGGCTCCGACCCGCGTCGGGCGCCGGCGACGCTCAACTGCATCGCGCATGTGGAGCTTGCCTTAGGGGGCTTCGGCGTGCGCGGGGGCGTGCACGCGTTGGTTCGTGCGCTGGTCTCGGCGGCGCAGCGCCTTGGCGTGGAGTTCCAATGGGACAGCCCGGTCACGCGCATCGACGTGCAGTCCGGTCGGGCGCGGGGCGTCGAGGTGCGTGGCAAGCTGCTGCCGGCCGACATCGTGGTCGCCAACGCCGACGCCGCGCATGTGTCGCAGGACCTGCTCGTCAAAGGGCAGCTGCCGCTGCGCGCGTCGCAGGCTTCGCTGTCGGGGTGGACAGGGGTGCTGCGCGCCCAGAAGCTGATAGGTCGCGCTGCGCACACGGTGGTTTTTCCCGAGGATTATCAAGCCGAGTTTGTCGACATGTTCGACCGAAATCGGGCCCCTTCTGACCCAGCGGTGTACCTGTGCGCGCAGGATCTCGCGCACGAGCGCCCAAGTTGGCCGGATTCGCAGCCGGTGTTCGTCATGGCGAACGCGCCGGCGGGCTGTGCGGAGGTGGCCGAGCTGGAGGTCGCGGCGCTCCAGCGTGCGCGAGCTGCGGGCTTGTTGCAGCCCGACGACCGGCTGCTGTGGTCCCGCACGCCGCAGGAGCTGGCGGCGCGCTTTCCGGGGAGCCAGGGCTCGCTGTATGGCGCGGCGTCCAACGGGCCGTGGGCGGCGTTCGCGCGTCCCGCGAATCGCGCTTCAAAGGTTCGCGGCCTCTATCTGGCCTCCGGTAGCGCCCATCCCGGTGGCGGGATGCCGCTGTGCGCGCGTTCGGGGCTCACCGCTGCGGAGTGCGCGATGGACGATCTGCGGGCTGGGCGCACGCTGGCGCAGCCGCTGGCCCGCTTGGAGGAGCGGCGATGAGCTCGACCCTCGACGGCGTGTGGCAGGTGTTGCTCACCGTCGTGACCGCCACGCAGCTGCCGATCCTCGGCGACTCCCGCACGAGCTCGATCAGCCTCGCGCTCGCCCGCATCGACGGGGACGTGCAGACCCAGCGCATCTGCGACTCGTGGATGAAGGATCGGAACCCGCTCGCGCAGGTGATCATCCCCGCAGCGTTCAATGCCGCATTTCCGACGGAGTCCTTTCCGATCCAGGTGACGGTCGACGGCGAGCGGCTCGCGTACCACGCCGCTCAGGCCAAGCTGGCCGTGGGGTTCAACGCCGCTGGCGCGATGCCGCAGCGGGTCGGGGACCCTGGGGTGTTGGACTGGGAAGGCGATGGCCGACCGGGGGCTACGGTGCGCGTCAAGGTTCCGATCGCGGGCGAAGGCGAGGTTTGGATGGCGCAGGTGGGACGCACCGTGCTGGACGGCTTTGTCGTCAGCGCCGACCGCGTGGAGGGCAGGGTGACGACGCTGGACTACGCGCAGCGCACCTTAGGAGCCTCCAACCGCCTTTTGGACGTGAACCCGGTCGTTCGGCCGGAGGATGCGTTGAGCACCTTCGTGATGACCCGCGTCGCCGCGAACAGCACCTGCGCTACGCTGCCCGGGCGTCGCTGATACCGTAGCTTTGAAGATGACGATTTGGCAGGGATTCTACGAAGGGTCCGGGAGCGGCTCCACGGCCAACCGTGCGGCTCGGGCGTTCGCCACAAGGATCGGGAGCGCAGCGAGGGTCCGTGCGCGCGCGCTGGGCGCGCCGGCGCCGTCGTGCAGCAGCGCGATCGCTCCAGACCGGACCTCGGGCAGCGCAGCGCTCGCCGCGGCGCCCAGCACGTAGTCCTTCGCCGACCAAGACCACGTCACCAAGCGAAGTCCAGCGCGCGTAGGGTTCGCGCCCAAGAGCGGTCGCGCTCCAAACGGCGGGCGCCACCAGCGTGGTCGCCGCCCGGTGAGCGCCTCCACGCGGTCGACGACACCGATCAGCTCGGCGTTTAGCGCGGCGGGGCTCCGGAACACCACCGTACGATGGTTGGCGCCGTGCACTTCCACCCGATGCCCTTCCGCTGCGATGCGGGTGACAAGCTCGGGATGGTTCGCCGCGGCGTCGCCCAGCACAAAGAAGCTGGCCCGCACGTCGAGGGCGGCGAGCGCAGCTAAGACCTGCGGCGTCCACGTTGGGTCGGGGCCGTCGTCAAAGGTCAGCGAGACGGTACCGGCGGGCCCTCGGCGCACGGCGCCGCCGAAGGCGCTTGAAGGGTGCATCACCGCGGCCGTGGTCAGGCCCGCGAACGCTGCTCCAAGCCCCGCGGCGCTGATCCAGAGGTTCACGGTGCGCGCTCCAGCGGTCGGCGCTCGGCCGCGGGGTGTGCATCGTGGACCGCGACGATGTTTCCGCCGGTGCCAAGGGTGTAGTTGCGATTGCGCCAGCGGATGTCCCGGCGTCGCAGCGCGTCCCAGGCCGCGCCGGCTGCGGCGTCGAGCACCACTGCCTCGCCCAGCACCGTGTCCAGGAGCACCGCCGGCCCGATCGCGTCCCCCGTCAGCTCGCGCCGAACGATCATTTGCCCCGCGAGCCGCGCGACGATCGCGGTACCCACGGCGCCCAACACCCACGCCGGCGCGCCGATCAGCAGCGCGACCGGCGCCATCACCAGCACCGGCGGCGTGGCCGAGAGCATCGTCGGAAAGCCCAACAAGCGCGCAGGGACCGGCGCTGTTGCTACGCGAATCCAGCGGCGCAGCATCGCGCGCACCGCCGGGAGCTCCAGCGCGCGTCGGTCACAGATCACCGCGCAGCCCGAGAGCGCGATGGTCCCGTGCCGCGAGAGCTCCTGTCCGAGCGCGAGGTCGTCCCCGATGTCGTTGGCTGCCGCCGCGTAGCCGTTGGGCAGCGCGTCTTTTCGGAAGGCTAACAGCGCGCCCGAGAGCGCCGGTGGCGCACCTAAAGAGGCGTTCAAGCCGGACATCACCGACAAGGCGTAAAAGCTCCCGCCCATCGCGGCGCGCATCACGCGGCTGCCCCACGTCGATGCGGCCCCGACCACCGGAGCGGCCCACGCCGCAGCGACGCCGGGCTCGATCGCGGCGATCAGCTGCTCCAGACCTTCATCGTCGATCACCACGTCGGCGTCTGCCTGAACGACGATCGGCTGGCGCACCTCGGCCCACGCGCCGCACAGCCGGCGCGCCTTGGGGTTTCGCCACGCGGCGGCCTCCGGGACGTCGTGGACCAGTCGCCCGACGCCGGGGTGCTCGAGGAGCAGCTCGCGCGCGACCGCCGAGGCGGGATCGTCTGCGTTGGGCGTGCAGATCACCACCTCGCGCGGCCCTGCCCATGCTGCGGTAAAGCTGGACTTTAGCGCGGACTTTAGGCCGGTCTCCGCGCCCTCGCACGGGCGGAGCACGGTGATGCCTGGGGTCTCGCGCAGCACGCGGCGCTTCGGGGCCGAGCGAAGCACGACGGAGACGCCAGTCAGCAGCGTCACTGCGGTGGCCCAGACGCCGATTCCTGTTGCGCACACGGAGAGCATGACGGCGAGCGGAGCTACGAACACGGTCGTGGCCTAACGCGTGGTGGTGTAGCGCGCGCTCGGTGCGCGCCGCCGCATGCCCCCGGGAGGCCGGTTACTCTCGGGCGATGCTCTCCCTGTTGTTGTTCCTCGCTTGCACCGCCACCGACAAGCCCGTCGGCGACGACACCGCCCTCGACACCGCCGAAGGCCCGCAGCCTGCCGCGCTCGCGCCGCTGTCCAGCGACTCGTGCCCCGACCTCGGCGCATCGGGAACTTCGACGTTTGTATCCAGCGGAGAGGACCGTCAGGTGACGATCGTGCTCCCCGAGAGCGGCGTTCAGGCCGGCGCGGGCATCAACTTCTTCTTTCACGGGCTGACCGAGCCGACGCAGACCAGCAACCCGGGCGGAGACACCGCCTCGGGGTTGGACTTTCAGGCCGTCGCAAACGAGACCGGCGACATCTGGGTCGCGCCGGACTCGCAGGTCCAGAACCTCTACAACATCATGGACGTCTACTTGTGGGACCTCGGTCTCGCCACCGACCACGATCTGGTGCTCTATGATGACTTGCGCACGTGCATCGCCCAGAAGTGGGAGGTGGATTTGAAGCACGTCGTGGCGATGGGCTTCTCCGGCGGCGCGCTGTTCACCACGGTCGTCGCGGTCCATCGCGCGGACACCCTCGCGACGGTCATCGAGATGAGCGGCGGCAGCGATCTCACCGTCCCCGGGCAAGACGATCTCTGGTCGAAGTACGCAACGCCGACGACCAACTTCCCGGTGCTGCTGTCGACCGGCGGCGAGACCGACGTGTGGCCGAGCACACAGATGGTGATCGTCGACTTTGGAGCAGCAACTGACACCTTTCAGGGCGAGCTGCGGACAGACAGCCACTTCGGCGTTCGCTGTCAGGACGATCGCGGCCATTCGATGAACAACAAGGAATGGAACCTCGCGCAGGCGTGGGCCTCCGCGCACACCTTCGGCGAGCCTTCGCCGTGGGAAGACGGCGACTTGGGGGATGACGCGGATTGGTGCGTGATCGCCGAGTAGCGGGTGCTATGATGCAGCGATGATCGCGTTGTTGTGTGTACGCCGTGCTGCGTTGGCGGCGCGCTGATGTTCCGTTCGTCTGGGAGCAGCCGCGCGCTGCGTGAAGCCACCGAGGCGCTGGAGCGCGCGGAGTCGTACCCCGAGTGGAAGCAGGCGGCAGCGGCGCACGATCAGCTGAGCGGGGCTGCTGCGTGGCGGGAAGATGGCGACAGCCTCTACTACGACCACGCGCTGATGCGGAAGGACGTCGGGAGCCTCAAGCAGCTGCGCGAAGCTGGGGACGGGCGCGGCTTGGTGGATGCGCTCACCGCGTCCGTGTACCGCCACCAGGCGGACATCGCCGCGCACGAGCTGTACGTCACCGCGCTCTCAGGCCCCAAGCACCTCGTTCGGGACTGGCTCGATGAGGTCGAGGCTGCGCTGACCTGGCTGGTGTTGCATCCGGTGCAGGGGTTGAGCCCCACCGACAAGCGGCGTCGCTTTGAGGACGCGTGGAAGGTGTATGGCCGCTCGGCGCTGATGCTGTCGGGCGGCGCAACGTGGGGGTTCTACCATCTCGGGGTTGTAAAGTCGCTTTTTGAGGCTGGGGTGCTCCCTGACATCCTCTCCGGGGCGAGCACGGGCGCGATGGTGGCCGCCGGCGTCTGCACCCGCACGGATCTGGAGGTCGCTGACATGTTCGCGAACCCGGAGTGCTTGCGCCTCGATGGACTGCTGCCGTTGGAGCCGCGCCGGGCGTTGGAGGCGGGCGCGTGGCTGAACCCCGAGCGCCTGCATGAAGTACTGCGGCACAACGTCGGAGACTGGACGTTCGCCGAGGCGTTCGCCCGCAGCGGTCGCGCGCTGAACATCTCGGTCTCGCCGACGCGCACGCGCCAGAAGCCGCGCGTCTTGTCGCACTTGACGTCGCCGGATGTGCTGGTCGCGAGCGGCGCGTTGGCGTCGAGCGCGCTGCCGGGCTTGTTCCCTCCGGTGGTGTTGGATGCGCGATCGGCGGATGGCCGCGTGGTCCCGTACGCGCCGAGCGAGCGCTGGGTGGACGGGTCGATCTACGGGGACTTGCCGAAGCTGCGACTCGCGCGCCTCCACAACGTCAATCACTTCATCGTCAGCCAGACCAACCCGCACGTGACGTTTTTTGTAGGAAAGCAGGGAGAACGTGGTGTAGTACCTGCCGTCGCGGGCGTCGCGACCGCCACTGCGCGCACGCAGGGGGCGTACACCGCCGACGTGGTGCGGCGGTTGACGCCGGCTTGGGGTGGGCCGATCCGGCAGGCCGCGGACCGCGCCTACGCGCTGGTCACGCAGGACTATCGCGGAGATATTGAGATTCACCCCAGATTTCGCGCCGACTTGCTGCGCAAGGTCGTCGTCAATCCGACGCGGGCAGACCTCGCGGTTTTCATCCGTGAAGGCGAGCGCGCAACCTGGCCGCGCTTGCCGATGATCGAGGATCAGACTCGCTTGGGGCGCGTGTTTCGCACCTGTATGGCGGCGCTGCGCGCGCCTCCTGAAGCGGGCAGGGGTTCCGTTCCGGGGTAGATGCCCCGATGCTCGCGCTCCTCCTCGCATTTGCGGCGGCGTTCACCGTCCGCTCCCTCTACGGGGTCCCGCTCTCGGGCGGGTGGGTGCTGTTCGATGTTGCGGCGTTCGGCGCGTTGATCGGCGCGCTCTTACAGGCGGTGCTTCATCGGCTGCTGCGCCGCCCGTGGCCGCGCAGAACGCTGGCCGTCGCGGGCGTAGCCGCGACACTTGGCGCCTCTCACCTGCTTTTTGCTCCGACCGCGCCGGCTGTGTTGTTGGTGGTCGTCGACTGTCTGCGCGCCGATCGCTTGTCCGAAGAGCGGATGCCGGAGACGTGGGCGCTCGCGCAGACCTCGGTGCGCTTCACCCACGCGCACGCGCAGTCCTCGTGGACGCGCAGCGCGATGCCGTCGCTGCTCTCCGGGCGTTTCCCTGCGGAGCACGGGAGCTACCGGACCCGGCCGACGCCGGATCGGATTCGGGCCGATGTGCCCCTGTTGGCGGAGCTATTTTCGGCGCAGGGGTGGCTGACCGCTGGCTTTGTGGAGCAAGCGCAGCTGGATGGCGCGTTCGGGTACGGCCGGGGCTTTGGTCGCTACGGGTTCCGTGACGGTAAAGCGCCGCAGCTGAATCAACGTTTCCTAAGATGGAACTCGATATTTCGCACCGTGCCCCGCTTTGTGCTCCTGCACTACATCGACGCCCACGGGCCGTACACGCCCAAGCCGGTCCCCAAGCACCTGCCGCGCAGCGCGCTCGCTACGAGCCCATCTGCGGCGTGGCGCGCGACGATCAACGGGATTCGAACCGGTAAAATAAAGGCTACGTCCCAGGACTTTGCGCGTCTCGCTGGCTTGTACGACGCCGAGGTCAGGCACCTCGACCGCCGTTTGGGGGCGCTCTACGACGCGCTTCAGGCGGACGGAACGCTCGATGCGAGCTGGCTGGTGTTCACCGGGGACCACGGCGAGCGCTTTGGGGAGCACGGCGACGTCGAGCACATGGGGAACCCGGATGAGGCGGTGCTCTCGGTGCCGCTGCTGTTGCGGCCGCCGGGCGGCGTGTCGGGGCGCGTGGTCAGCGAGCTCGTGCAGCACGTCGATGTGGCGCCGACCTTGCTGTTGGCGGCGGGGATCACGCCGGACGCGAAGATGGCGGGCCGGGACCTGCGAGACGTGCGTGACGGCGATGTGGGAATGCCCAGCTTCGCCGAGGAGTGGTCGGGGCGTACCCAACGGGTAGCGGTGCGCGAAGGCGGCTGGAAGCTGCTGCGGAGCCCGGATGCGCGGCTCTACGATCTCGCGCATGACCCGATGGAGACGCGGGATGTCGCGGGCGAGCACCCGGAGGTCGCGCAGCGGTTGGAGTCCTTGATCGCGGCGTACTTTGCTGCCGCCGCGGACGGGTCGATCGCTGGCGTCGACTGGGCGCAGGTCCCGTCCGCGCGCTGGACGCAGGGCGCTCCCATCGTCGGGGACGCGCAGCCCGGCGCCGACACGATGAAGGCGCTCCAGAAGCTCGGTTATTTGGACGAGGACGGCGACGAATAGGCCGAGTCTGCGCTGAGCCGCACCCACATCGTAGGCGGCGCGGCCGGCAACGTCCGCGTCAGGCGCAGCCAAGCGCCACGCACCGGTGGGCTCAGCGGCACCCGTCCCGGGCAGGTCACGTCGGTCGAGGGTGCCGCGGCGCCCGCTTCGGTCAGCCACTCCACGCGCACGGTCCCAGGCGGTCCCTGGAACGTGACCTCGCCGAACGGCTCGTCCAATGGGCGCGTGCGCAGGCTCTCCCTGCCGGCCAGCCCGAAGCCCTTGGAACCAAGCAGGGTCGGCACCGGTCCGGAGGTGAAGAGCAGCGCGGTCTCGGCGTCATCTTCGCGGAAAGGGTCCGCCGCGTAGAGCGCGCGCGCCTGCTCCCACGCCCCGGACTGGGCGAGCTGCCGCGCCGCGTGCCACCGGATCTCCGCGAACTCGGGCAAGCGATCGGAGAGTGTCTGCCAGCGCTTTAGGATCGTCGCTTCTTCCGGAGCGGGCAGGTTGGGCTGGCACCACCAGCGATGCCGCTGCCCTTCGGTCCGCACGTCGCGCACCAGCCGGTAGCGGCTGATCAAGCTGCGAAACCGCGGGGTTTGTGTCTCTTTGTCGTTCGCGTAGCGTCGCACGCACGCGAGCGCATCCGCTCCGCTGTACCGCGCGTCTACCGCCGCGCTGTCGGACAGCCCCGCGAGCCATCGGGCGCGCACCGGGTCGACGAGGCCGATGGCGTCGAGGAGGTGCACGCCGGGGATCAGGCCGGGCACGCCGACGTCACCGGTCTCGAACGACGCGCCGTCCGGCACGGTGTGAATCACGAACTCGGCGTCTTCAATCAGCGGGGGACGAAGCGTGAAGTTCGGCTTTTTTACCGCGGCCGCCAACGCGGGGACTCTCGGCACAAAACCCTGCGCCCGCGCAGGCTCAAACGCCAGAATCGGCAGCGTCGCGAGCGTCAGCCATCGCAGATTTCCACCCCGATCGACCTTCATCCGCGGCGCGCCGGTCAGCACCGCTCCCAACGCTGCGGCGATGCCGGGAAGCTGGATGCGCGTGCTCCCCATCCAGTCGCCGTTCATCACCAACAGCATCGCGGCGTGCAGCGCGACCGGCCCCGCCGCGAGCAGCAGCGTACGGCGGTCGGTACGAAACGCGGCCAAGGCCAGCAGCGCGATCGGTGAGGCGCCAAGCAGCTCTCCGACGGTCTGGCGCGCTCCAGACAGCGGATCGTCGGGTGAGGCGAGCTTGGCGATCACCGTGGTCGGCACTGCGCCGTGGAAGTACCACAGCCGCACGATTTCGTAGGCGCAAAGGCCCGCTACCGTCGCCCACGCCGCGCGCGACAAACGACCCTTGGTGCTGACCAGCGCGAGCGCGAGCGCCGCCAGAACGTACAGGATGCCCTCCGGCCGGGTGAGCGCGCCTATCGCGAGGATCCCCAGCGCAGACGCCCAACGCCGCTCGATGGTCGCTGCCCAACCGTAAAACAACAGGGCCGCGAAGGTGGTCGTCTCCATGCCGAGGCCTGCCCACGCGTTGAGCGCCGGCCACACAGCCACCGCAGCTACGAGCGCCGTCCCCCACACGCTGCGGGGAGCGCGGCGATGCACGCCGTATAGAAGGGCGACCGCAGCCACCAAAGAAGCCACCTTTGTCGCCCAGGTGATCGGGAGCCCGAGCGCACGTACGCTCGCCAGCAGCAGCACCCAGCTGAAATTCGAGTAGCCCTCCACCCGCGTGCCGTCCCAGGTCAGCGACCCGTGCTCGAGCAAGGACAGGGCGTACGCGTAGGAGATGTATACATCGTCGATCACCCGCGGCACCGCTGGCAGCGTGCACACGACAAGCAGCAGCAGGGAGATCGGAAAGCGTAGGGCCACGCGGCGGTCTATTCCCGCGGCGGCCGTGCTGCGCGGTTCAACCCTGCGCGATATTGGCCTACCTCATGCGGACATCTGCGCTCTCGGTAGTGACCATGCTGGTTTTCAACCTGCTGGTCGGCTGTGCGCCAGTGGAAGCGCCGCTCCCGACTCCGCCGATCCTCTTGATTTCGTTGGATACGTTTCGGGCCGATCGCGTGGGCGTGCTCGGCAACCCCGATGGTCTGACGCCAAACCTCGACGCGTTCGCCGCTGAGTCTACGCTGTTCGAGCACGCCTACAGTCAGGCCTGCAGCACCAAGCTGTCGCACGGGAGCATGTTCACCAGCCGCTATCCGAGCGAGCAGACCGACCGTGCGGGGAGCAACAGCTTCGGGACAGAAAACCCCCTGTTTCCGAAGATCCTCAACACCTACGGGTACCAAACCGGCGCGTTCGTCGGCGGGGCGGAACTGGCGCCCGAGTTTGGACTGTCCGTGGCGTTCGACACCTACCAGTCTCCGAAGCTGTTTGGATCGCTGTACCACACGGTTCCGCTGGCGTTGCAGTGGCTAGACAGCCGCGACAAAACGCGTCCTTACTTCGCGTTCATCCACGGGTATGACACGCACTCGAACTACCTGCGACCG
>CAIUMM010000066.1 GCA_903900265.1 uncultured Pseudomonadota bacterium
GCGTCCAAGTCGGTCGGTGCGGTCGGGCTGATTTGTACCGTAGGCGCGGTCGGGGCGGTGTTCGTGTTTGAGTCGGTATCCGTGTCGGAATCCGCGTCGGTGTCTGAATCGGTGTCTGAATCGGTGTCGGTGTCGGCATCGGACGGCGCGACTGAGTCCTCGTGCTCCCGGGTGTCTGGGTAACAAGCGAGGACGGGTAGAAGGGCGAGGGCGAGGAGAGTGCGGTGCATAGGGATCCGAGGCCAAGAATGCTGGGAGTATACCCTTCGGAATCAGGGGGCGATCGCTGGCCCGGTCGCTTGACGCTCCGCGCCGGTCACAGGCCCGTCCCAAGGATGAGGTAGGCGGCGCCGGCGTTGGCTCCGCCGTCGTCGTCGTCGTAGGCTCCTACAAGTAGGTCGGCCAAGCCGTCGCCGTCCACGTCGCCGGCGCCGGCGCTGCCGAAACCTGCGTTGTCGCCCGCTGCAGCCCCGGAAAACTGCGCCTCCGCGGTGTCCAGAAAGAGGCTCGCCGGCGAGGCGGACCCGAGCATCAAGTATGCTGCCCCTGCCATGTAGCCCCCGTCAGCATTGTCTACCGCGCCAACCAGCACGTCACCGAAGCCGTCGCCGTCCGTGTCACCGGCCCCGGCAATGCTGATCCCCGCGAATTCGCCGTCGGGGTCGCCCCAGAGCTGCGCGTCGGCGGCGTGGAGGGAGCGAGTAGATGGCTCGGTTGAGCCCAGCAATAGATACGCCACGCCACCGCCTGCGTTCGCATAGGGTGCGCCGACCAGTACATCGTCAAAGCCATCCCCGTTTACGTCGCCTGCAGTGGATACGCTCAAACCGGCGAAGTCTCCTGCGACTTCGCCGGTGAACTTCGCATCCGCGGCGGCGAGGTTGCGGCTCTCCGGTGTGGCTGAGCCGAGCACGAGGTAGGCCGCCCCAGCGTCCGTGCCGTATTCGTCGTCACCACACGCGCCGACCAATAGGTCGTCAAAGCCATCGCCGTCCACGTCGCCGGCGCCGGATAGGCCGTACCCAGCCGTGTCCCATTTTCAACCGGTCGTCAGCACCGCGTCGGCGGCGCTGAGCGGGCCGCTGCTCGGCGAGGCTGAGCCAAGTACCAAGTACGCCGCGCCCGAACTGTCCCCTTCGGCGTCGTTGTTCGGGGCGCCCACGAGCATGTCGTCAAAGCCGTCGTCGTTGATGTCCCCCGCGCCAGATACAATGTACGCCGCAGCGTCGCCTGCAGCCTCGCCCGTGAACTGTGCGGCTGCTGCGCCGAGGGAGCGGCTGGTCGGCGCCTCCGAGCCTAGCAGCAGATAGGCGGCGCCGGCATTGGATCCGCCTTCGTCGTTTGCGAACGCCCCCACCAGCACGTCGTCGAAGCCGTCGCCGTTCACGTCACCTGCCGAAGATACGCTTAAGCCAGCACCATTTTCGGCTGCCGCGCCGGTGAACTGCGCGTCCGCTTCGCTTAGCGACCGGCCCGTGGGAGAGGCGGAGCCGAGCTCAAGGTACGCCGCACCTGCGATGGTGCCGCCATCCGCGTTGTATGCTGCCCCTACCAGCAGGTCGTCAAAGCCGTCGCCGTTCATGTCCCCGGCGGACGAGACAGCGTACCCGGCCTGGTCCCCGGCGGCCTCC
>CAIUMM010000067.1 GCA_903900265.1 uncultured Pseudomonadota bacterium
CGGATTGGTGGATCGCCGTCGAGGCCGGCGTGGATGGCAAGGCGGATTTGACGAAGCCTGCCGGGGCAGGCGAGGAAAACCAACGAAGCCAGACGCGTCGGACACAGGCGAGGAACAATCCGAATCAAGATCCGACGGTATGATACAGCGGGCAGAGCTCAGCCGGCCAGCGGGCAGAAGTCAGCCGGGGAGGCCCGCGATCGGGTTGCACATGCGCTCGATGAACGGCATCTCCGTCGCGAGCTCCTCCATCGTCCAGCGCATCGCGTTGGTCACGTCCGGCAGCTCGGGCACGAGGTTGAGCGGCGAAAGCACCTTCTTCATCGGGAAGTACAGGTTGGCGTACGGCAGGTTGCGCTGCACGTTGGGGCGTACGACCTGCTGAATTCCGTAGAACACCGGGTTGCCCAACAGGCGCGGCGCGAAGCAATCCAGCGCGAGCACAAAGGGGTTTCTGCGGCCGATTCTGCCGTTCTGAACTTCGTTCCACGCCGGGCGCGCGGGCAGGTTGTTGACCAGACCGCCCTCGGAGAGCCGGGTGATGCCGTAGCGCGCGTACAGGTCGTCCAGCAGCGCCTTCATGCGCCGGTCATCCCGAAGCACGTCGTAGTGGATGAACCCGGGGATGGACGCGGAGAAGCCCGCGGCGTCGAGGATGTCCGCGGCGTAGGTGGCGGGATCTTGTCCGAAGACGACCTCGCGCAGCGCGTCGGGCGTGCTCATGAAGTCGCGGAAGATCGTCGCGATCTGCATGAACTGGCGCACGCGCCCCGCGCCCATGCGCATCCCGGGCTTGATCGCGTCGTCCATGAAGTGCTCGTAGAACTTCATGTCGTGCTTGAACGCCTCGATCCCAATGCCAGTCGTGACCACGAGCAGCGGGATCTCTAGGTCCTGAAAGGTCAGCGGCTGCCCCTCGGGGGTCTGGAACAAGCTGCCGATCGCAGACCGCAGGTACAGGCGCAGCGTCGCCGGGATGCCGTAGCGGCTGTCCATGTCGAGCACCCGGAACACGGTGTCCCAGCTGAGGCGCTTCGAGGCTTCTACCAGCGGAATCCCGTCGTACACCCGACGTCGTGCGCGGAACAGACCCATCAGCGCGCCGATGCTCGTCCCGGCGATGAGCTCTGGCTGCAGGCCGCGTCGGTGCAGCAAGGTCCACGCCCCGGCGTAGCCGTAGCCGCTGCCACCGCCGCCGCTGCACGCGACGACGAGCTGGCGCGTGCACACCTCGGCGTGGAGGCTCTCCGGGTCCAACGCGGTGTTTTGCACGATGCGGGTGCGCTGCTCGCGCACCTCCTGGATCAGCGCGGGCGCTTCACGCATCGCTAGCCACAGGTCTTTGGCGTCGAGGATCGGCGGAGACAGCCGTTCGCGGATGCGCCGAGCGACCGGTCGCAGCCGGTCCGAGAGGTTGATGTCCTCGCCGCGCTCGTTGCGTACGAGGTGCATTTTCGCGAAGCGCACGAGGTACCGCAACGCGTCTACGGCGTCGTCGTGCAGCTCTCCCGGGCGCTCCAGCGCAAGGCGCACGATCGCCCCTTCGAGATCCTCGAAGGGCTTTCGTTGTTCATGCAGGGCTACGAGATCGTTCACCGCGTCCGAGTAGCCCGTCACGGATCTTCTGGGCACGCGCCGAATGTCGAGATCCGGTAATGGCTCCGCGCCCACAACCTACGACCGCCCAATACCGGCTTCGACTACGGGCTGGCTGGCTTCCAGTCTGGCGCGACCATCGCGAACCGGCCGCTGGCGTCGGCTTCGAGCACCACGGTGCCATCCCAGCCTGTGGCGTAGACCGGAGCTTTGATCTTCTTTGGAACAAAGGTCTTTTTGGCAGTGCCGACCTGTGCGTCCAGCGCTTTGCGCCGGCCCGACACCTCGCGCTGCAGCATGTCGACGATCCACTCGCGGGGATGCCCGTAGTCCCACGCGGTCCAGCTCTCTTGGCGATCGGGTGGACCTGCGCCGATCAACGCCCATTGGGGCGTGATCGCGCGCAGCAGATCGACGGTGGTGCCGTTCTCGGAGCCGTGGTGCCCGACGACGTAGGCGTCCACGTCAAAAGACCCCGCTTTGCGAGCGGCGAGCATGTCGGGGATCGCGGCGTCTTCGAGGTCGCCGGTGATCAGCACGCTCGCGGCGCCGAAGTCCACGCGGGTGACGACGCTGTGGTTGTTCTCATTGTCGAAGCGGGGCTTGTCGTAGTCGGTGCCCCAGCCGGGATCAGTGGGCACGCGCCCCCACAGCGCCGCGACATTGGGGTTGACGCCGTTGCAGGTGGAGAACGGGTCGAGCACCTTGTTGTGCAGCGGCTTGCCGCTCCGCGGGAACGCGTCGAGCGAGACCTCGAGATGGTGGACCGTAGCTGCGTTTTGGGCGACCCAGCTGTGTAGGCCCGCGATGATCGGCACCGCGTCTTCTTGTTTGCCGGGCAGGCCATCCTCCACGACGTTGCGGGGCGCGTAGCCGGCGAGCACTGCGGGCACGCCGCGCACGTGGTCGATGTGCGGGTGGGTGACGACGAGCACGTCCAGCACGCGGTGGAGGTCGGTGCGCCGCGCGAAGAACGCGTCGAGGTAGCTGGTCAACATCGAGACGCCGTCAAAGCTGCTCGATTTTTCGCCTCCGGTGTCGATGAGCATCGCGCCGCACGGCAGCTCGATCAGCGTGGCGGCGCCTTGTCCTACGTCGATCTCGTGGATGCGCATCGTCGGCTTTGGCTGCGCTACCGCCGGAGCCGCCAAAGAAACGGGAAAGAGCGCACCGAGGAGCATGAGCGGGAGGGCAAAAGACATCCGGCAGTCTAACGCTGGACCGCCGTCTGGCTCCGTCGGCCTCAGGACGATTCAGCAGCGGCTCAGCGCCATTCCGGATCCAGCGTGATCGTCCCGATCGCGCCGATCGCGCCGTCGATGGTCGCGACGCCGGTCGCGCTGACGTCTACCCACAGGTCCCCGCCGGGCATGCGGACGGTCAGCGGCGTGTCGCAGAGGTTCAGCGCGGTCACCACTCGAGCGATGGCCGATGCGCTGGAGCCGCTCGCGGTGGTCTCGCCGGCACCGCGCTCCCAGATTCGCGCCTCAACGCGGCTGCGGTCGATCACCCGAACGAATTGCACGTTCGTCCGCCCCGGGACCGCCTGCTCGATCTCGGCGCCCACGGTGCGCCAGTCATCGGGGATGGTCAGCACCACGCGGTGGGGATTCCCGAGGTCTACCGGCCATGTCGTGTAGCCGCAGAGCTGCTGATCGGGCGCTTGTCGCGCCACACCCATCTCGGCGCGCACGGTGTTCCCGGGCTGCACCTGCACCGCCACCGGCCCGCCGAGGGTGTGCACGACGAACGCGCGCTCTCCGGTTTTTAGAGACCACCAAAGCGCGAAGATCCGCACGCCGTTGCCGGACTTCTCGGCTTCGCTGCCGTCGGGGTTGAAGATGCGCACGGCGGGCCCGCTCGCCCAGGTTGCGCCTGCGCCCGCGCTCCCCGGCGCTTCCCCGGGGACCAGCACGCCATCGGAGCCGACGCCGGTGTGGCGGTCGCAGACCCGGCGCACCCAGTCGGGCGTGACCTCGGCGGGATCGCCCTCCCAGACGAGGTAGTCGTTGCCGAGGCCGTGGGCTCGAAAAAAGCTGCGCATCGTGTGCCGTGAGTGTCTGGCCTTCTACCCGCGCAGCGCCGGGCGCGCTTCGGCGGGCCGCGCCCGTGTCCTTGATACGCTTCGGGATGCGCATCGAAGTCGTCTACCCGATGATTCGGGACTCGGAAGGAGCTCAACCCCGGCTGGTGCTGCGCACCGAGGCCGATTGGGGAGCGGACGTCGAGCCCACGACGACGAGCGCGAGCGGCGCGTATTTTGACATCGCTTGGCAAGGGCCGACCTTGGCGGTCAAGCCCTGTTTGCGCGATGGGGGGGAGCTACGGTGGGCGCAGGGCGGGAACTATGTGCTCTCTGCGGACGATCCGGACCCGCAAATCTACCCGTTTTTTCAGGCGAATCTGGAAGGGAGCGTCTCCGAGGTCATGCGCCTTTCGGGGCCGGGTGGCGACTTCAACCTCCGTGTGTACCTCCCCCCTGGCTACGACGAAAACACGCTGCGTCGCTTTCCGGTGATCTACATGCACGACGGGAAGAACCTGTTTTTTCCCGAGGAGGCTTTCGCGGGAGAGGAATGGCAGGTGGACGAGACGATGGACCGGCTCGACGAGATGAACGCGATCCGCAAAGCGATCGTCGTTGGCGTCTCGCCGCCCGACCGCGGGGTGGCTTACACCGCGCCCGGCTATGACGAATATGGTCGATTCATGGCGAACGTGCTGAAGCCGTGGGTCGATGCGCGCTGGCGGACTCGGCCCGAAGCCGAGTCTACGATCGTGATGGGATCTTCGCTGGGGGGCGTGGCGTCGCTGCACCTTGCGTGGGCGCATCCTGCGGTTTTTGGGCGTGCGGCGTGCTTGTCCAGCACCTTCGGGCACGCAGACGACCTGTTTGAGCGTGTGGGCCGGGATCCAAAGCCGGCGATCCAGATTTATTTGGACAGCGGCTGGCCGCGGGACAACTATGATGCGACGAACGCGATGCGGGACCGCCTCGTGGCGCGAGGGTTTCGTCTCGGCGAGGACCTCCTGCACTTCTCTTTTCCGGACGGGTTGCACAGCGAGCGGTCCTGGGCGCTGCGGGTGCACCTTCCCTTCCAGTTCTTCCTCGGTCGCGCGTGGACGGCGCGGCATCTCCGGTAGCGTCGCACAGCGGGTTCGCGGTACGTAGGCACCGTGCTGAACTTCTTTCCCGTTGTCCTCGGTCTGGTGCTGCCTGCAAGTGCGGCTGATCCCCGTGTAGATCCCGTGGTCTCCCCGATCACGCGCTACCACCTTCGTGTCACCACCGTCGCTGGCGAAGCGCTCCCCGCCGCAGGTTGGACGCTCACGCAGCCCGACGGCGCCGCCGTTCGTGCGGTCGATGTGCGGTTGCGCACCCGCGCGGCCTCGTTGACGCCCGAGGGGTGGCCGTACCCGTCGACGCCCGAGCACGTCGCGATCGTCGCGTTTGACGCGCCGTGGGCCTCGAGCTCGGGCAGCTACATGCTCTCGGATGGCGTCGAGCAGTGGTCCTTTGACTGGGATCCCGCGTTGAATCTTGCCCCCTCCATCCATCTGAATCCATACGGGGGACGCCCGGACGCGCCGGACCTGCTTGCGCTCGTCAGCACCTGGAACGTAGACGGACCGGCGATCACGCTCTCTGAGCAGGACGCGTGGTCGGTCGTGGATGACGCCACGGGCAGCGAGGTGCGCGCCGGCGTCTGGACGCTCCGCGAGCCGGCGACGACGACGGTGGACGACGCCTACGGCAACTCCTTTACGCGGGCGAACGTGTATCAGGCAGACCTCGCCGGGCTCCCGGCAGGCAGCTACCACCTTGTCTGGGATGATGTAGGTCGCAGCTATAGTTTTCGCGTCGCCGATGATGCTTGGGATTTGCCGTTCCGCACCGTGTTGGGGGGCTTGCTGAACCAGCGCTGCGGAATCGCGCTTCCTCCCGAGCTCACCGATTGGCCGCGTCCCGCGTGTCACCGCGCCGCGGTCGAGCGCACCACCGCCGACTACCGCGTCGTCGGAGAAGACGCGTTCGATGCGCTCCCCGCCGCAGCGACCGGAGAATTCGTTGACGCGCCCGGCGGTTACCACGACGCCGGAGACTACGATCGCAACATCGGGCACCTCGCGGTCGTGCACGCGATGACCGAGCTTTACGCCTCCGATCCGGCGCGCTTCGCCCATGACGCCTTGGGGTTGCCCGAGAGCGGCAACGGTCTACCGGACGTGCTGGACGAGGCGATCTGGGCGATGGGGCCGTGGACCGCGCTGCAAGCGGACGACGGGGGCGTGCCCGGCGGCATCGGCACCACGGCGTACCCGGCCTACGACGCGATGCCCGAAGACGACGTGGGCGCGTGTACGCGACCGCTTCGGATGCGGAGAGCAGCTACGTCTACGCCGCGGCCGGGGCTGCGCTCTCACGGGCGCTCGCGGCTGCGGGACAGAGCGCGGACGCCGCAGCGTGGCTCGATCGGGCCGAGCGCGCGTGGGCTTGGGCCGAGGCGCACCCTGCGAGTGACTACGACACCTCCATCTCCGCCGCGCACGCCGCCGCCGAGCTGCTGTGGACCACCGGGGACCCGACCTGGGTCGACGCCTACCGCACCGTCGGGCCGTTCGCGGACGACATCGCCTGGAGCTACGCGCCCTGGGACCCGACCGTGTGGGACGACGGCTTGTGGGCGATCGCCAACGCCGCCGCGGCCCCTGCGGACCTGCAAGAGGCTGCGCGACGGGTGATCCGCTCCCGCGCCGAAGACGCCGTGGCCGAGGCCGACGCCCGCAGCGTGCCGCTCGCGGTGCGGCCGTACTCCGCGGTCGCTTTTGGCTCGGCGACCAACCCGCGGGAGAGCCGCATCCTGTTCCGCGCGTGGTCGCTGTTCGGCGACGAGGACTACTTGCGCGTCGGCACCGAGACCGCAGCGCACACCTTAGGCTTGAACGCCACCGGCGTGAGCTATGTCACCGGGTTGGGGCCGAACGCGGTGCTGTCCCCGTTGCACACCCCGAGCCTCGCCGATGGCATCGACGCGGCCGTCGCGGGCTTGCCGGTGTACGGACCCGCCAGCTACACCAGCTCAGGCGGGGTGCTGGGCGCGGCGCTCTCTGCGTACCAGCCGCCCGCGGATCAGTGGCCGTTGCATGAGCGCTTCGCCGATGTGGCGTATGTTCCTCAGTACAACGAGTTTACCGTCGCTGAGAGCCTCGCGCCTACGCTGTATGCGTTCGGCTTCCTTGCGGCGCTGGACGCGGACGCTACGCCTGACACCGGAGATAGCGCGACGGATAGCGTGTCTGACAGCGCTTCCGATCGTGAGCAAAGGCTCCCGTCGTCCGAGTGTGGATGCGCGGTGGGCGCATCCACGGAGTCGTTGGGCGTGATCGGGCTGGCGGCGCTGTTGGTGCGCCGCCGCCGTTCCTGAACTATGCGCGGCGAACGTACTCGAACGCGATGTCCTGACCGTTGATGCCCTTGCGGGGCGGGGCGATCCAGTGCGCCATCTTGCCGGGCTCGGTCACCGCGTGCATCAAGCTGGCGACGTAGGCGCGGTCGGCATCGCTGGGGAGCCAAGACTCGCGTTGCTTCTGCCACGCTTCCGAGCCGATCAGATCGCCTTCGCGGTTGAAGTCGTGGCCGGCGTAGATGCCCTGACGACGGAAGAAGCGGGAGCTGGGCAGCGAGACGCGGAAGTCGGTGCCTTCGTCCTCCAACGCCCGGTTCCAACGCTTCACGACGCGCTCGCAGTCGGCCATGTAGGACTGACGCAGCACCTCGTTCATCGCGTTGCGCAGCGGCACCTGATCTTCGGTCAGCGAGCCGTTGCGGACCACCGCCATGGTGTAGTGCTGGTTGAGCGCGGAGTGCTCGGTGAAGTCCTTGGACTCATTCCAACGCCCCTTCAGGCCAGCGCCGAAGAAGTCTGCGGCGTTGGAGCTGATCTCGCTGCCGAACAGGTCGAGCGAGTAGCTGTACCAGTAGTTGATCCACTTCTGGATGGTGGGCAGGTCGATCCCGCCTTGCGCACGCGCGTCCCCGTTCTTGTCGGCCTTGGTGAGCTGCACGCTGCGACGAAGCACGCGCTCAACGCCCAGCTCGCCGACCGAGAGGTGATGGGCCTCTTCGGTGAGCATGAACCGGCAGGTGCGAGCGAGCGGGTCGAAGCCAGACTCAGCGAGCGCGCCAAGCTGGTACTTGCCGTCGCGGTCGGTGAACATGGTGAAGCAGAAGAAGGTCAGCCAATCCGGGCAGGGCTGGTTGAACGCGTCGAGGATGCGGGGCTTGTCGGCGTCGCCGGAGCGGCGGGCGAGCAGATCGTCGGCCTCATCGCGGCCGTCCTTGCCGAAGTGCGCGTGCAGCAGGTACACCATGGCCCACAGGTGACGTCCTTCTTCGACGTTGACCTGGAACAGGTTGCGCATGTCGTACATGCTCGGCGCGGTCTGTCCGAGCCAGCGCTGCTGCTCGACGCTGGCGGGCTCAGTGTCCGCCTGAGTGACGATGATGCGGCGCAGGGTGTTGCGGTACTCTCCAGGTACTTCCTGCCAAACCGGCTGCCCTGCGTGATCGCCGCCAGGGATTGTGCGGTTCGGGTCGGCGTCCTCGAGGAAGATGCCCCAGCGGTAGTCGGGCATCTTGACGTGGCCGAACTGGGCCCAGCCGCCGGGCTCAGTGGACACGGCGGTGCGCAGGTAGATGTCGTCCTTCTGGAAGCCCATCGGGCCGACGTCATTCCACCAATCCAGGAACGCCGGCTGCCACTTTTCGAGCGCGCGCTGCAGGCGTTTGTCGCCCGAGAGGTTCACGTTGTTGGGGATTTGCTCGTCATAGTTGATGGACATGAGAACCTCGGGGGGAAGGAGAGGGGAGAGACCTTCAGGTGCGGCGGTAGTCGAAGATCGGGCGTTCAGGCGCGCCAAACATCTTCAACGCGCCGCGCTCGCCGACGGCGTTGGGGCGCTGGAAGATCCAGTTCTGCCAAGCGGTGAGCCGGCCGAAGATCTTGTTGTCCATGCTCTCACCGCCGCCGAAGCGCAGGTTCTGCTCCATGCCGGTCAGGGCGTCCGGAGACAGCGAGGAGCGCTCTTCGATCGCGATGCGGACTTCGTCGTCCCAGTCGATCGCGTCGGGCGCGAAGGTGACCAGGCCCATCTCGTCTGCGGTCTCGGCGTCGATGGCCTTGCTGCGCTGCGCTGCAGCCTGAGCCAGCATCAGCGCGTCGGCGTCGCCCGGGAAGCGCGCCGCGAGGCGGGTCGCCCCGTTGTGCATCGCAAAGCCGCCCAACGAAGCCGGCGACAGCGTGATCGCGTTCTCGCCGTCGTCGTCAGCGAGCATGTAGCTGCGGTCGACGGAGAACAGGATCTCGGCGAGCGAGCCCGCGAAGCAGTTGCCCGGCTCGACAATCGCAAACAGGGTTTTTGCCATGTTGTCGAGGCGACGAAGCACCCGCGCCTGATAGTTGCGGACCTCGGTGTTGAACCATCCTTCGCCTTGGATTGCGGCGTCGTGCGCCAACACCTGCGCGGGGTCGCCGCTGGCGCGAATCAGCACGAGGCCGATGTCCAGCTCGTTGAGGCGCAAGCGCAGCAGGGCGTCGTCGAGCTCGCGGTAGAAGCGCAGCGCCCACGCGCTCGCGTCGGCGGTTGCCGAGTCGGCCGGAGCCTCGGTCGGGCCGCGCAATTCGAGGCTCGCGACGCGGGTGGATCGGTCCACCTGCACCGTCACCGAGCTGTACGTCCAAATCTCGCCGCCGGACGCGGCGGTGATCGCGGGCGCGACCGAAGGTAGCGTGATGGCGCGGGCGTCCGCCGGGCGCGGCGTGGCTTTGGCGACGATCGCGGCGGCGCGGGACTTGATTCCGTCGGCCCACTTGGACCGGGAGAAGCTGCCGTCGACGATGCGGTGCTTCACTGCGTCACGCGCCTTGAAGCCCTCGGCTTTGGTGCAGAACACGTCGGCGATGTCGCGGCGGACCTTGCGCTTGTCGGTCAGGCGCGTGAGGCCACCGGTGCCAGGGAGCACGCCAAGGAGGGGAACTTCAGGCAGTGAAACTGCAGAGTTTCCGTCGTCGATCAGGTAGATCTCTTCGCAGGCTTCGGCCAGCTCGTAGCCGCCGCCGGAGGCGGTGCCGTTGAGCGCAGCGATCCAGGTCTGGCCGGAGTGCGCGCATGCGTCTTCGATGTAAGTGCGCGTCTCGTTGGTGAACTTGCAGAAGTTGACCTTGAACGCGTGCGACGCGCTCGCGAGCATCCGGATGTTGGCGCCGGCGCAGAAGATCTTGTCGTAGCCGCCGGTCACGATGACCGTGCGCACTTCGGGGTGCTCGAAGCGCAAGCGCTGCACGCAGTCTGCGAGCTCGATGTCTACGGAGAGATCGTAGCTGTTGAGCTTCAGCTCGTAGCCGGGCCACATCCCGCGGTTCTCTTGCACGCACATGCTCAGAGTGGCGACGGGGCCGTCGATCTCCAGCCGCCAATGGACGTAGCTGCTCGGGTGGGCGTCGAAGGAAACTGCGGGGTAGGACGTTTCTGCCATGCGCTCGTGGGGGATGACCGGCAGTATACTGCGCTTGCGAGGCATTTGGAAGCCCCTGCAGATGCGTTATACTGCATGTTCACTGAGTTGTGGATGCCTACACGGTCTCGTCAGCGCCCTACCGGCGGAATCTCTTGGTCGGCGCTCGGCGCGGTGCTCGGCGGCGCGGCGTTGGGCGGTGCGCTGGGGTGGAGCGTGATCCTCGTGCTGGAGTGGGTCACTTTTGATGCCTGTGTACCCGACCCCCCGATTCCGTTGGTGTTTGCGGTCACCGTAGTGGCGGTCGTGATGGTCGGCGTAGCTGCGTTTACGCAGGTTTTGTTGCCGCCCCCGCGCCGGGTTTGGGGCGCGTGGCTGGTGGCCATGGGGCTTGGGTTTGGCCTGAGCCGCGCGCTCGCGGTGCACGCGGAGGACGCTGCGAGTGACTGCACGTGGTTGCTGAACCCGCCTGTGCGCGAACCAGCGGTCCAGAGGCCCTGAATGATGCTGGAGCAGCTTGGCGTGCGTGTGCGATCCCTCCGCGAAGCGCGGGGGTGGACGCGCGCCTATCTTGCCGACCGAGCGGGCATTTCTCTGCGCTTTCTCGCCGACGTGGAGCACGGGACGGGAAATGTCAGCGTGCAGCGGCTGTGGGAGGTCTCTCAGGCGCTCGGCGTCTCGCTCTCCACGGTGTTTGCGGGGCTCGGTGAACGTCCGTCGCGCGGAAAGCTGGCGCTGGTCGGCTTGCGCGGCGCGGGAAAATCGACGGTGGGCGCCGCGTTGGCGCAGGCGCTGGGATGGCAGTTCATCGAGGTCGATCGGCAGGTTGAGCAAGCGGCGGGTTTGAGGCTCGGCGACCTTTTTGAGTACCACGGGGCGGGGCGCTACCGGGAGCTAGAGCGAGACGTGCTCGCCAACTTGCTCGACGCGCCGGGCGAGATGGTGCTCGCTACCGGGGGGTCGGTAGTTACGGCGTTGGAAACATGGGAGATCCTTCGTCGTCGGTCGCGAACCGTGTGGCTGCATGCGTCGCCGGAGTCGCACCTCGCGCGCGTGGAGGCTCAGGGGGACTTCAGGCCGATGCGGGGCAGGGCGGACGCGCTGACCGAGCTCAAGGAGATTCTGCGCGTGCGCGGGCCTCTTTACGCGCAGGCTGCGCTGACGGTGGAGACCGAAGGGCGGATGATCGCCGAGGTTGTGGCCGAAGCGCGGGAGTGGGCGCTGCGTCCGGCATAGGTCAACGCCCGCCGGGGTGCAGTCGCTCCATGAGTTCGATCAGCTTCACGGGCGCATCGTCCAGCACAATATCCACCGCGCTTGTGGTGAATTCTACGGGGATACCGTTCCGAACGCACCAGAGCAGCGCAAGCTGAGCCTGGGCGTCGCGGTCCTGACGCGCCAAGCGCACGCGTGCGCCCGGCGTGGACTTCACGATGTGGCGTTTCTCTTGGACGCTGGTGCCTACCGGGACGCGGCGTGGGTCATCACTACGTTCGAGGTCGAATATGCGGTCGAGAAAGCGCGGCATGACGCAGCGTAGCGCGGTTTCGTCGCAAATGGCGGGTGCCGGGTTGCGCGCTCACCACCCCTGCCGGTAGCATGAGGGGATGCAGTTCTTTTCGGGTCGCAGTGCCTACGACAAGCTGGTTCAGTCTCTCTACAAGTCCTCCGAAGAGCGCGATTCGCTGATCGCGGAGGTGCGCGCTCAATCCATTCGTCCGACGCAAGCGGTGTCGCTGTTTTTGCACCCGGATGCGGGCGTACGAACCTTTGCCGCGGATTTTCTCGCGGCGCGCTCCGATGTGCCGGCGTTTCTGGAGCTGCTGGACCGCGGCCATGAAGTTCCTGCCGCGCGCACCCACATCGCGCGGCTTTGGGGTCGCCTTGTACCGGAGGCGGGCCAGAAGCTGGTCGAGGCTTTGCTCTCGGACAAGGCGACGAACCGGCGCCGGCAAGGCTGGGAGGTGCTGCTTCTGCTCGCGGGCGACTGGCGGATACGCTACTTAGAACGCGGTGTGTTCGACGCACCGGCGATGCTTCGACTCTCGCTGCTTCAGAAGCTGCTCGCTGAGCCCTCTACGGAATCCCAGTTTTCGCTGCTGTTGCGCCTCGCCTCGGATGACGACGCTGCGATCGCGATCGTCGCGTTGGAGGCGGCCTCGCGGTCCCCGGATCCGCGCCTGATGGAGCTGATGGTCGATCGCTTGGCGCGCGGCGATTTTGCGACCCGCGACATCGCCGGGCGCTGGCTGCGACAGGCGGCGCAGGTCAATCCGCTGGAGCTGCGTCGCCGCATGATCGAGATGCTGGCGTCTGGCGAAGAATCCACGCGCCACATGTGCGTAGAGATCATCCTCGAGAGCGGACCAGAGGACGTCGTCATCACCGAGGTGCTGCTGTACTCCAGAGCGCTGGTGGGGTGGTTGCGTTCGCGGATTTTGGAGACGCTGCGGGCCTTTGGGGAGCGGGTTTTCCGGCCCGCCTGTTTGTTGCTCGGTCATTCGGACCCCGAGGTTCGGACCGCGGCGCTCGTGCTCGCTGAGAACTTCAACGATGCGCGCTTGGTAGAGCCCCTGTGCGCGATGCTGAAGGATCCCGATTGGTGGCTGCGCGTCACGGCCTGCGACGCGCTGGGCAGGCTCAAAGACGAGCGATCCGTCGGCGCGCTCGTCGCGGCGCTCGCCGACCCGGACGCGCGGTGGGCGGCCATCGACGCGTTGGCGCAGATCGCCTCTCCAAAGGCGCTGCAACCCCTCGTGGCGCTGTTGGGCGACCCCCGCGCGGAGATCCGGCTCGAGCTGGTGCGTGCTCTCGCGCGCTTCACCGATGCGCGCCTGTTGCCGTTGCTCATGCGAGTAAAGGACTCGGATCCGAGCTCGGAAGTGCGCACGCGTGCCAGCGAAGTCCTGCGCGACATGCAGAATCGCTTGATGGTGACCGTGGACGACGCGGAACGAGGGACCTCGGCCGCTGCGCCAGACTCCTTCAAGAAGCCCATTGATCGATTGCTCTGCGCGATTCGGTTGCGCGGCGCTTCGGACCTCCATCTCACCGTCGGCGAACCTCCTTTTGCGCGCGTGAACGGCGTTTTGGAGCGGATGCCGGACACTGCCTCGGCCACCGCTGCCAACACCGAGGCGGCGATCTTCTCGATGCTCACCGAGCGTCAGGCCGCTTTGCTGCGTGAAAACGGGGAGCTCGACTTCTGTTACGCCATCCCGGAGGTGGGTCGCTATCGCGCCAATGCCTTCCACCAGCGCCTTGGATGGTGCGCCAGCTTCCGGGTGATCCCGAATTTGCCGCCCACCTTTGCGTCGCTGCGCCTGCCGCCGAGGCTGAACGAGCTGCTCGACTACCACCAAGGGATCATTTTGATCTCGGGTCCTGCGGGGTGCGGCAAATCGACCACCCTCGCCGCGTTGGTCAACCTGATCAACGAGACCAAGGCGGATCACGTCATCACGCTGGAAGATCCCATCGAGTTTGTGCATCCCGTGAAAACCGCGTTGGTGAACCAGCGCGAAGTCGGCGCGCACACCGCCTCGTTCGCCCGGGCGCTGCGCGCTGCGCTGCGCGAAGATCCCGACGTGATCATCGTCGGCGAGATGCGGGACGCCGAGACCATGCGCCTCGCGCTCACCGCCGCCGAGACCGGTCACCTCGTCGTGGCCACGCTGCACACGACGTCGGCCTACGGGACCATCGACCGCTTGATCAAGAGCTTTCCGCCGGAAGAACAAGGACAGATCCGCATGGCGCTGTCCGAGTCGCTCAAGTACGTCGTCTGCCAGTCGCTGCTCCCGCGCAAGGATGGCAAGGGCCGAATCGCGCTGTTCGAGGTCTTGAAGGGGACGATGCCGATCAGCACGTTGATCCGAGAGAACAAGCTGCATCAGATCCCGAGCATGATGCAGATCGGCCGCTCCGCGGGCATGCAGACCGTAGACCAGGGCTTGCTCGATCTGGTGCAAGGCGGCTTCATCAGCGGCGAGACCGCGTGGCGGCGCGCTGAGGCGCCGGCTGACTTTGAAGTGTACTGCGATCCTCTATTCTTGCGTAGCACCGGGGCTCCGGCTTCCGACGCGAAGGTGCCCCATGGCTGATGTCGCGAATCGGATTGATCGATTCTTGAAGCTGATGAACGATCGGGGCGCTTCGGACCTACATCTTTCTGTAGGTCGAGCGCCGATCTTTCGGTTGTCGGGGCGCATGGACCCGATTCGATATCGGGTGCTCGACAACCGCGACTTCGAGAATCTGGTGCTCCCGATCACGCCGCCGCACCTGTGGGAAGCGTTCCTTCGCGACGGAGACGCGGACTTCGCCTACGAAGTGCCGGGGGTCGCGCGGTTCCGCGTGAACCTGTTTCGGCAGCAGCGTGGGATGGCGGGGGTGTTCCGGGTGATCCCTACGAAGTTGATGACCCTCGATCAGCTGGGGGTGCCGCCGAGCGTTCGACGCTTGTCGTCGCTCGAAGGCGGCCTCGTGCTCGTCACCGGACCGACGGGGTCCGGCAAGTCCACGACGTTGTCTGCGGTCATTCACGAGATGAACGAGCGGCGAGCGATGCACATCATCACCATCGAGGACCCGATCGAGTTCGTGCACCCCAACCGTCGCGCCTTGGTCAGTCAGCGGGAGATCGGGCCGCACACGAAGAGTTTTTCGGCGGCGCTACGTGGCGCGGTGCGGGAGGATCCGGACTGCGTGCTCGTCGGCGAGATGCGCGACATCGAGACCATCGAGATGGCGTTGAAGGCCGCGGAGACCGGGCTGCTCGTGTTCGGCACGCTCCACACCAACTCCGCCGCCAAGACCATTGACCGCATCATCAATGTGTTTCCGGCGGAGCAGCAGGAAGGGGTGCGCGGCGTGCTCGCGGGCGTGTTGAAAGGCGTGCTCGCGCAGCAGCTGCTGCGTCGCAAGGGCGGGGGGCGCGCCGCGGCGATCGAGGTGCTGTTCGGCAGCGCGGCGCTCTCTTCGCTCATTCGGGAAGGTAAGACCCACCTCGTCCCCGGCGTTATTGCGCAGGGCCGCTCGGTCGGGATGATCAGCATGGATGACAGCCTTCGTGCGCTGGTGATGGGGGATGTGATCGAGGGATCTGCCGCGTTGGAGAAGGCGCTCGACAAGGACGAAATGCGGAAATGGCTGGCCGAGCGCGGGCTGGAGGTGGGCGAGGGGTAGGGGGTTCGATAAGGAGGTTGTTTCCCGGTGCGTTCTGATGCGTGTTCGACTCCGTCGACTTTGTGAAAACCTGTGGTGGTGTTGGGACGTTCAAGCCACCGAACTGTTCGCCGGCCTGCACGCTGAGCGTTGGGAGGAGGTCAATCACAACCCCCAGCTGCTCATCGACGAGCTGGACGACTCCACGCTCGAGCGCGCACGGCCGCTGATCGATGAGGTGGAGCGTCGCTTTGACCAGTACATGGCAGCAAAAGACACCTGGGCCAGCCGCGAGATGCCAGCCTTTCAAGGTCACATCTGCTATTTCTCGATGGAGTTTGCGCTCCATGAGTCGTTGCCGATCTACTCGGGCGGCTTGGGCGTACTCGCGGGTGATCACCTCAAGAGCGCTTCGGATCTCGGCGTGCCTTTGGTGGCGGTCGGTCTGCTGTACCGCGAGGGCTACTTCAAGCAGGTGATCGCCAACAACCGCCAGGTTCCGGCTTGGCCGACCACGCCGTTGGAGCACACGCCGTTGCGCCCGCTGGACGTGTTTGTGGACGTTCCGCACGGGCATCACAGCTACCGCGCTCAGGTGTGGGAGCTCAACGTGGGGCGGGTCAAGCTCTACCTGCTCGATTCGGATGTGGACGGGAACCGGCCGGAGCACCGCAACCTGTCGATGCAGCTGTACGGTGGCGACGCGGCGACGCGTATCCAGCAGGAGGTGCTGCTCGGCATCGGTGGCGTCCGTGCGCTGCGTGCGCTTGGCGTCACGCCGTCGGTGATCCACATGAACGAAGGGCACGCGGCCTTCGCGGTGCTGGAGCGCTGGCGTGAAGAGCTGCTGCTTGGCGGTACGGCGAAGGCGGCGCTAGAACGCGTGCGAGCGGGCTGCGTTTTCACGACGCACACTCCGGTGGACGCTGGACATGACCGGTTCAACTGGGATCTCAAGCGCGAGGCGCTCGAGGGGCTGCGGCAGGAGATGAAGCTCCCCGAAGGCGCGTTCATGGACCTCGGACGGGTGCAGCCCGGGAATGTGAACGAGCCGCTGTGTATGACCGTGCTCGCGCTTCGCGGTAGCCGCGCTGCCAATGGCGTGGCGATGTTGCACGGTGAAGTCAGCCGGAAAATGTGGAAGAACCTCTACCCAGCGCTGGATGAGGCGGCCGTTCCTATCGGCTCGGTCACCAACGGTGTGCACGTCCCGAGCTGGATGAGCCATGGCATGCAGCGCATGCTGGACAAGGCATCCCCAGGCTGGCGCGATGGGGTCCCCCCCACGTTGGCGCAGGTGAGCGACGAAGAGCTCTGGGAGATGCGCTGCAGCCTGCGTCTCAGGCTGGTCGCGTGGGCCAACCGCGAGCTCGGTCGTGACTGGCTCGACCCGGACGCGCTCACCATCGGGTTCGCCCGCAGGTTTGCACCCTACAAGCGTGGAAACTTGATTTTTTCCGATCCGGATCGTCTGAACCGCATCCTCTCCGGAAGCGCCGTCCAGATCCTGTTCGCCGGCAAAGCGCACCCCCGCGACGCTGCTGGACAGGGGATCTTGCGCGATGTGCTGGAGTGGACGCGCGACGAGCGCTTCCGCGGGCGCGTCGTGTTCCTCCCAGACTACGACATGGCGCTGGGGCGGCGCCTGACGCAGGGCGTCGACGTGTGGCTCAACACGCCGCGTCGGCCGCGCGAGGCCAGCGGGACGAGCGGCATGAAGGTGCCGTTGAACCTTGGCGTCAATTGCTCCATCCTCGATGGATGGTGGCCCGAGGCCTTTGACGGAAGCAACGGGTGGGCGATCGGCGATGGGGTCGAGCACGCGACGACCGAAGAGCAGGATGCTTTTGACGCCGAGAGCTTGTACGCGCTGCTCGAAGGCCAGATCGTGCCGCAGTATTTTGCGCGGAACGACGATGGGGTTCCGCACGCGTGGGTCGCGCGGATGCGCCGCAGCCTAGAGACGTGTCTCGGTCGGTTCCACACCCATCGTATGGTCGCTGAGTACGCTCGGAAGTACTATTTGACCAGTTGAAGAGTCCTCCCCGCCCGCTCACCGCTAGAAATGGAGGAGACGCTTGACGTTGCCGGGAAAGCCGGAGCGGAGAGGACTGAGCTTCAACATTTGGAGTGTACGCCACTCTGGCCGCGGTGCGCAAGTCCAAAGTGCGATGAAGTCAACTCGCGCCGAGCGTGCGATCGATCAGGGTCACCATGTCGCGCATGCGGAAGGGTTTGCGAAGCACCGCGGCCACGCTGCCCTGCGCGAGGTTGCTGCTCACCACCGACTCTCCGTGCCCGGTCGCGACGATGATGCGCGCCTGGGGTTGTCGGGCTTGCAGGTCAAGCATCAGGTCTCGGCCGCCAACGTCTGGCAGCGACCAGTCGATGATCGCGAGGTCGAGGTTTGCCGGTCCCGCGATCCGGGCTCGTGCCTCCAAGCCGGACGCACACGCGTGAACCTCATGTCCGCTCCGGCGTAGGACTTCGGCGATTACGTCCAATAATTCTGGCTCATCATCGACGAGCAACAAGTTTGCCATGGTCTGAGCCTACCCCGTTTGACTACGGCGGGTATGCGTCCGAGGTCCAATCCCCGCTGGCATGACGTTCGGAGAGCTCCTGCACCGCCGCGGTCAACACGTGGATCAGGGGGTCCTCTTGCTCTTCGGTCAGCAGGGAGGCGGCGTCCCCGGCGAGGCTGAGCGGCAGGTTCGGCGGGTTCGGAGACTGGTTCTCCTGCATCCACTCGCTGCCGGGGTTCAGCCGGGTCCAGAAGGCGCCCGAGGCTTGGAGCGCTTCGCCGAGCCCGTGCACGTGGGGGTGATCCGACCACGTGGTGAGGACATGGTCCTCTTCACTTCCAATGAGCAGAATCGGAAGTTCGGGCTGCATCGCGACAAGCAGGCCTACGCGGCGGCCTGCGTCACGGTAGCTCCACCAAACGTCGGTCTCCTCGAGGGAGGCGTACCCCTGCACGCTGAGGCCTTCGTCCGCCACGGCCTGTCGCATCGCCGGCGAGAGCATCACCTCGCCGGTCTCCTTGGCCTCCGTGCCGCGCACAGCGATGTCGGCATCGCTGCATTCGGCATCGTCATCCAGATCGAAGCACAGCGCCGAGGCCCCGCTTTCGATCCTTCCCACAGTCAGGCGCTCGGATGGAAACGTGCATTGAATGCCGTCTACCACGCTCCAGCTACAGGTGCCGGGCGTGTAGACCGTCGGGTCCTTACCCAGCTCTACGTTGACAAACTCCGCGCCGGCGGGCGTCTCCCACGTGATCAGCCCGGCGATGGGCGGGAGCTTCAAGGTGTCGTCGGTCAGCACCGAATACGCGAGGTTTCCTCCGTTGGAGGCGCCGATCAGGTACAGGTCTTCGGGGTTCGCCATCGGCGCCCGGTCCGCTAAGCGACAGCCTCCCGCGTCGACCGTCTCCCCTGCGGCCCAACGCAGTACGGCGGCGACGGCCGCGGCAGCGATCGGACCCCTTCGGTCATTCTCCCCCCCGCTCTCGCCAGCGCCGGGGAGATCGAGGTGGATGTCAACGACATTCTCGGTGGTGTCGAGCCGCGGCGTGTCGTTGTTGATGGGGGTTCCTTCGTGGTCCCAGCCCCCCTGAAGCGTCACCGCCACCGGCGCCGAACCCGGATCCGATTCGTTGCTGGGCCATCGAACCGCCACGTGGATCGAGTACGCCCCTGTGTCATCCGCAACCAGCGTGCCGATCGTCCGGCCGTCGTCGGTTTTGTCATTCTGATATTCAAAGCTACAGACATCGTCGGCCGAGTGCGTGCTGTCGCGACACGCAATCAGACACACGCAGAGCGTCGAGGCGATACGTCCAGTCGGGAATGTGACACGTGTCATGTGTCAAACCCGGGCGGTTCGGGCGCGGTCAGCTCAAGACGCGCAGCGGCGGACGGCCACGGGAGCACGATGCGCAGCGCGTGCAAAAACACGCGCGTGCTTGGAGGGCCGCCGTAGTCTTCGTCGCCCACGATCGGCGCGCCGCGCCAGGCGAGGTGGGCGCGCACTTGATGCGTGCGTCCGGTCTGAGGGAACGCGTGTACCCGGAGCCGCGCGCCGCTGCGGCGCTCCACCTCAAAGCGGGTGACTGCGGCGCGACCGCGCCCGATTTGCACGCGACCCCGCTTCCAGTCTCCCAACGGCACCTCCACCAAACCCGCGTCCGGAAGCGTTCCTTGGCAAAGCGCAAGGTAGGTTTTTTCGACCGTGCCCAAGGCGAAGGCCTCTGAGATCGTCCGCTGCCCTACTGCAGTGCGCGCGAGGACGAGCGCGCCCGAGGTGCCGACGTCCAGACGATGACAGACGAGCAACCCAAGCTGCGCCGCGAGCGCATCGTCGTCGTTTCTCCCGGCGACAACACCGATTCCAGCTGGTTTGTCTACGACCACGATGTCGCGATCTTCGTAGAGAATCGGCGGGCCTCTCATGGCGTGCGGGGAGGCGAGGGCTCCCGTGGCGGCGCCAACGTAGGCGGCCCACCCCCTGCGCCCGTCGCGCCCATCGGTGCGAGCGGTGCATTTTGACCGTTGACCAAGTCCCGGTGCAGGTGGGGTCGGGAGACGAGCACCCGGCAGCGGTCCTTCAAACGAGCATCGACGATGCGGTCGCAGTACTTTTCCGAGTTGGGGTCGATGTCCCGAGTCACCGTCAAGTAAATGAAATCCTTGGTGGCTGCGTCGTGTACGCTCTGTTCGGTGAGCGTCACGGCGCGCTGCGGGTCCAGCTTGAAGATGCCCGGGAGAACGGACAAGTAGCATTCGTCCTGATCCGCGGGAGCGCCGAGGGCCGCGCAGGCCTCCGGCGTGGTGGGCGTCGAAGCGGGGCACGCCACGGTGAGCAGGGCAGGAAGCGCGAGCCAGATGCGAGGAATGGATGACATCGTTGTGGGTCTATCCGCGAGAGCACCGGAGCGATAGGCTTTGCGGTATGCCGGTGCCTCCTCCGAACCTCGCTTCCGCCGTCGCCCGGGTCCACTCCGTACTCTCCGACGCGGGCGAGGCCGATCGTACGCTCGATTGGTGGATGCACAAGTTCGAGGTGATCGCTGACCGGGGCTTGCGGCGAAACGTCCTGTTTGAGCTTGTAGAGGGCACCGATGACGGCACGCTGCTTGGCGTTTTGCCGAGGTTGGATGCGCGTGCGGAGTCGGGAGAGCGTGTTGCACGCTGGTTGCAGACCGAGCTGGCGCTTACCCCGTCGGTGCTGACCGACCTCTCTTATGAGCGTATCGCGGACCTGTACGCGATCGCACGTTTGGCCGGTCTGGATAGGTTGGCGGCCCGGTTTCTTACCGATCGCCCCGTCTCCGGAGTGACACGTCTCACTGAGAATCCACACCTCGACATGTCGGCTGGCGAGCGTACGGCCAAGGCGCGCTCTTTCGACCGGATGACGCTCGATCGGTTGATGCACGACCGTGATCCGCGGATCATCGCGGCGCTGCTGGACAATCCCCGTGTGGTCGAGCGTGACGTGATCCGCGTTGCGGCGATGCGGCCTACGCTCCCTGATATCCTCGAGCTGGTCGCCGGGCATGCGCGATGGGCGCCGCGGTACCGCGTACGAAAGGCCTTGGCGTTCAACCCGCATACGCCGCGTGCGCTCGCAAGGCAGCTGCTTCCTACGCTGCTGCGGCGGGACCTGATCGACCTACAGGGCTCGCGCGTGCTGGGCCCCGATTTGCAGTTGGAGCTCCAGGCGCTGCTGCAGCGGAGCAAAGAATGAGCTTTCTTTGCCCGGATGCGGTTTTTACTCCGCGCGGATTGGTGGAGGGCGCAGCGGTCGAGGTGGTCGGGGATCGCATCGGCCGCGTGGGCCCGCTCCCGCCGGGCGTCGACCCCGCGCAGGTGGAGCGACTTCGCGGAAAAGTGCTCCTCCCCGGATTCGTAAACGCCCACTCCCATGCCTTTCAGCGTGCGCTGCGCGGTCACGTGCAGCATCGCGCCGCCGAAGGGCAGGGACGTAATGACAGCTTCTGGACGTGGCGCGAGGCCATGTACGGTCTGGCCGATACGCTGGATCCCGAAGCGGTGGAGCGGATTTCTACGCTGGCTTTTCAGGAGATGGTCGCCGCGGGCTTCACCACCGTCGGCGAGTTTCATTACCTCCATCACCAGCCCGATGGCACGCCCTACGACGAGCCCGATGAGCTCGCGCATCGGGTCATCGCTGCGGCCAAGACCGTGGGGATCCGCCTGGTGCTCCTCTATGTTGCGTACGCGCGCGCGGGTTTTGAGGTGGCGGCGAACCCGCGGCAACGTCGGTTCCTACATCGTCATCCAGACCAGGTCCTCGCCGCGGTGCACCGACTTCAGATGCAGCCCGGCGCCTTCCGCGTGGGGCTCGCGCCGCATTCGGTGCGCGCGTGCCCGGACCATTGGCTGCGGGCGTTCGCGCCGTTCGCAGCCTCCGGCGGGCTGATTCACGCGCATGTGGACGAGCAACAGGCGGAGATCGCAGCCAGCCTCGCGGAGCACGGGCGCCGCCCGCTGCACGTGTTCGAAGACGCCGGGCTGCTCACCCCACGGTTTTCAGCAGTACACCTGACACATCCCGATGATGCAGAGATCGCCGCGCTGAGCCGCGCGGGCGGCAGCGTCGTCGCGTGCCCTACGACTGAGCTGGACCTCGGCGACGGCTTCCTGCCGGCGGAGCGCCTGGATGGTCGGGTCCGCCTTTGCATCGGCACGGACAGTCACGCGTCCATCGATCCTTTTGCCGAGCTGAGAGCGATCGAGTGGCACGCCCGCGCGAGCTCCGGCCATCGAAATGTGCTGCGCCCTCTGCCGGGAGGAGATCCGCGGGACGGTCTCGCTGCGCGGTTGCTCTCGATCGGAACCGTCGACGGAGCAGGTGCGTTGGACGTGGATGCGGGCGAGATCACTGCAGGTAAGCTCGCAGATCTTGTAGCGATGGATGCAACACGTATTGAATTTGCGTCAGCCCGTCTGCTCCCCGCGCTGGTGTTCAACGGCTCCCCCGCCGCGGTCACCGACGTCTGGGTCGGCGGGCGTCGCGTTCGGGGCGAACGCTAAACCGCCTCAAGCACCGCCACCGTCTCCACGTGCGGCGTGCCCGGGAACATGTCGTAGGTGCGCACGGACGTGACCTTCCAGCCGCGCTGCTGCCATTCCGCGAGGTCTCGAGCGAGCGGCTCCGGGTGGCAGGAGATGTAGACGATACGCTCGGGCCGGAGCGCGGCCGTCTGGGTACGGACCGCCTCAGTGGTGCCTTTGCGGGGAGGATTCAGCACCACGGTCGCGCCCTCGTAGCCCTCGGGGAGCGCGGATCCTGCTTCGCCGGCGATGAAGCGCGCGTCCGCTCCGAGTCGCTCTGCCGTGGAGCGCGCGTGGCCCACCGCGGAGGCGCTCGCTTCCACACCAAGCAACCGCAGCGATTCCCCCTTCGCTTTGGCGCGCGCCCACAGCGCAAACGCAACGGCGCCTACGCCCGCGTACAAGTCGACCACGGCGTTCTGGGGGGCGGGCAACTCGGCCCAGATCTGACGCCCAACGGCGGGGTTGGTCTGAAAAAAGTCGGTAGGACCGATGTCTACCGTTACGCCTTCGCCGACAGACTCCCGAAGGCCGCGTATGCCCCAAAGCGGCAAGGTTGTACCGGCGGGATCAAGGATGCCGTCGCCGGGTCGGTCGTTCCGATGCAGCGAGAGTCCGTCTACGCCTGCGCGTCGAAGCACGGGCTCGATGTCGCGGAGGGCGCGGTGATCGTCGCGAACGACGAGCGTCGCGAGCACGCGTCCGTCCAGCGAGGACGCGCGCGCGATCAGGTGGCGCACCAATCCGGGCGGGAGGCGCAATGGCGGCAAGTCGGTGAGCGCGGTCAGCCGGCTCGTCACCGCGAGGCAGCCGTGAATGCGCTCCACCTCATGGGAGCGCGGGCGATAGGCGCCGAAGCGCACGCCCGCTCCGAAACCGTTGGGGCTCCCGGGGAGGTCCGCAGCGACCAGCTTGATCACGTGCCGGCCGGTGTTTGCCGGGGCGTGCCGAATTTCCACCTCGGCGAGCACCCCTGCGGTAGCGAGCACGGTCTGTACCCGCGCCGACCGCTCCACATGTTGGCGCGTGGGTGTAATGTGCAGCCAAGTGCACCCTCCGCAGCGCGTGACGTGCTCGCAGGCGACCTCCACCCGATCGGGGGACGGCTCGGCCGCGCTCACCCAGGCGGTGTGCACGAAGTTGCCGCCTCGGTGTAGCAAGCGCACTTGTGCAGCTTCCCCCGGAATCCCTCCGACGACCCGAACGGGAAGTTTACTTCCGACAGCGGGAACTTCGGCTTCGCCTGTAGCGCAGAGGTGAGTGGGTGTGACGAGCATGGGGGCGGCTAACCCAACGCAGGCGCTCGGGAGCGTGCCAGCGTCATGGCGAGCGCGTCGATCGCCGCTGGCGTGACCCCGGGTAGGCGGGCGGCGTCGGCGAGCGTCGCCGGTTGGGCCCGGGTCAAGCGCTCCCGCACCTCCGACGACAACGTGAGGATCGCGGCGAAGTCCAAGCCATGCAAGGAGAGCGCGCTCATGGACTCTGCCTCGGCCCGTCGCGCACGATCCCGGTCCAGATAGCCCGCGTACTTGACGTCGACCTCGACCTGCAAGAGCGCGTCCGGATCGGGAAAGCCAAACAGCGACTCCAGCATGGTGGAGTCCACCTCTGGCCGAGCGAGCAGCGACCGCAGCGTCACGCTGCGGCTCAGCGCGGGGATGCCCAGCTGCTCCAGCGTCTCGTTGGTGGTGCGCGAGGGGTGCAGCGGGCGATCCAGCGTAGCGGTCAAGCCCTCGATGCGCTCTAAGTGAGCCGAGTGAGCCATCCAGCGTGTGTCGTCGACGAGCCCGATCTCCCGGCCGAGGGCGGTGAGACGCCGATCTGCGTTGTCTTCACGGAGGTGCAGGCGATGCTCGGCGCGGCTCGGAAACATCCGATACGGCTCACCCCCGACGCCTCGCGTGACGAGATCGTCGATCAACACGCCGATGTAGGCTTGGTCGCGGCCAAGTCGCAGTGGGCAGCCAGCAGCGTTCACGCCGGCGATGAGGCCCTGCGCGGCGGCCTCTTCATAGCCGCTGGTGCCGTTGATCTGCCCCGCCAAGTAGAGGCCCTGAAGACTGCGCACCTGTAGGTCGTGACCCAGCTGCGTGGGGTCGACCATGTCGTACTCCACGGCGTACCCATACTCTTGAACTTCGCAGTTCTCCAAGCCGGGGATGGTGCGTAGGAAGGCGTCTTGCACAGCGCGCGGCAGGCTCGTCGATGCGCCGTTGACATACACGCGGTCGGTGGTGAGGCCTTCGGGTTCCAGAAAGATCTGGTGGCGCTCCCGCTCTGAGAAACGGACCACTTTGTCTTCAATGGACGGGCAATATCGTGGGCCACGACCGGTGATCGCGCCCGTGTACAGCGGGGACTGAGACAGCCCGGCGCGGATCGCGTCATGGGTGGCTTCCGAAGAGTACCCGATGAAGCACTGGATGGTGCCGGGACGGGGCTGCGGTGCTCCAAAGGAGAATCGGCTGCCGGCAGACCCGGGTGCGACATTCTCCGCCTGAGCCTCCAGCTTACTCCAGTCGATCGTCGCGCCCCGAAGTCGGGGGGTAGTGCCGGTTTTGAGGCGGCCTTGGGCCAGTCCCAGCTCGCGCATAGACCGGGAGAGCGCGTACGCAGCGCTCTCTCCAACCCGGCCTCCCGCCGTCTGCTCCGGACCGCGGTGAAGCACCCCGCCAAGGAACGTCCCGGTCGTGAGCACCACCGCGTCG
This sequence comes from uncultured Pseudomonadota bacterium, assembly GCA_903900265.1. Lineage (GTDB taxonomy): Bacteria > Myxococcota_A > UBA796 > UBA796 > SXON01 > CAIUMM01. Next base: position 25,068 of record CAIUMM010000067.1, read on the forward strand.
GCCTCGAGGATGGCATCGCTACCCAGACGCAGCCCGGTGACTCTGTTCCCAGTGACCCGAATCTCGGTAGCTTCTCCCTCGATCAACGTGATGTTCGAGTTGGCGTTGATCCGGCGTGCCATGGCTTTGGGGTACAGATCGATGTCGACCTGCGCGCGGCTGGCCTGCACCGCGAGCCCCTTCCGTGTGTTCAGGCGTCGAAACTGGATCGTCGTCTCATCGGCCACGCGCCCCATGACGCCGCCCAGCGCATCAATCTCTCGGACCAAGCATCCTTTTGCAAGTCCGCCGATCGCCGGGTTGCAGGACAACCGGCCGACCTGCTCGCGGCGCAGCGTGATCAGCGCCACGCGACGGCCGAGGTGTGCTGCAGCGAGCGCAGCTTCGCAGCCGGCGTGACCGGCGCCAACGACGAGGATGTCGAAGCGGTTCATGCCGGGTCCCTATCGCAAAATTTCGCGCACACACCCCAGCCCGTAGCGTATCGAGCGGCGCAGCGAGATCGACTGCACCGCGTCGTCGTACCGGACACGCACGGGCCGCTCTGCGATGGTCTGACCTGAGCGCAGGATGTGACAAAGTAGCTGCTGATCAAAAAGGTAGTCGTCGCTGAAGGTGTTGAACGGCGTCGAGCGCAGAAGATCGGCGCGAAAAGCGCGTGCACCGGTGTGTAGTTCGGTGTGGCGGGTCCCAAACCGAAGGTTCGCTAAGCCGGTGAGCCCGCGGTTGCCCAACCTCCGCCATCCTGGGATCACGTCCGCGTTGGCGAGGAAGCGGCTCCCCAGCACCGCAGGGGCTTCGCTCAACGCATCGGCCAACAAAAGTGTGTCCGATGTGTTGTATTGGTCGTCGCCATGGAGCAGTACGATACGCTCCGCTCCTTGGGCGATCGCATAGGCGTACCCGGATTTTTGCGCTGCCCCATAGCCGCGGTTTGTCGCATGGCGATACACGTTTGGAGCGTGTAAGCGTGTGTCGCTTCCGTCGTCGACCACCACCGCGAGCAGACCCTCGGGTAGCGCCGCGAGCACCGCATCCACCGTGCTTTGGCAGTTCAACGCAGGAATCACCACGCAGGTTTTGGGCGTCAGCGACACACATCCTCCCAACGGGCTCGGGTCTCCCAGAGCGCTCTCCACATTCCCAGCTCCCCCCGCGTCCATGCCGCTTTGTCCGCTTGTCGCTCTCCGAACCACGCCGCAGCGTCGGACATTCCCGCTGCAACACCGCGAAGCGCCGCCCATTGCGCGCTTGGGGAGACCGCCTGACCCGGACCACGTCCACGCACCGCGAGGCCGGCGAACACCGAGAGCCGCAGCAGCGTCCACGCCGGCAGCGTGAGCAACGCCGCTGCGGGCAGGCTCCGCACCGCGGCCCGAAGCCGGTTTCGTTCGATGCGGTAGAGCTTGTCCGCCGATGTACGCCCATAGGTCGCACCAAGATGGTGCGCGACCCTCGCCTCGGTGACCGGGACGATCGCTCCGCCCCTCCGCATCCAGCGCAGGGATAGGTCAACGTCCTCTCCGAAGCTATCGAAGCGTGGATCAAAGCCGCCAAGCTGGTCCCACGCTCGACGGTCGAAGTAGACTGCCGCTCCGGAAAATCCTCCGGGTTTGCCGCTGAGCGTCTCATCCGGGGCGCCTCGGCCGCGCGCCCAGACAAAGCCGTCGGGGAACAGGCCGTGCCCCTCGTTGTCTAAGCCCGTGCCGTCGGCGAGCAGTATGCGTGGCTGGTAGATCGCCGGGATCGCTGTTCGGGCGGCGCGCAGGGCTGCGATGCACCCGGGCTGCAGCTCGGTGTCGTCGTTGAGCAGCAGCACGTCCCCGGAGACCGCGGCGATACCGGCGTTTGCGGCTCGGGCAAAGCCGACATTTACTTCGAGCTGCAAGGCCCTTGCCCCGGCGACCTCGCGGTAGCTGTTGCTGACGACGACGAGGACCCCATCCGGCGATTGGGCGTGCACAGACCGCAAACATGCGGCGAGCAGCGCATCGGCGCGGTGGGTCACGATGACGACGTGAATGGACGACACCCTATGGGAGTATCCGAGCCCGCATCGGCCGGAGGCGGAATAGAAGGGGGGAATGATCATTCGTTTGGACCACATTGCGGTCGCTGTTCCGAACCTCTCGGACAGCATTCGTCGATTCTGTGAGGATCTCGGCCTGACACTGGCTGGCCGGGAGGATGTCGTGTCGGCCTTGACGTCCACCGCATTCCTCCCCGTTTCGGGTACGCGCATCGAGCTGGTGCACCCGCTCGACGGACAGGGGCCGATCCAGAAGTTTCTGGAGAAGAAGCCCCAGGGTGGGCTGCACCACCTCTGCTTCGCGACCGACGACCTCGACGGCGACGTCGCCCGACTGCGCGGGCTTGGCTACGCCTTCACCTCCGAACAGCCCAGCCCCGGCGCGCATGGCGCCCGGGTGATCTTTTTGCACCCGCGTGGCTTCGATGGCGTGCTCATCGAACTTGCGCAATACCCTGCCGATCACAGTGAGTCGTTATGAACATCGTAGGCATCACCACATCGACCGCCGACCGCAAGCGTCGCGCGGGTCAACGCTTGATCATCGGTCTTGCAGGCACGTCGCTGAATGATCAAGAGCGCTCGTTCATCCGCGAAGCACGGCCAGGCGGCTTCATCTTGTTCGCCCGTAA
>CAIUMM010000068.1 GCA_903900265.1 uncultured Pseudomonadota bacterium
AACACACCCGAGCCGGTGGCAGCGTCCGGCGCGAACGCGAACGCGACGAGCGCGAACAGCGCAGCAGCAAACACAAACTCGGAACGAAGATGCAGCCTCGTGCTACTCGGCACGCTGGACTTCCATCACCACGAACTTCAGGAAGCTCCCCTCGGGGAAGTGCAGCGCCGCTGGGAAATCGGCCGCCTGACCGCCGGTGTGCAGCACACGACCGTGGCAGGAGGCCTTGCGCAGCCCATCGACGATCGCGCCTTGAAACTGACGCGGGCTCACCGAGCCGAGGTTGGAGCTCGCGACGATCCAGCCGCCCGGGGAGGTCACCCGTGCCGCTGCAGCGACCAAGCGGGCGTAGTCCTGCTCGCCGGACCAATCGCCGGCGTCGGAGTGGGAATGACCGGGAGGATCGAGGATAATCCGGTCAAATACACGACCCTGCCGGCGAAAGCGATCGAGCACCTTCAGCGCGTCGTCTTCAATCCGCTCGTGCGTGCCCGACCGAGCCCCACCGTCGGCGTCCGGCGCGCCGAGACCGTTCGCGCGCAGGTTCTCATCCAAACGATCGAGGTACGGCTTGGATAGATCCACACTGACGACCTCGGCTGCGCCCGAGGCCAGCGCGTGCACCGAGAACGCGCCGGTGTAGCAAAACAGGTTCAACACCCGAGTCTGCGGGTAAAAAGGCTCCAGCCACGTGCGATTTTCGCGCTGGTCCGGAAACAAGCCGACGTCTTTTCGAGCCGCCGGCTCGACCAGATACTCAAGCCCGCGCTCGCGCACCACGACCACGCCGGGAGCTTCGCCGTACACGCACCCCGGCGCCGCGGGCCACACGCGCCCGTCGCGGGAGTCCGGACGCCAGCCCACGTGCACGCTCTGCACCGCGGGCAACGCAGCCCGAAGCGCGCTCAGCAGCGCGGGGAGCAGCCCGACGAGGCTGGGCGAGTCGAGGCTGACAACGACATGATCGCCCCACACATCCACGCGGATACCGGGCAGGTCGTCGTTCTCGCCGTTGATCCAGCGCCAGGCTGTGGTCGTACTCGCCGCATTGCCGAGGTTCAGCGCCTGCCGAAGCTTCAGGGCGTTGTCCAAGCGCCCGCGGAGCAGCGCGGCGTCGATGCTCCCTCGCGCAGCTCCGGCGGCTGCGGTGGTGCGAAAGCGGCGCGCGCGAATCCAACCATCGTCGGCGATGGCGACGCCGAGGTCTTCCCCTGCCGCCGAGCGCAAACGCACCTCAGCGCCCGCAGCGGCGACGCCACCGAGCACCTCAGCGGGGTACACCCACGAAAATCCCTGCCGCAGCCAGCGCTCGCTGTAGCCGTTGACCACGAGCACGCCAGCCTCGGCGCGCACCTTCGGGGCCTCGGGCGCCCGGCGCTGGTCGTCGTCGTCCTGCGGCCGACCCCGCGCAGCGGGACCCGCGCGCGGACGCTCTCCCGGGCGCGCGGGGGGCTTGCCCTTGGGTCCAGGCTTGGCGCCAAATGGAGTGCGGGCCACTACAAAGGCTCCACGACCTCAATATGGTCGAACCCCGCCTGTTTCAGACCCGCTTCGATCTTGGCGCGATCGCCTACCAGCAGGAACAGCGCCTTGGACATGTCGTAGCTGCCCATCTCGGCTTTTACGGCGTCCAACGTCAACGCGTTCATCGAAGCAAGCTCTACGCCCAAGCGCTCCGGGGTGAACCCTGCCGCCTGATATCCGGCGAACGTGCTCGCGATCCCCGAGCGGCTCTCCATCGCCTCGACCTGATCCTGCTTGTACGCGCCCTTGGCCTTCACCAGCTCCTCGGCGGTGATCCCTTGTTGGATGAATTTCAATTCTCCCAGCAGGTCCACCATCGCCGGCCCGGTCACGTCCGTGCGGATCCGCGAGTACACCACGGCCGCGCCTTCCCCGCGACGCTCGACGGTCCGAGCCTTGGCTCCATAGGTAAAGCCACGCTTTTCACGAAGGAGCGCGTTCAAGCGCGAGGTGAAGGTTCCACCCAGCACGATCGTCCCGGCTCGCAGGCCGGTCAGTCGGCTATCATCCTGTGCGCGTCCCGGAAAAGTCACATAGAACATGGTCTGTGCGCTT
>CAIUMM010000069.1 GCA_903900265.1 uncultured Pseudomonadota bacterium
AGATGCGCACGACGCCGATCACGCCGAGGATCGCGCCAAGGGCCAGGCCGCTGAGCAGCTCCCGACGGGTGACGCGCCAAAAGTCCGCGAAGGTGACCTCGCCTAACGCGAGCGCGCGCATGATCAAACTGCTGGCTTGCGAGCCGGAATTTCCGCCGCTCGAGATGATCAGCGGGATGAACAACACCAACACCGCAGCCTTCGCGATCTCGTCCTCGTAGACGCCCATCGCGCTCGCGGTCAGCGTCTCGCCGACAAACAGCACCGCCAACCATCCCGCCCGCTTGCCGAGCAACGAGAAGAACGGCGTGTCCATATAGGAATCGTCGAGCGCTTCCATACCGCCAAGCTTCTGGATGTCCTCGGTCGCCTCTTCTTGCACGACGTCGACCACGTCGTCGATGGTGACGATGCCTTTCATGCGACCGTCTTGATCGACGACCGGGATCGCCAGCAGGTTGTGCTCGGCGATGATCCGCGCGACATGCTCCTGGTCGAGATCTTCGGTGACGGTGAGCGCCGGCCGCATGACGTCCCGAACCGGCGCGCTGGCCTGAGCGGAGAACAGCTCCCGGAAACTGACCACGCCGACGAGACGCTGGTCGTGATCGAGCACGTAAGCGGTGTAGATGGTCTCTACGCCATCCCGCGCCTTACGACGCAAGTAATGGATCGCCTCGTCCACGGTCATCTCGGCGCGCAACGCCGCAAATCGCGGCGACATCAGGCCGCCCGCGTCGTCTTCCGCATAGGCGGTGAGCGCACGGACCTCCCGCTGCGTCGAGGCATCCAAGTGCCCGATCAGCGTGGCGCGGAGGTCATCATCGGCCCACTGGATGACGTCCGCCGCGTCGTCAGGTGCGAGCACGCGCATCCACAAGCGCTGCTCGCCCGGCGGCATGTCTTCGAGCAAACGGTACTGCTCCGGAGAGGACAGCTTCAGGAACACTTCGGTCGCGGTGGCACGGTCGAGCGCGCGGAACGCCGCCGGATTGGACGGGCTCTCTTCCCAGCGCTCCACGACTTCACGGCGGTCGTCCTCGCTCTCGGGCGAAAACGGCTTCAACCTCCCCGGTTCTTCGGGAGTTCCGTACGGGGCGGTGCTCATGGCCACACCGCAGCAATCCAGACGTTCATGATGACCTCCTCGTGCCGTCACGGAGGAGGCTCCGCGGGGCTAAAGGGAGTGAGTACTCGGACCTTGTTCGCCCACGGGACGGACCTCTTACAACGTCGATGTGTACCCGAAGATGTCCGACTCGTCAAGCGGCGGGCACGTTCCGGTTGCCGGTCGCGCCGACGTCCAAGCGGGGCAGTCCCGCAGCAAGCGCGCGGACAGAGGAGCCCGCAGCTGCCGCGGCGGCCGCATCCCGACGCAAGCGCGCCGGCCAGACTCCGACCAGCGGAGAGTCAGCAGAGACGGCCTCTGACGCGCACAGCGCCCGAACCATCGACGCAGTGAGCTGCTCGGCGTCACACGGACACACGAACACCGCGTCGTCCCCAGAGATTGCGGCGACGCCGTAGAGCGGATGGGACGACGCCGACGGGGGCTCGATCAGCTCGCAGGTTCCAGCAAACTGGACGCGCGACTGACGTGCGACGACGGTCGCCTGAAGCCCTGCATCCTCAAGCACGCGCACCAGCGCCAAAGCAGCGGGCACGCCCTGCCAATCCGCGACCGCCTTGTCCGAGCCGAAGCGGGACGATCGCCCGCCGGCGAGCACGAACCCGCGGAGGATCACGCCCAACGGTATCCGGGAGCTGCTCCCCTGCCCCAGCTTGGGTCGAAGACTTGCACCGACACCACGCCGGTGACCTCCGCGCAGTCCGGGCCCACCAGCATCAAGCCATGCGCATCGGCCATGCCAAGGAGATGCGCGCTCCCCTGCACACCCGCCACTGTCGCCACCGGTCCGGCCTCCCCCGCGCTCAGCCGCACCCGCACCAGCTCAGCGCGCCCAGGACGGCGCTTCCAAGGCGCAGCCATCACCGCTTGCACCACCGGCAGGTACGGATTGGGATCACCCATCATCGTACGCAGCACCGGGCGTACAAACTGCAGGAAATTCACCATGCAGCTGACCGGGTTTCCGGGTAGCCCGAAGATGGGACGCTCGCCGATGAAGCCGTAGGCGAGCGGCTTACCGGGCTTC
>CAIUMM010000070.1 GCA_903900265.1 uncultured Pseudomonadota bacterium
CCACGGACGGTCCATTGATTTTCGGTGTCACACTGACCGTCTGCGATGGCCGCGCGAGCGGCGATGTCCGACGAGGTTGACAGGTTCGAGCCGAAGATTTGGAGCATCGTCGCGTGGACGCAGACCCGCGTACACCGGGGGACGTCGAGGAGAGCCGTGCGCTGGGCGCCGCCGCCGCCGGACCAGACGAGCCGCGCCTCGTAGGGAGTCGCTTCGTCCGACCAGAGGTCGATGATGCGCCAGTCGCCGTCGCCCGCGCCGACCGACTGTGCCGTGAGCACCTCGCCTTCTGCTCCCGCGTTCCCGGCGACCGTTGAAGCGGGGAGCTTCGCGGTGCCCGAGCGGCGGGAGAGTCGGCAGGCGCCCACGACCAGTTCCTCCTACGGCCCGATCAACAGTTGGGGTTCTTGACGCGCGCCTTGCCGTAGAAGCTGAGCTTCAGGGCAGCGGTCGTCGAGCCCGCCGTGTAGTTGATCGTGACCGGCACACCCGCGCGGAGCACGCGCCCGCCGAAGCTGGGCCCGTGGTACGCGGTGGGCGCGATCAGCGCCGCGTCGAGGTTGTCGAGTACGACCGGGTCGTCGCCGGAGATGATCGTGTTGATCGTCGCCGCCGAGTCGCCGGTGGCGAAGATCTTGGACAGGTGCAGGCTCGTGCGCGGCGTGAGCGTCATGCTCATCGACTGGCCGACAGTGGTGGCGACGATGCCGGTGACGGTGACGTTGCGCTGCACGATCTTTCCCTTGCTGGCGTGGTGGAGCTTGCGCTTCAGGTGGCGGTTCTTGGCTTCGAGCGCCTCCTCGCGGGTGTGGAGCTTGGCCTGCCGGCGACGGAGCCGACGGATGCGGCGCTCGCGGGGGGTGAGCCCCACCTCGTCGCCGAGGTCGTCACCCAAGTCGTCGCCCAAGTCGTCGCCCAAGTCGTCGCCCAAGTCGTCCCCGGTCTCGTCGCCGAGGTCATCGCCGAGGTCGTCCCCGTCGAGGTCATCGAGGTCTTCGTCGTCATCGAGGTCCGCGCCGAAGTTGGGCTCGGAGCGGTCGGCGACGCGCAGGGAGGCGCGCAGGGAGGTGCGATCGACGAGGCATTCGCCGGATGCGGTGAAGGTCACGAGGGCCCAGATGGGTGCCATGGTCATGGGAGTTGTCCTTTGTGGAAGAGGGGAAAATCAGGAGGTTGAATAGGGATAGAGCCAGTAGATTCAGCGACGGGCGCGGACGAAGCGGTCGGTGCGGTCCGCGTCGCGGTCACGACGCCGTCCCTCGACGCGCTCGCCTTCGGTGCCCGGGGTCATGCGGACCATGCGGGCGATCTCGCCGATGTCGTCGCCCCTGAGCTGGGGAGGCGCGGGTGCGGGGACCGGAGCTGCTGCGGCTGCGGGAGTCGGCGTCTGCGTGGCCTGGGCCGTGGCTTTCTTCTCGGCGAGCGCCCTGCCGGCGTTGCGACCGATGCGGGCGATGCCGGTGCAGAGCAGGCCGTTGCCGAGGGCGAGCGCGTGGGTGCCGCCCTTGCCCGACATCGACTTGTAGAGGCCGTAGCCGGCGAGCACAAGG
>CAIUMM010000071.1 GCA_903900265.1 uncultured Pseudomonadota bacterium
CGCGCCGATCGCGGTCACGCTGTACAACAACGGCGTCAATGACGTCACCCTCGGACTCGCCGACTTCAACGACGATTATCTTTGCGTCGTCGGCTATACCCATGACGCGTTGCCGGGCACGATGGGCGTGGTCGCGCCGGCTTCCAGCTATGTGCTGAACGTCGCGGTTTGCGGCTATCTACCTGGTGAGCGCGACACCGAGGTTAGCACCGCGGTGACCGTGTCCACGGACAGCACGCCGAGCACCTTGTCGATCCCCGTCACGTTTACGCCGGTGCTCCCTACCGGGGATTCGGGCTGAATCCAGCCTAATCTTTGAAAAAGACCCGCAGCGCTTGCGCTCGGAGCGGCGCCGACGCGCGGCTACTTCGCGGTCATGATCCGGCGCGTCAACGTGGCCTCAAGCTCGCGGGCTGAATGTCGAGGCATGTTGAACGATGTCTCGGTCTTGTCGGTCATGGACATGACGACCCAGCCCCGGAACAGGCCGAGGTCTGCGGTTACCTCTCGGATGTCCGCGTAGCTGTAGCTGTCCGTGTGGACGGCGAACAGCACGTGCGTCTCCGTCCGGATGCCTACCTCGTTGAGCGTGATCGTCCCGTGCGTGAAGATCCCACCGTAGGGCTTGCCTTTGTAGACGTTCACGTCGTCCGCGTGGGCCGGGGACACCAAGGCGAGGACAAGCAGAATCACTTTTTGCAGGTCCCATTCGTCTCCATCGTCACCACGTCGGCCTGACTGATGCTGACCTTGGATCCCTCTGGGCTGATGCCCGAGATCCGCTTGTCACCGTCGTCGTACTTGCCGCAGAGCTTCACCACGCCGTTGGCGCGGGTGGTGATCGTGGTCAGGGGCGGACGGTGCGCGCAGGCCGGGAGTGCAACGGCAACGAGGACGAGGACGGGAAGAAGACGAGAGTGCATGGTGGGCTCCGTGGGGCCAGCGAGACTGCTGGGTGCGAAGAGCCTAACACACAATGTAAGTAGTACCGCATTCAAAGTGACCGATTTTGGCATGGGCGGCGCAGAAGGCATGGCGAAAAGTGGCAGGATGCCACGTCGCCCCCGAGATGAAGCCTTCCTCAAGCGGTTCGGGGTCCGCGCCGCAGACCTGCGTGCCCGCGTCCACTTGACTCAGCAAGCCGTGGCCGAACGCATCGGCGTCCGGCCAGAGGCGATCAGCCAGATGGAGTCAGGTAAGCTCTCGCCAACGCTCACGTCCATTGTGGCTCTGGCGAAGGCGCTCGGCGTCCAGGCGGGCGCGCTGCTCGACTTCGACGTGGTCGCCGTTGCTGACCCGACCCGGCCGGAGGAGTGGGCGCTGCTGGACGACTACCGAGCACTGCCGGAGGAGGCCCGGAGCGCCGTAAGATTCATGGCTCGGGGGCTTCGGAGGTAGACTCTGCTTAGGGGCGTCTCTTGAAGCCAGACATGTCCAGTCAGTGCGGAATCTTGGCAACTTGAAGCCACTCGTACATCTGCGTGTGGTGTTTGACGGAGGACGTGACCGGATGCGCGCTTGGTTTTTCCACTGTAGTCGATCGGACATGCGATTCGGGCTGAACCCAGCCTACTCCCTGTGAAACACCCGCAGCGCTTGCGCTCGGAGCGGCGCCGCAACCCAGCTTGGGTCTGCGGTTCCCCGCGCCCACACGTAGGTGTTCGGCGTGGCCGGCGCGGCGAGCAGGTCCG
>CAIUMM010000072.1 GCA_903900265.1 uncultured Pseudomonadota bacterium
CCCACGCGCCATCCCAGCAGTTTGGCGCCGTACGACATGCAGATCGCCGTGGCGTTTGAGCCGTGGATGCTGCCCGGGCCGCTCCGAGGCGTGTACTAGCGCAACTTTTGGCCCTTTAGCGCAGGTCGCCCCCGCCGCGATACGAAGGGGTCATGCAAGAACGCCCGCAGCTGCTCTCCGCGCTCGACCTGCTTCGCAAGGGGGGCGCGTTCGCCGCAGAGGTGCTGCTGACCCGAACGGAGTGGCTGGAGCAGACCGGCTCACGTTCGCCGGTCACCGCGAGTGAGGCGGTAGGGTGGGAGGTGCGCGGCTGGAAAGCGGGCGGTGCGACTGGCTTCGGCTCCGCTCCAACGCTTCAGGCTGCGGTCGATCAGGCGCTGCGGATGCTGGGCAGCGCAGCGCCAGACCCGTTTGCGGGGCCAGCGGACCGGCAGGATGTCCGAACCGCTGGACTGTCCACGTCCGATCGACGCTATTCCGCCATCGAACAGGCCGACCGTATCGAGCTGCTGGAGCTCTCGGAGCGGGCCTTCGACAAGAGCGGCGCAAAGTCCGCAGCTTCGGTGCGCTTGGGCGGGCTGCGGTATCGACAAGAGCGCGTGCATCGCAGCTGGGCAAGCAGTCGGGGCGCGGATCTGAGTGATTCGTCTACGACGTTTTCTTTGTCCGGAGCTGCACAGTTCGACGACGGGCGATCCATCCGTCAGGAGCTCGCTTCACGGCACTTCTCGGACGTGGCCAGCCTCCCGTTCGGGCTGGACTTGCGCCGCCGCGCTGAACCGTTGACGAAGCGGTTGGCGGGCGCTGTCCCCGATCGCCCGTTGCTCATCGAGCCGAGAGCGATGGCGGAGTTCGCTCGCGCGCTCGCGCCTGCCTTTGCCGCGGATCATTCGGGGTTCATCCACCGGATGATCACCTCCGGCGTCCCCGCCACGCGCACCTTTGAACCCCTGCGACTCGCGCCGCCGCTGTTGCACATGACCGACGATGCTGGCCTGCATTCTGGTCTTTATACGGTTGCCTTTGACGATCGCAGCGTGACGCCTGTGCCGCTGACGCTGCTCCGCGAAGGCGTCATCGGCGCCCAGTGTCACAGTCCCGAGACCGCGCGCGCGGACGGCACTCGGGCCACCGGTCATGTGCGGAATGGAAAGATACAGCCGTCTAACTTGGTGATTCGGCCAGGCTCGCGAACGCGGAACATGATTCGCGCTGAGGTCGGCGAGCTCCTCGTGCTCGATGCCCCGCCCTTCTTGAACCTCGACACCGGCAGGCTCGAGGGCCCGGCGCAGGTCCTTCACGTGCGCGACGGCGAGACCGTGGGATTCTACGAGGTCGCCTTCGACATCGGCTTGCTTGACTTCTTCGCGGGTGTCGTGGAGTTCGCTTCGGACCAGGAGCGCCACATCGGGGTGGACACGCCGACGGGGGTTTGGGATCGCGTTCGTACTACCTTGTGATTTTGACAAGCCGTTGCGAGCGATCTGAACCTCGCGCAAGCCGTTCTCACAAATTCTGGATATCTTCCGTTTGCACTCGCCCCGCGTTGTGGCAAGCTGTACTATCGATGGAGACCCCCTTGCGTTCTATTTCTGTATTGTTCCTGCTTCCTGCCCTGATTCTCGCGCCCGGCTGCGACGGCAAGGTCGAGGATACGTCCGATACCTCGGATACTTCGGATACGTCGGACACCTCCGACACCTCCGATTCGGAGACCGGCGATACGCAGCAGACCGCAGACGCAGACATGGACGGGTACGACGCAGTGTCGGCCGGTGGCGATGACTGTGACGACACCAACGCCGACATCCATCCCGGCGCGGAAGACGCTTGGTACGACGGCGTAGACTCCGACTGCGCGGGCAATAACGACTTCGATCAGGACGGCGACGGCAGCGAGGGCGGTGACTCTGGGCTGGACTGCAATGACGACGACGCCTCGGTCAACCCCGATGCGCCGGAGATCTGCGACGGTCAAGACAACGACTGCGACGGCACCAGCGACGTCAACCCTACGGACGGGGCCGTGATCTACAGTGACGCGGACGGCGATGGCTACGGCGCGGGAGACGCGATCGGCACGGGTTGCGCCGTCGAAGTCGGCACGTCCAACAGCGCGGACGACTGCAACGACGCCGATGACTCCATCCACCCCAACGCCGACGAGTACTGTGACAGCGTCGACGAAAACTGTGACGGCACCGCGGACGATCACCCGGTGGACGGCACGAACTTCGGGCAGGACAGCGACTCCGACGGCTACGGCTCCGGCACCGTGATTGAGAACGCCTGCGCGGCCCCCGAAGGCTACGTCGAGTCCCTCGATGACTGCGACGACAGCGCCGCCGCCGTCAACCCCGCCGCGATCGAAGCCTGCGACTCCATCGACAACGACTGCGACACCTTCATCGACGAAGCCGGCTCCACCGGCGAGACCTCGTTCTACGTCGACGCCGACGGCGATGGCGAAGGCGACGCGGAGACCACCGGTTCGTTCTGCACCTTGCCGGCGTCCGGCTACTCCGAGAACGGCGACGACTGCGACGACACCAGCGCTGATCGCTACTCCACGAACACTGAATCGGATGACGGCCTCGACAACGACTGCGACCTCTGGGTGGACGAAGACTTCGTCGCTGCCGGTGACCTCGTGATCACCGAGGTTGTACGCCAGCCGCGCGTGGGCGGCTCGTCGACCAACACCGACGCGCAGTGGTTCGAGATCTACAACAACTCCAGCCGGGACGTCGATATGTCCTACTGGTACGTCGTCCGTAGCTCCGGCTCGACCTCGACCGACGCGTTCTTCGTCGACCCCGCTGCGCCGGTGATCGTGCCGGCCGGCGACTACGCGGTGTTCTGCAAGACCTCCGACTACGAGTCGTCGGCCACCGCCGGCTACCCGTTGCTGTGCGACTACATCTGGGGCGATGCCGCCGAGGCCTCCACGTACTCCGGCATCTACCACGACAACACGTTCAACCTGCAGCGTGACGCCGACTTCCTCGGCTTCTACGTCGGCGGCGGCACGAGCACCGGCACCAAGATCGACGGCATCACGTGGACCTACTCGGCCACCTCCTCGTCGAGCTGGCCGCGTGACTCCACGTACTCGATGATGCTCGACAGCGGCTCCACCGACGCCACCAGCAACGACACGAACACCAACTGGTGCTCGGCGCCGACCAGCTACACCTGGTGGGTCAGCGGCACCTCCTACGAGTATGGCACCCCGGGCTTCGCCAACCCCACCTGCCCGTAGTCGTGAAGCGCGCGTTCGTCCCGACGCTGCTGCTCCTCTCGGGGTGCTGCGGGCAGGACGCGCCAGTTTGGCTGTCTATTGAACCGTTGGCGCTCGCATCCGATGTGCGCCAAACAGTTGATCTACGTGGGTTCCTCGCCGACGACGGCGGTGAGCTCACGTTTACGGCTGTCGCTGATCCCGGCGTGCTGGCGTCAGTAGACGACGCCGGCGTGCTCACGGTCGTGTCCGAGTCGGGGTTCACCGGAAGCACCGCGGTGCACTTGACCGTCGCGGATGCCTGCGGCAACGCATCCGACGCCGAGCTGGACGTGATCGTCGGGGGAGCTTCTGGCGACGTGTGCCTGCAGCACCTCGAGTACACGGCGCGCGCGGGCGCCCAGCAGGTGTTTGTGGCGGGCGAGTTCAACGATTGGGACTCCACGGCCACGCCGATGACCGACGAAGGCGGCGGGTTGTGGTCGGTGGATCTCGAGCTGGCGGAAGGAAACTACGCGTACAAATTCATCGAGGTCGACTACAGCGCAAACTCCGAGCTGTGGTCGTGTGACCCCGAAGCGGACTTTGTGCAGTGCGACGAAGGCTATACCTGGGACCCTTCCTGCGCCCCGGGCGGCGCGGAGTGCAACAGCTTGCTGGTGGTGCCGGACTGCTCGCTCCCCCAGCTTGACGTCACGGCGCTGCACATCGACCGTGACGCCAACGGCGTTGCGGTTGTCGTCGACGCTTCGGGGGACGTCGCGACGGCTGCGGCGATGCTGGACGGCGCGCCGGTGGATGCGTGGACCGGATCTGGATTTTCGTTTGCAGCGTCGGGCTTGAGCGAAGGCCGTCACGTCCTTCAGTTCTCGGTGACGACCTCGGATGGTCGCACGCCTCGCCCGCTGAAGATCCCGTTCTGGACAGACGACGTCCAGTGGCAGAACGGTCTGCTTTACTATGTTTTTGTAGACCGCTTTTTTGATGGCGCGCCCGAGCTCAACCGGGACGAAGGCACCGGGACCGCCTCGACCGACTACGAAGGCGGTGACTGGCAAGGCGTCATCGACAAGATGGACTACCTCGCCGACGCTGGCGTGACGGTGATCTGGCTGACCGCACCGCAGGACAACGCATCCGGCTCCTACGGTGGAAGCTGCGGCGCCACCTACTCTGGCTACCACGGCTACTGGCCCGCCGACCCCTTCGCCCCCGAGCCGCACTTCGGCGACGCCGCGACGCTGCATGCGCTGATCGACGCCGCGCACGCCCGCAACATCCGCGTGATCACCGACTGGGTCGGCAACCACGTACACGTGCTTCATCCGTACTTTCGCGAGCACCCCGAGTGGTTCAACCCCGAGGCGCTCTGCGGCGACGCGAACAATTGGAACGACATCCCCGAGACCTGTTGGTTCGACAGTTTTCTCCCGGACATCCGCTACTACGACGCCGACCCGCTGATGCAGATGGTCGACGACGCGATGGTCTGGGCGCAGGACTACGATCTCGACGGTTACCGGGTGGACGCGGTCAAGCACATGCCGCACAGCGTGTTCCAGAACTTTGCCAGTCGGGTCGAGAACGAGCTGGAGTTTCGCGGCGCTGGCGGCGACGAAGACTTCTACACCGTCGGAGAGACCTACTCCGGCGATCAGGCGCTGATCTCCAGCTACATCGGTGCCAATGCGCTGGATGCCCAGTTTGACTTTCCGCTGTATTGGGCGGTGGTCGCCGCGTTCGCGCGGGACGAGATCGGCCTCTCCAACGGGGCCGGGTCGTTGGAGTCGGTGCGGGCTTCGTCGGAGACGGCGTTCGCCGGCCACACGATGAGCACGTTCCTCGGAAACCACGATGTCGCGCGCTTCATCGCGCAGGCCAGCGGGGAGATCGGCTCGTTGTACGGGGACAGCGCCTGCGGGGACGACGGTGCGCTGCGCAGCCCGGACCTGCCGCCGGGGTGGTCGGAGCCCTACGATCGGCTGCGGCTCGCCTGGGCCTTCTTGCTGACGAATGAGGGCTTGCCGTTGATCTACTACGGCGACGAGATCGGGCTGCCCGGCTACGCGGATCCCGACAATCGGCAGATGATGCGCTTCGGAAGCGCGCTCTCGGGAGACGAGTCCGACGTGCTCACGCAGGTGCAGCTGCTTGGACAGGCGCGCCGCGAACATCCGGCGATGTCGTCGGGCACCCGCGTCGACTGGTGGGAGGGCGAAGCGGATCTGTGGGCGTACGCCCGTGTGAACTCCGAAGCGGATGATGACGTGCTGGTGATCCTGAATCGCGGCGGTTCGTCCCGCACGCTTAGCAACGGCCTCGCTTTTGCCGGTTTGACGCACGGGCGCTTTCGCGACGTGCTGACCGGCGAGCTTTTCACGGCGTCGGGAGATTCGCTCACCGTCGACGTTCCGGCGATGTCGGCGCGCGTGCTGGTCGGCGAGTAGCGCCGGTTCTTGATAGCCACGGAGGGTGTTGTTGCTGCTATCTTTTGCTCTCGCGGCGCCCGCTCTCGCGGCTGAACCCGCGGCGCCCGCTCTCGCGGCTGAACCCGCTGTGCCCGCTGAACCCGCCGAAGACGCCGCGGCGTTCACGTCGCACCTGCTCGTTGGGTCCTACGGTCGGGTTGAAGCCGCCACCGATCTGAACGGCGGGGGCGGGAGCCCGATCACCGTCACCGCGCATCCGGGACGGCTCTATGCCGATCCCTACCTTGAGCTGGACGTAGGCTGGAAGCTGGAAACAAAGTCAGGAACTCGCTTTCTCGCGCTGGTCACGCCGGCGTTGAGCGGTGAGCTGTTTCATTACACCGGGACCTTCGACGCCAGCCTCGCGGTGCGCAACTTGTACGCCCAAGCCGACGATTTTGCCGTGTCCGGCCTTGGGGTTTGGGCCGGCTCGCGCATGTACCGCGGCGACGATGTGTACCTGCTGGACTTCTGGCCGCTGGACAACCTGAACACTGTCGGCGGCGGGCTGCACTATCGTCCACCGAACACCGGGTTGAACCTCGCAGCCCACGTGGGATTCAATCGGTTGGCACAGGATTCCTGGCAGTACCAGTCGTTGCAGGAGGCCACGCCCGGCGCGGTAGGCGCGGCGGCGGTCACCACCCTCGATCGGCAGCGCACGGTCGCGTCGGTCACCGGCAGCTATGCGCTTCCGATTGGTACAATTACCGTGCGTCCCAAGCTCCACGGCGAGCTGCACGGCGTTCCCGCCGGGTCCCGCGAGGTGGCGGGCGGCGTGGTCGAGTCGCTGCCGCGCGAGCAGGGCTGGTTGGGCGGGGGCGAAGTCTCGGTGTACGGCTGGGGAAAAGACAGCTATGCGCATGTGTTCTACCGGCACGCCACCGGCATCGCGGCGGTCGGAGAGCTGACCGTGCCCACCGATGGATTCGCGTTGGACAGCAGCGTCAACGCCGCGCGGGAGGACCTTGCTGCGGTGGCGTTCAACGAGGATCTCGGAGTGTTTTCCATCGCGGGAGGGATGTACGTGCGCAGCTGGGCCGACGCGGACGCCAACGTCACCGACCCCGATGATGGCTGGGAGTGGGTAGGCTCGGTGAGGCCGGGTGTGTATCCTTCCCAGTATGTGTCTTTGCAAGCGGAGATCTCCCACGAAGCCGCGTTTCCCGCGGGCTTGGACCCACGAACCAACGTGCAGGAGTCCCCGGTGGTCACGCGCGTGTCCTTCTTGCCGGGCGTGCAGCTTGGACGCGGCAGCTTCGCACGACCGAGCATCCACCTGCGCTATACGTTGTCGCTGGTCAACCAGAGCGCGTTGGACCGCCTTGATCCCGGCGATTCGCGGCGGGCGCGGGGTCCGGTGCAGCACGCGGTGGGCGTAGGCGCGGAGTGGTGGATCCAGTCCCAGGGCTATCGATGATCGGCCTGACGCTGGCGTTGCTGGCCGCGTCGAAGTCGGCGGTTGCGGGTTCAGCGCCCCACTTCAGCCTGCCGGATCTGGTCACCGCGAATGGGCGTGGCGCCTTTGTTTTTGAGGGGGATCGTCTCTCTTCCGCGTACCCGCACTTGTACCAAGAATACACGCCCGGCGACGTCACGCCTGACGTGCTCTACGACAGCTACTTTGGCGTGGTCGCGAGCGGGTCAGGGGCGTGGCTCACCGACGCCCGCAGCGTCGATTACCTGCCGGGCACCGGCATCATCGAGGTGCAACGCACCGCACCGGCAGGCTTGGGCCTCGCGGTCACCGAGTATGACTTTGCGCCCATGGACTACGCCGGCGTCGGCATCGCGCAGGTGCTGTACGTCGAGAACACCGGCGCCACCACGCTCTCCGGGGTGCAGATCGTCTCGTTGCACAACTACCATGTGGGCGGCTCCGAGACGGTGCAATCGCACGACGCGTCCCATGCGTCCGAGTCGGGCAGCGACGTCGCGTTGAACTACTCCGGGCCTGGCGCGAGCGACGTCAGCTGCGATGACGTCTACAACCGCGTGCTCGCCGGGCAGGCGATCGGCGGAGGATGCGGAAGGTCAGGCGATGACGTGGTCCCGGCGTTGGGGTGGCGTCTCGAGGATCTGGCCCCGGGAGCCGGGGTTTGGGTCGGCGTCGTCACCACCGACGGAGACGGCGACGCGTGGATCGCCGGGCGATCTGCAGCGGCGTGGGTGACTGATGAGCAGGCGGATTGGGCGGCCTGGCAGGCCGAAAACCGTGTGCCCGACGACCTGAGCGACGTCGAGCGCAGCGTCTACGAACAGCAGCTATCCTTCTTGCGCATGGCGCAGGTCACCGAGCCGGGCGACGCCTACGGGCAGATCCCCGCTTCGTTGCCGGTCAGCGCGCCGGTCGGGGACTTCGAGCACATCTGGAACATCACCTGGGTGCGCGACGGCTCCTACGCGGCGGCGGCGCTCGCGGCGGCGGGGCGCACCGACGAGGCCGCGGCTGCGCTGCGCTTCCTCGCGCAGGGCAAGACCGGCGCCTACCGCTCCTACGTGGGCGACGCGAACTACCTCGTGAGCGTCTGCCGCGTGTACGGAGACGGCACCGAGTGGTCCGACTCGGACGAGAACGGCCCCAACGTCGAGTTCGACGACTTCGGCTTGTATTTATGGGCGCTGGGCGTGCTTCGGGACGCCGGTCGGGCCGACGTGGTCGCTGAGCTTGGGCCCCCCGCGCTGGACGGCGTGGCTGATGTGCTGTTGGGGTTGATCGACCCGAACACCGGCTTGCTGCAGCCGGACTCTTCGATCTGGGAGCGTCATTGGAACGGCCAACAGCAGCAGTTTGCGTACTCCTCGATCCAGGCGGTCGCCGGTCTGACGGCAGCGGCGAATATCGCGGATGATCTGCGTGACCCCCGAGCGGCCTCCTACCGAGCTGGCGCGGCGGAGATCGCTGCGGCGATCCGGATGCACCTGCTGTCGGCCTCCGGGGTGATCGCCGCCAGCAAAGATCAGCTGGATATCGGCTCCGATTACCTCGATCTTGCCGCGGTAGAAGCGTTCAATCACGAGATCCTCGAAGCCGGCGGGCCCGAGTGGGACGCCAGCCTCGCCGCGTGGGACGCCGGCCTGCGCGTTGCCAGCGGCAACGGCTACGCCCGAAACGACGACGGCAGCCTGTACGATCAGCACGAGTGGGCGGTGATCGACCTGCGTCTCACCGAAGGGCTGCGTCGGTCGTGTGATCTGGAGCGCGCTCGCGCGCTGGAGGCGTGGATCACCGATCAGGCAGCGCTCAACCACAACACCATCCCTGAGCTCTACGACCCGGGCAACGCAAACTACGCAGGTCCTGCGCCGATGCTTGGCTTCGGGGCCGGGGCTTATGTCTGGGGAATGCTGCACCGCGCGGAGCTGGAGGCTGCGTGTGACCCCGACACTGCGCAGGTGCTCGGCGACGATTCCGGAGCGGCTCAGGTTGGCTGCGGGTGTGCCGCAGGGGCGCAGCGCGGAGCTTCGAGCCTGTGGATCGTGCTCGCCGCGCTGCTTTGGGGCCGGCGACGTCAAGTCCCGGGATAGACGACGCCATCCTTGGAGCTTGGATGAACGTCGACCCTGCTGCTGATTCTTCTGTTGTCACCGCTGCTGTCACCGCTGCCTACGAGGCCGCGTTGCCTGCGGACCCGCGCGTGGAGCGCAAGAAGATGTTCGGGATGCCCTGCGCGTTCGTGAACCGCCAAATGTTCTTCGGGACGTTCGAAGCCACGGTCGTCGCGCGAGTCGGGCCGGATCGGGTGCGAGCGCTCGCCGCTCAGCCGGGGATGGGCGTGTTCATGCCGCAGGCGGCGCGTCCGTGGCATGACTACGTGCAGGTGGATGTCCGCGTCGCAGGGGCTGCGCTCCCTGCGCTCGCGCTCGAAGCCCTCGCATGGGCGTCCAAGCTGCCCGCTAAGGCGCTTCGACCGAAGCCGACCAAGGCGGAGAAGGCCGCGAAGGTGAAAGCGTCCAAGCAAAAAGCGGCCGCGGCGCGGGCGTCCGTGCCGGTGTCGGCGCAAGAAGTCGAAGACTAAGGCTGGTTTCTTCGGATGTGACGGCCCGGTTTGGACGATGCTGTCGGTGTTCTGAGTCGCGGGAATCCTCGTTCCCACGAATAACAGTTGTTGAAGGGATATTACTCTACGATCAGCAAAACGATGCACTTTCGATGGGATCTCGATTTCCCATCGCCTTTGAAAAAGTCGGCGTTGCTTGGTCGCGAAGGGTTGGCACGCTGCTTGCTTACATGGTCTACGACACCGGCGAAAGCCGAACGGTCGAAAGCCGAAAGGCGGGTTCGCAAGAACCATCTTTGACGTACTGACTCCTTTGTCCGACTGTGAAAGCAGGCGGGTGCGAAGGAGCCCAAGCCCAAGGGAGCACCGGGCACGATGGACTGGAAACGGTCGGCGTGCAACGGACCCGACAATGGAGAAAAACCGCGAGGTTTGCAGCGCCCACAGAGAGGAAACTCTCGGCGGAAGCTGAACAGCGAGGCGGTAAGGCGGCTGGTGAACTTTCAGCGCGTGTGAACGCGGTGAACGCAGGTGAGATGGTCCTTCGGGATGACATCATCGGCGCGCTTCAAGGCACATCGCAAGGTGTGTGGCGGAGCGGGGTGACGGTCGGGCACGAGGCGTAAGCCTCGGCGCACGGACAACGAGCGTTGAAAGACGGTTCGGACTGTACGGCGTACAACGGCTATAGTCGGAGGGAAAGCTTCGAAGGGCAGAAAGCGCATCGCGGGAATCAGGCCATCTTCGGATGGACTGTGAAACGACGATGAACCCCAGGATCGTGAGCCGCTGCAACAGTGCGGACAAGATCAACGAGGAGTAAACCGGCGGAGTGGTGTGAAACCCCAAGGTCGGAACATGCGGGAAGCGTAGCGGCTGACCGACGAAGATTCGGAGCAATCCGGGTTGGGAGTGGACTCGTTGGTTTGGGAGCGATGAAGGGGCAATCTTTGGAAAATGCAAGCAGAAGAAGCGCTTTACGCGGCAACGCGTAAAGGGTCACTGTCCGGGTTCCACCGGGCAGAGGGACGAGCACGCAGGGATTTCGGGAAACCGGGACGACTGCGATATCCGGGAGGCATCGCCGAAAGGCGACTGTTGAAGGGTTCCACCGAAAGGATGGACCACCGGACGTTCAAGGCCACGCAGGGCGGGTATGGATGTAAAAGCATCGATCACCGCTCGACGTCAGGGCGAGGTACACGCGGCGATGCCCGCTCCTTCGGGAGTGGACGAGTCGGACGGTGGCCTCGAACTCCGAGCAGAGGAATACGGATCTACACACTTCGGTGGGTAGGCCGTCGGAACCTCAGGCCGGGGAGCATCCAAGCCATACGGTGCCGCTGAAGTCGGGTTTTGTCCTGGCAGGTCAAACGTAGCAAATCTCGCGGACTGGATCGTGTCGCGCCTTCGGGTGCGGTCGCGGTTGCATGTCCCTTCTGAACTGCATTCGCGCGCGGCGCAGCTCTGAAAAGGGTAGCAAAGCGCGGGTATCCAAACCGTTCGAAAGAAGCTGGTATCGGCCCCTTGGGCGCGCAAGCGTCCGAGGGGCTTTCTTCTTTTTCGGCTTGGGCGCGGCGCCGGCTTTAGCTCCGCGCGGGCTTGACCCTCGCGACCTACTTCAACGCGCCGGTAGCGACCTCCATCGCCATCGCCATGATCGTGTGCTGCGGGTTCACGCCGATGTTGTCCGGCAGCATCGAGGCGTCAGCGATGTACAGGCCGGTCCTGCCGTGCACGCGCCCTTCGGCGTCGCACACCGAAACGGAAGCATCTTTGCCCATGACGCAGCCACCGAACAGGTGCGACAGGATCGCCACGTAGGACCGCGGATCGAGCGGGGCGTTGGCGATGACGTCAAGCTGATCGGGGCGTAGGCTGTAGGGCAGGCCGTGGATGCCGGTCACGACCTCGCGCGCCCCCGCCGCGAAGTGCAGCTGCGCCACCCGAAGCATGCCGTCCCGGAACCGGCGCATGTCTTCGACATCGAGGCCATAGCGCACGACCGGCCTCCCGGTGAAGCTCACGTCTACGCGACCTGCGGTGCGCGCCCGCAGCGCGTGCACCCACATCGCGATGTGCCGGTACTGCTGGATGCGCTCCATCAGCACCCGCCCGCCGCCCGCGAGCCTCGAGATCGCCATCTCCATCGGGATCGAGAGCGTCTCCAACTTGAGGCCGCCATCCTTCCGAAAGCGCGTTGACGCCCAACCCTGAGTGACGCCGCGGTTCATGTCTACCGGCTCGTCGTACAAGCCGAAAACGCCGGTGCCTGGATGCGCGCGGAAGTTCGCGCCGACCGCTTTGTGGGTCAAGCCGCTCTTTCGCAGCAGCACCGGGCTCCACGTGGCCGAGGCCGCGACAAACACCCCCCGGCGGGCACGTGCGGTGAACGCTGCGCCGCGGGCTCGGGTCTGCGGGTGGTTGAAGTGGCCGGTGACGCCGATAGCGCGCGCCCCTTCGAACAGGATGCGCTCGGCCGCCGCGCAGGACAGAATCCCGCCGCCGCGCCTGAGGGTCTCCGGGATGTAGTTCAGGTTGGTGCTCTGCTTCTTCATCTCCGTGCAGCCCTGCAGGCATTGACCGCTGCCGATGCACCCTTTCGCGTACCGCCGGATGACGTGCCCGTCGTAGCCTGCGGCGGCGTCGCCCTTCAGCGCGAGCTCATTCGATCGCCCCATCGCTTCGGGGCCGGTCTCGGCGACGCAAAGCTCGGTCTCCAGCTGGTCCTGCCAGCGCCAGAGGCGCTCGGCGAACTGTCCGCCTCCGCCGTCCCCGATCCCGAAGTTTCGCTGCCACTCGTCGAAGATGTCCGAGGGCGTACGCACGCAGATCGCCGAGTTGATCACCGTGGTCCCGCCGACCACGCGCGCCTGAACCACCGGCCACAACGCGGGCCCGCGGGTGATCGTCGCTCCCCAGTCGTCCATCATGTCGCGCAGCGCGCCGTAGGTGCTGTGCGCGTAGTCGTGGGGATCGCGCCAAGGCCCGGCCTCGACGACGATGACCGTGGCCCCGCCGCGCGCGAGGGTGACCGCCGCTGCCGCCCCGCCTGCGCCCGAGCCGACCACCACGTAGTCGGCTTCTACGATCACTTCGCTGCCGCGGGGCTGAAATGCGGTGTGGGAGTTGGGCTTCATGTGGTGCGGAACGTGCCCGGATCTACCGGGTAAGCAGCGAGGTTGAAGTGCGAGCGCACCGAAGGATGCTGGCCCCAGCACATGCTGGCGTACATCTTGAGCAGGAACACCGCCTGACGAAGCAGGTAGATGCGCGTCGACGTCAGCGCGAGGATGTGACGGTCGCGGGCGTTCGCGCCCAGCAGCAGCGCCGGGAGCGGCACGCCGAGCGTCACCACGGGCGTCACCAACCAGAGCAAGGCGGCGAGGCACAAGCCGACCCACGTGAGCGCGGTGGTCTCGGCGCGCAGCTTGGTCAGAAACGCGTCGATGTCGCAGTCTCCGACGCCAGGAAGCGCGCCGCTCGCGGGCATCAGGTCGCACATGGCGGGTCGGATGAGCCAGATCAACGCGGTGCCGGGATGGAGGTTTTCGAGGCTGAGGGAGGAGGCCGTGCGGAGCCTAGCCCGGCGCTACGGTGCGCGGTAGCGTTGGGGTTACAGATGCGCGGTAGCGTTGGGGTTACAAGGCAGGCATGCTCCTGCTCCTTCTTGGCTGTATTCCTTCGTCCTCGGTCCTCACTCCGGGATCCGTGCCCGACGCACCGGGTCAGGGCGCCGCCGCGTACTGCGAAGAAGCGGGTCGCGCAGCGGTCGCGGACCCCACGGTTCCCGCCGATGGGTTTGCTTTTTCTGCGGCGGAGGTGCTGGGCGCCTTCGCGATCCCGTGGACGGGCACGTGGTCCCCGTACGCGGGTCCCGGCGGCACCGCGGATGTGAGCCTGCTGTGGTCCGACGGCGCGATCGCCGCGGTCACCTACGCGATGAACGAACCCGACTCCGGCTCCATGGCGCAAGGCGCGCCGTCCGCTGATTGCCCGTCACGCTACGAGATCGACCTGCTGCTGTCGGTCGCGACCGACGATGGCCTGCTCGCTGAGGCCGTGAACACCACGCTCGTCGCGTCAAGCGCGGCCGCGGTGAGCGTTGACGCGTCGGTGGACCTCGCGTCGGTGGGCGGAACGACGCGCCCGGCGGCGTGGGACCCTGCGGATTGGCCGGTCAACACGCTGTCGCTCGACGGCTACGGCGACGGCGCGGCGCTGACCCTCTCGGTGGGTTGGCAGGCCGCTTCGGGCGCGCGCGGGCCGGAGCTCGACACCGCGTCGGGCGGCGGCACGGTAGAGACGGGGACCACCGAGCCGTCGGGCATGACCGAAGGCGTTGGCTCGATGTCGCTGACCCCGCGGTAGTCGTCATGCGCTACCTCGGTAAGCTCTATCGGCCGCCGTCGGAGTCCGACGCGTACATCCTACAAGCGACGATCGGCTGCAGCTGGAACCGCTGCACCTACTGCGACATGTACTCCGACAAGGAGTTCCGTGTCCGTCCGCTTCAGGAGTCCCTGGATGACATCGACGCTGCGGCGC
The DNA here is from genome assembly GCA_903900265.1 of uncultured Pseudomonadota bacterium. Lineage (GTDB taxonomy): Bacteria > Myxococcota_A > UBA796 > UBA796 > SXON01 > CAIUMM01. The sequence continues at coordinate 14,259 of CAIUMM010000072.1, forward strand.
GAATGTACGGCAGCAACGTCCAAAAAGTGTTCATCGCCGACGGCGACGCGCTGGTGCTGGACACCGAACACTGGTTGGCGCTGCTCGAGCGTTGCCGGCAGCGCTTCCCGAAGCTGCGGCGGGTCAGCAGCTACGCGATGGCGCGGAACATCCTCGCAAAAACCGACATAGAGCTTGGGCAGTTGCGCGACGCTGGGCTCACGACCCTGTATATCGGCCCGGAGTCCGGCGACGACGTGACGCTCCGCCGCATCGCCAAGGGCGACAACGCCGAAGCGCACGTGCAGGCCGCGCAAAAAGCGCACGACGCAGGCATGGAGCTGTCGGTGATCGCGCTGTTGGGCATCGCGATGGACCGCAGCGAGGCGCACGCTGCAGCGACGGCCGCGCTGGTGACGGCGATGAACCCCGAGTATTTTGCGGCGCTCACCGTCACGGTCGTGCCGGGGACGCCGCTGTCGCGGCTGCACGAGCGGGGCCGCTTCGAGGTGCCGGCGGTGCCTGAGCTGCTGCGGGAGCTGCGTACGATGGTGGCGCTCGCTCGTCCCACGTCGGCGCTTTTCCGAACCAACCACGCCAGCAACTACCTGCCTTTGGGCGGCCGATTGCCGGAAGACCGGGATCGCATCGTCGCGTTGATCGACAAGGCCATCGCGGGTCAGATCCCGCTGCGCCGGGAGTCGTCGCGGGGCTTGTAGCTGGATTCAGATTACAACGGATCGATGTCCTTGCTGATCGCGTTGCTCTCCCTCCCGCTGGCTGCCGCGCACGACCTTGCGATCCAGCACGCCACCGTGCTCACCGCGGCCGGGCCGGCGATCGTCGATGGCACTGTGATCGTGCACGATGGCGTCATCGCCGCGGTCGGGGTGGGCGTTCCGGTTCCGGCCGGCGCAGAGATACTCGATGCGACCGGCAAGTTTCTGATTCCGGGCATCATCGACCCGCACTCCCACATGGGCGACTACTCCTGGCCCGACGGCGGAGGCCATGGGGACGGCAACGAAGCGACCGAGCCGTTTACGCCGCGGGTCTGGGCGGGCGACAGCGTCGATCTGGAGGACCCGGCGTTTGCGTTGGCGCGGGCGGGCGGCGTGACGACGATCCAGGTGCTGCCGGGATCGGCGAACCTGATCGGCGGTCGGTCGGTGGTGCTGAAGCTGCGGCCGCGCCGCTTGCTGGATCAGATGATTTTTGCCGCGGCGCCGGCGGGCATCAAGATGGCGATCGGTGAGAACCCCAAGCGCGTCTACGGCAACGCCACCGACGACGACCAGATCCAGACGCGCATGGGGGAATTCGCCGCCCTACGAGCCGAGTTTCAGGCGGCGCTCGACTACCGGGAGGCGCGCAAGCGTGCCAGTCCCCCGCCGCGGGACCTTGATCTGGACGTCTTGCTCGACGTCATCGACGACAAGATCCTCGTGCACCTCCACTGCTACGAGACCAACGACATCCTCGGTTTTTACCGGATCGCCGATCAGTTTGGCTTTCACATCCAGAGCCTTCAGCACGGGCTCGAGGCCTACAAGGTCCGCGACGTCGTGAAGGCGCACGGCACCATGCTCGCGACGTTCTCGGATTGGTGGGGCTTCAAGCTGGAGAGTTGGGATGCGATCCCGCAGAACGCCGTGCTCGCCACCCAAGCGGGCATCCCGGTCTCTATCCACTCGGATTCAGCGAGCTTTGTGCAGCGCCTCAACCTTGAGGCCGCGAAGATGATCCGCTACGGATGGACCGAAGACGACGCCTTGAAGAGCGTGACGCTGTGGCCGGCGATGATGCTCGGCGTGCAGGCGCGGGTCGGGTCCATCGAGGTCGGCAAGGACGCAGACCTCGTGCTCTACGACAAGGACCCCTTTTCGGTGTACGCGCGGGTCCAGCGAACGTGGATCGACGGCGAGCTGGTCTACGACCGGGCGGAGGCCCAATGAGCACGATCTCACGACGTAGTTTTGTCACCGGTGGCGCCTCGCTGGCTGCGGGTTTGGCTGCTTCTGCCGCTTCTGTTGCAGCGCTGACCGGATCCGCGCTGGCTGGGTCGGATGGCGAGAAGGTCTATTCAAACGCCCGAATCCTGCTCGGGACCATGCCTTCGGAGGGCGCGACCGAGCTTCGTGGCGGGCTGCGCATCGTCAACGGCGTGATCGCCGAGATCGGACCCGGCGTGACCGGCGGGATCGATCTGGGCGGGGCGACGATCTGGCCGGGGATTTGGGATGCGGGCTCGGCGATCGGCCTCGCCGACATCGATCTGGAAGGCGCGACGCGGGATGACGCAGAGACGGGCGATGCCTTCCTGCCGCAGATGCGCGTGGTCGACGCGTTCAACCCCGCGAGTGAGGTGCTGCCGGTGCTGCGCGCCCGCGGCGTGATGGGCGCGCTCGTCGTCCCCAGCGGCGGGATTGTGGGCGGACAAGCCGCATGGATGCGCACCAGCGGGAGCACGGTGGCGGCTGCGACCGTGCAGGAGCCGGCGGGCGTGGTGATCCACTTGGGGAGAGGCGGCGTCGGCGCAGGCACCGCCACGCGGATGGGCGTCGCTGCGCGGCTTCGGGACGCGCTGGACGCGAACCCCCCGCCCAAGGCGCCCGGTGAGGACGAAGCGCCCGCGACCGGTAAGAAAGCTACGTCGGCGAAGCACAAAGCCCCCGAAGCGCCGGCAAAGCCGCCGACCCGCTCAGAGCGCGTGTGGCACGACCTGCGATCGCGCAAGCTGCGCGCGATCTTCGAGGCGGATCGCGCCAGCGATGTGCTGCTCGCCTGCGCGATCGCCGCCGAGTACGACCTCGACGCGGTGATCGTCGGCGCCGCCGAGGGGTGGATGGTCGCTGATGCGTTGAAGTCGGCGAACATCCCGGTGATCGTCGGACCGGTCACGGTGCAGCCCGAGAGCTTCGAGACCATGAACGCGCGCTACGACAACGCCGCCTTGCTCCACGCCGCCGGCGTGCGGATCGGCCTGCGCATCGGGGACCCGCACCGCGCCTACGATCTGACGACCGAGGCCGGCATCGCCGTAGCGTGGGGCTTGCCGCGCGAGGCCGCGATCGCTGCGATCAGCGGCAACTCGCCTGGGTTTTTTGGGCTCTCGGCCGGGCGTCTGCTCGTGGGTCAGGAGGCCAGCTTCGTGGTGTGTAACGGCGATCCGCTCGAGCCGCGTACGTCGGTGCAGCGCGTGATCGTTGGCGGCAGCGAGGTGCCGCTCGCCAATCACCAGACCGAGCTTTATGAACGGTTCAAGGTATTGAAGTGAACGAAGGCGGCGTGCTCGTCACCGGGGGGGCCGGGTTTATCGGGTCGCACCTGTGTGAGGCGCTCCTCGCCCGCGGCCAGCGGGTGACCGTGCTCGACAACTTCGATCCGGTGTATGACCCCGCGCGCAAGCGCGCCCAGCTCCCAGCGGGCGTGCGCCTCGTCGAGGGCTGCCTGACCGATCCCGTGTCGCTCGGAGACGCGTTGACCGACGTCGCCTCGGTGTTTCATCTCGCGGCGCGGGCGGGGGTGCGGCCTTCGCTGATCGACGCCGCGCCCTACGTGCACACCAATGTGGTCGGGACCGTGGCGCTGCTGCAGGCCATGCGCGATCGCGGGGTGCGACGCATGGCCTTCGCCTCCAGCTCCTCGGTCTACGGCGCGCGCCGCGGCGTGGTGTTCCGCGAAGACGACGCGGCCGACCAACCGGCGAGCCCCTACGCGGCTTCGAAGCGCGCCGGGGAGCTGTTCTGCGCGGCGGCGGCGGCGTCCTGGGGCTTGAACGTGGCGTGCGTGCGCTTGTTCACGGTGTACGGGCCGCGTCAGCGTCCGGAGATGGCGTTCTCGCGCTTCCTCCATCAGATGCGGTCCGGGGAGGCGGTCACCGTGTACGGCGACGGCGCCTCGGCCCGCGACTACACCTACGTCTCGGACGCCGTCGCTGGGCTGATCGCCGCGCATGACGCTGCATCGGGGGCGCGCGTCGTGAACATCGCCGGCGGGGCGGTCACGCCGCTCATCGAGGCCGTGCAGCTTTTGGCGGCCGCCGTCGGCGTGGATGCGCACCTCCAGTATTTTGCGGATCAACCTGGTGATGTGCCGGAGACCCGCGCTGATCTTCAGGTGGCGATGCGCTGGTTGGGGTGGTCGCCGCAGGTGAGCATGACCGAGGGTTTACGAAGGTTCGCGGCTTCTCCCGAGCGGTAAGGCGGCGCGGATCAGCTCGCGGTGAGGCTGCGGTACCCGTACGCGAACATGGCGATGAGCACCACGCCCATCGCCGCGAGCGGCCAAAGGCCCGCGCCCAACGCGAAGGCGATCCACAGCGCGGCGACGGTGACGCCGGTGACTTGCGCTTGGTGTGTCTGCCAGAACGGAGGCTCGTCTTTGGGATCGGGCAGCCCGAGCGGGTCTAGCAGGTGCTCTAGCCGCAGCAGCTGGGCCGGGCCGTTCAGCAGCGTAGGCTGCAAGGTGGCGAGGAGCGGAAGGTGCAGCAGGGTGATCCCGACGGCGACCGAGAGCGCTGCGGCCCCATCGAGGGCGAACGCGGCGCACAGCATCGTGATCCCGTGCAGGATCACCCACGGCAGCATCGAGAGGATCTGACCGGGCTTTCGCACCGTTGCCGCGTGCATCGCCGCGCCGGCGATCATGCCCTCGGCGACGACGCCCTGCAGCGCAGCCTGCAGCGGGTTCGGGCTCGCGCGGGCAGCCGTCAACCTTCGGATGGCCGCGATGCTCGACGCGACGAGGATCACGACGGCTTTGCCTTCCGCGGCGAGCCCCAACAGCAGCAGGGCCTGCACCGCGGCGGGCGCGATCACCAGCGCGCGCGCTGCGTCGTACGGCGTCTCGATCGCGGCGCGCAGGGGCCGAGCGACCTGCTCAAACCACTCGGTGAGGCTGTTCACGTAGACGATCGCCTCCACATCGGCGTCCGCCACCGTCCCGATGCGCGCCAGCGCCGCCGCCAGGGCTGCGTGCGGATCCGGCGACCGCACGAAGGCATCGAAGCCGCCGACTGAGCGCAGCGCATCGGCGCGGATCGCGAACAGTCGGCTCTCCGAGTGCACATCCCCGATCGCCCGCAGCCTCGGCAACGCGGCGCGCGCAGCAGCGTGCAGCCCCGGCGCGAGGACCACCGGCTGCGCGTAAGCGGCGATCACCGTGTTGCGCACGTTGGCCGCACCCGCGGACGTGAACGCGGGCGGGGCCGCAGGGCAGGCCGCTCCGGTGAGCAGCGCCAGCGAGCGCTCCGCCCCGGGGATGCCGTAGGGCAGGCGGGTGTCGAGGCAGAGCAGCAGCGTGTGCTGGGCGGTGCGCGCCCCTTGAGCGAGCAGCCAGAATCGGCGATCCACGTCGGGAGGGGGCTCGCCGAACGCCGCTTCGGTGCACGCTACCCATTCGCACGGGCCTGCCTCGCTGCGGTGCTGCTCCCAGTAGCGCTGCTGTTCGGCCACCGCGACGTCGTCACCGACGATCAGCACGGACACAGCGACGTCGTCCCGCGCGGGGGCGGGAGAGTTTGGGGCCGGTCGACGAATGACGAAGCCCAAGCCAAGGATCGCGAGCAGCCCGAAGATCACGCAATCCGATATCCGAGGCGTTAGCGGGGGGCCATGTCACGACCCGAAGCTCCGCGTTTCATCACCATCGAAGGCTTGGACGGCTCTGGCGGCACAACGCAGCTTCGGATGCTCCACGCCGCGTTCCTCGCGCGGGGCGAGGCGTGCATCGTGACGCGCGAGCCCAGCGATGGTCCGGTTGGCAAGCTGATTCGTGCCCAGCTGGGCGCTCCGCCAGAGAGCGCGGTCCGCGACGGCGTGCTCCCGTATCTCTTTGCGGCCGATCGGCGCGATCACCTCGACCGCGTCGTGCTCCCTGCGCTCGCTCGGGGCGAGAGCGTGCTGTCGGACCGGTACGCGCTCTCGAGTTTTGCCTACCAAGCCGAGGCCCACGGTCTGGATCGTGTCATGCGCTTGAACCAGGATTTTCCTGCGCCACACCTGACGATCCTGCTGGAGTTGGACCCGGCGGTTTGCCTCACGCGCATCCTCGCGCGGGGCTTGCCGCGGGATCGCTTCGAGACCCTCGAGCGTCTCCGCACCATTCAACAGGGCTACGAAGCCGCGGTGCGCGCGGTGAGCGGCGGTGCTGCGCCATGGAACATCGTTCCTATCGACGCCAGCGCCGACGTCGACACCATTCACGCGCGCGTGGTCGAAGCGGTCTGGCCGTGGCGCGCCTGATCCACCTCGGGCGCGTCGAGTACCGCGTCGCGTGGGATCGGCAGCAGCAGGAGCTCTCCGCGGTGATCGCCGGCGCGGAGAGCGCAGTGATCTTCTGTGAGCACGACCCGGTCTACACGCTTGGGCGCACGCGGGGGGCCTCCGCGAACGTGCTCAACGCCGGCGATACGCCGGTCATCGAGGTCGAGCGCGGCGGGGATGTGACCTGGCATGGCCCCGGGCAGCTGGTCGCATACCCGATCTTGAGGTTGGAGGGCGAGGCGCGGGATCTCCACGCCCACCTGCACCGGCTCGAAGACGTCGTGGTCGAGGTCTGCGCGGAGCTTGGCCTCGCGACCGGGCGCGACGCGCGCAACACCGGGGTCTGGGTGCGTCCCAACACCCCGGAGGGCCAGAAGGTGTGCAGCATCGGCATCGCGTGTCGGCGCTGGGTGACGTGGCACGGGCTCGCGGTCAACGTCGATCCCGATCTGGGCGCGTTCGCTCGTATCAATCCCTGCGGCTTCGACGCCAGCGTGATGACCAGCCTGACCAAAGAGTTGGGTCGACCCGTCCCGCTGGACGAGGTCGAGTCGAAGCTTGCGGGGAAAATGCAAAATTGGTGAAATTGGAGAAACCAATCGGCCCGCAGGTTGTCTATAGCCGTGGTCCTCGGTCATAGTAGTTCCATGCTGCTCCTCTCTGTACTTGCGCTGATCGGCTGCACCCACCGTCCGGTGGCGTCGGCGCCGTCCCTCGCTGCGCCCGACGTACAAATCCCCGGCTCCTCGCTGGAGTTTTACGAGATCAGCGGCGCGAATCCTGTGGATCTTGTCGAGTCGCTGGTGACGGTCTCCCCGGCCGCGGGCAACATCCACCACGCCGCCCAGACCCGCTGGGAGGTGGTGTGGCGCTATCCGGCGGGCCCGGACGAACGCCCGGATCAGTGCGACCTCTCTACGGTGGACGTAGAAGTCAGCATCGTCACGGACTTTCCACGCTGGAGCCCCTCCGCCGCAGCCGCTGAGTCCGATGTACGCGAATGGCAGCGTTACACCCGGGCGCTCGCGGTCCACGAGGCCGAGCACGTGCGGCTGATCGACGAGCTCGCGGGCACGCTCCCTGAGGTGCTGGGCGCCAGCGATTGTGCGAGCGCGGACGCGCGCGGCCAGGCGGTGCTGGACGCGATCCGGGAGGCCAACACCCACCTCGACGTCGTGACGCGGGACGGCGCGACGCAGGGCGCAGCGCTGGCGTGGCTGGGCGCATAGCGCGCCCCGCTTACACCGACGGTCAGCGCATTATCTCGAGGTTCGCGCTTGGTTCTCGGCGACGATTACGTCGCGGATCGGATCGAAGTAGCCGGAGGTCTCCCCAAAGCCGGTGTCGAGGTAGATGACCTTGCCGTCTGGGTCGAGCACTGCGATGGTGGGCAGGCTCATGCCCCCTTCAGGGCGGGTCGCCGGCGCCAGAACGGCGTAGGCAAAGCCGCGATCGGCGAGCACCGGAGAGGTCAGGCCGAATGCGCTCACCCACTCGGCCACCGTGTCCGCGTCCGCGGGCAGGTTGACCTCGGACAAGCTTGCGTTGAGCAGGGTGACCAGCTCGACGTCGATGCACAGGTCCTCCATCTCGGCCTTGAACGCTTCGGCCTTGCCCGCCATCTCCTGACAGGGCCCGCAGTTGGGCGACGACGCGTCGATGACGACAAAGCGCCCGCGGAAATCCCATAGATCGACGCCCTCGCCGCATTGATCGGTCAAACGGGCGTTAGGCAGCGTCTCACCCACCGCCGCGGTGTAGCTCTGGCTCAGGCCGCCGGGGCTGAACAGCGGCCAGCCGCAGGCGTAGGGCTCGGTGCGCGCGCCGGCGGGGTCGTCGACCATGACGTCCGACGCGCCAAGCTGCAAGGACGCCGCTGCGGCGAGGTCGAACACCGCGCCGTCGTCGAGGGTCGCGCTGTCGGTCCAGACCGTGGCCCCGTCTGCCCAGTCGCCGGCCTCGGCGAGCGTCACGTACTCTTTTCCGCCGCGGTAGAGCGTGACGCTGCCGTCTTCGGACTCGACGAGGCCCAGCTGTTCGACACGCGTGCCCTCGGTGGAGGAGATCTGCGTGTAGCAGGCGTCGTCGTCGGCGCTCATCTCGGCCAACCCCTGCGTGATCAGCGTGCAGTCGGGGCAGAGATACGCGAGGTCGGTGTGCTCGATCATCGCGTTGTAGTCGCGGCTGTAGCTGCAGTCGAAGTAGCCGGCGGCCTCGGCGGCGGCGTCAAAGTCGACGTGCCACTCCACCGAGCCGGTGAGGGTCCGTGCGGTGCGGGGCCCCGAGCCGGTGTCTTTTTCCCCGGCGACCGCTTCGGTCCAGACGCACTCTCCGGTGTCGGAAGCCGAATCCTCCGCGCTGTCAGGCTCTGGCGGGTCGACGTGCGCGCCGGGGTTGCAGGCGAGCGCGGCGGTGAGCGCTGCGGTCAGGCTCAACGGGGAGAGGCGCGGGACTTGGGCGACGGTTTTGCGAATCACGCCAAACTCTACCTCGTCGGCGTCACATTTTGTGTCGTCTCAGCGTACAATGGAGCACGAGACGCGCAGCTCCTGCGCTCCCCACACCGAGGCCCTCATGCTGAACCGTACGATCCCCGCGCTCCTCGCCGCCAACTTTGGGCATATGGCGCCGATTTTTGTGACTTCTGCGGTGGTGCTCGCCGCGGGTTGCACCATCGACAACGGCATCAAGGGACAGACCGATGAGCCTCCGGGCTTCGACTCGGGAGACAGCTACGTCCCGCCGATCGAGACGGGAGACACCAGCGTCGTGGACTCCGAAGACAGCCAGACGGACCTCCCTTCGTGCTTGGATAGGAACTTCCCTGCGAAGTCCATCCCCCAGCTCGAGGAGTGCTTCTCCGAGGGCACCACCGTCGGCACCTTCACGCCGGAAGTGCTCTGGGACACCGAGACCTTCAGCACCAACAGCAGCTCGGTGAGCTGCATGATGCAGCCGATCGTCTGCTCGTTGACCGATGACAACGGCGACGGCCAGTTTGACGACGACGACACGCCGGACGTCATGATCATCACCTACTCGCCGGGCGTGCTCCGCGCGATGAACGGCGACGACGGCACCGAGCTCTGGAGCGCCACCGGCGGCGGCGCCATCCAGATCACCGGCGGCGCAGCCTGCGGCGACATCGACAACGACGGCATCGCCGAGGTCATCGCCGCCACCAGCAACGGCGTGGACGTGTTCGACAACGAGGGCAACGAAAAGTGGTCTTGGTCGGGCGGCAGCGGCCACATGGACGGCACGTCGGACGCCCCCGGCATCGCCGACATGGACCATGACGGCAACCCCGAAGTGCTGATCGGCAACTGTATCCTCGACAACACCGGTGGGAAGATCGGCTGTGGCTCCAACGGCTACGGCACGTCCAGCAACGTCGGCTCTGGCGCCTTCGCGGTGGACATCAACCAGGACGGCGAGCTTGATCTCGTGGCGGGCAACGCCATCTATGACATCAACGGGACGGCGATCTGGTACAACGGTGAGTCTGACCTGTACCCCGCCGTCGGCAACTTCGACTCGGACGACTTCGGCGAGATCGTCGTCACGGGAGACGCCAAGATCCGCGTGCAAGACGACGACGGCACGGTGCTGTGCAACGCGGCGATCCCCGCGGCCTCGGGCTCCTACGGCGGGCCTCCGACCGTCGCGGACTTCGACGGCGACGGCATGGCGGAGATCGGCGTCGCCGCCAACTCCACCTACACCGTGTTTGAGTCCGACTGCTCGGTGCTCTGGCAGTACACGGGCACCACCGATCCCTCGTCCGGAAACACCGGCAGCTCGGTGTTTGACTTCGAAGGCGACGGCATCGCCGATGTCGTCTACGCCGATGAGCGCTGGGTGTGGGTCTTCAACGGCGCCGACGGCTCGGTGAAGATGCAGGACACCACGCACTCGAACAACACCTGGCTCGAGTACCCGACCATCGCCGACATCAACAACGACGGCTCGGCGGACATCGCGGTGTGCAACACGCCGGGAAGCTGGGGCTCGCGCAACGGCGTGACCGTGTTCAGCGACCACGACCTTTCCTGGCGTAAGGGCCGGCCCATCTGGAACCAGCACGGCTACAGCATCACCAACGTCAACGACGACGGATCGATCCCGCGTGATCAGGACACCAACTGGTTGACCTACAACAACTTCCGCTCGGGCGATCTCACACCCGGCGTCGGGTACTCGGGGCCGGATCTGATCGCGAAGATCGAAGACATCTGCGTGGATGAGTGTTCGCAGGGCAACGTCACTGTCTGGGTGACCGTCGGCAATCAGGGCTACACCGACGTGACCGATCCCTTCAAGATCGAGGTCATCGGCGAGACCGACACCGGCGAGGTCATCCTCAAGAGCGTCGACTGGACCGTCGGGTTGGTCATGGGCCACCAGAGCGACTCGCTCTCCATCGAGCTGACCGGCGTGCCTACGCCGCTCTACAACATCCGCGTGGCCGTCGACGGCGGGAATTCGGAGTCGCTCTCGGAGATCTCGGAGTGCTACGAGACGAACAACGAAGACAACTGGGGCGGTATCGTCTGTTTGTAGGGTCACCGATGAGCTCCGGAACCGGCACACCCGAAGAACCGTGGCAGTTGACCACACCACCCGGCTCTTCGGCCTACTCCATGCACCTCGATCGACGAGATGGACGGGAGGTGATCGTGTGCACGGTCGGGAACACCGTGTTGCTCTACGACCGCCGTTGCATCGAAGACCTCCACGCCGCGCTCGTGCAGCACGGCGACTGGATGGAGCTGGGTGCCGCCGATGAGCAGAAGTCGGCCAAGGAGGGCACCGTGGAAGCGTGGGGCCGCTCGCCGGACAACCCGATTGGTGGGTGGTACGGATTGAAGAAGGGCCTCCGCGGCAGATTTGCGATGTACGTGCCGCCATTGCTGGAGCACCTTGGCCGCGTAGAGCTCGAGCACCTCCCTCGCAACAACCGCATCCGCGCGGCACGCTGACCGCTACGGCGGATCTTGATCGCGAGGCATGGTTCCCGTTTGACGGTTACCATTTTGGAATGGAGCAACCGCTCGACAGCGCCGCTGGCGCCCTGGGCCGTGCGATGCGCGTGTACGGCGTGCTTCTCGCGCTGGCGACCACCACCTTCGTCTGGCTGCCGGAGGTCGCGCGCTGGCCTCCCTACCATCCGCCCTATGAGAGGATGTTCGTCGCCATTTTCTTTGCGTGGGGGTTGTGCCTGTATCGGGCCGCGCGCGCGCCGCGGCACAACCTGGGCCTGGTTGACTTTACGGCTCTCCAGGGGCTCTTGCACGGCGGCGTGATGGCGGCAGATGTGGTGCAGGGCCATGCCGGCCATCATGGAGCGTGGCACCTGATCGGAGATGTTCCGCTCCACCTCTCGGCGCCGGTCGTGCTGGGGCTCCTTCGGCATCGGGTGGAGCCGTACCGGGTGGGCCTCACGCGCGGGGAGGCGCTGCTGTTTTTGGGGGTGTTCGGCGTCTGCGTGGCGGTGGCGCTCTTCGGACTCGAATAAGTCGGTGATTCGGAATCGTGTGTCAGCGGCGGTGCGCGCGGTAGGACCTCAAAATGGGGTACACTCCGGGGATGAAGCTTCTGACTTTCCCTGTGCATTGCGCTCGCCGAGCACTGCGAATAGCAGCTCCAGCGGTCGTGTTGTCTCTGAACGGGTGTGGTGATTTTGGCCTCGCTGGCGGCAAGCGAGCCGAACCCGACACGAACGCCGTCACCGACACGGAGACCGACATGGACGCCGACTCGGATACCGACGCGGATACCGACTCGGACACCGACTCGGATACCGACACGGACACCGACTCCGATACCGACGCGGACACGGACACCGACTCGGACACCGACTCGGACACCGACGCGGACACGGACACCGCAGCGCCCGTCGAGACCGAGCCCCGCTGTCGCACCACGTCCACGTTGAGCGCTCCGGGCGAGATCAGCGGCAACACCTCCGACGATGCGTCCGACATCCAGATCGACCCCACGTCCGCGTGCTGGACCTCGACCTATGGGTACACGCAGGGTGCGAGCGAGAACCATGCCGTCACGGTTCCGGCCGGCGCGAGCCTGTCCATCGCGACGACGAGCCTCGGCTTCGGCGGTACGGGCGAGGCCTCGCTCCTCGTGCTGGACGACTGCACCCCGGCTGCGAGCATGGGGTACTGCACCGGCGGCTACGGGACCTGCGTCGCTTCCGCGTCGTGTCTTGCGGCCGACAAGGGCGTCGCGCCCACGGTGCGATGGCGCAACCCATCCGGATCGGACCGCGAGGTTTGGATCGTCATCGACGGGCATCCCGCGAGCAACGGGGCGTACACCCTCGATGTCAGCTGGTAGGCCTTTTTTCTCGCTCCCGGACGCCCCAGTTGCCTCTGCTCGCCATCCTGCGGTTCGCACCCGCGTACGCCGCGTCGGACTCCGTTCCCGCCGTTTCGGGCATCACCGAGGCGGTGTACGCTGCGCCGGCCCGGTTGTTCCCCTTTGTGGGCGCCGCTGGACGGGACGGCCTGCTGTCGCCCGGCCCGACCGGAAAGTGCTTCATCTACGGGGAAGGCGGAAAAAGCTATTGGGTGTTTCAGTTTGAGGCCGAGTCAATCGCGCCCGCGACCTATGTCTGCCGCGTGGGCGTTCGCCGCCACACGCTGACGGTCGGGGACGAAGGTGCGCCCGTGATCGGCAGCGTCCATGCCGCGTACTTTTGCGGCAAGAAGTTGGAGCCGATGGTCCCGGCGGTGCAGCAGCCCGACGGCTCCGTTGCGATTGGGACGTTGACCCGGATCCCGTGCACCGCTCCCCGCTTTGCCGGGGAGCCGCTCCCGTTCGCTTGGCCGTGACTGGCGTGGCCCGGATCAGCTTGCGGCGTCCTCGGTCCACAGCGCGGCGACCATCCGGAATAGAGATCCCCCATGTGCATCGACCGTCCACCCTCTCTACGTAGCGTCGCGTTCGCGCTGGTGCTGCTGGCGGGCTGCAGCGCCCGGGCAGACGCAGAACGGGACCCGGGCGACACCGCTCGCGACACGGCTCGTGACACCGCGCATGACTCCGGAGACAGCGCCGCACCTTGCCCGGACGGCGCGTGGCGGGTGCGGGACGGGGTGATCTGCAACGACGGCATGGCCGCGAGACCGGTCGGCGCCAACGCCATGCACGTGTTCGGCCCCGGCAGCGCCGACATGGCCGCGTGGGGCATGGGCATCGCGCGGGAGTTCATCGGCAACGTGCGCGATGTCCCGGTCGACGGCGGCCCGATCCAGGACGCCAACGGGTCTTGGCTCCACCCGCTCCGCGACGTGGTCGCGGACAATCGCGCCAACGGCTTGGTCACCGTGCTCTCGCCGATGGGCTGGGACGGCGTTGAGATGCTGTACGGCGACGACCCCGCACAAACCACGTACTACGCCGACTACCTGGAGCGCCTGAGCACCTTCGCCGCCGCGTTCTCCGGCGAGCGCGACGTCTGGATCTCCGTCTGGAACGAACCCTACGTTTGGACGGGCGAGGGCTTCGATCCTGACGTTTGGCTGCACGACCAGCAGGCGCTCGTGGACGTGGTCCGCGCGACCGGAAACGACAGCATCGTGCTCGTCCCTGGCTCGCACATGGGGCAAGGCGTCGAGGTCTGGACCACGCACGGCGCGAGCCTACTGGACCCTGCCGGCGCCGTCGTGTTCGATGTGCACGCCTATGAGCGCTGGCTGCTCGAGCGCACGCCCGAGACCGCCGCGGCCGACCTACGTGCCCTCGATGACGCGGGCCTCGCGTGGATGGTGGGCGAGGTCGCGCCGATGAACGCGGGCGAGCTGATGGACCCGCGCCCCTTCCTCGCGCTGCCGGAGGTGTCGGCCCGCCCGGTGACCGGCTGGCTCTGGAAGTACAGCGACACCGATACCGACGCGATCCTCGACAGCACCGGCGCCCCCAATGACCGCGACAACCACGAATGGGGTAGCACGATGCGCGCGCTCGCCGCAGGGCCGTAGCGCTCCCGGCTCGACCGACGGTATAAGGCCCGACCATTCGGAGTCGTCGATGCTTTTCCTGTCCCTGATCTTCTCCGCGCACGCCGCGTCTCCGACCGCCGAGCAGTGCGCGACCGTAGTCCACAACCAAGCGGCTTGGGCCGGGCAGGGCGCGGCGCCCGAGATCGACGGGCAGCGCCTGTGTGCGCTCGCGGCGGCGGGCGACATCCCCAAGGCCGAGCTAGGAAAGCTCGTGTCCTGTTACACCGACGAGAAGTCCTACGCCTCGGGGAAATGCTCGAGCTATCGCAGCAAAGACGAGGTGCTTCGCGGGACGCCGAAGTGCGCCGAGTGGGTGCGCGCGGCGCAGGGCGCTGGTGTGGACAAGGTGCCGGCCGGGCTCCTCTGCCAGAGCGGCACCGATCGGATGGAGGCGTTCACCCAGATGTGGCGCTGCCACGGGGACCCGGACTACGCCGTTAGCGAGGCGTGCGCGGACGAGCGCGCCCGGGTGGCGGAGGCGCAGGAGTTTACGCTCTTCAAGGAGTGCCGCGACAACATGATGGGGATCATGTCCGCTGAGCTCGAGCGCCCAACCTACGTGTCGCTGGAACGGGCGCCGCGCGCCACCGCGACCGCCGACGCCGTTCCTTGGGTGGCGACCGGCGCTTGGGCGGACCTGGGCTGGGCGCCGGCAGGCCCGGTAAAGGGCGTCTACTGGGTGGTCGCTACGCCCGAGACGGTGACCGCGCACTGCGCGATCGACACTGACGGGGACGGCGTACCCGCCGAGCTCGAGAACGGTCTGGACGTGATGTTTCATCGCGTCACGCCGGCGGGCGTCAAGTAGCGACGGACCTGCGTGCGTGGCCCCTCGGCGCGGATCGGCTGCCCCCGTTCAGCGGCGCGTATCAGCGCGGTAGCAGGTAGCCGACCGTCACGGCGTGGGCGCGCAGCTCGTCCAGATAGTCTGCGGCGGCGCGGGTGGGGTCTACCGCTTGGGCTTGGCGCGCCAGATCCAAGGCGCCGACCAGATCGCCGGCTTGCTCGGCGCTGACGGCGCGGTTGTGTAGATCTTTCGCCGAGCCGGGAGCTGCGTCGGCGTAGAGCGTGCGATGCAAGGCGACCGGGAGCGGTGCGAGCTGGTCGGCGAGGTTGGCCGCCACGTCTTTCGCGAGGGCGTCGGCGAGGGTGATCGCCCGGGGGACGTCCATGTCGGCGTCGCCCACCCACGAGCTGCGTACGGTCTGATCGGCGGTGCCCGAGAGGATCACCTCGTTTCCGCTGGGACTGACCACGGTCATCTCGGCGGCGGACCAGCCGTGGAGCGTGTAGCGCCGGCGGTCGCCGCCCATGACGGCGCCGGGTCCGTTGAAGCCGGCCGCGGACTGCCCGCCCACCTCGACCTCAAGCGTCGTCTCTTGTCCCTGATCGCAGTTCTGCACGATCAGGCGTATCGCCGCTTCAGAGCTGACCTTGACGCCGGGGCGCGTGTTCAACGAGGCTGCTACGGCATCGGCGACCGCTTTGCACTGCCGCCCGTCGGCCACCACGGCGAGCATCGTCGTGGGCGCGGCGGGCAGGGTGTACGTCGGCACCGGCTGCACCTCCCAGCTCACCCGATGCGCGCATCCGGCGGCGAGCAGCGTGCCTCCAACGGCCACAAGCAGCGACATCGCGGGCGGGCGCAACCGGGCTTGGGGAGGAGCAGTCTGCATGTCCTCAGTTTGGACGCCTCCGTTCCGGATGTCAATCCCCGGCGCCGGTGGTGCGCAGCGCGTAGAAGTCAAAGCCCGCTGTGGCTGCGCGTTCGGCGGGTGCGCGCTCCGCGTGCAGCGGCGCGGGGAGCGGGGAGACCGCGGAGAGAAACGCTTCGGAGCTCAATATTTCACCGCCAGCTGCGATGTCCTCACCGAGCACGAACGCACGGTTGACCTCGGGACCGTACATGTCGATCCCGGGGAGTAGCAGCACGTCGCCGAAGCCGAGGCCGATGCAGGCGTAGATGGGATCGGCTCGTCCTTCGTTGAAGGCGGCGAGGAGCGGCATCGCAGCGCAGGCGGCTTCGAGGGCCGCGTGCGGGCTGGAGTACACGATGAACAGCGTGTCGGCGACGCGCTTCACCAGCGTGCCGCCCTGGCCGGAGACCGCGGGGGCCATGGCGCGCTCGGCCGCGCGCGCGACCGCGAGGGCGTAGATGATGCCGTGTTCATCGGTGCGGCGGGCCATCGCGGTGAAGTCGACGACCATCACCGCCGCTTGGGAGCGGTAGCGCTGCGCGATCTCGCGCTCGACGGACGGATGATCAAAGTACTGCGCAAGCAGATCTTCGAAGGGCAAGAACTCAAGCTTGTTCATCGGCGTCGCTCCACGCGGGCGCGCAGCTTACCGCATCGCGTCCGGTGCGGCTCCGGCGCCCGCTACATGCACGCCTTCAGCGTCCGCCTCTGCGGCTACGCTCTGGTCCCCCAGCACGAACACCGAGCGCCCGCTGCGCCACAGCTGGTGCATGTCGGCGAGGTTGGGGTGCAGCGCGAGGGTAAAGTCGGTGGCGGGCGTGCCGTTCGGAAGCTCGCCAATGGCGCCAAAGGGCGGGGCGAGTCTGCCGCTGCTGAGCACCGACACCAGCGCGTGGGCCTCGGAGGCGCGGCCGATCAGCCGGTCGCGCTTTCGCTGCGGGTGGTCGAAGCGCTCGGCGACGCCGACCAGCGTGCCGCCGCCGCCGGGTCCCGCTGCTTTCCGGAGGTGCAGCCACGCGCTGGCTTGCGCGTCGAGCAGCGTACGCGCGACACGCCGTTGATCGTCGCCGTACACCGTCGCTTCGGCCAAGGGCTCCCACAGGCCGATCCAGTGGCGCGCCAGCTCGCCCCAGCTGTGCGCGATGGCGTCGACGTAGCAGCCGAAGCCGGACAGGGCGTCGCGGTCCGTCCAGCCGCCCCGCTCGATCTGCCAGTCCGGCAGGGCCCCGCAGTGCGCGACGAGGATCACGTCGACGCCGCGTTTTCGTGCCGCGATCAGCGCCCGCCGCGCGCGGCCCAGCGCCGCATCGTCGTAGCGGCCGCGCTCGGGCTCTACCGCCGACCAGCGCGCCGCGAGGATCAGCCAAGCAGCAGGGTCCGCTTCCTCGATGGCGTCTTCCCAGCGTGGTCCGCCGACGGCGATGGTCCGGATCACCGGGGACCCGTCCGTCCAAGCAGCCGGAGCGTCTCCACCAACGGGAGCCCGACGACGTTGGTGTAGCTGCCATGCACGACCTCGACGAGCGCGCCGCCTTCGCCTTGGATGCCGTAGCCGCCGGCTTTGTCGAAGGGCTCGCCGGTGTCGATGTAGCGCTGGATGTCCCCGGTATCGAGGCTGCGGAAGCGCACGCGGGTGGTGACGATGCGGTGCGTCTCGCGGCGGCCCTCGCGCAGCACGACGGCGGTGTGCACGTGATGCTCCCGCCCGGACAAGTCTCCGAGCATCGCGGCGGCATGTTCGGCGTCGATCGGCTTGCCGAGCACGCGGTCGTCTACCGCGACGGTGGTGTCGGCGGCGAGGACGCGGTCTCCGGGCTGCTGTGCCGCGACGACGCGGGCTTTGGCGCGCGCCACGCGGAGCACGTACGCGCGCGGGAGCTCGCCGGGGAGCCAGGTCTCATCCGCGTCCGCTGGGATGACCTTGAAGGACAGGCCGGCGGATGCGAGCAGCGCGCGTCGGCGGGGGGATGCGCTGGCGAGGATGAACACGGCGAGGAGGTATCAAGGAACTCCCCCGCAGGCGCGCCTCAGAGGCCGTCCCACACGCTGGGCTCAGGCGGCGCGAGATCGGGGGCGAGCTCCGCCGGTGCGGTCGTCCCGGGCTCCGCGGCGTCCGCGGCGGGTTGGGGCGGCGCGGGGACGC
Source organism: uncultured Pseudomonadota bacterium (assembly GCA_903900265.1). GTDB lineage: Bacteria > Myxococcota_A > UBA796 > UBA796 > SXON01 > CAIUMM01. The sequence goes on from CAIUMM010000072.1 coordinate 32,365, forward strand.
TGTCCGGGAGCGCCGCCGACAAGGTGGCTGGTTGGGTCAACAGCGCAAAACGCCGTTGTCCGTTGGCGGGGACCAGCGCATCGGGCGCGCCCTCCATGCCCGTCGCGGGTGGGACTGGCACCCGCACCAGATCCGGGCTGGGCGCGTACTCGGCGGCGGCGTTGAGCAGCCCGGCTTCGGCCATTCCGCGCGCGGTCGCGATCCAAACGGGGAGCGCGCCGCTCGCGCCTTGCACCTTGAAGCTGCCGCGTTTCATCGAGCGGTTGTCGTCGTAGCCCACATACGCGGCGATGGTGTAGCCCTCGCCCCAGCGCGCGTCGGTCGCCCCAGCGGGGGCTTTCGCAGGGACCATGCCGATGAACGCGACGTTCTTGTAGTCGTTCGTGGTGCCGGTCTTGCCGACGGTCACCACCGGCGCGCCGCCCACGGTCACGGCGCCCATCGCTCTGCGTCCGGTGCCCAACTTGACCACATTGCGGAGGATGTCCCCGGTCATCTCCCCCGAGATCGGATCGGCCACGGCTTCGGGTTTCCCGACCGCCCGGTAGAGCACGTTGCCGCCGGCGTCCCGGATCTCGGCGATCAGCCCGAGATCGGTGGCGTCCACCGCGAACTTGCTGCGCATGCCGGGGACCGACGAGTCTTCGAACGCCTCGCCTGGGAAGGTGTAGCGCTCCCCCTTCAACATGCCTTGGTACATGCTCGCCGCTTCGAGCAGCGTGACGTCGGCGGCGCCCAAAGGCAGGGACATGACGGTGGGAATCTCATTTTTCACCCCGAAGGCCTCGGCGAGCTTTGCGACGTAGCGGATGCCGACGAGCACGCGGAAGTCCGGGTTGAGCGCCAACACCTCGATGCTCCACGGATCTTTCCCGGTGAGCTCCGCGGCTCTGGCGTCCAGCACCCGCCGCACCTCTTGCAGCGTAGACAGGTGGATGCGGCCGTCGATCAGCAGATCGCCGGTGATCGGCGGCAAGGTGGCCGCGCCGGCGCCGTCTACCGGCTCATCTCCGGCAGCAGGCGCACCGCAGGCGAGCGCTCCGGTCGTGGGGTTCTGAAACAGCTGGTCGCCTTCGGCACACCGCGCCGCGAGCTCTTCCAAGGCGAGCAGGTTGGCGCCAAGGGCGTACAAGCGGGCGTCGCGCTCGGGCGTGGCTGCGGTGGCGAGCACCCGCGCCCGCTCCGCCGCGAAGCCGTGGCCGTATTGGAGGGACCGCAGCGCCAACGCATCTTCGGGGTGCTGCGCGAACGCGAGGCCGGACAGCACATCTTCCCGCGCCAGCGTGAACGCGTACTCGGGGTAGCGCTCCGGCGAGGACGTGATCGCTTCGGTAGCGCGGGCTTCGCGTAGGCCTTCAGGCCCTGCGAAGCCGACCAGCTCGGCGAGCTGTCGAAACTGCTCGGGGTTCAGCCGGTCCGTCAGGTGATGCAATAGCCAGATGCTCGCGAGGTTTTCGCTACGCGCACCGACCAGCGTCAGCGGCAGGGAGTCGTCGGAGGCGTGGTCGGCGTGCGGGTAGTACCAGACATCGCGGAAGGGGAACACGTTGCGGCGGTTGTCGAGGTTGTCCGTTGCGATCCAGCCCAGCTCGAGCGCAGCCATATACAGCAGCGGCTTCCAGGTGCTGCCAAACTGGCGGTTCGCCGCCATTGCCCGGTTGAAGTTGCGGTTGTCGTTGCCGCCGACCATCGCGCGTACGTTGCCTTGATCGAGCACGACGACCGCGCCCTGAAGCTGCGGCCGCATCTCGAGGTCGCAGATCGCGGCTTCGCCGTCGATCTTCAGCACGCTGGTCAGCACGAAGCTGCCTTCAGGGAGCGCGGGCGGGATGGCCGCTGCGCTCACGCCCAGCACCGCGGCGATGCGCCCGAGGCCTTCGGTGTCGACGGTACACGCGCGTGATCCGACATCCAGCGTGATGGCGGGGCGCTCACCGGCTTGAACATGGCTGACCTTCGCGGTGTAGAAGCCGTGCTTCATCAGCGGAATGCCCGCTTCGATCAGCATCTGCGTGCGCTCGGGCAAGCGCAGGTCCGCCGGGCTCGACCGTTCGAGCTTCGGGCCCAGCTCTGTCAGGTGATGCCAGAGTCCGTAGATCGCCGCGCGTTGCGTGTCCGCGTCGAGCGTCGTGGTGATGCGGATTCCCGCGGTGCTGGGATTGTCGATGCCGATGCGCGCGAACAAGTCCACAAAAGTCTGCGAGTCCAGCTCCCGCTGCACCTCGTCCAGCACCACGGATCGGTCGTACTGGAAGGTGCCGTGTCGGAAGGCCAGCGGCTGTTGAGAGAGCTGCGACAGCGTTCGCGTGTCGATGTAGCCCTCCTCAAACATCCGGCGGAGCACGTAGGACGTGCGGTCCTCGGCCGCTTTGAGCGCCGCAGAGCGTCGTTCTTCGCTCTCGCCGATGAACGGATTGTAGCGGCTGGGCGCCTTGACCAAGCCTGCGATGAAGGCACATTCTTTGGTGGAGAGCTCCTTCGGAGACTTGTCGAAGAAGTACCGGGCCGCGATGCCGATGCCCCGACCATTTGCGCTTACGTGAAACTGGTTGGCATAGAACTCGAGGATGTCTTCCTTGGAAAAATGCGCTTCGATTCGGAGCGTGTCGGTCGCTTCTTGAAGCTTTGCCTTCCAGCTGCGATCGGGCCTGTAAAACAGGTTCTTTGCGGTTTGTTGGCTGAGTGTGCTCCCCCCGGCGACGACGTGACCGGCGCGGAGGTTTTGCCAAGCAGCGCGGGCGATGTGCTTGGGATCGAAGCCGGGATGCGAAAAAAAGTTCCCGTCTTCGGCGGCGATGATGGCGTGGACCCAATCGATGGGCAGGTCCGTATACGAAACGTAGCTGCGATGTTCGGAATCAAAGAACACGCCGAGCGGGGTCTTGCCGTCTCGGTAGGTGACCGGTGATTCCTGGGCGATGATCGAAAGGATTTCGCTTTTTGTAAACCCCGGTCCGGGCTCGTTGATCACGTATTTTTGGTACGCCACGCGCCCGGCTGCCGCGCTCGCCGCGCTGAGTATCAACAGAAAGACGGCAAATCGCTTCAGGAAACGCTTCATACCGGGGCTCATAGCAAGGCCCGTGCCTTTGCAGCGGCGTTCGAGTGAACGGGGCGGTGCGGGACGAGTTCCCGGAGCAGCCTTGCCGGTCCCGGGATGCGCGGAGTAGTCTGACAGGTGCGCACCCCGTTCGGTAGATTATTTTCCGGTTTCGCCCGTGAGGCGGGGGGCTCCCTGCCTCAGGAGGGGTCTGCGGGCGTCGGGCGTCGAGAGCTTGCGGCGTACGTGGTGCTCGCGCTGGCGGGCGTGCTCCCGGCGCTGCTGCATCCGGGGAGCATCGTCGGCGACGGTGTGGACGCCTTCGGCACCCATTGGTTCTATTGGTGGACGCGCAGGTGCATCGAGCACCTCCAAAATCCCGGCTTTACGAATCTCTTTTTTTATCCCTCCGGCAAGGACGTTTTTGCGCACACCGGCTTGAACCTCGTGGACGCTGCGCTCTCAGTGCCCTTTCAATGGGTGTTTGGGCCTACGCTTTACCAACCGCTGTTCATCGTTGTCCTGCAGATCGGAAACGCGCTCTCGATGCGCGCGCTCGCCGCGGACGTGTTCGCGGATCGGCGCACGGTCGTCGTGACCACGCTGCTGTGGATGACCAACCCCTTTGTGCTGTACGAGCTCACCGACGGGCGTCCCACGCAGGCTTTTTTGTGGTTCATCCCCGCTGCTGTCTTGTATCTGCGCCGCTCAGCGCGGCAGCCCGGTTGGGGCAACGCCGTCGGGCTGGGGCTCTCGGTGGCGATGGCTGGGTGGTCGTACTGGTTCAACGGTTATTTTTTGGTGCTGCTGCTGCTCCCGCTCGCGGCGTTCGAGCTCCGGGATGCGCCGGATCGTCGGGGGGCTCTGGCGCGCTGGGTGGTTGGCGCGCTGCTCTGCCTTTTGCTGGTCACTCCTGCAATCTGGGCGATGGCAGGCGCGTACAAGGCTGGCTCGGTGCCCGGCGGGGCCGCGGCGGGCGGGATCTTTGATGCGCCTTCGGGCATCGGCGAGGGCGGGTTGACCGCGTACCGAGGCCTTTGGCTGCTGGAGTCCAAGTCGGCGCCGCAGCTGCTGCAGCCTGCGTGGGGGATTCCGCTCCTGCTCGCTCTGCTTTGGCGCGGCGGGGCCCTGGCCCGCCCGCGTTGGGCGGCGATGCTCATCGTTGGGTTGATGGTCGCCGTGGGTCCCATCCTGATCGCTGGGGATCCGCCGGTGTTGTGGACGCCCTACATGTTGCTGTATCGGGTGCTCCCGTTCTTCAATCGCTTGTGGTTCCCCTATCGGGTGCTTGGGGTCGCGTTTGTGCCCGCTTGCCTGCTGCTCGGCGCCTGGGCTGCGCGTTTTCGGTGGCTGCCCGCCATGATCCTCACGCTTTCGCTCGCGGGACAGGCCTTCGTCGCGGTGTGGCCGTTGAGTTGGCACGCCGCGGCGTCGCCGCCGTTGTTGACCTCGCTTCGTCAGGAAGGCGGCGGGGTCATCTTCATGCCGTTCAAGGTGTCCCACGATGGGTTGATGTGGCAGACCGAGTTCGAGCTGCCGACCTTTGGCGGCATGGGCGAGACGGCGCCGGCGTTCTGGCCGGCCGACTTCCGCCCTCGGCTGGCCAACGGGTACATCCGTGCGCTTCGGGGCGCGGTGATGGTTCCGGCGCGGGCGGTGCCGTTCGCGCTGCAAGAGCGCAACGCCATCGCCAACGGAGGCTTTCGGTGGGTGGCGCTGCGGATCAGCCAGCTCGACATGGAGGTGGCGCGGGCTGCGGAGCGCAGCGGCGCGCCCGCCGACAAGCGGCGCTCTCGGTTGGAGGCGGTGCAGATGACCTCGCGCGTGGTCGGGAGCGAGCCCGTGGGCTTGGATGGCGACGTGGTGCTGTGGGACATGCAGGGCGCGCTGCAGCCGCCCGCCGCTGCAGCCTACAGCGAGGCGCGTTTGGCGGATGCGCCGGGCTGGTTCGGTAGGCTGACGGAGCTGGAGATGCGCATGTTGGAGCTTGGACGTGGAACTGCGCCGGTGATGCAAGACGTGCCCGTGGTCGAGCCCCGCGGCCCTGGCGGTCCTCGCCCGCCGGCGTCGGGCCCCGTGCCCGGGCGATAAACCCGCGCGGTCTTTGCGCCCGCAGGGTTAGCCGCGGGAGGATGTCTGTCCCTCCTGCGCCGTTCCGCGACCGCGACCTGGTGCTGGCGTGGTTTCGCTTTGGGTGGCGCGGCCAGACACCGCGAATGCTCTGGTTGATCGTAGGGAGCGCTACGGTCGGGCTGCTCCAAGCGGGCTTTGGGTACCTTTGGAAGGTGGTGATGGACACCGCGGTGACCGGGGACGCCGCTGCCGCGGGCCGAGCCATGCTGGTCGTGGGTGTTGGTCAGAGCGTGCTCTACATGTTCGTTCAAGGGACACGCACGTGGATGAACGCCCACATTCAGCGGGTGGCTCGGGACCGTGTTTACGTCGCGATGCTGGCGGGAAAGCTCGACGGGCTGCGTGCGGGAGACCTCGTCACGCGGTTGACCGACGATCTGTCCGAAGAGAAGCTCTCGTGGTTCCTGTGTTCGGGCGTGTTTCGTGCGGTCGAGGCGGTGATGGTGGTGTTGGCGTGCACCTCGACGATGTTTTGGATCGCGCCTGAGTTGACGTTCTGGAGCCTTGCGCCGCTCCCCCTGCTGTTCTTTGTGCACCGGCGTATCGGCGGGCGTGTGACGCAGACCTCGCAGGCGGTGCAAGAGGCGATCTCCAAGCTCGGAAACCTCGTGCACGACGCGTTCACCGGGGTTCGGGTCATCCAGTCCAGTCGGCTGGAGCCGCTGGCAGAGCGCTCGTTCGCGCGGCTCGCCGGCGCTCAAGCCGACGCCGAAGTTCGGAATACGCGCGCCCAACAGCTTTTTTTCGCGCAGTTCGCCTACGGGTGGCAGTTTGCGCTCGCCGTGCTGCTCTTGGTCGGCGGGGCTGGCATCCGCGTCGGTTCGGTCTCGGTGTCGGCCTTCGCCTCCCTGTCGGGCTTTTTGATGACGATGGTCTTCCAGATGTTCGACTTTGGCGCGTTCGTCGTTCGGGGTCGTCAGGCCGCGGCCAGCTTGCGGCGGCTGCAGGAGATCGTCGACCTGCCCGTGGTCCCGCGGCCGGCAGCCCTGCCGGACGGTGCCTTCGTGCTTCCGGAACTGCTGGTCCGGCCCTATTTGACATTGGCAATCCCCGGAGGACTTCGTGTCGCTCCCGGCAGCTTCATCGCCGTCACCGGCGCGGTGGGAGTCGGAAAGTCGACGTTGCTCTCGGCCATCGCCGAGCGGGCCGGGGTTTCGGCGCCGGCAGCAGCGTGGGTGCCGCAGGAGCCGGCGCTTTTTTCCGTCACGTTGGAGGACAACATTCGCCTTGGCGCAGGCGGAGACGACGTGTCGGGCGTGATCGAGCACGCCTGCCTTGGCGCTGACCTGCGGCGTATGCCGGAGGGCTTACGCACCCGTGTGGGGGAGCGGGGCGTGACCTTGTCGGGCGGGCAGCAGCAGCGCGTGCAGATCGCGCGCGCCCTCTACGCTTCGCGGTCGTTGTTGTTGCTGGACGACGCCACCAGCGCGCTCGACGCCGAGACCGAGTCGCGCTTCTGGGATGGTCTGCGCACGGTCAGCGGCACCCCGGCGACGGTGCTCGCGAGCACCCACCGCGTGTCGACCTTGGCGCGAGCGGACCAGGTGTTGTGGTTGCGTCGAGAGGAAGGTCGGTCGGTCGCCGAGGTGGGCACGCACGAACAGCTGCTTCAAAATCCAGACTATTCGGCAGTGTACGGTGTGATTCCCACGAATTTTTCGTGAGTGCCGATCATCAGGCCTTGACTCTGGCGCTGTCCGTACCTACCCGTTGGCGCATTCCCTTCCGGAGATTTCTATGGCCGACGTCCTTCCCTTTCAAGCCGAGGTCAAGCAGCTTCTCGACCTCGTCGTGCACTCTTTGTACTCCGATCGCGAGATCTTTCTGCGCGAGCTGGTCTCCAACGCCTCCGACGCGATCGATCGCGCGCGCTTCATGGAGCTCTCCCGTAGCGACCTTCGCAAAGTGGGCGATGGCTCCGAAGGCGCAGACACCGAAGCTTCGGTGCGCATCTGGTCCGACAAGGACAACGGCACCATTACCATCCGCGACACCGGCGTCGGTCTGACCCGCGAGCAAGCGGTCGAGCACCTTGGCACCATCGCCAAGTCGGGCACGCGCGCGTTCGCGGCGGCGTTGAAAGAGCGCGGCACCTCCCCCGAAGGGCTGATCGGCCAGTTCGGCGTGGGCTTCTACGCCAGCTTCATGGTCGCTCACCGCGTGGTCGTCGAGTCGCTCTCGGCCGAGCCGGACAGCGAGCCCGTGCGTTGGGCCAGCGACGGCGGCGGCGAGTTCACCGTCGAAGTCGGCTCCCGCACCGTGCGCGGCACTGACGTCATCCTGCATGTGCGCAGTGAGTGCGCCGAGTTCCTAGACGACGGCCGGCTTCGTGAGATCGTCGAGAAGCACTCGGACTTCTTGCAGTACCCGGTGTACGTCGGGGAGCCTGGGAAAGAGGAGCGCGTCAACCAGACTCAGGCGCTCTGGACGCGCTCCCCGAAAGAGGTGACGGACGACGAATACCGGAGCTTCTACACGCACATCTCCCATGACTACATGGCTCCGTTGGGGTGGGTGCACATCACCACCGAGGCGCCGCTCGAGTTCCAGTCGGTGCTGTTCTTCCCCGAGAAGCGCCCGTTTGACCTCGACCATCCGGAGGTCAAGCGCGGTCTGCGCCTGTATCAGCGCCGGGTCATGGTGCTGGACAACGCGGACCAGTTCCTGCCGCGCTACCTCCGCTTTGTGCGCGGCGTCGTCGACGCGCCTGAGGTGCAGCTGAACGTCAGCCGCGAGATCCTCCAGAACACGCCGGTGATCACGACGATCAAGAAGCAGCTCGTCAAGCGCGTGCTGCGTCGCTTGAAGGAGATCTCCCGCGAAGACGACGTGGTGTGGACCAAGTTCTGGGAAAACTTTGGCGGCACCTTGAAAGAAGGCGTGGCCGAGGACACGGACAACAAGGACCAGCTGATCCCGCTGCTCCGCTTCCGCTCCACCGCGGAGGTGCCGGCGCCGGTCGACGGCGCCGCGGTGAACCCTGCGCTCGGTTGGCGTTCGCTGACCGACTACAAGGTCAGCATGAAAGACGGTCAGGACACCATCTGGTATCTCACCGGTCTGGACCTCGGGCGCATGAAGGCCAACCCGCAGCTGGAGCGCTTCCGCAAGAAGGGCTGGGAGGTCCTGCTCCTGTCCGATCCGGTGGACGAGTGGGTGGTGATGAACCTCTCCGAGTTCGAGGGCACGCCGGTCAAGTCGGTCGCCCGCGGCGATCTCCCGGACGACGACGAGGATCCGATCGCCGAGGAGGCGCGCAAGGTCGCCGAGCCCTTCTTGACGTGGTTGGGCACCGAGCTGACCGGTCAGGTAGGCGAGGTGCGCTCCTCCAAGCGCCTCACCGACAGCCCAGCGGTGCTGGTGGACGGCGAGTGGGGCGTCAGCGCCAACCTCGAGCGCATCCTTCGTTCCGCGCGGCAGGACGCGCCCAAGGCGCAGCGTACGCTTGAGGTCAACCCCGAGCACGCGTTGGTGCGGCGGCTCGTCGCCCTGCACGCCGAGGGCAAGACGGAAGACGCCGGGCAGATCGGCCGGCTGCTTCTGGATTATGCGCAGCTCGCCGAAGGTCACGTGGAGGACGCTCCCGGCTTTGCCGGACGTCTGGCCGCGCTGATGGGCAAGGCCGCGGGGTAGGTCAGGTAGGGCCGGGTTTGAAGCTACTTCAAGCCCGGTTCCACACGATCCAGAGCGCGCCGGTAGCAGCTACCAGGCTGCCAACGGCTTGACGGGGCGCGATGCGCTCGCGCAGGAACACCCGCGCGAGCACGAGGATGTAGACGGTCGCGAGCTGATTGAGCACGGCCGCTACAGCGGCCGGCGCCCACTTGTAGCCGCCGAGCCAGAAGATCAGCGATAAGTAGGTGCCGAAGAACGAAGCCGGCACCAGGGTTTTCCAGTCGGTCCCGGGGCGGAAGGCCGTGGTCGCTTCGCGTAGCTTTCCGGTAGCGGCCGCCCACAGGATCATCGCGGTGAGGCCGGCGATCAGCCGGGTCCAGGTGATCTCGATCAGGTTGGAGTTCACCAGCACGGGCTTTGCGATCAAAACCCCGGTAGCGGTCCCAAGCACGGCGAGGAACGCGCACAGCATGCCGATGGCGATCTCACGGCCTCCCGAAAATTTCAGATCCCGAGGGTCAACGCTCGCGACCGTGACCCCCACCACGACCGCTGCGCCTCCGCCCACGATGGCGGTAGTGGGCGCCTCACCGAAGAGCACCCACGACAACAGCACGATCATCGGGGCGTAGGTGGTGTCCACGAGCGCAAAGCGTGCGGCTCCGATGCGTTTGAGGCCTTCAAACAGGAAGGTGTCCGCCACCGCCAACCCGAGCACCCCGCTGCCGATGACACGCGCCCAGTCTTCGACGCTGCGGTCCGTGGGCACAGCGATGCCGAGGGCCACCATCGTCGCGCTGAGGAGCACCACCCCGAAGGTGTTCTTGAACAGGTTCAGCGCCAGCGGCGGAGCGCCCTCGGTGCGCTTGAACAGGATGAGCGCGACCGCCCACGCCATCGGGGCCAGCAGCGCGCAGATCTCACCAAGGTGGGGCATCGCCGCGACTAACGCGACGGTGCGCTATTCCTGGAGTCGGACCCGGATGTCTTCAAGTTTGGTGATCTGCGCCTCGGCGCTCTTTTCGAGATCGGCGCGGTTCGCGCTCGCGACGTGCTCTCGGTACCGGTTCCACCCGCGAATCGCGTTGTCCAAGGCGGTCATGTCGGCGTTGGAACCGTAGAACTTGCCCTGCCAAGCAGCGGCTTCTACCTCGTAGATCTGCGTGCGGGTCGCGAACGACTGACTCGGGGGCAGCCGGCTCCAGTAGCGCTCGGCGGTCTGCGCGCGCGCCAACGCCTTGTCATACTGGCCTTTGTTCACCTGATAGCGGGCGTCCGCGGCGAGGAACTGCGGGTTGTAGGTGTTTTCGGGGAGCGTGAAGAGGGCTTGCAGCGCACGCTCTGCTGCGGCCCCGTCCCCCTTTTTCTCGGCGTTCGAAAGCAACAGCGCCTGAGCGCGGGTGTAGCCTGGGTCGCTGACGGGCAGCGCGGAGAGCGCGGCGGCGTCTTCGGATCGGAGCCGGCCTGCGCGCGCGTCGGTCGCGATGCTGTCGAAGTTCAGCGCCGCGGGGGTGAGGGTCAGCGAGGCGTCTGCGGGGGCCGCTACGCTGGGGATCGAAGCGGCGACCGGCGCGGTCGGGCGGATCATCCCGGTGGGGCGGGGTGCGGGCCCAGGGATCGCGGCGTCGCGGGTGATCGGCGGAGGCGTGGTCGGTGCGGCGACGGTCCGTTGCGGGACGGGCTCGGGGCGTGCCGTAGCCTCGACCCGCGTCGAGGGCTGCGCGGCTGCGGGGCGTGCCGTAGCCTCGACCCGCGTCGAGGGCTGCGCGGCTGCTTGCGGCGAGACTGCTTGGGGCGAGACTGCTTGGGGCGAGACTGTGCGCCGTTCTTCCTCGTTCGATCGGGCTTGCGGCGGGGCCTCAGGTTGCGCCGCTGCGACCGGCGCCGGGCTCGCTTGGGTTGGTTCGGCCTGTGCGTCGGCCGGGGGCGGGAGCGGCGTCAGCTCGGCCATGGTGGCTGCCGGGTCATTGCTCGCGGCGACGACGGGCGGCGCAGCCGTCTGCATCGCGGCGGCCACGCGCTCGGCCCGCGCGTTCAACGCCCAAGTATAGGCGCCGTACACGCCGCCTGAGCAGATCAGCATCGCCGCCAGCCCGCCGACGATCGCCAGAGAGAACACCTTGGACTGCGGCGGGGGCGCCTCGAATTCCGCTTCCGTATGCGCAGCCTCTTCCTCGCCGAGACGGGGATCGGGCCGCGCGACGGCGGGGCGTTCGACCGCCGGCGGCGGCGGTACGGGTTGTTCCTCCGGCGGCTCGCCGGGAGACGTCTGGGTAGGCTCCTCGAGCGGCGGTGCGGCGTGCGTGGGGAGGTCGCGGGCGGCCAAAAAGCCTGCGGTACTCTCGGGGGCCTCGAACGCGGCGTCATCGTCGAGGTGCCCAGCGGTGTGCTCCTGCCACGCTTCCGACGGCGCGATCCACGCCGCGGTGTTTTCCGGCGCGGCTTCGTCGTCGGACAAGCCGATCAGGCTGGCTTTGCGGCTCGGGCCGTCGACCACGGGCGCCCAACCGGCGCTGGACGCGGTGGGGTCCGGGAGGCTCGCGACCGCGGCGCTCTTGGGCGCGACCGGCAGGTCCACTTCGGAAACCTCGAGATCGGCGTCGGAGGCTGCGAAGCCGACGTCGGTGTCTTCGGGTGCATCGGCGCTGTCAAAGGGGTCGAGCGACGGGCCGGCGTAGCTGGCCTGCGCGGGCACGAACGGGGTGGGTTGAACGCCTTGGGCGTCGAACAACGGCGCCAACCACTCCTTCGCGTCTTCGGGTAGCGAGGCGAAGCTGTAGCCGGACATCAACCCGCGCAAGTCCTCGCGCAGCACAAACGCGCGCTGGTAGCGGTGCTTTGGGTTTACCGAGAGCGCCCGGTAGAGCACCTTGTCGAGCCCCGGCATCCGCGCTTTCACCCGGAGCAGCTGGCTGGTGACCTCGCCGCGCCGGATCCGGTGGATGGTCTGGAGATTGGACTCTGCGCGGAAGAGGCTCTCCTGAGTGAGCAATTCGTAGAGCACGGCGCCGAGTGAGAACAGGTCGGAGGAAGGCGTGATCTGCTGGTCTGCGTGGGTCTGTTCGGGCGACAGGTACTCCATCCGCGGGGTGATCGCGCTGGCGACCCCGCCCTGCGGCAGCGAGGTTGGGCTTCGCGTCAGGCCGAAGGAGCCGACGGTGACTTTCCCGTCGTGGGCGACAAACACCGCGCCGGGCTTGACGCCAAGGTGGAGGGTGCTATCTGCGCCGGAGGGGCTCGGGCGGCTGTGCAAGGCTTCGAGGGCGTTGCAGACCTGGACGGCGATATGGAGAAAAAGATTGGCCGGAATCCGACTGTTGTGTGTGCGTGCGGCGACGATCACCCGCTCCAGCGAGACACCGTCGACCCGATCCTCGACCATGAAGGTCTCGCCGCCTTCTTCGACCGTGCCAATCACGTGCACCAGCGCGGGGTGGCGAAACCCGGCTAGCTCATTGACGCGGGCTTCGATCGCCGCGAGGCGCGCGGGGTCACGCGCGATGAACGGCAGAATCCGACGAACGAGCGCGGGCTTTCCGTTGCGCTGTGTAGCGAGGTAGGCCTCTGCGACGTTGCCGGTGCCGATCTTCCGTTCGAGCGTCAGGGAGCCGATGGTTTTCGGGAGCACGAGCATGGGTGCGCGATATCCAGTTTTTCGGGGCACCGCTTTGGATGCGTCGTTGGGTTTGGTTATGGGCAGGCGGCAAGGACTTGTCACCGATGTCTGGGCCCGATCCCCGCACCGCTCGCCGTCCTTCGCTGCGCGTGGTGGCCGCTGTGGCGGTGGGATTGGCGCTCCTCCTTGCATTGTTCCTGTCTCGGCGGCCTCCGCCCCCGCGTACCCATCCTGCGCGACCTCCAGATCCCATTGACGAGGCGCCCACGGTGCGTGCAGTGCCAGCGCGTTCGACCGTCGAAGGGGCCCGCGTGCTCGGCATCAACGAGGGGATCTCCACCCCGGACGAAGGTTTGGCCAAGCTCGGTGGGAGCAGCGGCGCCGCGCGAGGGGCGTTGCTGCGACGCGTCGCGCTGCTGCGTAGCTTGCACGCCGGTATTGTGCGTGCCAACAGCCACACCTGGCCGCACTTGAACTTCCGCGATTGGCAGGAGAACTGGCGCGATGCGGACGCGTTCATGGACATCGCAGGGCGGGCGGGCTTGGACGTCGTGCTGGTGATTGGGCCCTGGCCGGGGAGCCGCACCGCCGCGTTCACCTCGACGTACCTGCCCGCGGACATGAACGCTTACGGCGCGTGGGTGGAGCGGGTGGTGGAGCGCTACGATGGGGACGGTTTGGACGACATGCCGGGGCTGCTGCGCGGGGTGGTGGCCTGGGAGGTCGACAACGAGCCCGACCAGCACAACGCCGTCGCCGCGCGAGGGGCGGGAGACCGCGGGGAGGGCGGGTTGCTCAGGCTGGGCGACGATGCCGCGGAAGACGCGGATCCGCCCGACGAGCCCGATGCTGCCGAGGCCCATGGCTTCGAGACCCCCGACGAGTACGCTGCGGTGCTGCTCGCCACCTCCGCCGCCATCCGTCGCGCCGACCCCGGCGCGCTGGTGCTCTCCGGAGGAATCTACCGGGCCGCTTCGCCGGCGGGTCGCCGTTATTTGCAAGCGGTGCTCGCGGTCCCGGGCGTACGAGCGGCGATCGGCGGGCTGTCCTTGCATTGCTATTTTGTGGCGGACAACCTCGATGCGGTGCAGCGCACGCTGAACACCGCCCGCGCGCTCGCGCCGGAGCTGCCGGTTTGGATCACCGAGACCAGCGTCCCGTCCGAGTCCCAGCAGCCGTGGGTGGACGATACCTGGCAAGCGCGCATGGTCGCCGCGGTGACCGGCGCATTTCTCGCGGGCGGCGCCGATCGGGTGCTCTGGCACACGCTCTCCGACGCCCCCAACCGTCCGGACGGCCCTGTCGGCTATCTGACCAACTCCCTGTTCCGGATGTCGCGCGAAGACGACGTGCTCATCACCGAGGAAAAGCCCTCGGCAGCGGTGTTTCGGAGGATCGCACAGCACCTTGAAGGGGCAGATCCGGCCAGCTTTGTAGAGGTGGACGCCACCGGCGGGCGCGTGTTGGAGACCGATGCGGGCTGGCTCGCGTTCGAGGGCCACCCCCAGCTTCCCCGCGGGGCGGTCGCGGTGCAAGACCTGTTGACCGGAGAGGACGTCGACGACGTGCTCAGCGTGTCGTCCCCGGCGTGGATCTCCCGGTAGATGCTCCTGTCTGAGCTGCTCGCGGTGGTAGCCGAGCTGGGGGCGTGGCTTGGCGGCGCGGCCAACCGGAGCGAGAGCTTCGCGTGGTTCCGCGTGCAGGGGCACCTCGGTGCAGGGGGGCTGCTGCTCGCGACGCTGGTCGGTGTGGCCAGTACGCGCCTTCGGAGGCTGCCGCCCGCGTGGATGGGCGCCTTGGGGCTGCATATTTTGCTGTTTCGGCAGGTGGCGCAGGGACAGCCCGACACGGTCACGTACTTCACCCTCGCCCAGCAGGTGGCGCGGGCCCCGATTCATTCCGCGCTGCACTGGCCGGCGGTCGCTTGGGTTGGGGAGGAAGCACGTTTTCACCACGCGTTCCCCGGCGTTCCCTTCGTGTACGGTGTGGCGTTTCGCATCTTCGGCGAGTCTCCGGCGGTGGCCGACGCCGTGTTGACCGCATGGGCGGTGCTCCTGCCGATCGTCGTCGGGTGGGCGGCGCGAGGCTGGGGGCCTCCGGGCCCGGCCACCCAGCGTGCGTCGGCGTTGGCGGCCTGGTGCGTCGTGCTGTTCCCGCTGCTGCAAGCCCAGTCCGGCTGGATGCTTGTGGATCTGCCGTTCTGCGTGGCGTTGGCCTTCGCGTGGGGGGCCATGGTGCGGGCACGCGGTCCTGGTGGGGCGGCTTTGGCTGCGCTGGCGTGCCTCCCGGCGCTGTCGATGAAGGTGTCGGCGCCGTTGTTCCTCGTAGGCCCCGCGCTCGCGCTGCTGCTCTCGCGCCGCGGCTTTGTCGGGACGGTGCTCGGCTTGGGGTTCGCCGCGCTGCTGGTGCATCCGCCGCGCCTGCGCGCGCTGGACATCTCGATGGGCGCGGCGCTCAGCCTCGCGCTTCACCTCCGGCCGGCGCTGTGGGTGCTCGCGGTGACGGCTATTCGGCGCGCGTGGCGCGGATGGGCGTGGGGGGCGAGCGAAGAACACGGTGCGCGCCTGCTGGTCGGCGCGCTGCTCGCTGCGCCGGTGCTTGTCCTCGTGGCCCCGGCCGAGCATGCCGCCCGCTACGGTCTCCCGCTGGGGGTGCTGCTCGCGGTCTCGGCGGCGCGCGTGTCGCCGTGGATCACCCGCTTCGTGGCGGGTTCGGGGCTCGTGCTGCTGATCGGCGGCTACGCACCGGTGGTTTGGTACCACCAGGGCGTGAACCTGCAGGCGGCGACGATGGCGTTGGTGGAGGATGGCGTGACGGCCATCGACGTGGTCGCCGATGCCCCGGGGACGACGTTCCCGCCTGCTGCGTTGGCGGCGCTGGTGGATTTTTATGCGCCGGTGCCGGTGCGCACGGGCGCGGCGCTGGCCCTTGGACCGCCTGAGGCCAAACGCCATTGGTGGGAGTTCGTGGAGCCGCCGGAGTGGCGCCGCGCGGTCCCTGCGGATGAGGCCGCGGATGGCCTGCTCCTGTGCTTGTACGGCGCCGGGCCGGAGCGCTTTGAGCGCGAAAACCCACAGTGGGAGCGGGTCGTCGCGGTCTCGACCTACCGATCCTCCAGCTTCCTGCTCCCGCGGGAGGTGGTGGCGTACCGGCGCGTGGCGCACCGGCAATAAACGCGGAAACGGTTGCGGCGGGGCATCGAATTCAATAGGTGCGCGACATTCGGAGACATGGTCATGCTCTTGTTGTCGCTGCTCGGATGTTTTTCGAGTCCCTTCGAAGGGACTTGGTTGTTCGCCTCGAATCCCGAGGCGTCCTACGAGGGCGACTGCGCTCCGGAGGAAGGCTACAGCGCCACCGGTCAGGAGTACACCTGGGTCGACATCTACAAGGCGACCGATGGGCAGTTTGTTGCGCTCCTCACAGAACCGCTGGTCGGCGAGCCCGATGGCTCCACGCTCACGCTGAACTGGTCGCACGAAGAGACGGGGGACGCGTACCGCGACTCGGAGAAGTACACCCTCGTCGCGAACCTGAAAGGCGGCGCGCTCGCCGGCAAGTTCGTCTCCGATACCGAGACGGTGAGCGGGGAGGACGCCTACACGTGCACGATGACCACCCTGTACACCGCGGAACGTGCGACTTCCAACCCTGACTTGTACCTGGAAAACTAATGCGTAGCTACTCGATACTGCCCGTGGTGCGCATCGTCGCTTTGGGCGCCGCGTTGATGGGTTTGGCAGGTTGCAGCTCTTCCGATGGCTCGTACCTGGTGACCGCGGAGCTGAAGCAGGACTCCTGCAACCCGGACAACCCTGCGGTTGGTCAGGAGGAGCAGATCCTTGCTTCGCTGTACCACACCACCGACGGCATGGTGATGGACTTCAGCGGCCTCTTGTTGGTCGGGGACAACGCCAAAGGCGGCGACTTCACGCTTGGCAAACAGTTGGGCGAGTCGGTGTCCGTCGATGGCTGCGACGAGCTGACCAGCAACGACGTGTACGCAATGGATGCGTCGTTCACCAAGGACCTCGGCTTTGAAGGCTCCTTGTCCCACAAACAGGACAGCGTGCGGGTCAACTGTCCCGACACCGCCCAGGAGAGCTGCGAGCAGAAGATTCACTTGAGCGCGATGCACCTCAACGCGGCGTCGTCGTTGCGTCCCACCGGTACGGTCAACTGGGGCTACTTCCAGGGCGGCGGGTACTGAACCCGCGCTGGACCATCGAGGTCTACGAACCGAGCCCCGATGGACCGATCACGCTCGCGCTGGAGATCGATCCCCAGCGCCGCCATCTGGTCTTGTGCCCGATGCCCGCGGGCACGGGTTCAGCCGAGGTCGGGCAGCTCGCGGTGTACCGGGTATTTTACGAGCGTGCGCCGACGGGCGTCGCCTCGGAGTGGCTGCGGGGCGCTGAGGCGGCTGCGCTGCTGCAGCGGATCGTAGAAGGCTGCTCGGTCAGCCGCTCGTGGAGCGGGGATCGTTTCGGCCACTGGACGCCCGAGGGTTGGGAGGCTGCCGTCGCGGTGGCCGATGGCGTGAACGCTGCGTTGGACGCCGCCGCAGCATCCGGCTGAGCGCGCCTGAGCGCGCCCGATCCTCGCCCGTTGCAGCTTTGTCACCGTCGTCTTATTTCGTCGCACTTTTCGAGGAATCATTTTGCTCTCCCTGCTCCTCGCCCTCTCGACCTCGTCCCCCGCGCTCGCGGTTGAAGTCACCGGCCAGATCCGCGGTCAAGTCGTTGACCCCTCGGGGATCGGCATCCCCGCGATCTCGGTCGTCGCCAGCAGCCCCGGGCTGATGGGCTCCTCCACGGCCACCACCGATGACGACGGCTACTATCGGATTCCCGCGCTTCCTCCTGGCCAGTATGCCATCGAGGTCAAGGTCGACGGCTTCTTCCCGTACCGCGCGACCGGCATCCTCGTCGTCACCGGTCAGTCTGCCGAGCTGAAGGTCGATCTGCAGCCCGCATCGGGCTCCGCGTCGGTCGACGTGGTCGCCGCCAAGCCTGTGGTCGACACCCACAAAACCTCGTCGGGGGCTGTGCTCTCGCGGGAGTCGATGCGCGACATCCCCAACAGCGGGCGCGATTACCAGTCGCTCACCGGGTTTGCGCCGGGCGTCGTCGGCTCGGGCAACGCCAATGTGCGCGGCTCGTTCGATAACTCCAACCAGTTCTATCTGGATGGCGTGAACAACACCGATCCGATCGCCGGCACGTTCTCGCAGAACATGAACTACGACGCGATCGAAGAGGTGCAGGTCGTCACCGGCGGTATGGACGCCGAGTACGGTCGCTCGCTCGGCGGCGCGATCAACATCGTCACCCGCTCGGGCGGCAACGAATTCCACGGCGACGCGCAGCTGCTCTACTCGGCCGCGCCCTTGCGCCTCGCCAAGCCGCTCGATGGCGAGGTGTTCGGTGAGTACCAAAACCAGAGCCTCGCGCTGAACCTCGGCGGCCCGATCGTCAAGGATAAGCTTTGGTTCTTCGCGAGCCTTGAAGGCGACATGTTCTTGAAGGCCGCCGACGTCGACCCGTCGGTGGGCCGTCCGGCCGATCAGCCGCTCGACCCCCGCGACTGGAAGAGCCTGTACTGGTTTGGCAAGTTGACATGGCAGCCCAGCGGGAAAAACCGAGTTTGGCTGCAGGCTCAGGGCGATCCGACGTGGATCAAGAACGTCGAGCAGGATCCGTACACGCTCCCGAACGGCGAGAGCAACTGGCGTCAGGGCGGGTTCTCTATCTCCGCGGGTGACTTGTTCACGCCTTCCGGGCGCGCCGTCATCCAGACCCAAGCGTACTTCCAGAAGTCTGACCTCATTTATTACGCCAAGGATTGCGAGGCCGCCAAGAGCGACGATGCGCTGGCCGACTGCATCCGCGGCCTTGACGACCCGTGGGACGCGTGGAACCCCGACGAGTTCTCCGGCGGTGACTCGCCGTACGGCGAGATCTCCCACCGCTACCGGGCCTCGCTGCAGTCCAATTGGACCCAGTTCTTTAGCCTCTTGGGCGAGCACCAGAGCAAGATCGGCGCGCAGGGCGAATATCTGGTCACCGACGATCAGTTCCCGGGCATCAAGGATTGGACCTTCAAGGCCAACCCAGAGGGCGGGGACGTCACCGACACCAGCGCCTACGAGCCGCTTTACCAGATCCGCTACGACAACGAGCAGAAGGTGCATTTGAGCGGCTTGCTCGTCAGCGCCTACGCGCAGGACGTGTGGAACCCGATCCCGCGGCTGACCATTCGGCCCGGCTTGCGGTTCGATTACTCCTCGTTGAACAACGATCTCGGCGAGCTCGCGTTCTCCAAGGCTACGCTCGCGCCTCGCTTCGGCCTCGCGGGGGACTTGACCGGCGACGGCAAGACCAGCGCGCACGGCTACTACGGCCGGTTCTATGACTCCGGGTTCTTGTCGGTGTCGAGCTTGTTGCACCGCCAGAGCCAAGGCTACTCGATGTACGCGTGGGACGCGTCGGCCAATGACGGCGCGGGCGATTGGGGCACCGAGCCAGTGTCGTCCTACGCGCCGTACAACGTCATCAGCAACGACCTGAAGTCGCCGCACTCCGACGAGTTCGACGTTGGCTTGTCGCGGGATCTCGGCGCTGGCTGGGCGATCGACCTCACCGGCACCTACGAGCGCGCCCAGAACTTCTGGGAGGACGATGAAGTCAACGCGATCTGGAACGCCGACGGCACCGACGTCGTCGGGTTCCGCAACGGCCAGAACGAGTCGATCTACCGGATTCGTACGCCGGACGAGGCGTTCACCGAGTACACCGATCTCGAGGTCAGCAT
Organism: uncultured Pseudomonadota bacterium; assembly: GCA_903900265.1. GTDB lineage: Bacteria > Myxococcota_A > UBA796 > UBA796 > SXON01 > CAIUMM01. The sequence goes on from CAIUMM010000072.1 coordinate 51,582, forward strand.
CGCGCGTCAGTTCTCGGACGGCTTCTCGGTCTTAGGCTCCTACACCTGGAGCCGGGCTTATGGTACGAACGACGCCCAGTTCGCGACGGCGGTGTTCGACAACCCCGAGCAGGCTCCGTACGAGACTGGGCTGCTCAGCTTTGATCGCACGCACAGCGTCAAGCTGATCGGCTCGATGCGCGACCCCGACCCGATCAAGCTCTCGGACTCGGTGCAGCTCGGGTACTTGTACGGTTGGAACTTCTATGTTGTCACCGGCGCGCCCTACAACAAGGTGTACTACGACAACTACAATCAGGGTTGGGACTTGCTGCAGGCGCCCACCGACGGCACCTACCGGATGGCCGCCGAGAGCCAGCTGGACATCAAGCTCGGCATCACGCTCGCGGTGAAGAAGACCACGTGGGACATCACCGCGGAGATCTTCAACCTCTTCAACGAGCGCGGCGTCACCTCCATTGAGACCACCTACGGCAGCGACTCCGGCTCCGGCGTCTACACCGATGAAGACGGCAACCCCATCTTTGGCAACCCCATCACCCGTCAGGCCCCGCGCTACATGCAGCTCGGGCTTCGTGGAGAGTTCTGATGCGTTCCGCTACCTTGCTGACTCTCGCTACCCGCACCTCGGTTTGCTCCCTCGTGACGCTCGCCGCGTCGCTCGTCGCGGTCCAGCTCCCGGGCTGCGCGACTCCGGAGACGGGCATCGACCACACCGTGCTCACCGGCACGCTGCTGATCCCTCCCGGCGCAGTGGAGGAGATCGATCCGCGCACGGCGCCCAATGACAATGCGCCTCAGGCGCTCGGTGAGGACGGCGCTACGGCGCTCTCCTACCGGGCCGTGGTCGTCACCGGGAACACCAGCTCCTGGACGCCGGACGTCGGCGATCCGGGCCCGGACGACAACGAGATCTACGGGGACGCCGACCAATACGGCTTCTCGCCGGTCGCGGACGGCGCGTTCTCGGCCACGCTCTCGTTTACCACCGGAGCGAGCACCGACACCGCAGCCGGCGCCGATGCCGTCGTCTACGAGGTCTACATCGCCGACGCCGCCACGCTCGATTTGGCCACGGGCGAAGGCATCCTCGCCGGCGGCTCCACCGATGGCAGCGCAGGGCTGTACACCGTCGAGGCCGACCTGGTCGCGGGCACCGAGTACGTGCTGGTGATCGCCGGCGCGAGCAACGCTGACGGCGACGTCGAAGTCCCCTACAGCGTCGTGCTGTCGGGCTCGGCTCCGGGCGCGGGCACGGTGATGGTCGGCGCGTACCTCGAAGGCGATCCGGCGGTCGCGTCGGACCCCGTCGGCGGGACCACCGCTCAGGACTGGACCTTTGACGCGGCGACTTCCACGTGGTCGGGCACGTACGAGATCCTGTATCTGCGCTCGGTGGTGATGCCCGAAGTGGACACCGCAGCGCCGGTAGACACCAGCGGTGAGGCCGCGGTTCCGTCTCCGGCGGTAGACGAAGCGTTGAAAGGCACGATCTACCTGACCGCAGGCACGCTCACCAACCTGAACGGATCTCCCAGCGCCGGTGCGCTCTACAGCACCGTCTCCGTCGAGACCAGCGCTACCGACAAAGCCACCAAGGTCGAGACCGCGCTCGTCCTCGACGGGCTGTTCCCCAAGGTGATCGGCGTGCAAGCCACCGAGACCATGCCGGACGTGACCGTCGCGGCGGTCGATGCCAACGGCGTGCTGGATCCTGCCGCGTCGGTCATCCAAGACCTCGGCATGCTCTCGGGGCTCGGCTACGTCGACATCATCGACGGTGTCGCGGCCATGACCGGGGCAACGAGCAACGACGGCAACGACGCAGACGTCTACGCGTTCACCGTCCCCGAGCCGATGTACGCGCGGATGACCGCCGGCTGGCCGACTACGGTGACCGACATCGACTTCGGCGTGTGGGGCTACTACGACGGTTACGGCATCATCGACCTGCAGGACTACGCCTGTCAGACCGCGTCGGACCCCGAGTTCTGCGAGACCTTCGTGCCGCTCGAGCCCGACACCACCTACTACGTGGTGTCGCTGGCCTTTTCGGGCGATCCCGGAGACGAGCCCTACCACATTGAGCTCGAGTGGGTGCCGTAGTTCGGGTGCGATAGGGCGTGGGCGTGCGTCGGTATGCCCCATTGCTGTTCGTGGTCGTCGCTGTGGCGTACGCGTTGCGGTGGTTTCGGGGGTGTCCTACCGGCGGTCTGACCGCTCCGGCGCTGAGCTTGGGCGACGAACCGCTGCAAGAGGAGCTGGATAGTCCACAAACCGCTCACATCGAGCGGGAGGGGGCGCCGTTTCACATCCAAAAGACGCATCGCTACCGTGTGGTCGGCGAGGTCGTGTCGGCGTCGGTCTATGCATTGGCGTTCACCAATGACTTTTTTGATGTCGACATCGGCATCGCGTGGGGAGCAAGCGTGGAGTCTTTGAAGAGCCGGTACACCTTCTACCAGGACCATCGTTGGTTGTTCTGGCGCAGCGATGCGCCCGTGTCGGATGCCGATCGGGCCTACGTGACCTCGCACGTCGGCAACCAGCACCTGATCCCGGCCGAGGGGCACAGCAACATCGACCGCGCGGTCCGATGGGCTCGCGTGGGGGACCGCGTCGCGATTGAAGGCTACCTCGTGACCATCTTCGATCAGGCGTGGCAGCCGCTGGCCAAATCCAGCACGAGTCGCAGCGATACCGGCGGCGGGGCGTGCGAGATCATCTGGGTGGACCGGTTTCAGAACGGCACGACGGTGTGGCAATGAATTGGCTGCTCTTGAGGGGTTTGGTGCGGGAGCAGCGCCATTGGGGCGACTTCCCCGAGCAGCTGGCGCGCGCGACCGGCGGGCAGGTGCGGACGCTCGACTTGCCTGGCGTAGGCACCGAACGGGATCGGCCGTCGCCGACCACGATGGAAGGCATCGTCGCCGATCTTCGCGAGCGCTTTGGACGTCCAGAGGGTGAATGGGCGCTGTTTGCGCCTTCGCTCGGCGGGATGATCGCGCTCAAATGGGGCGAGGTCGCGCCCGATGACTTTCATCGGATCATGGTCTGCAACACCTCGGCGAGCGATCTCGCGGGGCCGCTCCAGCGCTTTTCGCCGTTCGCGTTGTGGACGGCGCTGCGCGGAGTGTTGGGGCGCGATCTGGAGGCGCGGGAACGGGGAGTGCTCGCGCTGGTGTCCAACACGCCACAGGGGCTCGCGATGGCGCCAGTGTTCGCGCGGTTTGCCTCCGAGCTGCCGATCGGACGGATGGTCCTACTTCGACAGATGCTCGCCGGGGCCCGCGCGCGCGCGCCGCAGAGCTTTGCGGTGCCGTTGACGGTGCTGGCCTCCAACGGAGACCGGTTGTGCTCCCCGATCGCGTCGCGAAGGCTGGCCGCGCGCTTGGGCGCCCCGCTGCATGTGCACCCGACGGCGGGCCACGACCTTCCGCTGGATGACCCAGATTGGGTGATCGCGCGGATGTGCGAGCCTGTGGACTTGGCGCCAACCGAGGAAATTGCCGCAGAGTAGGTGCGCTGGCTGCCCAGTCCCAATCTCCTGATTTTCCCAGTGTGTCATGCCTGCTTGGACCTACAACCTGCTTTTTGTCTCAGGGCCGCAAGCGGCGGTGGACGCGTTCGAGCGCACGGCCAAGGAGCCGGAGCTCGGCTTGGACTTTTCGTTTCGGTCGCTGCTGCCGCGTCCCGCTGCGCAACTGTCCGAAGAGGAGCTCCGAGATTGGACGATCGAGCACTACGGGAACAAGCTCGGGAGCGGTGCCGCGGTGTTGTGCAGCAAGCGCCCGTGCTTGCTGATCTACTACTTTTTGAGCCCGTGGAATGAGAGCAACTTCGAGGGCATCAGCGCGCGCTTCCCGCTGCTGGAGCTGGGCGTGTGGTATTACCGGGAGGACGGACCCGAAGCCGTAGGCGTGGGAATGTGGAAGGCGGGGGTTCGCTTATTTTCCGCGGAGGATGAGGACTGTTCGGGATACGCCGCGCAATGGCAGCCGTACTACGCGGCGGCGCTGGAGGAGCTGTACATCCGGCACCTCGCCGGCCGCGTGGGGTGGAGCGCCGGCGACGGGAACTACGCGCTGCCCGACTCGGCTCGCCTTTACCTGCGCGGTGAGCCGGCGCGTCGGAGCGGCGACAACTACCGTTCTTCCTACCCAGAGGAGCTCAAACAGCTCCTGCTCGCCGCGGCGTGTCGACGACAATCGTTCATCTCCCCGGTCGAAGAGCTCGCGGACATCTGGAGGTGCGTCGCGGCCTACGGGCTGGAGGCGGATTCTGCGTTCTGCGGGGAGCTCGCGGAGGTCATGGCGACCACGCGCGTCACGCGCCTTAGGGATTGTTTGTCCTTGATGGATCGTCTACAACACCTTGTCAAAGAACGTACAGGTTGTGAGCTCGCTTTTACGCTGCGAGACGGGCGGGGTTTCGGGTTCTTTGAGGGTTTGGAACCACGTGGGTTTGTACGCGAGGCGCTGCTCGCCGAGCTCGAGGCTCTGGAGGCGCAGGTTCGAGCGGCGACGCAGACGAGGGATGCGCATGGGCTTACAACGGTCGCCCAATCCCACGTGCAGGCTGGCACTGTCGTTCCATGGGTACAGCGCTCGTTGGAGATCTATCGCATTCTACGAGAGCAGTTGGATGCGGTGCCCACGAGCGTGCCCATCGGTACGTTGCAGTGGAGCCCGGTGGGCGTCTGGGACCACGAGGACCTCGCGGTGGCGCTGAATCAGCTTGAGTACCCGCTCGAAGATGCGTTGGTCGCGATGCTGGGGAGGACCGAGAGCGGCCAGTACAGCGATGGATGGCCGCTGTAGGCGGCTTGGGTTGGGAGCACAGCCCCCCACCCGGCACTTAGGACGACACCGCCGCGAACACCGACACCGATTCCGACGCTGACACGGATTCCGACACCGATTCCTACACCGATTCTGACACGGATTCCGACACGGATTCCGACACCGACTCCGATTGCAGCGCGGTGCCGGTCTGTGGGGGCGATCCCACTGGGTTCTGGAGCGCGACGGACGTGTGTCCGGACACCACCCAACAGCCGATCGAGGGCTGCGAAGGCGGCTACACGCAGGTCGTCGACGGCTCGATCGTCGGAACCCTCGAGTTTTCCGCAGACTCCAGCTACCTCGCCGACCTCTCGGCGATGTCGATGACGCTGCTGTACCACCTGCCTACCGCGTGCCTGTCAGGCGCTACCTGTGCGCAGCTCGAAGCGACCACGGAGGGTGGAACTTGCGTGGACGCGTCGGATGGGTGCGACTGTACGGTGACGCAGAGCGACACCGGCTCCCCGGATTCGGGAATGTGGTCGGTCGACGGCGATAACCTGACGGTGGAGTCCAGCTCCGGGTCCGTGGCCGAGCTGCCTTTCTGTGTGGATGGCAACAGCCTATGGCTGAGCCCCGCTGGTACGGGCGGCCTGCCGTTCACCATGGTCTTCTCGAAATAGCGCCTACGCGTCGGCTCGGCTCACTCGACCTCGACGCGCAGCTCACCCCCGGCGATGAGCTCGGCGTGGCGTAGGTACGGGCGCGTGATCTCCACGCCGTTCAGCGTGACCCTCGTGATGTGGTCGCCGTCTCCGACTCGCCGCACGGTGAACCAGCCCGTGTTCTCGCCAGTTTCCGGGTCGATCACCGCGAAGCGCGCGGCGGTGTACCTCGGCGCGCCGATCACGTAGGTGTCGGTGCCCGAGATCGGGTAGAAGCCAAGGGTGCTGAACAGGTACCAGCCGGCGAGCGTGCCCGCGTCGTCGTTGCCGGCGAGGCCGTCGGGCGCGTTGGCGTAGCGCTCGTCTTCGATCCAACGCTGCCATTTTAGGGTGCCGTCGCGGTCACCCCACAGCGCGAACAAGAAGGCGGCGTGCAGATCAGGCTCGTTGCCGTGCCAGTAGTAGGCTGCCGGCCCGAGCACGAGGCCTTCGCGGTCGGCCTCCTCGAAGAACGTCGTCAGCTTGGCGCGCGCTGCGGCCTCCCCGCCGAGCACCTCGGCGAGCTCGGCGGGCTGGGCGGCGAGCCACAGGTACTGCCAGGCGTTGCCTTCGGTGTACTCGTCCAGCCACGCCGTCTCTGAGGACAGCTCCTCGAAGCTGCCGTCCGCCTTGCGCGCGTGAAAGAAGCCTACGGTCGGATCGTACTGGTTCTTCCAAAACCGCGCGCGCCACGCAAAGTGCGCGCCGGTCTCGACGTCGCCGCGGGCCTGCGCCCACAAGGACAGCGCGTTGTCCGCCCACGCCACCTCTTGCACCCACGCCACGCTCGATCCGAACTGGTCGCTGGGGAGGTAGCCGTAGCGCTCGAGCGTGTCGGGGTCGGGCGGATCGTCGGAGGTGCCGCGCACCTCGCCGAGCGCCAGCGAGACCGCCGCTTCGTAGCCGGCGTCTTCGTCCCATCCGTGGATGCCCTTGAGCGAGGTCTCGGCGAGGACGACGTTGGCGGGTGAGCCCAGCATGCAGCCCGACTCCCCGCTCGCTGCCGGCCATCGCGGCAGGGCGGTGCCTTGCGTAGCCATCGTCACCAGCGACTGCGCAAAGTCTCGGGCTTTGTCCGGATAAAAAAGGATGTAGCCGGGGTTTGCGGTTCGGTAGGTGTCCCAGAGCGACATGTCGCTGTAGAACGTGAAGCCTTCGCCTTCGTGCACCTGCTGGTCAAAGCCGAGGTAGCGGCCATCCACATCGGTCTGGTCGGTGGGCATCTGCAACATGTGGTACAGCGAGGTGTAGAACTGTGCGCGTTCGTCCTCGGTTCCATCGATGACCTCAAACTGCGACAGCGGCGCGCGCCAGGCCTCTTGTGCGGCGTCGACCTGCGCGTCAAAGTCGCTGAGGTCCTCCGCGCGCAGGTTCGCCATCGCGCCTTCGACGCTGACCAACGAGATGCCGACCTTGACGTTGACCTCTGAAGTGTTGGCGTAGATCCAAGCTCCGACATCTGCGCCGCCGTTCCAGGAGCCGCCGGTCGCGAACCCTTCGGCGACCTCGGCGTAGAAGTAGGTCTTGAACCCGCCAAAGCCACCGACAAAACTGCCTTGATCCAGCATCCATCCAGACACGGTGCCGGTCGCCGGATCGACGGTGACCTCGCCGCCTGCTCCTCCTCCGCCGAGCACGTGCTCGAGATCGAACATGAGCACGCCGGCGGAGCCGTTGGGGAAGGTGTAGCGGTGGTAGCCGGCGTGCGGGGATGCGGTGAGCTCGACGCCGATGCCGTTGTCGAGCGTGACCGCGTAGTAGCCGGCTTCGGCAGTCTCATTTTCGTGGGTGTAGGCCTCGCGCCATTCGTCGGGGTCGCGGAGGGTGTCCGGAAGCTCGGCTGCGTCCGCGAGCCGGGGCATCATCAGCACCGTGCCATAGTCGGCGATGCCGGTGCCGTGCAAGCGCACGTGGCTGAAGCCATCGACGTAGGTGTCATCGTAGTAGTAGCCGGAGCAGTGCTGGGCGCCGATTCCGCCCCACTCCAGCGCGGTGTCGGGCCCGAGCTTCACCAACCCGAACGGCGTGGTCGCTGCGGGGCTCGCTGAGCCGACTCGGTATCCTGGTCCTCCGGTGCCGATCATCGGGTTGATGTCCGCTACCGGGTCCGACGGCGTCGGAAAGTCTGCGTCGCCGTCCACCGCGCCCCAGCGCGATGCGCACGCGCACAGCAGCGGGAGCAAGAAGAGGGGGAGCCGCGTGGGGATGACCATGCCCCGCTCTAACCAAATAACGGGCCGCAGGAACGCAAATGGCCCCTCCGAGGGTGCTCGGAGAGGCCATGCGGGTGTCGCTCGGGCCATAGGCCAGAGCGAAGCTCAGCGCTTAGTGGTGGTGACCGCCGCCCTGACCACCGCCGTCTTCTTCTTCAACGAACTCTGCCACCATGGCTTCGGTGGTGAGGAGCAGCGACGCGACCGAAGCGGCGTTCTCGAGAGCCGCGCGGGTGACCTTGGTGGGGTCGACGACGCCGGCCGCGTAGAGGTCTTCGTACACGCCGGTGCCAGCGTTGTAGCCGAAGCCGCCGGTGCCGTTGCGCACCTTGTCGAGCACGATGGAGGCCTCACCGCCGCCGTTCTGCACGATCTGGCGGAGGGGTTCCTCGACGGCGCGACGGATGATGTCAACGCCGAAGCGCTGCTCGCCCTGTGCGTCGATGCCCGCGAGGACGTGCTGCGCGCGGATGAGCGCGACGCCGCCGCCGGGGAGCACGCCTTCTTCGACGGCTGCGCGGGTAGCGTGCAGCGCGTCTTCAACGCGGGCCTTCTTCTCCTTCATCTCGACTTCGGTGGCCGCACCGACGCGGATCACCGCGACGCCGCCGGACAGCTTGGCGAGGCGCTCCTGGAGCTTCTCACGGTCGTAGTCGGAGGTGGTCTCGTCGATCTGGGCCTTGATCTGGCTGATGCGGGCCTTGATGGCCTCGGCAGATCCGGCGCCGTCGATGATGGTGGTGTTCTCCTTGCCGATGACGATGCGCTTGGCGCGACCGAGGTCGTTCAAGCCGAGGTTCTCGAGCTTGAGACCGAGCTCTTCAGCGATCAAACGGCCGTTGGTGAGGATCGCGATGTCTTCGAGCATCTGCTTGCGGCGGTCGCCGAAGCCCGGAGCCTTGACGGCCACGACCTGCAGGGTGCCGCGGAGCTTGTTGACGACGAGCGCGGAGAGCGCCTCGCCCTCGACGTCCTCAGCGAGGATCACGATGGGCTTGCCCGCAGCGTGCACCTTCTCGAGGAGCTTGATGAGGTCGCGCATCGTGGAGAGCTTCTTCTCGTGGATGAGGATGTACGGCTCGTCGATGACGGCCTCCATGCGCTCCGAGTCGGTCACGAAGTACGGCGAGATGTAGCCGCGGTCGAACTGCATACCGTCCACGGTCTTCAGCTCGGTCTCCATGCCCTTGTTCTCTTCTACGGTGATGACGCCTTCCTTGCCGACCTTCGCCATCGCTTCCGCGATGATGTTGCCGATCTCGGAGTCGCCGTTCGCGGAGATGGTGCCGACCTGGGCGATCTCCTTGTTGTCGACGACGGGGCGGGACTGGGCCTTCAGGTCGAGCACGATGGCGGACACGGCCTTGTCGATGCCGCGCTTGAGGTCCATCGGGTTGTGGCCGGCGGCGACGAGCTTCACGCCAGCGCGGAACACGGCCTGCGCGAGCACGGTGGCGGTGGTGGTGCCGTCGCCCGCGATGTCGGAGGTCTTGGAGGCGACCTCCTTGACCATCTGCGCGCCCATGTTCTCGAACTTGTCTTCAAGCTCGACTTCCTTGGCGACGGTCACGCCGTCCTTGGTGACGACGGGGGCGCCCCAGGACTTCTCGATGATGACGTTGCGGCCCTTGGGCCCGAGGGTGACCTTCACGGCGTTGGCGAGGGTGTCGACGCCGGCGAGGATCTTGTTGCGGGCGTTGACGTCGAAGAGGATTTGTTTGGCAGCCATGGTGGCCTCCGAATGATGGGTAGGGATGGGTTTGAAAGGTCTTTTGAAAATTCAGCGGTATAGTGGCGGTATGGAAGTGCTCCTCACCGCGCACGGACAGACGGGCAGACCCGGAGCTCCCGGGGCTATCGGCAGTCAGTCGATGATGCCGAGGATGTCGTCCTCGCGGAGGATGATGCGGTCTTCGCCATCGACCTTGATCTCGGTGCCGGCGTACTTGCCGAACACGATGCGGTCGCCGACCTTGACGGTGAGCGGGGTGAGCTTGCCTTCATCGGAGAGCTTGCCCTCGCCAGTGGCGAGCACGGTGCCCTCGGAGGGCTTCTCCTTGGAGGTTTCCGGAAGGAACAATCCACCCTTGCTGCGGGTAGGTTCGTCGTTGCGCTTGATCAGGACGCGGTCAAACAGGGGGCGAACAGTCATGAGATTCTCCACTAATGGTTGCAGAAGCTGCATAAGCTCGGTGCGGTGGTCCGATCCGAGCCCCGGTCTGACGACCGAACGCTTCCGTGACGCCGCATGGGGTACGCACGCAGAAAAGGCACGTCAAGGTGCCGGGCCCAGAAACCGCTGTTGTGGAGGTGATTCGTGACCCTCGTTTTGTCGGAAGGAATTGCGATCCAGACCGATCTCTTCAGCTTTTTCCGCGATCGTGTGGGCGAGGCGGCCGAGCATCAGCGCGCCGGCGTCAGCGACCGCGCCCTTTTCTACCTCGCGCAGCTTCTGACGGAGGTCGGCCACGACGAAGAGCCGACCCCATCCGGCGGGGAGACCCTCGCTGAGCTGCACGTTCAGGCTGCGCTGGCTCCTCCCGGTCAGGCGGTCACGCTGCTCAAGCGACTCGGCGATTGTTCGCTTCTGCTCACCGGATTTTTTCGGGAGCAGCTGGCGCGGCGCCGGCTCTCGCGGGACTACTGCGCGCGGATGGGCGGTGGCGCGTACCAAAGGTTGGAGCGAATGTTTCCCGGTGATGACACCCTCGCGCCGGTGTTCGGTGAGCTGGCCCAGCGCTATGACGCGTGCGCGGAGGTCATCGCTGAGGTTCGGGACGAGGCCGCCGTCCGGTCGGACACCGACGCCATCCGGCTCTACGAGGAGTGGATACGCACCGGATCTCCCCGGGTGGGCGAGCGCCTGCGAACTTTGGGCCTGCTGCCGATTCGAGGCGGCGGAACGGCGTAGCGGATCAGGCGGGTGGCTTGCCGCGGGGGGTCTTTGTGCGCGACGTTGCGCGCGGTGGCGAGAGGCTGACCTCGGGCTCGGCGTGTTCGGGAGCTTGGTCTTGTTCTTTGTCTTTGACGGGCTCTTCAACGCGTTCTTCGCGCTGAGCAGCGTCCGTCGACTCGCCCTTTTTGTTTTCGCCAGCCTCGTTGGTGTTTTTGCTGCCGGTCTTGTCGCCGGTCTTGTCGCCGTTCTTGTCGCCGTTCTTCTTCTTGTTCTCCTCGTCGTCCTCCGATTCTTCGGTGCCCCACCACGGCTTTCGGCTTCGGGGCAGGCCTTCGGGCTCCGACAACGCCGCGACCCGCTCGATCTGCTCGGCGATCTGCACCGCCTCGGTGACCTCCCGGGGCGTGCAGCCGTCGCCGGCGTGGACCTGCGCGGTGGGGGACCTCGCGTCGTTGTCGAAGGTGTGGTCCAAGTTCACTTGGGCAGGGAGGCTTGCGAACGCGGCTTTTTCAGCGTGCATCGCACGGTCCAGGTGTTGAACGGCTTGGCCGATGTTCCCGCGCGCCAGCGATTGTGCGGCCATGCGGTAGTGGCGGGCGACCGTGCGCCATCGCGTAGGATCGGGGAGCGTGAATCCGGTTTTTTTGTGGGCGACCTCGTCGAACCACACCCGGTGGTTCTGCATCGCCGCGAGCTCCTTGTTCTGTACGCTGCGGACGCGTTGGAGGCGGGCGACGATGAACTGGTAGATCGCGTCGCGCTGCTGGTTGTTCGCGCCGATGACGGCTTGCACCTGGGTGTTTCCCAGCTTCTTCGACATCTTCCGCAGCTGGTCAGACTTCGGATCGGCCTTGCCTGCGGGCGCGCTGCGCTGCGTGGCGCTCGAACCTGCACCCGCGCGTCGTGACTTTACGGGCATGACCGGCTCACAGTACCCGCGTTCGGGACAGGATGGCGTCGTACAGCGCGTTCGGAAGGTATCGCACCCAACGCATCACGATGCGCATCTGCCACGGGAAGGTGATGTCGCTGCGGCGGCGCTCGAGCCCGTCGGCGATCAGCACCGCAGCGCGCTCGGCGCTGATCAGGAACGGCATCGGGAACTTGTTCTTGGCGGTCAGCGGCGTCGTGATGAAGCCGGGGTGGATCGCGGTGACGGCGATGCCGTGCCGGCGCAGGTCGACGCGCAACGACTCAAAGAACGTGGTCACCGCCGCTTTCGATGCCGAATAGGCGGCGCTCATCGGGAGGCCGCGGTAGCCGGCGACGCTCGAGACCACCGCGAGGTGGCCCGACTTGCGGGCGACCATCTCGGGGAGCACGGCGCCGACGCTGTAGATCGCGCCGTCGACGTTCAGCCGCAGGATCTGAATCCACGCGTCGATGGGCACGGCCGTCGTGCGCGTCGGGAGCCCGGTTCCCGCGTTCGCGACCATCAGGTCGATGGGCCCGAGGCGAGCGGCGATGTGCTGCGCCGCGTCGCGGATGGCCCCCGCGTCGGTCACGTCTGCGACGGCCCACGCCGCCTTTCCTCCCGCCGCTTCAATCTCCGCCGCCAGCGTCGACAACAGCTCGCCGCGCCGCGCGACGAGGCCGACGGCCCAGCCGCGCCGAGCGAGCTCCTTGGCGAGCGCATTTCCGATTCCGGTGGATGCACCGGTGATGAGAGCTACCGACAAAGAGCCTCCAGAGGCGAAACGCTGCGTAACCGGGGCGGAGGCTTAGGCGGGGCGCGCCCCATAGCCTTCAAGGTCGAGGGAGATGCGCCGGAAGCCTTGGGCTCGACCGGCGTTGACGACCCGCTCGCGCACGCCGGGCTCGACCATCTTGGGGATCTCGCTGGGATCCAGCTCGATGCGCGCATGTTCTTCGTCGACAGCGCCGGGTAGCGTCGCGGGGAGCGCGTGGAAGCGGACTCGAAACTGGCGAAAGCCCTCTTGCCGCAGCGTGGTCTCGACGCGCGCGATGCGCAGCAGGCGGTCGAGCGTCACGCGAGTTCCGGGTGCAAAGCGGCTTCCGAGGCAAGCAAAACTGGGCTTGTCCCAGGCGCGAATGCCCAAGGCCCGCGCGGTCTCGCGGACCTCTTGTTTGGTGTAGCCGGCTTCGACCAGCGGGTGCCGAACGCCGTGTTCTTGCGCCGCTTTGAGGCCAGGACGGTGGCCGCTCAGGTCGTCAACGATGGTGCCGTCGACCACCGGGGCTCCGCCGCGCGCCCGCGCTGCTTGGGCGGCGAGGGAGAAAAGCTCGGTTTTGCAGTGGTAGCAGCGGTCGCCGGTGTTCGCGGCGTACGCTTCGTTGTCGAGCTCGTGGGCGTCGACGAGCTCGTGGCGTGCGCCCAGCTCGCGGGCCAGCGCGATCGCGGCTTCGGTCTCTTCGATGGGGAGGGTAGGGGACACCGCGGTGAGCGCGACAGCGCGGTCGCCCAAGCCCGACACCGCGGCGGCGAGCACCAGCGCGGAGTCCACGCCGCCCGAGAAGGTGACCACGAGCTCGCCGTCTCCGGCCATCGCGATCAGCAGTCGAACGAGCGCGCTGTGCCGCTCGGCTTGCATCGGGGTCATGACTGCCACTCCACGGCGTCCCCTATCGCCACGCCGAGCGCGGCGGCGGATCCGCCGGGCACAGCGAGCTCCAGCGCCCCGTTCGAGCCGGTCAGCGCGACCAGGGCCCCAGGCACGCCGTCGCCGTAGGTGCGCACCACCGGGACGCGGTGGGCGCGCCAGCACACGAAGCCGTGGTCGCGGGCGGGGAGGTTGGTGATCGCGTTCCCGAAGTGGTCGACGGTGCGCACGGTGCCGTCCGGTGCCGGGGGCAAGCGCACGAAGTCCGCGAGGGGCTCGGCGTCGTGGAAGTGCACCTGACCTGCGGCGAGCCTCGCGCCGGCGGGGGCGAACAGGTCGCGACCGTGAAACGTCGACGAGCGCTTCGGCAAGCCCCATGCGTCGGGCAGCGCGCGCACCTCGGTGTCCTCGGGCGCGATCCGGCTGCACAAGCCGTTGTCGGGACCGACGAACCAGCGCCCGGCGATTCGGGCGACGATCGCGCGCCGCTCGGTCCCTACGCCGGGGTCCACCACGGCGACGAGCACGCTGTTTTCGGGGAACCACGACCAGCTTTCAGCGAGGACGTCTGCCGCGTGATCCACGTCCTGCGGTGCGATTTCATGGCAGAGGTCGATGATCGGCAGCCTCGGCACCACCGTCGCGATCACCCCTTTCATCACGCCTACGTAGGCGTCGCGGTGTCCGAAGTCGGTCAGGAGGACGAGGGGCGGCAGGTCAGACATGGCCCGATTCTATCCCTCAGGCCGGCCGGCCGGACCGTTTGCTAAATACCACATCAATATCAGTGACTTAGATAAACAATTTGAATATTTTGTGGACTTTGCCGCCAACGGTGGTTTCCAGCGGTGTCCTGTGGTAAATCTGTGGAACCGCCGGACGCTCGTGCTCCAACTGCCGTTCAACACCCCGCTGACCATGGACCCGAAAGGGCGGGTCACGTTGCCTACGCGCCTTTTTGGCAAGTTGGACGGGGATCGTACGCGCTCGTTGGTGTGGGCGCCCTACCAGAACCACTTGCGGGGGTACACGCCCACCGACTGGTTCAACCGCGTCGAGGCCCCGCTGATGGCGGAGGACTCGTTTGAACCTGCGGTCGCGGAAAAGCAGCGTCGGCGGCTCGGTCAGGCCTGCGAGCTGGAGCTCGATCCGCATGGTCGTTTCGTGCTCCCCACGAGCCTGCGCCAGAGCGCGGGTTTGGCGCGGGATTGCGTCCTGGTCTCCATCCTGGACCGCCTCGAGCTGTGGGACGCCGAGCGCTGGCGCGCGTGGGTGGAGGGTGAATGAGCCTCGCCCCTTTCACCATCGCTCGGTCATGCTCGACGACGTTGTGGAGCTGCTCCGGCCGTCTCCCGGCGCGCGGTTTGTCGACGGCACCCTCGGGGGCGGCGGACACGCCGAAGCCTTGCTCGAGCGTGGCGTGCAACTGGACGCGTTCGACCGGGATGAGTCGGCGATCGCCGCGGCCTCTGCGCGGCTCGGGTCGTATCTCGAAGGAGGCCGGCTGCGCGTGCACCGCGGGGCGTTCGCCGACGCGATCGGCGCGCTGGACGCTGTGGAGCCCGGTCTCCCACTTGACGGCATCCTGCTCGACCTCGGCGTCTCGTCGCCCCAGCTGGACCGCGCGGACCGGGGCTTCTCCTTTCAGTCTGACGGCCCGGTCTCCATGGTCATGGACCAGCGCGATGCCCCGCTCTCGGAGCGGCTCGCCGGCATGGACGAAGCCTCGCTCGCGCGCATCATCCGGGACTACGGCGATGAGCCCAACTCCCGTCGCGTGGCGCAGGTCATCCTGTTTGGACGTCCGTGGGCCGGCACCCGCGCCCTCGCAGAGGCGGTGGCTTCGGTCGCAGCGCCGACGCGCGGCACCCATCGCGCAACGCGCACCTTTCAAGCACTTCGTATCTGGGTCAACGACGAGCTCGGGCAGCTGGACCGTGCGCTGGTCGACCTTCCGGCTCGGCTCGCTCCCGGCGGGAGGTTCGCGGTGATCTCCTTCCACAGTCTCGAAGACCGTCGTGTCAAACAAGCTTTTGGCGCGCTCTCCGGCGTAGGGGCGCCGGTAGACGTGTACGGGCACCCGGTGGTGACCCCTGAATTCCGTCTCGTCGAGCGCAAGGCGAGAAAAGGCGAGGACCGGGACCCGAACCCCCGTGCCCGCTCGGCGCGGCTGCGCGTGCTTGAACGTATCGATCCGTCCCAGGAGTCCGCATGAGTCGCATCCTCGCCAAAGTCTCAAGCCTCATGCCCCTCCGCTACCTGCGCAGCCCGCAGGCCGTGGCGTCTCCGGGCGTGCGCAGCGACGTTCGGGCAGCGACCTCGCAGGACATCGGCCTCGCGATTCGTTTTCTGTCGGTGTTGTTTGCGATCGGCGCCGTCGGCGCGGTCAAGCTCGCGATCACCAGCCAGATGCAGCAGACTGCGGTCGCGCTGGATCGCGCTCGGAGTGAGGTTCAACGCTCGGAGATTCGTCGTGAGCGGCTGCTGATGGAGCGCTCGATGCTGCGTCAACCCGGTCGCCTTCAGGCGGCCGCGGTGCAGCTTGGTCTTGAGGCCCCGGTCGCGGTGGTCGATGTCCCGGCGGCTTCCAAATGACTCCCCGTCGTCCCACGCGTACTCCGCCTCCAAACGGTCGCTCGCGCAAGCCTGCGCGTCGTCAGGGGGTTTGGGCTGCGATGCGCGAGGAGATCGAGCGCCTCGCGGGCGCGCCCCCTCGCATGGGGACGGACGCCGACAGCATGGCGATTCGTGTCAGCGAAGCGCGCACGATGGCGGCGATGGTGTGCGTGGGCTTGGCTACGCTCGGCTTGACGGTGCGCGCCACCTGGCTGATGACGATTCCCGACGAGCGGCTCGAGCAACGCGCCGACCAGTTTCAAGGCGCGAAAGAAGATCACGGCCCTCGCGGCGCGATCTACGACCGTCAGGGGCGGCTGCTCGCGTACACCGTCAGCCTTCCCGCGCTGTACATCAACCCTTCGGCGATCAAGGATGACCAGATCCCGGCGTTGGTGCCGAAACTAGCGGCGTTGACCGGGCGTTCGGAGTCCTGGCTTCACGACCACTTGGGCGTGCAGTCCAATGGGACCAAGCTCGTCGAGCTGCGTCTGGCGGACGGGCTGGACCCGGCCGGCGTGCGCGAGGTCACGCAGGGCTTTCGTCGGGACCAGCTTTGGGGTCAGGAGGAGCCGCAGCGGTTCTATCCGGGCAAATCGGCGGGCGCGCCGCTCGTCGGGTACGTCGACGCTCAGGGCGTAGGCGCCGCGGGCTTGGAGAAGGTGTTGGAGAAGGATGTGCGCGGCGAGGTCTTTCGCCGCGTGCAGGTCCAGGATCGCAAAGGCCGGGCCGTGGATGCGGGCGTAGACGACGACCGCGTGTCGAAGTCGGGCCACTCGGTGCGCTTGACCATCGACAGCTCGATCCAGAACGCCGCGGAAGAGGCGATGATGCGCGCGGTGGAGGCTTCGAAGCCCCAAGCTGCGATGGCGGTCGTGGTGGACGTGCGTACGGGTGCGGTGCTCGCGATGGCGAGCTGGCCGGCGGGCAACCCCAACGACGGTGCGGCGCGCTCCAATCAGGAGAACTTCAAGAACCACGCGGCGATGGACCAGATTGAGCCCGGTTCGGTCATGAAGCCGTTCGTAGCCGCGGCCGCGATCGAAGAGCATCTGGTCACCCCCCAGTCGATGATCGACTGTCAGCTTGGAAGCTGGGTGATCTCCGGTAAGAACATCAGCGACGATCACCCCAAGGGCGTGATCTCGGTCAGCGACGTCATCAAGTTCAGCTCCAATATTGGCGCCGCAAAGCTGGGCTTCATGCTCGGCAGCGAGCGTCTGCTGACCTACCTGTCGGACTTTGGCTTCGCCCGCTCCACCGGGTTGGGGCTTCCGGGCGAGGTCTCCGGGCGCATGCGCAAGGCCGACACCATCAAGCCCATTGAGCTCGCGACCACCAGCTACGGACAAGGCATCACCGCCTCGCCGGTGCAGCTCGCGGCGGCCGCTGCTGCGCTGGCGAATGACGGCGTGCGGATGAAGCCCTACCTCGTGGACGCCGTGCTCGACCGCTTCGGCGAGGTTGAGACCGTCCGCCAGCCCCAGGAAGACCGTCAGGTGGTGTCTCCCGAGACGGCGCGGCAGGTTGCGCGCATGATGGCGAGCGTCACCGAAGAAGGCGGCACCGGCACCCGCGCGCGCATCGACGGCTACGAAGTGGCGGGCAAGACCGGCACCGCGCAGAAGGTGTCCGGGAACGGGTACGGCGAGGACCGCATCTCTTCGTTCGTCGGCTTTGTGCCTGTGGTTGAGCCGCGGATCGCCATCGCGGTCAGCGTCGACAGCCCGTCGATCGGCTCCAAGTACGGCGGCATCGTCGCAGCGCCGGTGTTCTCCGAGATTGGCTCGTTCGCGATGCGTTATTTGGGGGTCCCTCCCGATCCCAATGTGCACTACAAGGCCCCGCACTTGCCGGTGGACGAGCACGGCAACCCCGTCGACGTACCGGTCGAGGTGGTCACGAAGGTCGAAGCCCCTGCGGCGCCCGTCGTGGTGCCGCCGCTCGAAGTGGTGGGGGACGGGCATGGCGGTTGGGTGATGCCTGACCTCACGGGCCGCACCGTTCGCGCGGCGCTCGCTGGGCTCGGCGGGACCGGCTTGGTCCTCGACGTGGAGGGCTACGGCCGCCTCGTCGCTCAGTCCCCGGTCGCGGGAAGCGCGGTGCGCGCCGGCGAGCGGGTTTCGTTGAAGTTCGACTAGACGCGCACGCGTCTACTTACGAAGCGCTTTTCTCTTTCAAATCTCTTTCACTTCAAATCTCTTTCACATTTTCATCTCGTCTACAGGGTGCCGCGGACGCGCGCCCTACCGTCCTCCCCCAGAGGGCGGTTCCGGTGGTTCTGTATCGCATCCCCGGGGTGAGCCATCCCCCCTTGAGGCCGCCTTCTTCGCCGCCTCACACCCCAGTGATCCAGCAATCGTCAAGCCCGCAGCAGCCGACCCGTATTCCGTAGATCGCGGCGCCCTGTAGACCCCCTTTCCCCCTGTAATTCCGCTACTTTTCCCTTCCCTCGCCCTCGCCCTGTCTCCTCGCCCTGTCCCCGCTGACCCTCCCCGCAGAACCCCCATGCTCCTCTCCTCGCTCATCGGCTCCCTCCCGCCGACGATGCGCGCACGAACTGTCTCCGCAGGAGATGGCGACGGCGCGTCTCGGCGTTGTGGACGTGTGACCGACCGGGCGCAGGATGTGCAGCCTGGCGATGTCTTCGTCGCGATCCGGGGCGCGCGCTTTGACGGTCATGATCACATCCCGCGCTGGGCGGGAGCGGCGGTGGTGGAGCGCGCGGTGGAGCCGTGCGGGGACGTCGTGATCGTCGAGGTCGCATCGACCGCGGCGGCGTTGGGTCCGCTCTGCGCCGCTCGCGAGGGGAACCCCAGCGACGGGCTGCGGATGATCGGCGTCACCGGCACCAACGGCAAGACGAGCGTGACCTACCTCGTTGCCCACTTCGCGAACGCGATGGGCTGGAGCGCGGGCGTGGTGGGAACCACCGGCCACATGCTGAACGGCGAGCGCCTCGCGGAGGGCTTCACCACCCCGACGGCGCCGCAGCTACAGGCCTTGTTCGCCACTTTTCGAGACAAGGGCGCGGATCTGGTCGCGATGGAGGTGAGCTCGATCGGCCTCGCCGCGCACCGGGTGGACGGCACCACCTTCACCGCCGCTGGGTACACCAACCTCACGCGCGATCATCTCGACTACCACGGTACGATGAGCAGCTATGCAGCGGCGAAGGCGCGGTTGTTCACCGAGCTGCTGCGCCCGGACGGGGTCGCCGTGATCAACGGGGCGGATGCCGCCTGCGTCGCGGCGGTGCAAGGCTTGCCTGCTCCGCGGGTGCGCGCCTTCAGACCGGCCGAGGTGGTTCACGAGGCGATCACCGGCATGACCCTGTCGTTCGGGGATGCCGGGGGTGGAGCGCAGCAGGTTCATACACGCCTGATCGGCAGCTATAATCTGGAGAATATCGCGTGTGCGATGGAGCTCGGGCGCGCGGCAGGGATGGACCAGACGACGATGGTGCGTGCGTTGGAGAGCTTTCCCGGCGTGCCCGGTCGATTGGAGCGGGTGTCCGACGGCGAAGGGTTCGAGGTGTTCGTCGACTACGCGCACACCGATGATGCGCTTCGTAGCGTCATCTCCGTGCTGCGGCGCCTTACGACCGGTCGCTTGATCGTTGTCTTTGGCTGTGGCGGCGATCGCGACGCTGGAAAACGGCCTGCGATGGGCGCGGCGGCCGCGGTCGCGGACGTCGTGGTCGTCACTTCCGACAATCCGCGCTCCGAGGATCCTGCCGCGATCATCGCAGATATTTTGCGTGGTGTAGCCGAACGTTCGGCGGTGGTCGAGCCGGATCGACGCGAGGCGATCCGTGCGGCGATCGCGATGTGTGCGCCGGGAGATGTGCTGCTTGTCGCTGGCAAAGGGCACGAGACCACCCAGACGGTGGGCGACACCGTTCTTCCCTTTGACGACCGCGCCGTTTGTCGCGCGCTGCTGGTTGAACGCCGAGAGAGGGCCCGATGATCTTCGATGCTTCCCAGATCGCCGCTGCAACCAACGGAGTGCTCCTTCGGGACGGCCCTGGCGGCCCCATCCTCACCGACAGCCGTCGCCTTCAGAGCGGTGCGTGGTTTGTCGCGTTGTCCGGTGAGAACTTCGACGGGCATGACTTTCTGCCGCACGCCATGGCCGCTGGTTGTGCCGGTGCTTTGGTGTCGGACGCCGCGCGTCTGCCCGCGGGGTGGGCCGCGGGTGTCGTCGTTGTTCCGGACACGCTGGTCGGGCTGCAGGACCTTGGCCGCGCCGCGCGGGCGCGCTTTTCGGGTCCGGTGGTGGGCATCACCGGCAGCGCCGGCAAGACGACCACGCGGGTGATGGTCTCCGAGGTGTTGAAGGCCGGCGTCGATCGCCGGGTGCATCACACGGAAGGCAACCTGAACAACCACATCGGCGTGCCGCTCACGCTGTGCGCTACGCCCCCGGACGCAGACCTGATGGTCGTGGAGCTGGGGATGAACCACCGCGGTGAGATCGCGCTGCTGCAGGAGATCGCCCTGCCCGAAGTGCGGGTGATCACCAACGTCGGCGCGGCTCACGTCGAGGGCTGCGGATCGTTGGCCGGCGTGGCGCTGGCCAAACAGGAGCTTTTTGACGGCGCCCGTCCGGGCGACGTCTGCATCGTGAACGACGACGACCCGTTGATCGCGACGATGCCGGTCCCGGCTGGCGTGCGGGTGGTGCGCTTCGGCCTCGCTGAGCACTGCCAGATTCGCCTCACCGACGTGCGGGTGGACCCCGAGCGGCTGCGTACCCGGATGCGCATCGAGACCCCAGATGGCATCGTGCGCGCGGTGTTGGAGGTGCCCGGGGCGCATCTCGCGGAGTGCGCGATGGCCGCGGTGGCGGTGGGCTTCGTGCTCCGGGTGCCCGTGGACACGATGGCGTACTCGCTCGCGCGCTTTCGCCCCGAGGGGATGCGGAACCGCATCGAGCGGGTGCATGGGGTCGTGGTGCTGGATGATGCCTACAACGCCAACCCGATCTCGATGGCCGCAGCGCTGCGTACGCTCGCGGCGCTGCCCCATGGTCGCGTGGCGGCGTTGGGCGACATGCTGGAGCTGGGGATCTCCGAAGCGGAGTCGCACCTCGATGTGCTTCGGCTTGGCTTAGCGCTGGGGCTCACGCTGCGCGTCACCGGGGAGCGCATGGTGCGCGCCGCGGAGCAGCTTGGTTCAGGGGCTGGCGATCTGCGCGCCTACGCGGACGTCGACGCGCTCGCGGGATCCTTGGACGCTGCGACCCTGTGTCGCGGCGACGCGCTGCTGATCAAGGGCAGCCGGGGCTCGCGCATGGAGCGGGTGCTTGACCACTGGCGGCGAAACGGCGCGCCAGGACCGGAGCGTGAAGCCTCGAACCCCGACGACGCCCTGACGGAAGACGTCCCGCTCGCAGCGGTCCACCGCAAAGTACAGGAGAGCCCCCGATGATTTACCACCTCCTGCTGCCGATGGGCGGTGCCTTCAACGTGTTTCGCTACATCACCTTCCGGGGTGCATGTGCGATGGTGACCTCGCTTTCGATCTGCTACCTCGTGTATCCGACCTTCATCGGCTGGCTGCGCGCCAAGCGGATGGAGCAGATCATCCGCACCGATGGCCCCTCCGAGCACATCGAAAACAAAGTGGGAACGCCGACGATGGGCGGCGCGGTCTTTCATCTGGGCATCGCGCTCACCACGCTGCTGTGGGCTCGCCTCGACGAGCCGCGGGTGTGGATGGTGGTGATCGTCACCTTGGGCTACGCGTTGATCGGCTTTGTGGATGACTGGAAGAAGGTCATGGAGCGCAGCTCGGATGGGCTCGCGGGCCGCTGGAAGCTGTTTTGGCAGTTTCTGATCGGCGCTTCGGTGCTCGGCTACGCGTACCAGGCCGGCTTGATGGACGCCCGCTTCCACATCCCCTTCCTCAAGCACGCGGTCATCGACTTTGCCGCGCTGTACCCCGGAGCTCCGGCGCTGCTGGGCTGGTCCTACGTGGCGTTCGGCGTGTTCATCCTGATGGGCACCTCCAACGCCGTGAACCTGACCGACGGGCTGGATGGGCTCGCGATCGGCAGCACCATCACGTCCGCGGGGACCTTCGCGGTGCTCGCGTATGTCGCGGGGCACACGGAATTCGCGGCCTACCTCAACATTCCCCACGTCGACGGCGCGGGCGAGCTCTCGATCTTTGCCCTCGCGATGGTCGGAGCCGGCCTCGGGTTCCTCTGGTACAACTGCTACCCCGCCCAGATCTTCATGGGCGACGTCGGTTCGCTCGGGCTGGGCGGCGGGCTGGGAATGCTGGCGGTGTTGACCAAACACGAGCTTCTGTTGGCGTTGGTCGGGGGAATCTTCGTGCTTGAGACCCTCTCGGTCATGATTCAGGTCTTCGTGTACAAGCGCTTCAAGCGCCGCGTGTTCTTGATGGCGCCGATCCATCACCACTACGAAAAACAAGGATGGTCTGAGCCGAAGATCATCGTTCGTTTCTGGATCATCTCGGCGCTCCTCGCGCTTGTCGCGCTCTCCACCCTGAAGCTTCGGTAACGTTCATGCCGACCCCTGCAACCCCCAACGATCTCGCGCGCACGCTCGCCAGCCTCGCCGGCCGGCGCGTGACCGTCATCGGCATGGCGCGCTCGGGCGTGGCCGCTGCCCGCGTGGCGGTGGCGCGGGGGGCCCAGGTGACGTGCACGGACGCGCGTGCGTCCGCTCCTCAGGTGGAGGGAACGACGGCGGTCTACGGCGAACATCGCCGAGTAGACTTCCTCGGGGCTGACCTCGTGGTCGTTTCGCCGGGCGTCCCCGCGGCGCAGGCCGATGTCGCCGCGGCGGTGCTCGCAGGCGTGCCGGTTGTGGGCGAGATGGGCTTTGCAGGAGGACTTCTCGCTGCGTCTGCGCGGCCTCCGTTGCTGCTCGCCGTGAGCGGCACGAACGGGAAATCCACGACCACCCACCTGCTCGGGCAGATCTTGCAGCGCGCCGGACTGCGGACCTTCGCGGGGGGCAACCTCGGTCTCGCGTTGTCGGAGGCAGTGGACGGCGACTACGATGCGCTGGCCGTCGAAGTTTCGAGCTACCAGATGGAGCTCCCCGGTGGCTTTCATCCCCGCGCGGCGGCGATCCTGAACCTGACGCCGGACCACCTCGAGCGCCACGGTAGCATGGACAACTACGCCGCGCATAAGTGCAGGATGTTCGCCCAGATGGGGCCGGACGATTGGCAGATCCTCGCGAGCGGTGACGCGCGTCTCGAGCGGCTGTGCGAGGTGCTGCCCGGCCGTCGCGCGTGGCTCAACGCGTTCCCCGGTGTGAAGATCGACGCGCAGAGCGGGGGCGAAGCGCAGCTGCGCTTCGACGATATCCCTGGAGCATCGCCCATTTCCCTCGCCGGGTTTACGCTGCCAGGGCGGCACAACCGGGAAAATCTCGCGGCGGCGGTTCTGCTCGCGCTCTGTGGGGGCGTACCCGCCGATCGCATCGACGTACGCGGGCTTGCCGGCCTCCCGCATCGCATGGAGTGGGTAGCGAACCACCGCGGCGTGGACTGGGTCAACGACTCCAAAGCGACCAACATTGAGAGCACGCTGGTCGCGCTGCGCAGCCTCGAACGTCCGGCGGTTGTATTGTTAGGCGGCCGCGGGAAAGCGGGTGCGGACTACGAGCGTCTCGCCGGTCCGCTGCGCGCCGCGCGGGCGGTGGTGTGCTTTGGCGAGGCCGGTCCGGTGATCGCCGAAGGCTTGGAGCGCGCCGGTCTGGCGCCGGTGCGTCAGCCCTCGCTTGACTCCGCCGTGGAGGTCGCAGCCTCCCTCGCCCAGTCGGGCGACGCGGTTCTGCTCTCGCCCGCCTGCGCCAGTTTTGATGAATTCACTGATTACGAACACCGTGGTCGGCATTTTGCCGATCGGGTGAGGGGACTGCTGCCATGACGACTCCGGAAATCCCGACTCCCGCGCCTGCTGCGCGTCGCTACGACCTTTGGTTGATCTGCTTGACGGCGGCGATGGTCGCGTGGGGCTTGCTGATGATGTACTCCGCAAGTGCCTTTCAGGCGGCGGAGACCTACAAGGATCCTTGGCACTACGTGGTGCGGCAGGGCGTAGCGGTGGTGCTCGGCGTTGCCGCGATGGTCGTGCTGGCGATGACGCCGTACCGCCGATTGCGCGACTGGGCGCCGGGCCTGTGGATGGCCTCGCTGGTGTTGTTGGTGATGGTGCACGTGCCGGGGATCTCGCACTCCGCCAAGGGCGCTACCCGGTGGATTGAGCTTGGACCTCTGCACTTCCAACCTGCCGAGTTCACGAAGCTCGCCACGTTGATCGCCCTCGGCAGCTGGCTTCACCGCAACCGCGGCGACGTCAACAATCCGCGCACCCTCGGCGTGTCCATCGCGATCGTCGTCCCCCAGCTGCTCGCGATCATCACCCAGCCGGACTTCGGCTCCACCGCTATCGTCGCCGTGCTGTGCGGCGTGATGTACGCGTTGGCGGGGTTGCGTTCGTGGTTCATGGGCGTGCTCGCCGGCTTCGGCGCCGTGGTGCTCGCGCTCGTCGCGGTCGCCGAACCCTACCGAATCAAGCGACTCGCCAGCTTCATCGACCCCTTTGCGGACTGCTCTGGCGATGGCTACCAGGTTTGCCAGTCTCTGTTAGCGATGCACCAAGGTGGGCTCGTCGGGCGTGGCATGGGAGAGAGCGTCGCCAAGCTGCTTTTTTTGCCCGAGCCCTACAACGACTTCATCGCCGCGGTGCTCGGCGAAGAGCTGGGACTGATCGGTGTGTTGGCGCTGGTGTTGTGCTACCTCGGCTTGGCGGTCGTCGGGTTCCGGATCGCGCGCCGCGCGCCGGACGCCTTTGGCGCGACCCTCGCCAGCACATTCACGGTGATGATCGTCGGTCAGGCTTGTCTGAACCTCGGCGTGGTGATGAGCGTGGTGCCGCCCAAGGGGCTGGTGCTGCCGTTCATGAGCTACGGCGCCACCGCGATGATGATGAACCTCGCGGCGATCGGCGTGCTGCTGTCGATCTCTGCGGAGCGTGTCGAGCGTCCGGCGGCGTTCAAGGGCATGGCGGACTTCTGGCTGGCGTTGCAGGGACGCCCTCCGTTGCGGTTGCCGCCCGGTAGCGTGCAGGCAACCCGATGATGTTCCGCGGCAAGTTCCTCCGCATCCACTTCATCGGCATCGGTGGAAGCGGGATGTCCGGCATCGCCGAGCTCTTATTGAACCTCGGTTATCAAGTCTCTGGGTCGGACATGAAAGAGTCCGCGGTCGTGCAGCGCCTGCGCGGCTTGGGCGGGACGATCTTCATCGGCCACCTCGCGAGCAACATCGACGGTGTGCATGTCGTGGTGCGTTCGACCGCAGTTCGGGACGACAACGCCGAGGTGGTCGCCGCGAACCGTCAGAAGATCCCGGTGATCCCGCGCGCAGAGATGCTC
>CAIUMM010000073.1 GCA_903900265.1 uncultured Pseudomonadota bacterium
GGATCCGGAGAGCGGGCTCGAAGGGTGAGCTTTCCCGTAGACGCAGTCCTCGACGATATCGGGGCCGCGCTCGACTCCGATGGCGTCGTTGTCGTTGAGGCGCCTCCAGGCACGGGAAAGACCACACGTGTCCCGTTGTTCCTCGCGAATCGCGCGATCGGGCGAGGGGTACACGGGCAGGTTTGGGTGCTTGAACCTCGGCGCATCGCTGCTCGGGCGTCGGCCGCGTTTGTAGCGCGCTCGGTGGGGGAGCCGCCGGGCCAGTCGGTAGGCTACGCGGTGCGCTTCGATCGCAAGGAGTCTGCGGCCACCCGGGTGATGTACGTCACCGAGGCCTTGCTGGGGCGACGGTTCATCAGCGACGCGACGCTGAGCGCAGGGCAGGGGATTCACACCGTTATTCTTGACGAGTTTCACGAGCGCAGCGTACACACTGACCTTGCGCTCGCGCGTACGCTCGCCTTGCGGCGGTCACGGCCCGACCTGCGCTTGGTGGTCATGTCCGCGACCTTGGACGGCGCAGCTTTGGGACGAGCGCTGGGCGCCCCCGTGGTGCGCGCCGAGGTTCGGCGGTTTCCCGTGGAGCTTCGTCCCTTTGCCCGCAAGGATGAGCGTCCCTTGCCGGAGCAGGTGCGCACCGCCGTCTCCGCGGCGCGGGCCGTGCTCTCTCGGATGCACGAGGAGGGGGCGACCAGCGTACAACAGAGGGATGTACTGGTTTTTTTGCCGGGTGTCGGGGAGATCGAGCGGTGTATAGACGCCCTCGCGGCCGACGCGAAGCGCGACGGCGTGCTCTTGCTGCCGCTTCACGGCGAACTGGATGCGTCTGCGCAAGATGCTGCCTTGAAGGCGGGAAGCGCGCCCCGCGTGATCCTGTCGACCAACGTGGCTGAGACCAGCATCACCGTGGAAGGCGTAGGCGCCGTGGTGGACAGCGGCTTGGCGCGTGTCGCCGGTCATGATCCGTGGTCGGGGGTGCCTACGCTGGGGCTGCAGGCGATCTCGCGCTCTTCGGCTGATCAGCGCGCGGGGCGCGCCGGGCGTCTGGGCCCCGGCGTGTGCTTTCGGCTGTTCCACGACTACGACCAGCGCTCCGCCGCGCTCGCTCCCGAGCTGCAGCGCATGGATCTCAGCGCCGTCGCCTTGGAGACGTGGGGCGAAGCGTTGCCGTGGCTGGATGCGCCGCCGACCGCGGGCTGGAGAGCGGCGGTGGAGCTGTTGACCCGCTTGGGGGCCGTCGACGGCGCGTCTGGCGCACGCACGGCCATCGGCGAGGCGATGTTGGGCATGCCGCTCGCGCCTCGACTCGCGCGCGTGCTGGTCGAAGGCGCGGCGTTGGGCGTGGGCGAGGCCGCCGCAGGGATGGTCGCTGCGCTCGGAGAGCGCTCTCGGGTCGCGGAGGATCTGGTCAGCCGGGTGCTGGACGGGGCCAGGCTGTCCGGACAAGCCGAGCAGGAGCGCAAGCAGCTGGTGCAGCTCCTGCGCGGGGTGAGCCGAAGTCCGCCGCCGCAGGATGTGGGACGTGCGCTTGCGCTTGCCTTACTCGCGGGCTTTCCGGACCGCGTGGGGCAGCGCCGGGGCGCGCGCATCGTGTTCGCCGAGGGCGGGAGCGCCACCGTGGACGCCGCGACCCCTGGCGGCGATGGTTTTGTGGTGGTGCCGGACGTCGAGCGCGGCGGTTTGCGGCCGGGTGACTCCAGCGCCAATCGCGTACGTCGGTTGACGCGGATCCCCGACGATTGGCTGTTGGATCGCGCGGAGTTGAAGACCGCAATGCGCTGGACGGGCACCCGCGTGGAGGTCACCGAACAGCTGCGCTACGGCGATCTGGTGTTGGATGAAGGCGCGGGCACCGGCGATCCGGAGGCGGTGGGACGGATGCTCGCGGCGGAGGTGGCGCCGGTGGCCCACAAGGTCTTTCCGGACTGGGACGCCGCTCTGGCGTTGGTGCAGCGCGTGGATTGGCTGCGTCGCGTCGGCGTGGACCTGCCCACGCTGTCGCTAGATGAGGTCGTGGGGCGTGCGTGCGTGGGTAGAAGGTCCTTCTCCGAGCTGGCGGATGTGTCGTTGGTGCACGCCATCGGCGCGGTGCTGGACCTTGCGCTGGTCGACAAGCTGGCGCCGGTCGCGATCCCGCTCGGAAATCGGAAGCGCACGCCCATCACCTATCCGTCCGAGCAGGAGCCCTACTTGGCCTCGCGCATGCAGGACTTTTTCGGACTTGAAAAAAGTCCCTTGCTGGCAGGAAATCGTCCGTTGGTCCTGCACCTGCTGGCGCCAAACCAGCGTCCGGTTCAGATCACCAGCGATCTCGGAGGCTTTTGGAAGAACCATTGGCCGGGGATCCGCAAGGAGCTGATGCGGCGGTACCCCCGCCAAATGTGGCCGGAAAATCCGCTCGAAGCCGAACCGCCGGAGTTTCGCGAGCGGCGGCGCTGATGCCCGGCCTAGCTCAGCCGCGCTCAGCGTCTATCGACCGGGCTTTCCGCGCTTCCTGCCGAGGCGCTCGTACACGCGCACCGCCTGGCGCTCCTTGTACAGCTCGTGCCGGCCTTCTCCGCTCTCGTTCCTCGTGTCGGTCTCTGCGTCCACCAACTGGAACTCGACGGTTACCATCACCGCTTCTCCGAGCAGGGCGCGGTTGCGGGGCGGAGCGACGCCTTGTACATCGTAGACGCACACCGGCAGCTCGGCGATGAAGTTGATGACGCGGTACACGGCGCCCGAGTGCGGGTTGGGCGGCGGCGCGGGCGGCAGCACGAATCCGGGGACCATGCGCGTCAGATCGTGCAGCTCTTCGTAGGACAGCAGGTTGTTGTGGCTCTCTCCCGGAGTGACCGCCGCAAAGGGAATGAGATGCCGGCAGAGCCAGGCGATCGCCGGCACCAAGTCCTCGCGGCGCTCGGTGACGATGCGAAACCGAAGCTTGTCGAAGATGGTCGCGGCGGTCGCCTCGCGCTTGGCGAGGAGCTTGGTGATGACGCTCGGGCGACTCTTCTTGTTGCCGTAGAACGCGCGCAGCGGGAAGCCCTCGGAGCGCATCTGCTCGGCTTTGCGCAGCACGATGTCATACGCGAGCTGAGTCAGGTCAAGATCACGTACCGCGACCTGCGCGCGTAGCTCTTGCATCTCGAGGTGGTTGATCACGTGCATCAGCTTCAACGCCGCGCAGTACTGAATGCGATCGCGCGAAAAACGCTCGCGCTCCGAGGCCGCGATGAACGCATCGCGCACGTCATCCGGGCGGCGCACCT
The DNA here is from genome assembly GCA_903900265.1 of uncultured Pseudomonadota bacterium. Taxonomy (GTDB): domain Bacteria; phylum Myxococcota_A; class UBA796; order UBA796; family SXON01; genus CAIUMM01. The sequence continues at coordinate 3,255 of CAIUMM010000073.1, forward strand.
CCGGACGAATGGTGAGGCCGAGGTGCTCTTCGAGGTAGTTCACTGCTTGGTTGTAGAGGTAGCGCAGGCGCTCGCGTGCCCAGGCGTGGCGCATGACGTCACACCCCCACAACGCGAGGAAGTTGTTGACCTCGTCGTGGGTCGAGAACCGCAGCGCGATCCAGTCGACCACCGAACCCCCGGTCAGCGCGAGCAGCGCCGACTCAATATCCAGCGGCCCCAGCACCGGAGTGACCGGGGGCAGGGGGGGCAACTCATCCAGCTCCATCAAATCGGCGCGCATGGTCTCAACCTATCCTACCCAGACAGGTTCCCGAGCATCCAGTTGGTGAAGCGCCACGGATCAGCGGCTTCTTCGGGAGCAAAGCGAACTTCAATCTCTGCCTTTTCGGGGTCCCATTTCCACCGTCGGGGATTGTCGCGCATCAGCGTCGCGGCTTTGCGCGCGACCGCGGCGCCGGGACCGTTCGCTGCGGTGCCCGCGTGCAGCCGCAGCACGGCGCGGACGCGCAGCAGCGCGAGGCGATCGATGCCGCGCTCCCGGCATTGGATGCGCAGGTGCGTGAGGCGCAGCAGGTTGTGGGCCTCGTCCGGGGCGCGTCCGTTGCGCTCCACCAGCACGGCGAAAGCCCGGTCGGCCTCTTTGGTCGTGCGGGCGAGCGCGAGGTTTTGGTACGCGTCGAGACGGTCCGGCAGATCGGGGATCCACGCGTCGGAGAGCAAGGCAGGGACGGGGATCTCGATGTCGGGATCGATGCGGTGGATGGACTCTTGACCGCGCGCCCGCGCGACGGCCTCTTCGAGCAGCTCCAAGTACGCGTCAAAACCGATCGCGGCGATCTGGCCGTGCTGGCGATCGCCGAGGATGTCGCCGGCGCCGCGCTGGTCCAGATCCTCGCTGGCGAGCGCGAAGTTCGAGCCCAGCTCGTTGTGGCGCTGGAACGACTGCAGCCGCTGAAACACCGCGCTGCGGGCGTCATGCTCTCCGCCGACGAGGACCGTACAATGTGCGCGCACATTTCCGCGCCCGACGCGCCCGCGCAGCTGGTAGAGCTGAGCGAGCCCGAACATCTCGCCGCGGTTGATGATCATCGTGTTGACCATCGGCAAGTCGATGCCGGACTCGATGATCGCCGTGGAGAGCAGCACGTTGTCCTCTCCGCAGATGAAGCGGCGCAGCGCCCGCTCCAGCTCTGCCGGGCCCATCTGACCGTGGGCTACGCCGACCCGCGCCTCGGGGACCAACTTTTGCAGCCACTTCGCCACTCCGGGGATGCTCTGCACGCGGTTGTGTACGAAGAACACCTGCCCGCCGCGGTTGAGCTCGTGCAGGATGTCTTCGCGGATCCGCGCCCCGTCGAACTTGACGACCTCGGTGCGGATGCGCTGCCGCCCAACGGGAGGCGTGGACAGCACGCTCAGCTCGCGCAGCCCGGTGAGCGCCATCTGCAAGGTGCGCGGGATGGGCGTCGCCGTGAGCGTCAGCGTGTGCACGCCGCTGGCGATGCGCTTCACCTCTTCTTTTTGGCGCGTCCCGAAGCGGTGCTCTTCATCGACGATCAGCAGCCCAAGCCGCCGGTAGCGGACGTCCGACGATAGCAGCCGCGTGGTGCCGATCAGCACGTCCACCTTGCCTTCGGCCAGATCGGCGAGGATGGCTTTTTCATCGCGGGTCGAGGTCAGGCGCGACAAGGTCTCGACGCGCAGCGTGCCGCCGCTCGCCTTCTCAAAGCGCCGCTTGAAGTTCTCGCCGTGCTGCATCGCGAGCACCGACGTGGGGCACATCAGCGCGACCTGCCAACCGTCCTGCGCCACCCGGAACGCAGCGCGCATCGCGATCTCGGTCTTTCCGAAGCCGACATCCCCGACCACGATGCGGTCCATGGGCTTGCCTGCGGCGAGGTCGTCGAGGACGTCGTGGATGGCGTTGTTCTGGTCCGGCGTCTCCACAAAGGGAAAGCTCTCCTCGAACTCAAGGAACATCTCGTCCTTGCCGATGAACTCGGGTGCTTTGGCCAGCGCTCTGCGCGCCTGGATGAGCAGAAGATCACTGGCGAGCTGGGCGATCGCGTCGGCGACCTTGGCTTTGCGCGTCTCCCAAGTCGCGCCGCCCAGCTTGTCCAACTTCGGGGGCGGGCCTTCGCCGCCTTGGTAGGGCGTGACGAGGTCGAGCCGGTGGATGGGCACGTGCAGCCGCGCGCCGTCCCGGTATTCGATGGTGATGAAGTCGCCGTGCTCGACGCCGGCGGGGGTGCGGGAGATGCCGGTAAAACGCCCGATTCCGTGGCGCACATGGACGAGGATCTGTCCGGGTTGTACCGACGCAAAACTCTTTCGCTGCGCCTCGCGAAACGTGCGGCTGCGCGTGCGCGCCGGGCTTGCGACATCGGCGCCGCCGACGCGGGTGCCGAAGATGTCGTCAGCGGTGAGCCAGACGTGATCCTCAGCGACGAAGCCTTCGGCGAGGCTGCCTTCGGTGAGCGCGATGGTGCCTGCTCGATTTGCGCCGAGCGCGACCGCAGGCTCGACCAGCGGAACGTCGAGCCCGGCGTTGTGAAACATGCCCTGCACGCGCTCGATGCGGGCCTGTTGGGCCACCAGCGTGACCGCGCGGCCCTGATGGAGCCAGCTGCGTAGCTGGTTGACCACCGGCGCCAGCTCACCTTCGGCGCGCACACGCGGCTTCTGGATGCGCAGGTCCGACATGCTCTGCTCGGGGAGCGCGGCCAGCTCAGTGAGCGGGATCACGTCGGTCAGCCCCACCGAGGCTGGGAGCGCGTAGCGGTCTTCGGGCCGGGTGAGCGGGCGATCGTCCGGCGCCATCGCCGACCACCGCGCGCGGACGTGCTCGGCGGTGGCGGCCAATTCCGCGTGGACGCGCTCGGGCTCCCAGACATGTACCGGTCCTCGGAGCGTCACCACCTCAGAAGATCCGAGCGCCGGCTGATAATCCTCGGCCCCCGAGAACCACACGCCGTCCCGCAGCTGTTCAACGACGCGTCGCCAGGTGCGGAGCAGGTTCGGCGCGTCCTCCGACCGCTCGCGCATCACCGCTTGCATCCATGCGGCGGCGCGCTCGGCGGTCTCGGCGTTCAACGTGCCTTCGCGCATCGGCAGCAACGTCAGCTTCTCGACTACCGCGGGCTTCTTGCGGCCATCCGGGTCCCACAGCTTGATCGACTCGATCTCGTCGTCGAAGCGCTCGATGCGGGCTGGACTCGCCGCGCCCATCGGCCACACATCGATCACCGCGCCGCGCACCGCCACGGTTCCCGGGGTGTCGACCTGTTGAACGACGAGGTAGCCACGCGCGGTCAGCCACTCTATGAGTTGCTTCGGACGAAACGGCTGCTCCCGCTTCAGCACGCGGGACTCCAGCGCCGGCACCTTCAGCAGCAGCGCCTTGGCCGGCGCGACGACGAGGGTGTTGGTCCCCGCCGCTCGCGCGAACAGCCGCATCCGGCCCAGATCGGGGTCGGGCGAGGCGCCGTCCCATGGGCGTCCATCGTCCGCCGGGTACAGCAGCTTTCGTGGCTTCCGGTCTGCGCGCGCACCGTCTCCGGCGCCGTCAAAAAACTCCAGCGCCCGCAGCCACTGGTCGGCTTCTTCGCGCGTCGGGACGATCACCCAGCCTGTCGCGCGCGTGCGCGAGAGCAAAAGCGCCGCGGCTGCGGGCCTCAACCCCCCGACGGCGTGTACAGGGGGCGCGGTGAACGCGTCGAGAAAGTGCGTCACGAGGAGCGTATCGGCCGATCAGGCCGACGGCGTCGCGGCGGGCGTGGTTGGCGCGCTCTCGGCCTTCTGGTACAGCGACAGGTAGTACTGAACGAGCATGAGGTCGAAGAACGCGATCAGCGCGTAATCGCAGATGCCGCCGGCGAACATCACGTACCAGCCGGCGTCCTGCGCGTAGAAGGTGCCGAACACCTGCCAAGGCAGCCACCAGAGCAGCCCGAGGCAAAAGGTGCGGAAGATCTGGCCGCGCCGGCCCAGCGTGAGGCGGCCCGAGCGGTAGAGCGGCTGCTTTTCGTCCCGATTCAGCGTCGCGATGGCGTCGACGAACGCGTACTGCAAGCCGAACACGATCGTCGGAAGGATGATGATCTGTCCCATCATCAGCGCGGTGTAGGCTTTGAAGTGGGGCCCCAGAACCGCGGGGAACCGGTCGATGCCGTAGTTGATCGCGCCCGACAGCGTGGCTGGCTTTTTGTTGTACTCTTGGACCCACAGGTAGATCGTCGCCGGCGCGGCCCAGGATCCCACCACGCCGCCCCACACGGTCATCGCGAATAGCCCGACTAGCTGCGCGGCGACGAGCATCATCTGCGCCTGCCGGATGGGATCGGTGGCCGCGAAGTGGCTCTGGATGTAGTCGAACACCAGCCCGGTGACACCGTCTACGATCAACGCGCCGATGCCGCCGGTGATGAGCGAGATGAACAACACGATGAACAGGTTCTTCGAAAAAACCCGGGCGGCGTTGCGGACGGCGTCGGAGATGGAGATGCGCACGCGGGTACTCGGTGAGAGGGGAGTAGGCTAACCGAACGCGGACGGGTTAGCCGCCTCTCATGTTGCCTGCCGCCGCCACTTTCACCCGCCTCGTCACCGCCGAACTGAAGGCGCTCGGACAGTCGGACCAGTTCACCCCCATCCTTGGAAGCGACATCGTCGCGGTTCAAGCCATCGAGGATGCGCGCCAGCTCGCTCCTTTGGTGCTGAAGTGGAACGTGTACGCTGGGGACCACCCGCCGCTGGCGCGTGTGGCTTTCTACGACCGGGGCGTGCGCTCGGAGGTGTCGCTTGGGCACCGTGGCGCAGGAAAAGTCTACCCGTAGCTCGGGCGACCGGTCTGCGATCTGCGCTCCATGCAGGAAAATATCCGTTGCGAGGCCCTCGCGACGCTGACTTGACACGTAAAGTGTTATAGTCCGGCGACCCGCGTGTTCCCTCCTTCCTGACTGCATCATCCCATGTCGCTTTCCTTGTCCGCATCCTCGTTGCCCGAGCTCGCTGTCCGTACGCCCGTAGCGGCGGATGACCCGCATCGTCGGCATTGGGGGCCAGTCACGGTGCGGATCGTGTGGGACTTGGTGGGCTTGGGCATCAAGCCTCGTCCCCAGCTGCTGCGCGAGGTCCGCGAGCACGCGTTGTTGTCGCTGGGAGACCACGCGGACACGCTGGAGGCCGAAGACGTCGCCTCGGCCGCGCTGGTCGATTGGCTCAAGCGTCGGGAGGGCAAGTACGACCGCGTCGAGCGCTCGGAAGTGGCGGACATCCTTCCGGATCCGCGTTGGCGACTCGCGCTGCTCGATGGCTGTGAGCCCTTGCACGAGGCGGTGTTCCGGCTCGCGTATGGCGACGGTGTGCCTTTGGACGACGTCGTGCGGCGCGTGGGCGTGGAGGCGGCGTGGGTGCGCGCTTCGGTGGAGGCGCTGCGCTCGATTGGGCGTGCCGTCGTCGCGGAAGATGGCGTGTCTACCGAGGGTTGGTCGGATGCGCACGTCGATGCGCTGCTGGTGCGCATCGCGAACACCGCGGGCAACGCCTGTCCGGGGCCCGAGGGCTTGCTCACCGATCTCGGGCGCGCGCACGCCGAGCATTGTCCGCGTTGCAATCGCGCCCATCGCCTGATCGCTGGCGGGTTTCTTTCCCCCAACGCCTTGTTTGCACCGGAAGACGGTCCGACGTTGACGGCCGCGTCGATGGACCTTCTGTGCGTGCAGCTGCATCCCGACGCCCGCCGGCATGCCCGGGTTGTACGCGAACAGTTTGGAGACGACGTGCGCGTTGTTCGTGGCGAGCTGCTGCTGATCAACGCACAAGCCGTGCCGGATCTGGACGATCGGCTCGCGGCGCTGACGGAGCGTGGTGTGCCTCGTCTCGAGCATCTTCGCGGTGTTCGCGGTGTTGTTCGCGCCCAATGGGGCCGCCAAGCCATCTTGGGTCCCGGGCCGATGCAGCTTGTGGACGCCCTTCGGACGTCGGAGTGGGGCTCGGTGCACGGCGTTGGAGCGCTCCCCGAGGTGCTTCCCGCTCCGGCGTCGCCGATGCGTTGGTACGGCTCTTTGGTGCTGGCCGCGCTCGTCGCCGTGGCCGCAGGCCTCTATAGTTGGACGCACAGCGCGCTCCCGCCACGCTACGCGGTCACCGCCGTTCGGCAGTACGAACAGGTGATCTTTGACACCGAGGACGCCGCCTACGTCGACGTTGTCGCGATCGATGGTCGCGTCGGATCCTCGCTGTTTCATAGCGCAGCCCCGGCGGACAAGGGCGCGATCGCGACTGGGGACGGCCGCTATACCGTCGAGTCCAACGCTGAGTACGTGGCGGTGGTCACCGCCGACCAGCCGATCGAAAATGTCGTCGGGCTTGCGCCGTTGGCCGACAACCCCCGCCGTTTCGCAGCGGCGGTGCAGGACGCGATCCCTGGGGCTGGTGTGACCTTGATCGCCCGACCGGCGGCGCTGCACATCGGTCCGCTCACCATCCCTCCGGAGCTTCAGCCATGGCGTTGAGCCCGCTCGACATTCTTCAAAAGCAGTTTGGGCCGGCGCGCCGGCAGGGCTACGAGCCGGACGAGGTGCACAAGTTCCTTGAAGCCGTGCGCGAAGCCTGGGAATCCGCGCTCAAGGACGGCGCCCGCTTGCGGGAAGAGCTGGACGCGATGCAGGAGGACGTCGATCGCCTCCGCAACCAGCAGGACGAGATCAAAGAGACGCTCATCCTCGCGCGTCGGATCTCCACCGATCTGGAGGGTAGCGCGCGCCGCGAGGCCGACATCATCGTGGGGGAGGCGCGCCTCGACGCCGAGCGCATCCTCTCCGCTGCGCATGAAGAAGAGCGCGACCTGCATGACACCGTCATCCGCTTGAAGGCCGCCAAGCTCCATTTGATGTCGGAGCTGCGTTCGTTGATCGCGGCGCAGGGCCGTATGTTGGACGAGTGGGAGTAGCGGGCGCTTTCGGCAGATAACGTAGGTTATACGTCGCGTTTGCCGCTGCCGTCCGGTGGGTCGTAGACATAGCGCGGGAGCGCAAGGCCGCTGACTTTGGTGGACAGTGCGGCGTAGATCGCGCGGCCATCCTCTTGGGTCAGGCGGAAGTGCGCGTTCCCGGGCACCGCATCGGGATGATGCAGGTAGTAGGGGAACACCCGCAGCCGCACCAGCTCGGTGCACAGCGCGCCGAGCACCTCGGCGTCGTCGTTCACGCCGCGCAGCAGCACCGACTGGTTGAGCACCGGGATCCCGGCGTCTACGAAGCGCGACAGGGCTGCGCGCACCGCGGGCGTCAGCTCGGCCGGATGGTTGCAGTGCACGATCACCCACACCGGGTTGCGCGCTTTCAAACCGGTGATCAGCGCTTCCGTCACGCGGCTTGGGAAGGTGATCGGCGCGCGCGTATGGATGCGGATCACCGGGACGTGGGTGCGGACGGCGTCGATGGCATCAAACAGGCGTTGATCGCGGATCGCCAACGGATCTCCGCCCGAGAGGATCACCTCGTCCGCGCCGGACTGGCGCGCATACTCCAGCATCGCCGCCCACTCCTGCTCGGTGGGGTCCACGTCCGCGCCCGGCTGATGGTCCGCGCGGAAGCAGTAGCGGCAGTACAGGTGGCAGCGCTTGGTGAGCAGCAGCAGCACGCGATCCTTGTGCTTGCGCACCACCCAGGGAAGCGGACTCAGGCGCTGCTCGCCCACCGGATCGGGCACGTCACCTGCGTCGCTGACCAGCTCGCGGGGGTCGGGGAGCGCTTGGCGGAGCACCGCCTCGCGGCCTGGTCCCTCCGCGGCGTCGAGGAA
>CAIUMM010000074.1 GCA_903900265.1 uncultured Pseudomonadota bacterium
ACGAAAAGTCAGGTCCGTTGTACCGTCGAAACGCGACACGCGCGTAGGACGCGTCGTAGCTCCAGTCCCCGCCCCGCAGCACACGGCGCGGGCTGGACGCGTTGCCGGTCGGGTCCCCGGCGCCTTCGGGCGGGGCGGCGGTCGTGGCCGTCCCAGCACCACTCCCAGTGTGCCCGCCGGTCCTCCGCCTTCACAAGCTTCAACGCGGCGCGCGCCCCCACTCCACGTCTTGCGAGGACGCACGACCGCTTCGCCGGCGTCGCGACCTTCGGCACGACCGCTCGCGTTGCCCGCTATTGCGGGTTGGAAAGCTCGATCCCCGTCGTCCCGTCCGACCACGCGCGCTTCAGCCCCAGCCGCACTCGCCCGTCGGCGAGCCTCTTGAGGCGACCCAGCGCGAGCGGGTCCGAGCTTGCACCGCCACAGGACTCGGGTGTACCCTCCTGATGCACGACGGTCGATCCTCAAGCCTTACACCTCCCGGAGAACAGATGACCCTGCGCCCCCGCCCCGCTCTTCAGAACATCCTCTCCACTGTTGTAACGATCCTGCTGGTGCTGCACAGCGCCGACGCCAGCGCGGCATGTCCCGGCCCGTACGCCGGCAAAACGTGCAACGGCGGTACCGGTTCGAACATCTGCAGCTTCACCTCCACGACCGTCACCTGCAGCTTCAACGACATAGCCGGCACGCAGGGCGCGGACGGAACGTTCTTCAACACGTCGAACACGGCCTTCCGGGGCTTCGGCACCGACGCCAAGGGTGAGCTGTTCTGCTGCGAGTACACGGGGCTGACGGACGCCTGCAGCGCCTTCGCGACACCCATCGCAGAGAGCTTCACTGGCACGAACGACGCCGACACCATCCGCCTTCATTCCACGAACTACGACCTCAAGTGCGCAGACGTAGACGTGTGCGGGCTTTCCGATAATGACGACATCCTGGGCTCACGCACCTTGTCCTTGAACTACCTTGAAGTGCTGAACGGTGACGACGGGGCCGACACCATCCGCGGCGATGCCGGCACTGACGAGATCCATGGTGGTGCCGGGGCGGACATCATCTGGGGAGGCGATGACGACGACACCATCTACGGCGACGCCGGGGACGACCAGATCAAGGGCGATGACGGGGACGACTACTTGGACGGCGGCGCGGACGGAGACGACGTGTGCGGGGGGGCGAATGATGACGTGATTTACGGGGGCACCGGGAACGACTACCTGTTCTCTGGGGTCGGGAACGTGTCAGTTCAGACGGTGACGGGTGGAGGCGGCTACGACGAGTGCGGCAGCTCCACCTACGCGGCTGTGTCAGACTGCGACGCTGTCATCTCGGCGTGCCCTTGGTAAGCGGATGATCGTCCTTCTCCTCGTGGGGGCAGCCTGCTCGGACTATGGAGTCCGCGGGATGGATGGGAAGGCCGTCGATACTGCGAACGAGCCGAACGTACGACTAATACCTCCCCCGTTTCAGCCACCATCCCCAGCCGCTTGTGAAAATGTCGCGCCGCAGCCTGGTTCTTCAGCCGGAGCAGAGACCTGCAATACCGTGAACTTTGAGACCTGGGCACTCGCCGTTGAATGGGAGGCTGCGGACTCCGGACTGGACTACTGGTTCCCCATGATCTTGCCCAACCCGGACGGAGGCTCTGACGTCGCAACCTCCGATATGGGCGTCGGGTTGTCGCTTCGTTCGGGCGACGATGGCTCGCAGAGGGGGTGGTTCCCGACCTCGGGACACGCGGACGCAAGCCCGGTGTCATTCGCCAGGAGTGGCGCGGGTACCGCCATCGCGACCTGGCTGGAGCCGCCGGAGAGCGGAGTCCAGATCCTGAGGACGTGGGCAGAAAGCGGAAACCTCACAGTCGACTCGGAACGGATGGACGACCTCGGTGGGATAGCGCGCTGGCTTGACGTTGACGCTGACGGTGTCCCGGAAGTGGTCGGCCACAACCTCAGCATGCGTCAAAATGGAGCAACGCTATCGCACATCCGAGGCCACATCTCATTCAACACCGCCTCGTCGGCCAATGGCGACTTTGACGGGGATGGCCGAACGGAGATCGCGAGCACCCAGGGAATCTGGGATCCGCTCACGGGCGAGCTCACGCCCTGGGCCGGCCTTTCGGAGTACACTTTTCACGGGGCTCCGGTGCTGCTGGACGGGCAGATTGCGCTCATGGGGACGGATGGGTCGGGCGCCTTTCGGGCGACTCCAACCGGAGAGGTGCTTTGGCGCCTGCCCCTTCGCCGAAACGACGAGGATCAGATCGCCATCGGCGACGTCGACGGCGACGGGGTACCTGAGATGGCGGTTTATACGTACGACGCCATTTTCGTGGTCGACAAGAACGGCGTGATCCTGTGGACGGTGGGAGCCCAGGCCTCCGGCGTAGGGTCCCTAGTCATGGCCGATCTGGATGCGGACGCCAGGCAGGAGATCATCGCTTTCGGCCCTTCCGGGATTCAGATTCTTCAAGGAGCCACCGGAGTAATCCTTGGAGAGGACACTGGGCTGTACAACACCAGTGCCTACGCCAGCCCTGCCATCGCCGACGTGGACCAAGATGGCAGCGCGGAGATCGTGGTTGTAGGCCAGATCCGCGATACCGAGACGTACGCTCTCCGCGTCTACGGCCCTTCCAGAGGAAGCTGGGCCCGAACCCGCCCTGTCTGGAACGAGCTCGACTACGACGTGACCACCATTCAGGACGACGGGCGGCTCGCCGTGTGGCCCATACCGTCGTGGGAGTCCTACAACTCGTTCCGCGCCCAGCCCGCGCACGATGGCGTGCACCCCGATCTCACGGTGACTGCGACCGATCTGTGCTGCGATGCCGACACTGTGCAACTGGCAGTCCAGCCCAGCAACTTGGGCAGCGTCGATGCGCTGGCGGGTGCCATGGTCACGCTCTCGACCAACGACGGCGGGGGTTGGCGTGCAGTCGCGACGCGCGTGCTCGATGAGGGCATCGACGCCCACGTCGCAGCGCCGGGGTTCGTTTTCGAGGTGCCCCGCGCCGACTGGGGGAGTCTGCAAGTGGTGCAAATCACCGGCACGGATGGCGACGAGTGCGATTTTGTAAACGACCGGGTCCAGATAGAGCTGACCTGCGCGGACTGACTCCCGAGGCGCTCGTTGAACGGTTCAAGGTCTGCAAGGACGCGGGCGAGCGCTTGCGCCTGCAGGGTGAACCATCAGCCAACCCCCAACGCGGCCGGCACATCCCGCCAGCGCAGTCCGCCCGCCACCGCGTCCGCGAGGCTGACCGCGGGGCTTGAAGCGCGCGCCGGACACCGGCCCCAAAGTAAGGATGAGCGCGACGAGCCCGCCACCGGTCGCCAGCGCGTTGCACAGCAGCGCGTTGCACAGCAGCGCGGAGCGCGCTGCCTCAGCGACGAGACGGTGCGGAAGCGTAGGGGCTGGCGAGGGGCGGCGCGAGGGGCGCAAGCCCTCATTCCAACGTACGCGCCAGCCGAAACCCGATGCGGTCATACGAAAAGTCAGGTCCGTTGTACCGTCGAAACGCGACACGCGCGTAGGACGCGTCGTAGCTCCAGTCCCCGCCCCGCA
>CAIUMM010000075.1 GCA_903900265.1 uncultured Pseudomonadota bacterium
GGGATCGGGCGGTGGTCCGGGTTCGGGCGGCGGTCCGGGATCGGGCGGTGGTCCCGGTTCGGGCGGCGGCTCGGGGTCTGGCGGCGGCTCGGGGTCGGGCAGCAGCTCTGGCTCGGGCGGCGGCTTCGGCGGCGGCTCGGGATCGGGCGGCGGCTCGGGTGGCGGCTTCGGCGGTGGCTCGGGGTCCGGCGGCGGTGCCGGTTCTGGGTCGAGCTCCGGCAGCGGCTCGGGGTCCGGCGGCGGCTCGGGCGGCGGCTTCGGCGGTGGCTCTGGCTCGGGCGGCGGCTTCGGCGGCGGCTCGGGATCGGGCGGCGGTTCCGGCTCGGGCGGCGGCTTCGGCGGTGGCTCGGGGTCCGGCGGCGGTTCCGGATCCGGCGGCGGCTTCGGCGGTGGCTCCGGGTCCGGCGGCGGTTCTGGGTCGAGCTCCGGTAGCGGCTCGGGCTCGGGCGGCGGCTTCGGCGGCGGCTCGGGATCGGGCGGCGGTTCCGGATCGGGCGGCGGCTTCGGCGGTGGCTCGGGATCGGGCGGCGGTTCTGGGTCGGGCGGCGGCTTCGGCGGCGGCTCGGGGTCCGGCGGCAGTTCTGGCTCGGGCAGCGGCTCGGGTTCGGGCGGCGGCTCCAGCTCGGGCGGGGGCTTTAGCTCCAGCGGTGGATTCAGCTCGGGGAGCGGTCCAAGCTCCGCCGGGGCGCCCGGGTTGGGCGGTGGTCTGGGGTCGGGCGGCGCCGGGGCTTCGGGAGAAGCCACCCCGTTGACTACCCACGAGGGGCTTGGGTACGAGCGTCCCACATTTACGCACGGCGAAGATGCCGGCGTGATTCGTCCGAGTGACGACGCCGACGCGCCGCGAGAGTTGCGGTCGGTGGGGCCGAATGTGCTGGGCGACGCGGTTCGCAAGCTGCGACCGGAGACCAAAGAGTCGGAGTGACCTTTCCGGACGTCATTTACCTGGACATCGGGGCGATCCGGAGCCGCGACGAACGGTATAAGGGATGTCGCCGTGGAGTGTGATGTCTCGCCCTTCTGACCCCCTTTTGGGTTTTCTACGCGACGTGATCCGTCGCAAGTCGCTGACTACGCAAGCGCTCGCTGAAAAGTCGGGGATTGACCGTTCCATCCTCAAGCGGCGCTTGTCGGGCACCGAGGCGATGACGGTGGACGACCTCGTGCTGCTGTCCAATGCCCTCGAGCTTGGGCCGGACGAGCTGCAGTTTCCTGCGGCGCCGGGGCCGGTCTTGACGCCCTCCGTCGCTTCCGGCGGGCTCGCGGTCACGCACGGCGGCGAGCAACAGGACGACGAGCCGGACGATGCGCTGGACGACGACAGCCCGGATCCGGCCGGGAGCTTGCCGAAGCAGGTGGTGCGCCTCGCCTTTGCGCTTGGCATCGACGTGATGTTGATGTTCGACTCCACCCAGCTTGGCGCCTCTGGCGTGCCGGCCTCGGTGTTGAGCCGCTTCAAGGAGCTGATGCCGATCCGCCTCGAAGCCAAGTTCCATCGGCACAACAAGCCGGTGTTCGGCGACGATGAATTTCAGTGCGTGCTGTCCTTCGATCGTCTTTATACCTGCAACTTTCCGTGGACCGCGTTCCGCCAGGTGCACTTCATCCTGCCGGTTGAAGAGCCGGTGGTTCCTGAGCCGGAGCCGCCGAAGCCGGCCGGCAAGCCGTTCCTGAGGGTCATCAAGTGACCCGCTCGCCCGCTTGTGCCGTGGGGCTCGTCCTGCTCGGCTGCAGCGGGCTGATCCCGGGGAAGCACGGCGGTCATGCGGAGGAGCGTGCGCGTCCCGAACGCCCCGAGCGTCCGGAGCGCGACGGCCGGGGCGCGCGCCCGGAGCAGCAAGGGGGGCGTCCCAAGGGCACGGTGCTCGCCGAGAGCCCGCTCCCGAACCCGGTGCCGGTCAGCGCCTTTGCGCTGGGATTGAACGAGTCGGTGTCGATTCCTGCGCGGCTGGTGCGTGGGATGAGCATAGAACTACAGGCTGCTGAGCTGGTAAAAGACGCTGCCGCGACCGTCTCGGTCGGCGCGCGTCTGGTGCGCGGGCACACCGGGGCTTACCCGTCGGTGAGCGCGTGGGACCTCGCACGCTCGCCGGATCGGCTGCGACAGGCGGATGCATGGGTCGCGGCGGTTCAGGGCGCGGGGCTCGAACCGGTGATGATGGTCAGCCCCTGGCCGGGTAACGACACCGGGCGGGTGACCGACCACTACCTGCCGGATGACATGGCGAAGTACGGCGCCTACGTACAGGCGTTGGTCGAGCGCTACGACGGCGACGGCATCGACGACATGCCCCAGCTCCGCGGGCCGGTTCGCTACTGGGAGGTCGACAACGAGCCCGACCTGAAGAACTCGATGGTCGCTCGGGGCGCCGGCGCGCCCTACGACGCCGCGTCCTTCTGCACGCCGGCCGAGTATGCGAAGGTGCTGATAGCGTCGTCCACGGCGATCAAAGCGGCCTCTTCTGAGGCGCGGGTGTTGAACGCCGGCCTCTATCGCCCGTTCTCGGAGCAAGGCTCTGGCTACTTTCGGGATGTCGTCGCCGTTCCCGGCGCGCTCGCGGCGATCGAGATCCTCTCGGCCCACACCTACCACGACGATCTCGATGGGGAGCGCCTCGCGGTCGGGGTTCGGAACCTCCGCTTTTACGCGCCTACCCAGCCGATCTGGGTGACCGAGACCAGCCTCGGGACCAACGCGCAGATCTCCGCCGAGGATCAAGGCCGTATGGTCGCGACCTTTACCGCGCGTGCGGCGCTTGAGGGCGCAGACAAGCTGTTCTGGCACACCCTCGCCGATCCGCCTGCGGACAACGTCACCGAAGCGATGCCGATGTTCGGGCACTCGCTGTTCAGCACCGACGCTTCGGGCGCCCGCACGCCCAAGCCGGCCGCGGAGGTGTACAAGAACCTCGCCGCTTTTCTGGCGTCGCACGACCTCAACGGCTGCGTGCCGGACGGCGACGGCGCGGTCAAGCTCCGGGACGGCAGCGTGCTGCTCTATGCGGGTTCAAGGCTCGTCATCACCGAGGGCGCTAGCCTGCGCACGGGCGCAGCCTTCAAGCCCGGCGACAACGCGGTCGCACCGGCGTGGGTGCGCTGAGCGGGGCGCGGCGGGTTTGCCGCTGCGGGGGGCCAAGGCCTAGACTCTCGAGCACATTTTCGGCGCCATCAAAACGTCCATCCGGCTCCCGGGTTACCCGCGGGCATCTCTGGAGCCCCCTTGCCTGTCACCAAGAACATCGGACTCTCCCTCGGCGCGGATCTTTGCTGGCCCGCCTGCTACGAAGAGATCATTCGTCGTATGGACCTCAACCTGCCGACGCCGAGCGGCGACAGCATGCGGTTCCAGATCGAGCGGGTCCGCCCCGAGCCTTTTGACTTGCGCTACAAGCCCAAGTACGACCTCGTCATTGACCGGATCACCCACTGGTTTCCGACCAGCCGGGAATGGGTCAAGAAGATCGCGCTGATGGATGACGTCTACGTCCTCAACAACCCCTGGATGATCCAGTCCGCCGAGAAGCACACCACGTACTGCGCGATGATGCGGCTCGGCTTCCCCATCCCCGAGACGTGGATGGTCCCCCCGAAGGAGTACGCCGACGAGGGCGATGTGTTGACCACCGTTCGTCGGTACAACAAGCTCTTCGACTTGCAGGAGGTCGGCCGCAAGGTCGGGTACCCGCAGTTCATGAAGCCCTACGATGGCGGCGCCTGGCGCGGCGTCACCAAGATCAACGACGGCGCGGCGCTGGCCAAGTCCTACGATGAGTCCGGCAAGCAGCTGATGCACGTGCAGAAGGGCGTGGACCCCTTCGACCTGTTCGTGCGCGGCATCGGCATTGGGCCGCAGGTCAACTGCATCCGCTACGACCCCACGGCGCCGTTGCACGCCCGCTACGTGGTCGACTTCAATTTCGTGAGCGGCGAGGAGTGGCTGACGCTGACGCGCTTCAGCCGCGTCATCAACGCGTTCTTCTGCTGGGATTACAACTCCTGCGAGTCGCTGCGTAAGGACGGCACGTTCTTCCCCATCGACTTCGCGAACGCCTGCCCCGACAGCCAGGTCACCAGCTTGCACTTCCACTTCCCGTGGATGGTGAAAGCGTTGGTCAAGTGGTCGCTGTTCTGCGCCTACACCGGTCGCAAGCCCAAGCTCAACCCCAACTGGGCTCCGTACTTTGCGATCGCCGACAAGGATCTGCCGTTCTCCGAGAAGCTGATCCAGTACGACCAGCTCGCCAAGGAGCACTTCGACGCCGACCGCTTCGAAGAGTTCTGCGCGACGCACCTGCGTCATCTGGACGAGGTGGCGCTGGAGTTCTTCAGCACCACGCAGGCCAAAGACATCTTCCGCGAGAAGGTAGCCGCGCTGTTTCCGAAGCACGAGGTCGAGGAGTTCACCGACCACTTCTACGGATTGGTGCAGTTCTGGTGTCGTACGGAACAGGATCGCCTGAAGTAGCGCGGGAAAAGCGCGCTATACTGGCGACATGATGCTTGTGCTGGATCGTCGTTTGTCTCCGCTGCTCGCAGCGGGTTGGTTGGGTGTGCTTGGGGCGTGCTCCCCGGAGGAGCCTCTCCCCGCAGACGGCGACGCGGACGCCGATACGGACGCCGATTCCGATACCGACTCGGACACCGACTCGGACACCGACTCCGACACCGACTCGGACACCGATTCCGACACCGACAGCGGTCCTGCGGGTCCGTTGACGTTCACGGCCGACATCCTGCCGATCCTCGAGGTCAGCTGCCTCGACTGTCATCCGGGATGGGGCGCGACCCCGGATCAGGTCTACACCTACCTGACCACGCAGAGCCGGGACGGCTACGCGCTGATCACCCCGAACGATCCCGATCAGAGCTACGTGTATTTGAAGGTCGCGTCGGCGACGCCGCCCCGCGGCGGGCAGATGCCCCTGCAGGTGCCCAACGTGAGCGCCAGCGAGCTCGCGGCGGTGCGGAGCTGGATCGAGTCCGGCGCCGCGAACGATGCCCCGTACCGGGCATCGATGGCGCGGGTGTATGGCTCCTATGCGTGCGACGACTGCCACGAGGATTGGGCGGGCCACAACGATCCCGATGGGCTGTACGCCACCTTGATGTCCTCCACCGAGCGTGGCTACCCGTTCATCGATCCGGGCAACCCGGACAACAGCTACGTGTACCTGAAGATCGCCTCCGACTCTCCGCCTGCGGGAGATCGGATGCCGCAGAAGGTCGCGCCCTGGTCTGCGGATCGCGTCGCGCTGCTGCAGGCGTGGATCCTCGATGGTGCGCTGAAGGACTGATCGTCCCAGCAGGAGTGGGCCTCCAGACCGCGGCGGGTCGATCCGCTCACGGGGTGACGTGGCCGAGGAACAGCTCTTCGAGACCGCCGGGCGGGATGTCGGCGAGCATTCGGTCCGAGACCACGCGGCCCTTGGCCATCATCACCACGCGGTCAGCCACGGCCTCTACGGTCTCGATGATGTGGGTCGAGAACAGCACGCAGGCGCCCTGCTCGCAGCGCTCGCGCAACATGCCTTTGGTGCGGGCCGCGCTCGCGGGGTCGAGGCCGTTCAGCGCCTCATCCAGCACGATGACCTCGGGCTCCGCGACCAACGCCGCGGCCAGCGCGGTCTTTCGCCGCATGCCTTGGGAGTACTCGCGGATCAGCCGGTCGGCGTCGCTGCCGAGCCCGGTCAGCTCGATCGCCTCGGCGAGGTTGCCTTTGCCGCGCACGCCGATCACGAACTCCAAGAACTCCCGCGCCGACAGGTAGTCCCAGAGCGGGGCCTCTTCAGGTACAAAACCGAGGTGCTTGCGCGCTTCGTTGGGGTTCGCGTGCATGTCGACGCCCGCGAGTCGAACGGTGCCTGCGGTCGGGAGCAGCTGCCCAGCGATCATCTTCAGCAGCGTGGACTTTCCCGCGCCGTTGTGGCCGATCAAGCCGACGAACTCGCCGGGTTTGACCACGAGATCCACGAGATCCACGGCGACGGTGGGTCCAAAGGTCTTCCGAAGTCCGGCGATTTCAATCATGCGTACACTCCTCGCAGCGCCGCGGCGCCGCCCACCAGCAGGATCGCGATCGGGGCATAAGCGCGACCGGATCGCACCGCCGTCGCAGAGAACACCCCGGTGATGGCGATCAGCACAAGCAGCTCGACGACGCCCTGACCGCCGCGTTGCGCGCACGCCGCGAGCCCGGCCGCGAGCGCTACCGGGGCCGCGACCGCCGACACCGCGACGGTGCGCGCGAGCTGCACCGTTCCCCGTGGAACACCGAGCGCCTCTGACACCCACGCCGGGTCCGACTGGGTCAGTCGCACCCCGAGCGCGCCCACCACTGCGAGCAGGCCCATCGACACCCAAGTCTGGCCCGACCATCCGGCGAACACGCCCAGCGCCGCGAGGCCCCACGCGCCGGTCGCCCACTCGCGGTGCGCGCGCCAGATGTGACGCAGCTCGCGCAGCGTGTGCGATTGCAGCCCGGCTGGCAGGAAGCGCACGCCCCATTGCAGGTAGACGCGGTGGGCCTCATCGGGCGCGTCCGCGAACGCGTAGGCCGCGTCGATCTCGCCAAGCAGCGCGGGCAGGCGTGCGGCGGAGGCGGCGTTGCGGCTTCCGAGCACGAGCCCGGCGACGCCAAAGGCCCACGGCGCGAGCAGCAGCGGCGACAGCGCGCCGTGCAAGCTCGCCGACAGGCCGCCGGCCCCGCCAAGGATGCCGAGGCCGGCGATGCCGAGCGCGGTGCCGGGCGCGTACAGCAGCGCGGCTTGCATGCGGGGGTTCACGCCACGGATCACGTCGAGCATCCCGGCGAAGCGCGGGCTCAGGCCGATCATCGGCGCCGCGAGGTTCACGCCGATGCCCACGCCGAGGCCGGCGAACCAGCTCCCGGTCAGCACCGTCGCGCAAAGGGCGATCGCGCGCGCATCTTGAAGCGGCCAGAGCGCGCCGAGGGCGGCGAGCAGCCAAGGGAGCCGTACCCGCGCCGACTCGGTCACGCGCGCGGCGTACCACGGCCCTGGGAGCAGGGGATGCAGGTCCAGCACGGCGCGATCGGGGCCGCGCACGACGATGTCGTAGGTGCCAAGCGTGAGGCCGGCGCCAAGCAGCAGGCCGATGCGCCCCATCAGCCCCGCTGCGGCGTCGGCGGCCGCGGAGGTGTGGTTTGCAAGCCCGGCGGTGAACCCGAAAACCTCGGCGCGCAGCAGTCCGGCCGCCAGCGCGCCGCCGAGGAACGACAGCAGCGGGATCGCGTCGAAGCCCCGTGCGCGGCGGGCACGCGCAAGCGCGAGGCGGTACGGATTGGCGGTCATTGTCCGCTCCCTGCGCGCGCGCTGCGCGTGCTCCACAACGGCGACCGCAGCGGCATCCCGGCGCGCACCTGTGCGACCGCGGACAGGTCGAGATCGGCGATCGCCAACCCCTCGGGGTTTGCCCGACCGGCGTCGGCGAGCACCCGACCCCACGGGTCGACGATCAGCGAGTGGCCGTACGACTCGCGGAGCCCGGCTTCGTCGTGGCGGCCCTCTTGCGCGGGGGCGAGCACGAAGGCTTGGGACTCGACGGCGCGCGCGCGCAGCAGCAGGTGCCAATGCGCCTCGCCGGTCGGCACGGTGAACGCGCTGGGAACGGTCAGCACCGTGGCCCCCGCCGTCACCAGATCCCGGTAGAGCGCCGGAAAGCGGAGGTCAAAGCAGATGCTCAACCCGAGCATCCCCGCGGGGGAGTCGGCGACCACCGGCGTCGCGCCGGGCTCCACAAACGCCGACTCCTGAAAGGACGGCCCGCCGGGGATGTCGACGTCAAACAGGTGGATCTTGCGGTACACCGCCTGCAGTTGACCCGCCGCATCGTACAGCAACGAGGTGTTGTAGCACCGGTCTGGCCGCTCACTGCGCTCAGCGACCGATCCGACGAGCAGCCACACGCGCTCGCTGCGGGCGATCTCGCCCAGCATCCGGTGCGTGGGGCCGTCTACCGGCTCGGCCAGCTTCAGCTTCTGCGCCGCGGGGCCCAGAAACGTGGTGTTCTCGGGCGTCGCGACCAGAATCGCGCCTTCAGCGGCGGCCCTCCGCACCTGCGAAGCCACCTGCTCGAGGTTCTGCGCGACGTTGGCGGTGGAGCGCATCTGCGCGCAGGCGACCCGCATCAGAACGGCCTGGAGGCGTCCTTCATGCTGGCCTCCACCGGGGTGCGCGCCACCCAGAAGGTGCGGGCGTCAGCCTGCGCGGGGCCCCGATCCAGCAGCGTCCGCCCGGTCAGCCGAAACAGCACCGCGATCGGCCCGATCGCGAAGACATACGCCACCGCCATGATCGCCTGGCTCTGCACGCGCATGACGGCGCGGATGCCGCGGTTCCATCCTACCCAGAGCTGCTTGAAGATCTCGAGCATGGTGGAACTTGGCGCGCGGACCGGGCGTCGTCAAGCTCCCAAGCGCGGATCGGTCTACTGGGCGATGGCGAGCAGGTAGCCGTGCGCGCAGGAAGCCCCGGCGATGCTCTCGACGACGATCTCGTAGTCGCCGCCATCTTCGTAGCCGGACGTGTCGTTGTACGTGAAGTCGGCGGTCCCGGACGCCCAGAGCTGGTCGATCGGTCCGATAGGCGCGTCTCCATCGGAGCGCAGCCGGTTGAAGGTCAGCAGGTAGGTCGCGTCGGCCGGGATGTCCGAGACGTGGATGGTCAGCGCGAAGAAGTCGAAGGTGTCGTCGACGATGGTGAACTGGTAGCGATCGACGTCGTCATCGTTGGTGAGCCACGCGGCGACGGCGACCTCCGGGTCGGTCTCCAAGCTGCCTAGGTTGTAGGGCGCGTCGTCGTTGGGCTCGTAGGCGTCGGGGGGCGCGTCGTCGTCGATCACGCCGTCGCAGTCACTGTCGACGCCGTCGCAGCCGTCGTCGGCGCCGGGGTGCACCGCGCGGTCGCTGTCCAAACAGTCGCCTTCGTTCTCGGTGTAGCCGTCCCCATCGTCGTCGATGTCGGCGGGGAGCGCACCGGAGTCGGTGTCCGTGTCGGTGTCCGTGTCGGTGTCTGCGTCCGTGTCGGTGTCCGCGTCTGCGTCTGCGTCCGCGGAGCCACCCGAATCGTCGAGGATCGTGGTCGCAGCAGAAAAATCGCAGCCACCGCCCAGTGAAAGCACGGTAGTGGCGAAGAACAAGAAGGCGGACCGCATGGGGGCATCCTGACGCGGGGACATGATAGCGCCTTCGGATGCTCGACCCCCGCGTTTTTCGCCGCGCCGCGCCGATGTTGCTGTGCATCGCGGCAGCGTTCGCGGCTTCTACGGGGATACAGGGGTCGGGGATTGTTGAGGTGCTTCGAGCGGTCCTCGTGGTCCCTGCGTTGTTCTGGGCGCCGGGAGCGGGCTGGGCTTCAGGCTGCGCCGACCGCTTCGACCGGCTTTTTCGGGCGGTTGGGGTCTCGGTGGTCGCGGGGATGCCGCTGCTCGTCGTCGCGCAGCACGTGGGCGCCTGGGTGCTTTTCGTCGGCGGGGCGGGCGTGTGCGTGTGCGGGTTTCTCCGACAGAGAGCGCGTTCAGAGCCGCTGGCCACGGGGCCTCGCGTTGGTGCGGCCGCCGTGGTCGCGGTCGTCGCGCTGATCGGTGTCAGCGGAGGGGAGTCGCTGGCGTTGCCGCTGGATGGAAACTGGTGGTTTCGCGCCGCCGAGGAGCTTCCAGAGTCCAGCGCCGATCAGCCCACCACGCCGGCGGAGGGCTGGCGCTCGCAGCGCGAGGTGGGCCCCGCGTGGGTGCTCACGACGGACGCCGCCACGGCGACGGTGCGGATGCCCTCGGGCGTGATCGCGGTGCGCGGCCCGGTTGGCGCTACGCTGCAAGCCGACTCGGGCGCGCGCGTCCCCCAGCGCGTCACTGTCGAGGCCAATCCTGTGGAAGACGCCGAAGAGGGCGTGGTCCCGCGCTATCTGGAGCGCGGCGTCGCGGCGCTGAGCGTCGTCGCCGAACTCGACGAGCTCACCACGTTGTCCCTATCCAATCCATCGAAGAGCGTGGTGTACCTGATCCCCGACGCCGAGGCGCTTTGGACGCTCCACGGCGATGGGGAGCTGCGGTTTTCCCACTACTACCAGCTGCTCAACATGGTGGAGCAGCTGCATTGGGCGCGGGAGACCGGCCTCTCGCGCTGGGTGACCGACGTACAACCTCCGCTTTGGTCGTGGCTGTTGGGCCTTGCGCTGTTGGGCAACCACGGTGAACAACCGACGGCGAATGTACTCTTTATGTACTTGTGCCTCGCGATCGGCTGGATGGCGGTGTCGGTGATGAACCGCCTCGCGCCTCATGCTCCGCTGGTGGCGTGGCTGCTACCGGCCGCGGCGGCGGCAGAGCACGCGCGGCTGATGATGGAGCCGGGGAGCGCCGGGATGCCGGATTCCCTGTACACGCTCGCGGTGCTGGGGGTGTTTGGCGGCGCCGGGCTGGGGTGGGCGGTGGTCGCGCAGCTCGCGCGCTACCCGGGGGCGCTGATCTCGGCGCTCGCGCTGGGATGGCAAGGACGCTGGCGCACCCTCGTGCAATTCGGATTGGGAGTCAGCGTGCTGCTGATCTTCGTGGGGGTGGCGGGCTGGCTGTCCGGCTCGCTCGCGGGGTGGATCGAGACCGCCACCTGGGAGACCGGTCCCGAGCATTGGCACGGGGAGTTTGATCCGTGGATCTTGTTGGGGCGGGCGCCGACGTTCTACGGGACGTGGCTCGCGTATGCGGGCGCGACCCCGCTGCTCGCGCTGTCGGGCGCCTCCAAGCCCGCCCGCGCGCTGCTGGGCACCGCGTTCAGCTACTCGCTGCTGCTCTGCACGGTAGACCACTTTCCGTCCCACTACTTCTTGCCGCTGGTGCAGCTTTCGGCCTTGGCGGTCGCGGTCGGGAAGCCGGGGGTGTGGGCTTGGCGGCCTTGGTTGGCGCTGGCCGGGATGATCTACGCCGTAGGGTGGGTGCCGGTGACCGGCTAACCGCGCATGTCCGGAAAGTTGCGTCTTGGACCGCTTGGCCATTGAACGCGGGCCTCAAGATCGAGTACAATCGCCCGATGTCCGACTCCATGTCCCCTGAACCCTCCGCACCTCCCGAGCTGCCCGAAGCATCCCGCGGTTGGCTCGCGGATTTTTGGGACTTTCTGGTGCACGAGAAGGTCTGGTGGATGACGCCCATCGTCGTCGTGCTGATCCTGATGGTCGGCTTCATCATCTTCTTTGAAGCGAGCCCGGTTCTGCCCTTCATCTACGCGATGTAGGCTGCGCTGCGGTTTCGGCGAATCTGCCGCGGAATGGTCTGCAGGAACGACGGGTTCAACCGATAGCGTCACGGTAGAAGCTGGGCTTTTTTGCGCGCCCCGAAGTAACGCAGCGTTTCGTCATACGGCGCGAAACTAGAATTTCAGATATTGTCTGTAACGATTTGTAGTAATCAAGGATGTCGGCGGTATTTTGATGTCAGAATCTCGTCAGGCCCGCGGGGCTTGACATCTTCTTGACAACTTTCCGACGCATTGGTGCCTATAAAGCGTCTCCCAATCCTTCGACAGGAGAGCACATGACCCTGCGCATTCGCAGCTCTGGATCTTCCGATGGAGCGCGCCGTCGCTCCGAGCGCCTCACCGCCGAAGAGGAGAAGACCATCGCGCGTGAGATTCGAAAGGCCGAGCAGGCCGCGCGTGAAGCGATCGCCGGCATCGACGCCGCCGAGAACATCTTGCGTCGTCGCCCGGACCGCGCTGAGCGCACCCGCGCTGGCGCGGTGGACCGTCTCGAAGAAGCCGTGCGCGCCGTCTCCAAGGCCGCTCGCAAGGACGAAACCGTCAAGGTGCCCGCGCGTCGCGCCCAGGGCGCGTGGCAGCAGGCCGAAGAGCTACGCTGGCGCCTCGCGATGTCCGGTCGCCGCATCGCGCATGGCGAGGCCCGCAAGCTCGCCGGTCCGTTCATGGACGAGGAAGACTTGGTGCAGGAGGGCTACATCGGCCTGCTCCGCGCCGCCAAGCGCTTCGACCCAGACCGTGGCATCCGGTTCTCGACCTACGCCCGTTGGTGGGTACGCGCGCAGATGACGCGCGCGATCGACCACACCGGTCGTCCGGTGCGGTTGCCCGGCTGCGCCGTCGAGCAGACGCGCAACCTGCGCAAGGCGATGAAGCGCTTTGAGGCCGCTGGCATCGAGTACAACGTCGCGGATCTGGCCGAAGAGGTCGGCATCGACAAGGAGCGCGCCGAGCTGCTGTTGTCCCAAGGCAACACCATCTCGCTGGAGCAGCCGGTCGACGACGGCCCGCGCCCCCGTCCCCTCGAGCGTTTCCTCTCCGATGAAGACGCCGTCAGCCCCGACGAAGAGTCGATCAACGTGCAAGAGCTCACCCGGATGAACAAGGCGTTCAACTCGGTGCTCTCCGAGCGTCAGCGCTTCGTGTTGACGCGCCGCTACGGCCTCGAAGATGGCGAGTTCCGAACCCTTTCCGAAGTGGGCAAGGAGATGGGGCTCTCGCGTGAGCGCGTGCGCCAGATCGAGCGTGAGGCGCTGCTGCGCCTGCGCGATCAGTCCGGCATCCGCGACCTCCGCGGCATGCCCCTCCCCGAGCCGGGCGAGGCCTGAGCCCTCGCGGCGCCGGTGGGCGTCGCGGGCTCTCACTTCGATGCGTAGGGCGATGCAGTGCCGCTGGGGCGCTGCGTCGCCGTGCCTTCAGTCCTTCGGAAGGACGATCACCGGGTCGGACTTCTTGCGTCGGTACAGGACGATGGTCTTGCCGATGATCTGCACGATGGCTGCGTTGCAGTAAGCAGCGAGCTGATCGGCGGCCTCCTTCTTGTCGTCGAGGCAGCCGTCGCCGAGCTTGAGCTTGATCAGCTCGTGATGTTCGAGCTCTTGGGTGGCTTTACGCTCTACAGCCTCGCTCACGCCTTCCTTGCCGGCGTAGACGACCGGGTTGAGGTGATGGGCGAGCCCGCGGAGGTAGCGCTTTTGTTTGCCGGTGAGTTCCATCGGCGCGGGGTATGCCGTGCCTGTTCAGAGCGCTACGTTTCTGGGTGCGCCGCGCGTCGCGGGTCGCCGCGTTGAGGCTCGCGGGGATAGACCCGCGCATGTCTGACGCCACCACGCCTGCCCCCGCGGCCCCTGCTGAAGCCCGATCGGTCACCCCCGCGCGCGCCGCGAAAGTACGCGCTGCCCTCGATAATCGCGTGGGCACCGTCGTCGCGGTGGTCGAGTCGGTGCGGCGCAGGCACAACGCATCGGCGTTGGTGCGCAGCTGCGAGGCGTTCGGCATCCACGAAGTGCACTTGATCACCGGATTTTTCAAGCCCAGCACCGGGGCTTCGCGCGCCGCCGAGCGTTGGGTGAAGGTGCGGGTTTTTCCGAACGTCAGCGACAGCATTGACGAGCTTCACGCTCGCGGGTTCAAGGTCTACGTCGCGGATCTGGTGGATGGCGCGTACACGCCCGAGACCCTGCCGGTAGACACGCCGGTCGCGGTGTTGTTCGGGAGCGAGGTTCGCGGGGTGAGCGCCGAAGCGTCGGCCAAGGCGGATGGCGCGGTGATGATCCCGATGCGCGGGCTGACTGAGTCGCTCAACGTGTCGGTCTCCGGCGCGATCCTGCTCCGCGCAGCCGCGGATCGACGTCGCGCGGTGGTCGGCAATGACCTCGACGCAGCGGAGAAGAGCCGGTTCTTTCAAGAATGGATCGGTCGAGAGGAGTCCGGTCGCCGGGGTCTGGTCGCACGCGCCGGGTAGCTGCCAGAAACGCCTCTCCTCGGCTTGTCATCGATGCTCTTTCTCCTTACGAGGGAACGATGTCTGAACTGAACACCGTCGCGCCCCAACAGCTGTACCGCCAGTGGCGGGGCGGAGATGCCGCTTCTGGCCAGGCGATGGCGCAGCGCTTTTCAGACTGGTACTACGCCGTCACCGCGTGTCGGCTCGGCGACCAACACGGGCGCACGCCGCTTCAGCGGGCGTGCACGCGGTTCCAGCAGGGCATCGTCTCGGTCACCAACCCGAATGACCTCGCCGATTGGGCCCACGGCATTCTCTCCGAAGAGCTGCGTATGGCGGGGGGCCGAATCCCCGGCGGCGACTTCGCGAACGCGCTGACGCGCGGCCGTCTGCCTTCGGAGATCCTCGCTCGGGCGCGCTCCGCGATGCCCGCGGCGCAAGTGCGGCTGCTCGCTCACGCGTATGATGCGCGCTACCCCTTTGAGCGCGTGGCCAAAGAGGCCGAAGCGCTTGGTGGGATGCCGTTTGCTGTGCTGGACGCGCGCTATGCGCTGAAGCGTTGGCTGCGCAAAGAGGGCGTGAACTTCACCGAGACGCCCGACAGCCCCAACCTCGACTACGCGCCGCTGCCTCTGTACGAAGCGGGCCGGATGTCGAACGCCAATGAAGAAGACGGGTTCGAGAAGTGGATGCTTCAGAACATGTCGCTGTGCACCGATATCGCGGAGTTCGGCGTGTTCGCGCTCTCGTTGCGGAACGGCGCGTTCGCCCAGCCGCGGGAAGAAGCCGCCGTCGTCCCCAGCGCCGCTGCGCCCGCGCCGGTCGCGGCTTCTCGGGCTCCTGCGCCTACCCCTGCACCTGCGCCTACCCCTGCGGCCGCGCCGACTGCTTCTCCCGCTCCTGCCCGCTCCTCGACCCCGAGTCGCGGAACCGCAGGGCGCGACAAGCCGGCCGCGCCCGCTCAGACTCCGGTCCGTCCAGACCGCACGCCGCTCATCCTCATGGTCGTGCTCGCGATCGTGGGTGTAGGTGCGCTCGCGTTCGCCGCGGTTCAAATGTTCGGCCTTATCAATGGCTGAGCTCGCGGTTGAGCTCGCCCCGGTGCGGGCATGAGGTTCACCATCATCGGGAGCGGCACGCTCGTTCCGGACGCCGAACGCGGCTCTGCGGGCTTCCTCGTGCAAGAGGGCGGCGCGTCGGTGCTGGTCGACGGTGGCAGCGGCACGATGCAGCGCCTGAAGCGCTTGGGCGTCGATGTGCGCGCGCTGGACGGCGGCGTCTACAGCCATCGCCACATCGACCACGTGGGCGACCTCGCTCCGATCCTTTTTGCGCTGAAGGTCGGCGTCGACATGCCGCGCACGCGGGACTACCCGATCTGGGCCGGTGAGGGCTTTGTCGCATTTCTGAACGGCATGTACGACGTGTATGGCAAGTGGATCAGCTCGGATCGGTGGTCTGTTCCGGTGGTCGAGATGAGCCTGAGCGGCGCGAGCACGGCGATGCTCCCCGGCGGCGTGCGTCTGGACACGCTCCCGGCCAACCACACCGCGGGCGCTTTGCACCTGCGGTTTACGAGCCCTGCGGGGTACACCGTGGTGTTTTCGGGGGACACCGGGCCCAGTGAGAACCTCGCGCGTCTCTCGGCCGGCGTAGACGTGCTCGTGACCGAGTGCGCGGTGCCTGGCAAGGATCCCTGGGACTCCCACCTCGGCCCGGAAGACGTCGCGGCGTTGCTGGATGCCGCGCGGCCGAAGCGGGCGATCCTCACGCATTTGTACCCGGATAACGACCCTGCGGCGGCGCTCGCGCGCATCGCGCGGACGGGGATCCCGGTAGAGCGCGGCTTCGACGATCAATTCGTGGAGGGCTGAATGGCGCTCGAAGGCTTGACCGCGGTGTCCTCGGAGTCGCTCCGGGTGCTGCTGCGGCACGTGCATCGCGGCGAGGTCGCGCTCCCGTTGACCATCGGCGAGCTCACCCGAACCGGCCTGCAATACTGCGCGCTTGAGCTGCTGGCCCAGCTGCGCACGCTCGATCGCGCGGGGGTTGTGGCGGTGGTCACTGCGGTGTTGGCGGAGCGCGAGGCTACGGCCCGCCGGAGCCCGGTGTTGGATGTGCGTGCCGAAGCGAGCGGGGGCGGCCACGACGGCGGGGACGACAACGCGTTCAGCGGCGGTCCCGACGGGTCTGCCGGGGGCGGATCGTGATGCCCTTGCGCATCGTGCTCGCCTCGCGGAACGCGCACAAGATCGAAGAGCTGTCGCGCATGGCCCCTGAGGTGGAGTGGCTGTTGTTGCCCGACAGCGCGGGGGACCCTCCGGAGACGGGCGCGACCTTTGAGGCGAACGCGCTTCAGAAAGCGCGCTTTGGGGCTGCGGCCACCGGCTTGCCCTGCCTCGCCGACGACTCAGGCATTGAGGTCGACGCGCTCGGCGGCCGCCCTGGGGTGTGGTCCAAGCGGTACTCGCCGGAAGCCACCGACGCGGCCAACAACGCGCTGCTCCTGCGTGAGCTCGCCGACGTGGGCGCGCTCTCTCCCGGTGCGCGCAGCGCCCGCTACCGGTGCGTGATCGCGCTGGTGGCGGCGGATGGCGCAGAGCAGGTCTTTGATGGGCGCTGCGAGGGCACCATCGGGTTCAGCCCGCGCGGCTCCAACGGCTTCGGCTATGACCCGCTGTTCTTGCCTGCGGCGGTGCCCGGTCGTGCGATGGCCGAGCTAGAACCTGCGGAGAAGGACGCCATCAGCCACCGCGGGGCGGCCTTACAGGCGTACAAGCGGGCTCAGAGCCGCTGAACTACAGAGAGAAGTCCTTCTCTTTCTGGACTTTCACTTCGTAGCCCTTGGATTCCCATTCCTTGGCCCGCGCGTCGGCCCAGTCTTCGCTGTCGCCGGAGGACTTGAGGGGCTCCTCGGTGTGGATCACCGGCCAGGGCGTCTCCATCGTGCAGCCCTTGAGCTTCGCCTTGACGGCGCGCAGCGGGGCTTCGATGTCGGAGAGGATGCTCCAGTGGGTGCCGCCTTCGGTGAGCGTGCTGTAGTGGATGACGGCGGACTTCTTGCCGGAGCAAGTGCCGGCCTCTACGCTCGCGGTGCCGTAGAGGAACTTGCCACCCGCTTGCACACGATCGGGGTACAGCGTCGGCAAAAGCGACGCTGCCGCAGCTTCGGCGCCGGAGTTTGCGAGCTCGTTGGCGACAGCGCGGGCTTGGTCTACGCCGGTGTGCTGGGCGATGTCGACCAGCGCAGCTTCGAGCAGCTTCTGGTCATCCGGGCTCATGTTCTGGCCGAGCCCGGGCGCCACCGCGTTGCGCATCACCTCAAGCAGCGAGGTGAACGGCCCGCCGTTCCCGGCGGCGGTGATCGCCGCGCCGCTCAGGACGGGGATCGCCGCGTTCTTCTGGTGCTTCGCATAGAGGTTTGCGACGCCGATGTACTTCTCGTCGAACTCCTTGGGGGGAGGAGACTTGACCTTGCCTTCCACCCAGTCCCACAGCTTCGAGTCGGTGCACGCCTCGTACGCGTCTCCCCACTGCTTGAACTCGACGTCGCGCAGGGTGTACGCGCCTTGCAGGAAGGTCACCGTTTTCGGGTGCTCTCCGCAGGTTCCACCGATGTTTCCAGCGACTTCATCCCGAGCGTCGTAGTCGGGGATTTTGGACAGGGAGGTCCACGCCGGAGACCACACCGAACCGTCGATGGCGACCTGCACCAGCTCGGTCACGGCGTCGACGTCCTTGGCCCGCTCCAGGAAGTTCAAGAACTTGGACTCGGCGATTTTGGCATCACACGCCATCAACGCCTTGTAGGCGGGAGCGGTAGCCTCCGGTGCGAGCGTAGCGATGGCGCTGACCTGCGCGTCGCAGGCGGCGTGGGCGAGAGAGAAATACGAGACGAGGGCGATGAGCATCGGGACTCCAAGCGGGCGGGGACTAACGCGATTCACGGTGCAAAGCCGGAAGGCGTGTCGGGGGTAGAACGCGTGGCGGGGCCGATCCATGCGTCAACGTTCGTCATGCGTCGCATTTTGGATGCGCGATGATTTTGTTTGAATAGAATCGTCACCTGCGCGTTTCCATCGCACTCTGGAGTTTCTATGACCCTCGTTGCTTTTGTGTTCGCCGCTGCCTTCGCTGCTGACCCGGCCCCTGCCGCCGCTGCTCCCGCGCCTGCGGCAGATTCTGCTGCTCCGGCCGCCGCTGCTCCTGCTGCCGCACCTGCCGCCGTACCTGCCGCCGCACCTGCCGCCACTCCGGCGTGCGCGACCTCGACCACCAACGCCGACGGCACCGTGGTGCTCTCCGACCCTGCGCTCCCCGTTTGCAGCGCCGAAGCCGCGCCGGTCCCTCCTCCTGCCAAGGGCAAGAAGAAGCTGGAGAAGTCCAATAATGGCCGCATGGAAGCCGAAGAGACGCGCGAGTAGATAGTACGGCGCTATGAAGACCGTCACCGATCCCGCCATCCTAGACGCGTACCTCGTCGATGCGTCGAACACCCGGGGTTCGGCAGAGGCCTTGGTACGCCCAGAATCCACCGAGGAGGTCGCTGCGATCGTTCGGCACTGTCAGGCCGCGGGCATCCCGTTGACCGTGACCGCTCGGCGCACTTCGACCACCGCTGCGCCGATCCCCGACAGCGGTTGGCTGTTGTCGACCGAGAAGCTGAACGTCTTGCACGCGCTCGATGACGCCGGCGCTGGCATTGTCCTCGGGGACTACCAGGATCAGGTGGAGGCGGCGGGGATGTTTTTTCCGCCGGATCCGACGAGCCGCAACGAGTGCTCGCTGGGCGGCGCGGTGGCGTGCAACGCCTCGGGGGCGAGGAGCTACCGTTACGGCCCCACGCGGCCGTGGATTCGGCAGGTGGAGGTTGTGCTTCCCGACGGAACGGTGATGCGCGTCGATCGCGCTACGCCTTCGCCGTGGCCCGTTCCGGAGTGGCAGGAGCCGAAAGTCAAGACCGCCGCGGGCTATTTCCCGGCCACGAACTTCTTGGATCTGCTGATCGGCGCCGAGGGCACGCTCGGCATCATCACTCGGGTGTGGACGCACCTTCTGCCTCTCCCTGCGCATGTGCTGGCGTTGTTCGCGTTTTTTCCGACGCGCGCTTCGATGCTCGAGTTTTTGGCTGAGGCGCGCGCGGGGCGTCAGGATCGCTCCGCACCGTTGCAGCCGCGCTGCTTAGAGTACTTTGATCGGCGGTCCTTGGACCTGATCCGCTCGCGGGTGCCGCTCACCAACGCCGACTGCGCGCTGCTGATCGAGGTCGAACACGACGGCGAGCCCCCGCTGGAGGCTTGGTTTGACGCGCTGGTGCGGCACGGCGCCTTGGTGGACGACACCATCGTCGCGGATGACGACGCCGGACTGGCGAGGCTCCACGCGATTCGTCATGCCTTGCCGGCCGCGGTCAACGAGATCATCGCGCGCACCGGCGTACGCAAGGTCGGCACCGACTTTGCCGTGCCCGACGCCGCGCTCCCCGAGATGCTCGACCGCTACGACGACACCGGGATGCCGGCGGTCTGCTTCGGCCACATCGGCGACAACCACCTGCACCTGAATTTCTTGCCGACGACGCCGGCGGAGTGGAAGGACGCCAAAGACCGGTACATGGCGTTGGCGCGGCGCGCGGTGGAGCTGGGCGGCACGGTGAGCGCCGAACACGGCATCGGGCGTCTGAAACGCGCGCACCTCGAGATGATGGTCGGATCCGCACAAGTAGAGGCCTGGCGCGCGATGCGTCGGCTCGCCGATCCGCGCGCGATCCTTGGGCGCGGCGTGATGGTCTGAACGCACGCCAAAACTGCGCGCGCCGCAATACCTTGCCCCACCCGCGGAGCATCTATGACCCCCGAAGAGACCAATCTCCTCGCTGAGAGCGCCCTGCACGCCCTCGGACGCGACGATCCGCGCAAGGCGCGGGAGCTCCTGATGGAGGCGATCAGCGCCGCGCCGAACCGGCCTGACCTCGTGCATGCGCTCGGCGTAGTCCAACTCCAACTGGGCGAGGCGCACCTCGGTTTGCCGTTGATCGAGCAAGCGATCGGCATGGCCAGCGCCCTC
Organism: uncultured Pseudomonadota bacterium; assembly: GCA_903900265.1. GTDB lineage: Bacteria > Myxococcota_A > UBA796 > UBA796 > SXON01 > CAIUMM01. The sequence continues at coordinate 19,779 of CAIUMM010000075.1, forward strand.
GCCGCTCAAGGCGCCGAAGGGCAGCAGAAAGCGGCTGAGATGCTGGATGGGTTCACGCTGTCGTTGGCGGCGGCGCATGAAGATCTGGATCATCCCGTGGAGGCCGAGGCGGCGTACCGGGCGATCTTGGCGCGCAGCCCGGCTCAGCCGCGCGCGCAGCACCAGCTTGCGCTGCTCCTGCTCGCGTGCGGTCGGATGTCCGAGGGCCTCGCGGAGCTCGAGGCCTACATCCAGTCCGACATCGACGACCCCGACGCGGTTCGCGGTCTCGGCGCGTTGCTCGGAGAGATCCGGCTCTATCTGGCGCGCAAGCTCCATCCGAAGAACTTTCTCGAGGCGCACCGCGAGAGCTACACGCAGATGTTCAACGACTACCTCGCGGGTCCGGCCAAGGGCTGGATGGCCGAGCCGGCGCGCATGCGGCGCGGTCCGGATGGCGCGCCGGTGCCGATCGTGCCCGAGGGTGCGCGGCCCTACGCGGGCGTGCGCGTCGATCTCGTCAACGCTGCGACGGGGCAGGTCGGGCAGGTCGGGGACCAGCCGATGGTCGTGCAGCTCGCGGAGTTTCCGGCGCTCGCGCAGGCGCCGGTGCAGTTCACCTGGGAGCACGAAGAGTTCGACCTGCGGGTGTCGACCCAGTGCCCGTGGGACCAGCTGCCGATCCACCTGCTGTTTCGGGAAGGTCCAGGCTCCGAGGGCGCGTTGGACGCCGCAGATGCGGTGATCGGCGCGTGGTACACGGCCGGTTTTGATGGCGCCTTCGGTACGCCCGATGGCCACCGCTTTCACGACATCAGCTATCCGGCCGCGGTTCGTGGTTTCTTAGGGGTGACCTACGACGTCGACATGGGCCGCGCTGAGCTGCGCGCCATCGACGATCTGGTGCAGCGCTTGACGCACCTGCACGCGCGTCACCCGATCGCGCGGGTGATATTCGGTCGGGGCTACCTGCCCGCTGCTTCGGCCCCGCAGTGACCCTCGACGACGTCTACGTCGGTATGCAGTGCATGGCCGGTGTGTTCGGCGCCTTGTTTGGGAGCTTCCTGAACGTGTGCATCGTGCGCATCCCCGAGGATCGCTCGGTTGCGTGGCCGGGCTCGGCGTGTCCACACTGCGGCAATCCGGTGCGCCCCTACGACAACGTGCCCATCTTTGCGTGGTTCTGGCTGCGCGGCCGTTGCCGGGACTGCAAGACGCCGTTCTCAGGCTTGTACCCGGCGATTGAGGCGCTGTTCTGCCTGTTGACCGTGCTGTTGTTCCGGCGGGTCATCCCGGACATCGCTGACTTTGACACCCCGCACCTCCTCGCGTTCGTCTGGTACGGGTGGCTGCTTTTTTCCCTGGTTGGGCTTACGTTTATTGACCTCCGCCACAAGATCATCCCCGACGGGTTCAGCATCTACAGCGTTCCGGTCGGCGTCGCCGGCGCGGCGCTGCTGAGACACCTCGGGTTCATGGAGGCCCCGACTTGGCAGCAGTCCGTGGTCGGGGCCGCCAGCGGCGGCATCGGGCTCGTAGGCGTGATGGCGCTCTACAAGCTCATCCGCAAGCGCGAGGGCATGGGCTTGGGAGACGCCAAGCTCTTAGCGATGTTGGGCGCGTATTTTGGTGCGGTGCCGGCGTTGCCGTTCATCATCCTCGTCTCCAGCGTGGTGGGGAGCGTGGTCGGCGTGCTGTGGATGCTGTGGAAGCGCAAGGGCTTGCAGCTTGCCGTGCCCTTTGGACCTTTTCTCGCCGTTGGGGCCGTGGTTTGGCTGTTTTTCGGCGAGAGCATGGTGTTCCGCTGGACCGGCATCGCGACCGGTTGGGCGCTCGGCAGTTAGCAGGTCGGATGTTGTACTCCGCTCCGTTGCTCGCCCTCTCGCTCGTCGCGCCGTCGCACGCTGCGCCGCTGCCGGCCTACACCTACTCGCGGCCCGAGGCCGCGGATCCGGCGGTGCTCGAAGGCTACTCCTTCGCGACCTGGCCGGTGCGGGCTTCGCTGTACGCGGCGGCCGCAGATGTGGCGGTGTTGGACGCCCCGGGCGGAAAGCGAACCTTTGTGCTTGGGTTTGGCGATAGCGTCCGGGTCGAAGAGGTCGGCGCCCTCGGCCGCGTCGGCGATCGCGTCGATCGCTGGTACCGGGTGTCCGGCGCGCAGTCTGGCTGGGTTTTCGGTGGCGATCTCACGCCGTACCGCTGGGAGGCTGACTTTGACGGTGACGGCGAGAAAGAGCTCGCGACCGTAGCGTGGATGGACGACTTTAGCGTTCGGGTGCGGATCTTCGAGCCCAACCTGCGCGCCGGGGCGATGATGCAGCTGGACCTCGAGTCCGCGGGCGGCGCCTATCTGTCGCAGCGCGGCGCGTCGGTAGAGGCGGAGCTCGTGCCCGCCTCCAAAGCAGGGATTCCGCTGGTTCACGTGCACGTCGGCGTCGAGGCCTGCGCGGACTACCGGGACGACTGGATCAGCTACCAGAGCCCCGCTGCGGTGCGCATCGGCTCCGAGCGGGTGGCGCTCTCGCTCTCCGGGCTCGCTGACCCTCCGAGCGTGTCCAGCTTCGAAGTCGAGTTTTCTGCCAAGCGCAAGACCGCGTACGTGACGCGCACCAGCGCGAGTGGGGAGGCGGGCAGCCAGCCAGTGGTTGAAAACGAACGCTATGTGCTTCGGGACGGCGTTTTCCGTCAGGAGAAGGACGGCGCGGTCGAGCGCTGACCGCGGTATCTACGCCGGCTTGCGCTTACGCGTCCCGGTGGCGGACCTCGACGAGGTACAGCCCTTCGGGCGGCGCGGTCTTGCCGGCGTCGTCGCGGGAGCTCGATTTGGCGAGCGCGAGCAGCGCCGGGATGGTCGCGATGTCCCGCTTTCCTTGGCCCACCTCGAGCGCGGTGCCCACCATGATGCGCACCTGATAGCGCAGGAAGCCGGGGCCTTCGAAGGTGGTCGCGTGCACGGCGCCGTGCGGCCCATCCATGATGCTGCGGTCGGCCCGCTCGATGGTGCGCAAGGTCGGGCGCGGAGGGTCCGAAGGCGGACCTTGAAACGCCGTGAAGTCGTGGGTGCCCCGATAGCAGGCGAGCGCTGCGTCATAGGCCTGCCAGTCGACGCGTCGCCGCAGCTTCAACGCCCGGCCCTCCCAGAACGGCGACCGCGAGTCTCCCTCCCACATCAGGTACCGGTAGGTCTTGCGGGTAGCCCAGTAGCGCGCGTGGAACTCGAAAGGCGCAAGCTCGGCTTTTAGGCAAGAGATGTCGCTCGGGAGCATCGAGTTCAGCGCCAAGCGCACCTTCTCCGGGTCGCGCTCCCGCTCGGCGCGAAAGCTGGCCACCTGCGCCAGCGCGTGCACGCCCGAGTCGGTGCGCCCGCTGCCGTGCACGACGATGTTCTCGCCCTCAAACAGCCGGCGTAGCGCCTGCTCCATCTCCACTTGCACCGTGCGCACGCCGGGCTGCGCCTGCCACCCGCAGAGCTCCATCCCGTCGTACGCCAGCGTCAGCTTCCAGGTTTGCATGTGGGCGTTCAACCTTCGCGGTTTCGAAGGAAGTCCGCGACCTCGGCGAACCGGCTGTCCAGAAAATCGCGCACCGGACCCGTGAACGTCGGGTCGACGTCCATCGCGGCCGCCATGCACCGCAGCCAGGCGTCGCGCATCTGGCCGCCGATGGGCACGGTCGCGTGGCGCATACGCAGGCGAGGGTGTCCGTGCTGCTCGGTGTAGGTCTGCGGGCCGCCCAGCCAGCCCACTAAAAAAAGCGCGAAGCGCTCCCGCGCGGCCGCAGGGATCGTGCCGTCGAAGGGAGGATGAAGGCGAGCAAGCTCGGGCTCCGCGGACTCCATGTGGTCGTAGAAGCGTTCGACGAGCCCGATGATCGCGGGCGTGCCGATGGCGTCGTAGGGCGTAGGCGTCGCGCTCATCAGATGAGCCCGGCGATCCGCGCGATGCCCAGCCGGGACTGGGCGTGCAGCAGCAACGGCTTGTCCCACGGGCTGTCGCCGATCGCGAAGGCGGGACGCCGGCCGGTCGCGACCCATGCGGCGTTGATCTTGGACGACGCCATCGTGACCGGAGGCACGATGGTGTCGGTGAGCGTCGGCCCGGCGTGGGCGTCGACGATGTGCAGCCGCAGGCCGATCACCCGCTCCAAACCGAGGCGGGGCGCGACGGCGCGCCCGATCACGTCGGCGCTGCCGGTGAGGATCCACACGCGATGATGCTGCGCGAGGCGGTGGGCGAGCGCGCACACCGGTGCTTGCGGCCGCACCATGTCGCGGGCGAAGGCTTCGTCGACCAGCCGCTCAATACAGGCCACGGTCAGGCCGGCGAGCGCTTTGGCAGCGAGCTCCGCCTGAATCACGGACCCGCGGGTTCGGGCCTCCATGTCGTCGGTCGCGATCAGCGCGTGGTAGGCGGGCCAGTCCCACGCCATGCCGGTCTCGGCGAGCACCAGCTCCAGCACCGCCTCGCCGATGTCGCCTTCGATCAGCGTGCCGTCGAGGTCGAACAGCGCCTCTCCCGGAGGGACCGATAGCGCGCGGAGCGCGGCATCTGCACAGCTTGAAGCCAGATCGTTGGTCATTGGCACGCCGTCCATAGCCCGACGCCTTCGGCTTCCGCCGCGTCGGCGTCGGCTTGGATTTCCGCTTTGAAGCTATCGTTTGGCTGCACAGTCAGGGGCGTGGCGTAGCCTTGGCGCACGAGGTTTCGGTTGAAGAACCCGGCCTCGGTGGTGTCGCGGATCACGTAGGCGAGGGTGCGATCGTAGGTGTCGGTCGGATCTTCGTCGAAGGTCAGCCACGCCAGTCGCCCGGTGAGCGCTTCTTCGGTGTAGGCCCACGCGTTGTTGCCGTAGCAGTCGGCGGGGTTGTCGTGGGCGATCTCTGGCGTATCCATGCCGATCATTCGCACCTTCACCGAGTCCGATGTGCCGTCCGGCGTGCAATAGAACGTGTCCCCATCGACGACGTAGTCCACGCGGACCAGCATCGGCTCGAGCGCCGGGGATCGGCCCTGCGGAAGGTCGGTCAGCGCCCGCACGCGCGCGTCGTCGGCGGCGATCTCCAGCCCGGTGTCGGTGTCCTCGCCGGGGATCACGTCGGGGACGCTGTCCTCCGCGCTGTCACTTCCGTGGAACACAGTAGGGCATCCGAGCAGGAGCAGGAACAACATGCGCGGCGCCTATCCCGGCTTGGTGAATTTCACTGCGGATGCGGGCATCGCGCGACTGTAAAGAAAACCCTGCACGTAGGGCAGCCCCAGCGCCGACAGGCATGCTCGCTGGGCCTCGTTTTCGACGCCTTCGGCGACGCAGTGCATGTCGAGGTTGCGCGCCAGCTCCGACACCGCGCGCACAAGCCCCCGGCGGCGCGGGTTGGTGTAGATGTCGGTGACGAAGCTCCGATCCACCTTCAAGCCCTTGAACGGCAGATCGAGCAGGTATCCGAACGACGACCAGCCGGTCCCGAAGTCGTCCAGCACCAGCTGCACGCCGGTGTCGGCGAGCGCGAGCAGGCACTCGGTCATGTCCGGCGACATGTCGAAGAACACGCTCTCGGTGAGCTCCATGTGCACAAACCGAGGTGGCACCCCGCTCTCTTGCAACAGCGACAGCAGCTCAGCCACGTGCTTTGGATCTTTGGTCTGGAGCGTAGACACATTGACCGACATCGTGAGGTCGCCGTGGCCCTCCGCGCGCCATTGGCCCAGCTGGCGCACCGCGGCACGCAGCACATGTGCACCTAAATCCTTGATCAAGCCGTGTGCTTCCGCCACCGGGATGAACTCCGCTGGCGAGACGAAGCCCAGCTCGTCATCGGTCCAGCGGGCGAGCGCTTCAAAGCCCTTGAGCCCGCCGCCATCGCAGTTGTGGATGGACTGGTAGTGAACCTGCACCTGGCTTTGTTCCAGCGCCAGCCGCAGCCGGCGCTCGATGAGCATCGTGCGCGACAGCTGGCCGCGCAGCGACGACGCGTACCGCACCAGCCGGTCGCGACCCGACGCTTTGGCGTGGTGCAGCGCGAGGTGCGCGTCTCCCAGCAGTGACTCGGCGGATACCCCTTCGTCAAACTCCCGAACCCCGATGCTCGCGGTCAACGCGTAGCCGTCCCCGCTTTGGAACTGCGGGAGCGCGTGCCGCACCGCTTCGAGCTCGCGTGAGGTGGTGGCGGCGATCACCGCGAACTCGTCGTCTCCGACGCGGGAAGCGGTGCCGTTCTTGCCGACGAGGGTCTCGAGCCGGCGCGCAAAGTCGGCGAGCACGCGGTCTCCCGCGGCGCGCCCGAGCGCGTCGTTTACGTGCCGGAAGTGGTCGAGGCCGATCACCGCGACGACGCCCCACTCCCCGCGCGTGAGCGTCTGCTCCAGGCGGTCCAGGAACAACGCGCGGTTGGGCAGCCCGGTCAGCGAGTCGTGCAGCGCGTGGTGGCGCAGGCGCGCGTCGCTGTTCGCGCGGGCGGTGACGTCCACCACGCTGCCGATATGCACCACGCGACCATGCGCATCCTGTGAGGTATGCGTGGTCAAAAGTCCGGTTACGACGCTTCCATCTGGGCGCAGGTAGCGCCGCTCGTTGGTCGCCGTGGCGGTAGAATCCCGAGCGCGAGCGAGGGTGCTGCGGTCGTCGGGATCCAGCACGTCGGACAGGTTGCGGCCCACGAGCCAGTCCTGCGCGCGGTCCACGAACAGGCAGAACGCAGGGTTTACCATCAACATCGTGCCGTCTGCAGCGGAGACGACAATGCCCGTCGGCAGATCGTCGAAGAACAGTCTTTGGTCTTCGAGCGGCGTCGCGGTGGGGGCGATGGACCGGATCATGTGCCTTCGGTTCCTTAAGATAATCGAACGAACCGCTGCCCGCTTGACCGGAATTGAATATGATTTCGACGTGAATCGGTTGTTGTTCAGCGCGGTCATGGCTTTGGGCATCGGCGTCGCCGCCGTTTCACAGCCGCGTGCCGACCTTACCCGTCGGGAGCGCGCGATTGACACCGCGCTGGTGTTCGCGCCGGACGGAAAGATGTTGCGGGCCGCTACGCTGGACCAGCACGAGCCGGTCGCGGACCTGCTGTGGATCCGCACGGTGCTGGTGTTCGGGGAGCGTTGGAACGAGGACCCGGACCCGACATGGATCACGTGGCTGCGGGGCAGCATCCAGGCGGTTTCCGAGCTGGACCCCCAATGGCGCACGCCCTACTTCTGGGGCGGCTCGCTGCTGCGCATCCTCGACGACATCGAAGGCTCCGACGCGGTGTTCCTCGCGGGCATCCAGAACCTGCCGGAAGACTACTACTTTCCGTTCTCGTACGGGATGAACCTCTATTTGTACCATGACAATCCTACAGAGGCGGCGGTGTGGCTCGATCGGGCTTCCCGATTGCCCAACGGCGTGGCGAAGTACGCAGGATTGGCCGCGAAGCTGCGCAGCTCGGGCGGCGACCGCTCCGGTGCGATCGCTTATCTGCTCGAGCGCAAGCAAGAAGCCACCGACGAAACCGAGATCGCCGATATTGACCTGCAGCTGAGCCACCTCTACCACGACCGCCTCGTCGATCAGCTGTTGCCGAGCTGCAAGGCCTACCGGGCCGCGAAGGGCACCGCGCCGGCCACCCCAGCGGATTTTTTCGCCTGGGCGGACATGAAGACGCCCGACAATCCACGAGGAGACGCGTGGATCATCGGGCAGGATGGCTGCGTGCGGTCTGCCGCAGCCGAGGTTGCGCGCGTCCGCCGGTTACGGTCGTCCGAGCGCCCTTACTTGCAGTGACACCCGCGGTTGGTAGCGCGCGGGTGCGGTGACTACGCCAGCGCGGCGGTGATCGCGGCGTAATCGGGCTCGATGCCGGGGTTCGCGCCCACCCATTCGTAGGTGACGACGCCGCGCTCGTCGACGATGAACACCGAGCGCTTGGCGACGGTGAGGCCAGGAACGCCCGCGAAGTCGTCCATGTAGACGTTGTAGGCGTGTACGGTGGAGTGGCTGGGGTCAGACAACAGCTGGAAGTTCAGGTTGTTCTTGGCTGCGAACGCGGCGTTGGAGAACGGCGCGTCGGTGCTGATGCCGAGAACGACGGCGTTCAACTCGTTCAGCGAGGCCAAGGAGTCACGGAAGGTGCAGACCTCTTTCTCGCAGACGCCGGTGAACGCCGCGGGGTAGAACGCGAGCACGACCTTCTTGCCAAGCAGGCCTTCAAGCGACACCTTCTGGCGTGCGTGGTCAACGAGGGTGAAAGCGGGGGCTGCAGATCCGACGAGGCTCATGAATACTCCAAAGGGGGGAAGGGACACAGACCCCGGAAGGTTAGACGCGGCGGCTTCCCGGTCAAGCCTTCGCGTGTGTCCCCGGTCACCGTCACGCGCATCCCGTCCGGGGCGCTCGGTTTCCGGTTAGCCGGTGGCCATGTCCCTACGCGCGCTCGCTGACCTTGCTTTGGATTGGGATGCCGTCGCGGGAGGAGAAAATCCGTTCGTTTCGTATGGGTTTTTTGAAGCCCTTGAGCAGAGCGAATCGGCGGTCCCTGCCACCGGCTGGGGGTTTCAGCCCGAAGTCGTGACCGCCGGAGGCTCGGTCGTCGGCATCGCACCTTCGTTTCGCAAGGCGCACTCCTGGGGCGAGTACGTGTTCGACCACGCGTGGGCGCAGGCCTGGCAGCGCGCCGGGCACGCGTACTACCCAAAGTTGCTGGTTGGCGTGCCCTTTACGCCGGTCCCGGGTCCGCGCTTGCTGGTGCGGCCGGGCGCCCCCGAAGGTACGCGCCGGGAGCTGATCGCCGGGCTCGAGCGCAGCGCCGCTCGCTTGTCCTCCGCGCATGTCACGTTCCTTGAAGAGTCGGATCGTGCGGCGTTTGAGGCGGCAGGTTGGGTGATGCGCGCCGGCTTTCAGTTCCACTTTCAGAACCCCGGCTACGCCAATTTCGACGCCTTCCTCGAGTCCTTGCAGAGCCATCGTCGCAAGGACATCCGGCGGGAGCGGCGGCTGGCCCAAGCGAGCGGCTTGCGGCTGCGCACCTTGCGCGGCGCGGAGATCACCGAGTCACAATGGGCTCAGTTTCATACGCTGTACGTCGCCAACTCGGACCGAAAATGGGGACAAGCGTACCTGACGCCTACCTTCTTTTCGCGGATGGCGGCGGGCTTAGGGGACAAGGTGATCCTGACGGTGGCGGAGGATCCGGCCAGCGCAGAGCTGGTCGCGGCGGCGCTGCACCTGCGGGGGAAAGATGCGCTGTATGGTCGAAACTGGGGAGCGAGCCGGCAAGTTCCGTTCCTGCACTTCGAGCTCTGCTACTACATGGCGCTTGATCTGGCGTTCGCAGAGGGGATCGCGCGCGTGGAGGCCGGTGCGCAGGGCGAGCACAAGCTGCAGCGCGGCTACATGCCTTCGCTGACGTGGAGCGCGCACTTCCTCCCGGATCCGGGGTTTCGGAAGGCCGTGCAGCGGTTTTGTGAGGACGAACGCAAGCAGTTGACGGCGGGTATCGCGACGGTCGACGGTCCGTTTCGCGAGCCCGCATGATCTGTTTTGACGCCGTGGTCGTGCTGGGAAAGGAGCTTCGCCATGAGCCGGAGCGCGCGATGCGCGAGCTTCGGGCCCGCGCCGCAGCCGCTTCCGCGGTGCACCGGGCGACCGGCGCGACGATCGCCACTTTGGAGGCCCGGCTGCGCGGTCAGGACGACACCGGCAGCGCCATCGTGCGCCGCCTGTTGGACGAGCTGGGCGTCCCAGAGCACGCCGTGTACCGCGAAGATCAGACCCGCTCTACCCGTGAGGAGGTCGCGCGTACGCTGCACATCGCTCAGGAACGGCGTTGGCGGCGCGTATTGGTCGTGACGGCGCGCTACCACATCCCGCGCGCGCGGCGCCTTTTTGCCGACGAGCTCGGCGCAGCCGCGCTGCCTACGGTGGTCGTGCATGGGCCGCCGGCGCTGCTGCGCCTCGCGAACGTGGCGGAGCGTACCTGGATCGCCGCTGGCGAGCCGGACGCCGCGACGATGGCGCGAGAGTGCCGGGCCGAAGCGGTGTTGTCGACGCTTGCCCGCGTTGTGCGACCCTTGCCGTTTCGCCGGTCATTGGAGATCCGCGCGGGTGCTTGGCTGCGCGGGTACACCGATGGCGGACAAGCCGGGCGCGTGGCCTGAGGCAGAGCGCGATCAGGGCGCGATCAGGGCGCGTTCATGCCTTGCTTCCACCACAGTTGGCAGCGCACGGGCAGGTGCGCGCGATCCAGCGCCTCGCAGGCGTTGGTGTACTTGCAGGCCCGGATCGGCTCCGCGAGCTTTCCGCTTGCTTTCAACGCCCAGTCCGGGTCGGCGAGCAAGCCCCGGGCCATGCCGACGAGGTCCAGATCGCCTGCGTGCAGCGCGGCTTCGGCCACCTCGGCGCTGTTGATGCGCCCCGCCCCGATGATCGGGGTTTGAAAGCCCGCTTCGCGCACGGCGGCGCGGATGGCGCGGGGGAGCGGCAGGCTGTAGCCTTCGGGGAAGCTGTGGGTGGGCATGCAGAGCAGCCCGCTTTGGCCGGTGTACGGGTACGCGGCTTTGCCGACCGCGGGGCGTGCGGCGTCTTCGAAGCGCCCGCCGCGGCTGACCGAGATGAAGTCTACGCCGGCGCGGGCGAAGGCGACGGCGAACTGTGCGGCTTCGTCGATGGTCGTGCCGCCCGGGACGTCGTCGGAGCCGAGCATCCGCAAGCCTACTGCAAAGTCGGCGCCGACGGCGGCGCGCACGGCGGCGATCACCGCGAGCGGGGAGCGCAGGCGGTTCTCGAACGTGCCGCCGTAGTGGTCGGTGCGGGCGTTGGTGGCGGACAGCAGGCTGGACATCGTGTAGGCGTGCGCGAAGTGCAGCTCTACGCCGTCAAAGCCGGCGTTCTGCGCGCGCACCGCGGCGGCGGCAAAATGTCCGGGGAGCGCCTCGATCTCGCCGACGGTCAGATCCTCGATCTGTTGGCGGTAGCCATATGCGTAGTCGCGCCACTCGCGCGGGGTCAACGTGGCTTGAAGCTGGGCTTCGTCCCAGCGCTCGCAGCCTGGATACCGCTGCGCGAGGCGCGCCAACGAGCGCTCCGGATCGCGTCGGGCGATCTTCAAGAAGTCGATGATCTGCGGCACTATTTTTAGCGCGCCGCCGCTGTCGCTGCCGTTACGCTGCGCACATTCCCGGCGCATCTCAGTCACGAGCTCCCGCAGCGCCGGCACGTAACGATCGTGCGAGATCCGCAGCAACGGCCCCGAAGCGATGTCCCGAATCCCCATCGCCTCCAGCACGATCATCCCCGGCGCGCCTTGCGCATAACGGACGTAGCGGGCGCGTATCTCGGGGGTGACCTCGCCTTCGTCGTTGGACAGCCACGTGACCATCGCGGGGAGCCAGACGCGGTTGGCGACGGTGCACGGTCCAAGCTGCAGGGGCGTGAAGAGCATGTCGGCGGGATAACCGGGGAGCCCATGCGTTTCCCCATCCCGTTCGCCTCCCTGCTGTCGTTCCCCGTGTTGTGGGCCGTTGTGCTGGCGCTGCTGCCCGCCTGCGGTCCCGATGAAGATGCTTTCGATTTGGATTTTGCCGAATCGCTCTGCGCGTTGCATTTTGAGTGCGACGACGCTGCTTTGTTGGCTACGTTCGGCTGGTCGGATGAAGCCGCGTGCGTCGCCGAATTGTCGCAGCCAGACACGGCCAGCGGGGGAGGCTATCGCTCAAAAGACGGCAAGGCCTGTCTGGACGCGATGGAGTCGGTGACCTGTGAGGATCTGGCTGCGAATACGTTTCCTGCGGCGTGTGCGCAGGTGCAATGAGCGTGCGTTTGCTTTTATTGGGCGTCGTTGCTAGGCTTTTTGCTACGTTTTTTGCTGCGCTGTTTCTCAATGGCTGCGGCGTCGACGCCCAAGCCTCCTGTGAAGCCTACGTGGTCGCGGTCAATGCCTGCACCGCCGAAGCCATGGGCAGCATGACCGATGGCAGCCTCGACGTCAACGCGGAAATTGTCTGCGCCGGGTCTGCCGACCTGCATGGCTCGGCTGCTTCCGCGCAGGCCGACGCCTACGACTGCTACGCCGCTGCCTACAACGACGCCGACTGCAGCACCGCCGAAGGCCTCGCCGCTGTCGACCTGACCGGCTGCGTGCTCGAGTAGTGGTTTAGCGGGCCGGGGAGATCCCTGCCTGCTTCAACCCCACAGGCCCGCCGCGGCTAGAGATGCGGCGGGTTTTGTGTGTCCGGGTTACCGCGCGCGGCGTCCCGCAGCGTGCGGGGCGGTTCTTCACTCCCGGAGCATTTCATGTCCCTTGTCCCTGTTCACGGCGGCGGTCCTCTCACCAACCGGATCCTGCCGTTCACCGCGCGCAAGGCGCTGATGGCCGAAGCTGCGGGCATGACCAAGATCGCGGTTTCCGACGGGGATCTCTCGGTGGTGTACCGCATCGCCGACGGCACGCTCTCGCCGCTGCAGGGCTACATGGGCGAGACCACCTACAACCGGGTGCTCGACCAGAAGAACATCGTCGGTCCCGACGGCAACACCCACGCGTGGACCATCCCGCTGGCGCTGCCCGTCACCGACGCGGAGTCGTCGCGGCTCAAGGTCGGGACGCGCGCCGCGCTCGTCAACGCTGCGGGCGATGTGTTCGGCACCATCACCGTCTCGAGCATCTTCCAGTGGGACAAGCAGCGTTACGTCGAGAAGGTCTACGGCACGTCGCGCCTCGACCATCCGGGCGCGCGCATCGCGACCGATGACGCCCGCACCACGCTGATCGGCGGCTTGATCGACGTACTCCCCGCCCGTCGCAACGGCGAGTACGGCGACCTCATGAACTCCCCGGCGCGCACCCGCCAGATGATCGAAGAGAAGGGGTGGGAGGCTGCGCTGGCCTTCCAGACCCGCAACCCGCTGCACCGCGCCCACGAGTACGCGCTGGTGTACGGCGTCGAGCAGCTCACCCGCGGCGGCAAGTACGCCGGCGTCGTGCTCAACCCGCTCGTGGGCCAGCTCAAGAGCGACGACGTCAACGCCTCCACGCGCGTCGAGACCTACCGCATCCTGCGCGACGGCCGGCTGCTCGGCCAGGGCGACAGCGACGCCTCCTTGTGGGCCGACGCCGGGTACGACCTGAACGACGTGTTCGAGCTCGTTTGCCTCGACATGAAGATGTTCTACGGCGGTCCTGCCGAGGCGGTGATGCACGCCATCTACCGTCAGAACCACGGCTTCTCGCACATCGTCATCGGCCGCAAGCACGCCGACGCGCCGTACGACGACAAGGCCGCGATCTGGGGCGACTTCGACGCGCAGCAGATCTTCGACAACCTGCCGGGCCTGCTGGCTACCCAGCCGGTCAAGGTCGGCTTCGCCGCGTTCTACGAGCACCTTGGCCGCGTCGACCTCACTGAGCGTCACCCCGGCGTGGCGCCGTACAGCATCTCCGGCACCAAGATGCGCGAGCAGCTGGTCGCCGGTGAGCGCCCCGATCCCCGCATCATCCGCGGCGAGGTCGCGGACATCCTGTCGGCGGCCTACCGCTCCAAGGGCTGATTCCGGCGCGTATGGCTGGCGTCTACACTCTACGCACCCCGCGGCACGCCTGTACGCCGCGGGACACCGCGCGCGCGGGGGATCTGTGGCGTGTGGTGCAAGACGCCGCGGTTCAGGACGCATCCGACAAGGGCTGGCCGCCGGAGCGCTTTCGCGCAGCCGGTACCGGGTTTGTCGTGCGGGAGATGCGCGCGATCCACCAGCGGGAGGCCAGCTACGGCGAGGCGTTGACGCTTCGGACGCAGGTGGCTGATCACCGCCGCGACGTGATGATGCGCCGCGAGACACAGATCGACGGCGTGATGGACGCGACCGCCGATTGGGTGCACATCGGCCGCGAGGGCTCGCCCCAGCGCGCTACGCCCGAGCTGATCGCTGCGTTCCCGGCGAGCGCGACGGCGCCGGCGCTCCCGCCGTTACCCGAGCCCCCGGCGGGTCTCGCTGCGGGTGCTGCTGCGGGGGGACCGACTCCGCTGCCGACGTTCATTTTCTCGCCGTGGTGGACCGAGATGGATCCGCTCGGGCACACCAATCACCCGCGCTACGTAGACTGGGCGGATGAATCGCTCAGTCGCGCCTTGCACGCAGCGGGGATCGACCCGACCGGGCTGGTGCCGATCGCCGAGCGCGTGCGCTTTCGGGCTGGCGCGCGGGCGGTCGACACGATCACCGTCACCGGGCAGCGCTTAGGCGCGGTGGCGGTGCAGACCGCCGCAGGGGTGCGTCACGGCGTGGCGTTCCAGTTTCGCGCGCGGCGCGGGGACGCGTCTGCAACGTCCGCGCTTGGCGCAGGCGACGTCGTCGCGGACATGTACATCGTGCGCGCCCATTTGCAGGGCGATCTGTAGCGGCGGGTTTCTGGGGTGCTCCGCGTTAGTTCGATCGTCTGCGCGCTGGAAAGCTTGGCCCTCCGTTCCCTTCGATCGTTGTTGAACTGCGTGCCGCTGATCCGGCTGCTTTTTTTTGCGCTCGGGGTTGGCTGCACGCCGTATCGACCGTACCCGCTGATGAAGATGGACGTGGCGCCGCTCCCGGGCCAAGCCGTGGCCCAAGCCTTTGCGCCTACCGGCTTGGCGGTGCTCACCGACGGCACCGTCGCCATCAGCGCGAGCGGCCCGGCGAACGTGCTGTACGAGCCCGCGACCGACGGGGTCCCCGGCGCCTCGGTCGCGCCGGTCGGGTTCATCCTGCCGCTGCGTGATCCGCGTCTGGATTGCGGCGATTGTCGCCGGCCGGCGTTTCGGGCGACCACGCGCTTGTCCCCGCACGCGATCCATTGGCAGCCCTGGGCAGGGCTAGCGGTCGAGCCCGTAGACATCGAGGACCTCGCGGCGTTTGGCGGCGCGCAGGTGCTGGGCATCACCGGCTACAGCACCGTCGGGCGGCGCACCGGCTACCGCAAAGACAACACGGCGCGGCCTCGCCAGCAGACCGAGCGGATCTTCGTGCTCGAGCGCATGGCCGAAGCAGACACGGGCGCAGGCACGGGCGCAGGCACGGACACGGCGGCGGGCACCGCAGGGGGAGTCTGGGAGGAGCGCCGCCTCCCAGAGGTCGATCGCTTCCGCGACGCGCTCTCCGATTGGGGGCGTTCGCGGTGTGACGGCGACATGCAGGTGCAGGGGCTCGCGTGGAACCCGCTCGCCGGGGTGGCGTACGTCGGGCTGCGGCGCTGCGATGGGCCAGTGGTGCGGGTGCTCTCGTATGATCTGCGCGCGGCGGCCGCAGGACAGGCGGTGGACATCGTCGTGGAGGCCGAGGGGGTGACCGGCGGCGCCGGGCCCACCGAAGGCGTGACCGGACTGCACTGGAACGGCGGCTTGTGGGCGACGACCGCCTGGGATTCGTACGGCCACGCCACCGAGCCCGCGTGGGGCGGGCGTCTGCATCGGGTCGTCGCGTCGGAGGGCGGCGTGGGGACGCTCGAGCCTGTCGGCGAGGGCTTCCTGGACCGTCCATCGGCGCTTTGGCTTCCGGCCGCGTCGGGTTTTCCTGCGGTGGATCCGCGCAGCGACGCGGTGGTGCTTTTTGACGATGACACCCAGCGTGCGCACGCGCCTACGGTCACGTTCGTCGCCGCGCCGCTGCCGCGTCCGGGCGATGGCAAGTGGGCGGCGCTCGCCGAGCTGCGGGACCTCGGAGAAGGGCAACCCCTCGGCTTGAACGGCTTTGATCTGCGTTGGTATGCGCGGGACCACCGCCTCGCTCAGCTGGATGTGGTGCTGGATCGCCGTCAGGATGGCGCTCCCGGCGCGTGGACCCGCGCGGTCGGCGGGCTCTGGCAGATGCGCGTGGGCGGTACCTTAGGGCTGATCGCGTCGGCCACGGGCCTGTCCCGGTGGGTGGGCCACGATCGCCAAGCGGTCGCGCTCACCGACTGGAAGGAGTCTCCGGCGCTGCGCTTTCATGCGTTTCGGGCGGAGATGTCGGTGGTGCCCCGCGATCGCGAGCGCCAGAACCCTTCGGTCGCCCACCTGCTCCCCGAGCTTCGCCCTGAATACACGGTCACCGTCCCGCTCCCGGTCCCCGCGTCCGAGTCGGCGGGCCTACTGTTGCAGGGGATAGAGATTGACACCGCCGCGCGTGCGGACCGGGGGATCTGCGTCGCGGCGATCGACATGGGCGTGTCCTGGCACTCTGCGGCGCATGACGCTGTCGACGTGCGTGCCTTGTTGATCGGGGGCTTGTGCAACGACTTCGACACCCGCGGCAGCGGGCTTCGGCACGGCCGCACGACCGACGTCGCGGGGGGTGTGACGGTGGGGCTGCGCTTTGCCGTGGTGGAAGGCGGACATCCAAGCACGTGGTCGGCGCAAGTCGCCGATCTGGCGCTACCGGCGGGTGCGGCCTCGCCGCCCGGCTCGGATGACGCTGCGTCGCGCGCGCACGTGCACTGTGTCTCCGTGGCCGATCGTCGCGACATCGCTGCCGGAAATGCCGGGGATCGAAGCTTGCAGATCGGCATTGAGGGTGCGCCTATCGCCGGTGCGCTCTCCGGTTTTGCGCTGGCGCTGGACCCGGTGGGCTTCGCGCCGGACGTCGCCGCGCAGCCGTTGACTGAGGCGCAGGCATTGAACCGAAACGTGTATGTACATCGGTATCTGCTGCGTTCTTTTGGAGGTCCCGGATCGGTTCTGGAGGGCGGCATTACCCACGGCATCCACCGCTCCGGCTTCATGCGCGACAACCAAACCCCGTCGGCGTTGTTGTTGCGCGCCGACATGACCGGGTTCACCGAGGCCGGGCAGGCCTGGGACATGCTCGCGCCTGCGCGCCAAGACCCGAACTTGTTGCCTGAAGACGGCTTTGTACGCTGGGCTGTCGGGTTGCCGCACGCGAAGGAGGCCACGTGCTCTACCGCAGAGTAGCCTCGGTGCTCGCGCTGTTCGGGCTGACGCTGGTCGGGCTGACGCCGCTCGTGGCGCGCGCAGCGGACGACGCCGATCCTTTTGGGCCGCAGCTGGAGTGGAAGCCGGTCTTGAACATACGCGGGCGCGTCGAAGGAGCCGGTGCTCCCCTGCCGGATGCCCACACTATCGGGCAAGTCGCGCGGGTCGGAGTTGAGGCGCGGCGCGGTATACTTTCAGCGCGGGTGTCGCTTCAGGAGGTGCGGCAATGGACCGGAAACGGCGATGTGACGTCTGCGGAAGGCAGCTTCCTCCCGGATCTTGCGGAAGGTTGGGCACGCTTCGACGGAGAGCTCTCTCCCAACGTCGGCGGGCGGTTGACCATCGGACGGCAGGCGATTCAGATCGACGACGGCCGTCTGGTCGGCTTGCGCGCCTGGGACTTGCAACAGCAGTTCCTCGATGCGTTTCGCTTCGAACTGCAGGCGAAGCCCCTGTCTTTTGAGCTGGTGAACGCACGAAGGTTTGGCGTGGGGGAGGGGCCAGATGCGGCGGGGGACGACCCGTTCACCCTCGGCGTCACGGTGCTGCGTTTGGGGGCGTCGCGGGAGGGCGCGAACGCCGATGGGCGCGTCGACGCGGTGTCGGTCGTAGACGCTCGCAAGACGACGTTTGTGACGAGCACGACGGGCTTTTTTGGAGAGCTGGCGATGGGCCGCGGGCTCGGCTCTGGCGAGGTCTACGTGCAGCAGAACAACGAGGGCAACGCGACCTTCGGCGCGGTGGAGCTCGGTTGGGTGGTCGGTCGAAATCGTGCGTGGGTGGTGCGCGCCCGGTACCTGGACGCGAGCGGAGACTCGGGTGTGGGCGGAGCGCGGGGGCGCGGGTCGTTGTCGGCCTTTCAACCCGTCTTAGGCGACACCCACGATCAGTTCGGCCTGCTCGACCTGCTTCAGCCCGGGGATGACGCGCGGGGGCTGTCGGACCTCGCCGCGCTCGCTGAGGTGCAGGCGGGCGCCCGCTTGGCGGTGCGCGGGAGCGTACATCGCCTCGCTTCGTCGCTCGGCGGCATGGACGGGTACGGCGTCTATGGCTACGAAACTGATCTTTCGTTGACGTGGCACGTCACTCCCTACGCAGTGGTCGACCTCGGCGTAGGTCAGGTTCTCGGCGGATCGTTGGGCCCTCGCTCCGGTGCGTACGTACAGATTGATGTAGCGCTTTAGTCCGGCCATGGGCTTGCTCTCGCCGGGCCATGGGCTTGCGAAGGCGACCGGGAAGATGTAGTGTGCGGCCGTGTATGCATCGACTGGCGGCATGAGACGACGGTTCTTGTACGCCGCCGTCGTGGTCGTCGGGGCCGTTGTGGTGGTCGGTGCCGTTGCGGGTCTCTTTTACGCATGGTTCGGGCCCGCGGGCTCCCGATGGCTGCTCGCCCCCAGCCCTGCGCCTACCCGGCCAAACATCGTGGTCATCGACATCGACACCCTCCGGGCGGACCGCATCGACGCCAAAGAGGGCGACGCTTGGGTCATGCCCAACCTGCGTAAGCTTGCGACGCGCGGGGTCCGCTTCGATCACATGATCAGTCAGGGCGGCTGGACCGCTCCCGCGCTCGACGCGCTGCTGTCTGGGCGCTACCCGCTGACCTTCAGCGTGGCTGGGGGTGTGATGCCCAAACGGGCTCCGGGAACGCGGCTTTTTCCTCAGATACTCAGTCTCTACGACTATCAAACCGCGGGACTGTGGTCGTTCGGCGTCCCGTTAGTGCACGAGATCGCCCAGACGGCGTTCAGCTACAACGCTACGCTCCAGATGCACGGGACGTCAGCGGCTAGCCTCTCTGCCCAGTTCGAGGGCTGGCTCGGCCAGCCGCCTACCCAGCCATTCTTCCTGTTTGTACATAATTTCGATGCGCAGGTCCCTGGACCTACGTTCGGCGAGGCGAACGTGCATCGTTTCGGTGGGGAGCGGCAGGGATGTCCTGCTGCGGGGTACGACGACACCTACGCGAACCTGCGCGGCAGTCGCGGGGACGCCGCGGCGCGCACGGAGGCCATCGCCCATTACAATGGCGTGCTGGGTGGCTACGACGAGGTGCTCGGTCGCTTGTTCACGATGCTCGACGAGGCTGGCGTGAGCGACCACACCTACATCATCGTCACTTCCAACCACGGCGAGGATCTGGTCGATCACGAGGACACCATCACCCACGGCAGCCTCTACGATGTGGTGACGCGGGTGCCGCTGATCATCGTCGGGCCCGGCGTGGCCGGCGCTGGCCGAACCGTAGAGGCGGTTGTCCAGACGCTCGACCTCGCGCCGACGATCCTCGACCTCGCCGGGGTGCCTCCGGACGTCGGGATGATCGGGAAGTCGCTGCGTCCGCTGCTCGAACACCCCGAGGGCGCGGAGGGCTTCGGCGATCGTCCGGTCTTCAGCAAGACCAACGCGAACAACATGTCGCTGCGCCAAGGCTCGATGAAGCTGATCCTGCGTAACGACGCAGCCGACTGGAGGCCGCGCCGGCGGTCTCCCGGGGATGCAGGTACGCGCACGGCCAAGGAGCCCTGGTACGAGCTCTACGACCTCGCCGCAGACCCGGACGAGAAGCACGACCTCGCCGCCTCTCGCCCCGAGGAGCTGGCGCGATTCCAAACCACGCTCACCGCTTGGCGCGACTTCAACCGGAAGGACGAAGAAGGCGCAGCGTTGACGCCGGTGAGCGAGGAGATGCTGCGTCGCTTTCGTGAGAACGGGTACTGGAAGATCGTTGGCGAGGACGCGGGGCGCTAGGGCGGTTAGAAACCCGCATGTCTCGTGATCTCACCGCAGTGTTGGCCGATATGGTGGCGTTCCCGACGGTGTCGAGCGCGCCAGTCACGGCGTTGGCGGACTATATCGCCGACCGCTGCGAGGCGGCTGGCATGCGCGTCGAGCGCTACGAGAGCGAGCCTGGAAAGTGCAACGTCGTCTGCACCGCTGGGCCGATGACCGAGCGGAGGACCGGGTCCAAAGACGTGTCCCGTCCCGGCGTCGTGCTCTCGGGACACATGGACGTCGTCCCCGTAGTCGGGCAGCCGTGGACCTCCGACCCGTTCACGCTCACCCCGCGCGGCGACAACCTGCACGGGCGCGGCGCGTGTGACATGAAGGCGTTCCTCGCGGCAATCGTCCACGCGCTCCCCAAGCTGCCGCTGAAGCACCTGAAGCACGAGCTGGTTTTTGCCTTCACCCACGATGAAGAGACCGGCTGCAACGGATCGCGGCTGCTGGTCGAGCAGCTGCTCGCCGAGGGCCGCGCGCTCCCGACGTCTTGCTTGATCGGCGAGCCCACCTCGCTGGGGATCTTTCGGATGCACCCCGGACACGCGGTGGTGCGCATCACCTGCCGCGGTCAAGCTGCCCATTCGTCCAAGCCGGACCTCGGTAGGTCGGCGATCCTGCTGGCCGGGCGGGTGTTGGGCGCGCTCGAGCGCCTCGCCGCGGACTGGCGCACGACCAGCGCCGATCCGGTGCTCGCAGCGCTCTTGGAGCGGCCCTTCGTGGTGCTCAACGTCGGCACCATCCACGGCGGGAACGCGATCAACATCGTCCCAGACCGGTGCGTCATCGACGTCGGCTTTCGGCCGCTGCCCGGGATGATCGTCGATGATCTCGTGCGCGAGCTGACCGAGCGGGTCACCGAGGTTCACAGCCGGGACGTCGAGGTGGAGCTGCAGCGGGTGACCCCCGCGATGCTGACGCCCGAAGGCACCGCGCTTGAAGGCGTGCTCCGTGGATTTTCGCGCGCGCCGCAGATCGGGGCCGCCGCGTTCGCGACCGACGGGGGCAACCTCGAGCGGCTCGGGCTCAACACGCTGGTGTTCGGACCGGGCAGCATCGATGTGGCGCACAAAGCCGACGAGTTCGTTCCGGTGGCTGAGCTGTACCGGGCGGTGGACGTGGTGGAGGCGGTGGTGGGTAGCCGCTGTGTCTGAGGGAGGCGCGCTCGCTTTTGCGCAGGACTGGCCTGCGGCCCCGGAGTGCGCGGCGTTGCCGGGGCCGGTGTACCGGGGCGCGGGGGACGCTGCGTTGGCCGCGGTGATCGCGAGCCCGGACAGCAGCGCCGAGGTGGTTTTTCGCGACCGCTTTCCGCAAGCCGCGCTGGTGCAGCTGAAGGTCGCCGCGGTGCGGGTGCTGCCGGTGCAGTCGGTGCGCTCGTTTCTGGGGCTCGGGCACTTTGGGCGGCGCGTGTGGTTCTACCATGAGCTGCGCGCCTCGCTGTCCGAGCCGGTGCGCGCCTACTGGGACGCCCGGGAGCGCGACATCCGCAGCGGCCTCCTGTCGCAGGGGCTCTACGAGCGCGACGTCGAGCGACTCCGCGCGCACGTGCTGCCGCGGGTGCTACCTGCGGGTGCGATGGACGCGCTGCTGTCCTTCGATACGCTGTCGGAGCAGCAGGCCTGGGTGGCCGAGCATGTGCAGCGCCGGCGTTGGAAGCTCCTCGGCGTGCTGCCGGTCGCGCGTCGGCTGGATGCGCTGCTCACCACGGTGCATGTTCAGGACAGCCCAGAGCTACAATGGAGGCTGTTCGGTCGCTATTTGGACCTGGAGCGCGGGCCGGCGTATCTGTCTACGGCGGGGCACAAGGCGCTGCGCGCGGGGTTGGACCGGGTGCGCGTGGAGGTTGGGCCATAGGGCTTCAGTAGACGTTGAACTTGCGCCGGTTGGCCTCGTGCTCGCCGACGTTTCGCCCGCCGTGCAGCGTCTGGGACGAATCGTGGAGGTAGTACCAGTACTCTGACGCCTCGGGGTTCATCGCCGCATGCAGCGCGACCGCGCCCGGGTTGCCGATCGGGGTGGGCGGCAGGCCCGCGCGGAGCCGGGTGTTCCACGGATCTTTGGGGTCGCGCAGCTTGCCCATGAAGGCGGCGCGGTCGTTCCAATCCGGCAAGGTGTAGCGGCTGGTCGCGTCGACGCCGAGGTTCCAGCCCGCGTCGATGCGCTTCCACAAGATCCCAGCGATGATCGGTCGGTTCGTGGGGTTGGGCTCCTCGCGCTCGATCATGCTCGCCATCACCACCAGATCGTGGAACGAGCGGGCGTTGGGGCCGGTGGGCAGGCCTTTCGCGACGGCCTCGTTGCCAAAGCGCTCGCCGAACATGTCGAGCAAGCGCTGCACGAACGCGTGCAGGCCGCCCTCGGCCTTGAACGACTCCGGCTCGACCTTGTACGTCTCGGGGTAGAGGAAGCCCTCGAGAGTGTCGGTGGGGAGCGGATAGTTTGTCTTGTAGCTGCCGAGATCGGTGGTGACGGCGGTGGTGAACGCCCCCGCCTGTACCCAACCCTTGGCGGCGAGCGCGGCGTCGATCTCCAGGATGCGCCACCCTTCGACGAGGGTGAAGGGCTCGTCTTTCGGCACCGGCACGCCGCAGAGCGCGGTGAGCAGCGCGGCTGCGTCCATCGCCGCGCTGACGTTGTGGCGGCCCGCTTTCAGGCACTTTCCGCCTTCCTGCTCGCCGGATGTCTCGGTGCGCAGGAACCACTCCCAGCGCCAACTGTCGTTGATCAGCCCCTGCTTTTGCAGCTCCGGGCCCAGTCCCCTCGCGGTCGCGCCGGCGGGGACCTCAAAGAGCTTCTGCTCGGTCGCAGCGGGGTTGGGGGCGGACGAGAGGTCGCAGCCCGTGAGTGGGGTCAGCGACGCAGTGAACAAGGCCGTGAGCGGCGCTGCGACGCAGAGCCGCTTGAGGTTCCGAAGCATGGGCCAGCGTATCATCCGGCGGACAACACGCGCTCCCGGTAGACGCGCTGCGGGTCGGTGGCCTCCGCGGGGGCGGGCACGGTGTAGAGGACCACGTGCTCGCCGGCGTCGGTAGATTCCACCGGAGGGCCGAACAGCGCGCTGAAGGCGGATTGCAGGAGCACGGCGTCGGCGGGACGGTAGAGATCGGGGTGGAGGGCGACCGCGCCGAAGCCCATGTCGCCCAAGGTTTTTGCTGCTGCGCGCGCGGCGGTGTCGGTAGCAGGGTCGGCGGCGGCGAGCACCTTCTGGGTGAGCCACGCGTCGAGCACCTCGCGGGGGCTGCGGACGCCGGTGCCGATGCACACCTCGGGCGTAGGACGCTGATGCTGTCCGGCGTAGTAACACGTGAGGTTTCTCGCCCACATCTCCATCTCGCCGCTCGATCCGTCCGCGGGTTGGGCCCACAGGTCCAGCACCGCCCTGCCTTCGGGCGCGCTGGCATAGACCGAAGGCACGCCGGCGACCGGGCTCGCCAATCGCCACGGGAGGCCGGGTCCGACCACCGCGTCGATCGCCGCGAGCACGAGCGCGCCCATCGCCCACCGGGGCGAGGACTCGCCGATGGCGCCGAGGGTGCGCGCGCCCTGAACGCCAAAGACCAGCCCCGCGAGCCACAGCGCCCGGACGGGAAACCGGAAGTAGGCGAGCTGTGGGAACAGCAGTCTTTGAACCGGCAACTCCAAGCCGGTGTCCTGCGCGTCCCAATGCCAGGTGCGCCCGAGCGCGACGAGCACGCAGGCCAGCGCGAGCAGCAGCGGCAAGGCGCGGGTCTTTCGGGCGCACGCGACGACGCCGAGAGCCAGCGGGATCGCCATCAGCGGCAGCGCGCCGGTGATCGAGTGGTTCGTAAGGTCAGAAGCGCCATCCCATCCGATCAACTGCGCGGCGGACACCGTGCCCATGCGGAGGAAGAACGCCGGGGAGCTGGCGTCGGTGTCCAGAAACCGCGCGGCGGTGCGGAACAGCCAAATGTAGTACAACCCCGCTGGCACCGCGATCGCCGCGATGCCCGGAGCGACACGCTGCGCGACCCGTGGGGCGTCAAGCGTCAGCATGGCGAGCAGCGCGAGCGCGAACAGGCCAAAGTAGGCGGTGGTGTACAGCGCCCCCGCGACCGCGGCGCCGATCAGCAAGCCGCTCTTGAGGCCGTCCGTGCGGTTGGCGCGCTGCCATGCCCACCAGATCAGCGGCAGCCACGGGTTGAGCAAGTGGTACACGTGCCCTTCGAGCATCGCCGTCGCCGCGACGCCTGAAAACCCATAGGCCAACCCGGCGAGCAGCGACCATGGGCGGGGGACGCCGAACCCGTGGCTGGCGCAACGCTCCGCGCACCACGCGGAGATCGGCACGCCAAACAAGGCCAGCGTCGCGCACACGGTCGCGCCGGACAACAGCCCTTGGTTCAGCCAGCCCAGCCCAAGCAGCACATACGAGTCGGCGCGCGCTAACAGCTCATGCACCGGCCAGGCCGAGCCCATGCTCATCATGCGCGGGAACGTCCCCGGGGCCGCGTCGACCAGCCACATCGACGGGTACAGGTCGAACTGGCGGGTGACCAGACGGTCCCCAGAGAACGGCACCGTCACCAGCGGCCAAGAAACGCCGATCCAGAGCAGCAAGTAGGCCAGAAAGACCGCGATGTGGCCACGGATGCCGTTGAGCCCGCCCGTTCTGGCCGGCGCGGGCCGCCCCGGATCGGTGGCGGCGTCGAGGTCCGTCGGCGCGCTCACGTCAGGCTTTCCGGGTGGACGCAAACAACGCGAGCGCGGCGTAAAGCGCCAACAGCGCCGCCCAGCCGTAGCGGGTGAACGTGACCGGCTCGGTCCACAAGCGCACCGCGGCGCTCGGCGAGGTCGCGGTGCGCAGCGCCGTGGGGCGGCCGTTGTTCGCGTTCGCGTTGGCGATCACAAAGTTCACGACGTCGTTGTCGGCGTCGGAGAGCGGCACCATGCCGTCATACAGCGGCGTGTGCGCGCCGCCTTGCTGGAGCATGAGCTGCAGGCGGGTGAACCGGGTCGGCGCGCCCACAAAGCTCGCGGAGTGTACGCCAACGCCGGGATCTTTGAGCTCGCGCGTCACGCCGAAGGCGGTGGCTTCGACCACGGTGCCACCGGGCGGGGACTTGACCGAGACCGTCAGCGTGTGCGTGGCCGCGGGCGGCGCGTTCAGCACCTGTGGCTCCGCGGCAGGCAGCGTGGGGTCGAGGGCGAGGGCGAAGGCGATCCAGAGCACGGACGATCTTTAGCACAAACTCGCGCGGCGAGTCCTGCGGCGACGTTAGCCGGCAGCCGTGTCTCGCTCTGGTCCCCCACCCGCACCGGCTCCCGCTGGCGCGCCGCTCGCGCCGCCGACGACGGTCGCTGTGGCCTTGGGCGCGCTCGCGGTGGTGCAGCTGCTTTTTGGGGCGATGCCGGTGCTGGGGAAGCTGGCGTTGCCGGCGTTTGGGGCGGGTGGTGTGGTGATCGTGCGCATCGGCGGCGCGGCGCTGGCGTTCACGCTGGCCAGGATCTACCTGCGCATCCCGAACGTCACCCGGGCCGATTGGCCGCGCCTTGTGGGCTGTGCGGTGCTGGGCGTCGTCTCCAACCAGCTGCTGTTCATGAACGGACTGGCGCGCACCTCGGCCGCGCACGCCGCGCTGTTGACCACGACCATCCCGGCGATCACCCTGCTGATCTCCATCGCGTTCGGCATGGAGCGCGCGACGGCTCGCCGGATCTTCGGCATCCTCGTCGCGGGTTCGGGCGCCGCGCTGCTCATCCTCTCGCGGGAGACGCTCGCCGCGGGGCAGGTCGCCTCCACGGACGCGGAGATCTACACATCCCGCATCGGGGATGCGTTGATCCTTTGCAATTCAACGGTGTACTCGTTCTACCTCGTGCTCTCGCGCCCGCTGCTCGCTCGGCATCACGCGGTGTCGGTGCTGTCGGGGTTGTTCGGGGTCGGCTTCGTGCTCGCGCTGCCGTTCACCGGCGTGCCGTTGGCGGCGCTGCACGATCCGGACGTCGGTGTTTGGAGCTGGGTAGCGCTGGCCTGTATGGTGCTGGGACCGACCATCGGCGCCTACAGCCTGAACCTGCTGGCGCTGCGCGTGGTGCCTCCCAGCACGGTCGCGCTGTGGATCTATGCCCAGCCGGTGGTAGCGGCGGCCCTCGCCGTGCCGCTGTTGGGCGAGCAGATCACCCAGACGATGGTCTTCTCCGGCGCGCTGACTTTTCTCGGGATGTGGCTCGGCGGCTGACGCCCGCGCTATTTGCGGGCGGCGTTGGCGAGCGCGGTGAGTGCAGCTTCTTGGGCGTTGATGTCCCCGGCATCGATGACCCGCATGGCGTCATCTTGGCTGATGCGCTTGGCTTCGATGAGCGCCTCGAGCTTGTTCACCAGCGCATCCTCGCGTTGCCGCAGGCTGGGGCCCGGGCCTTCCCCGTTCTCTTTTGCGTCGGCGTGTAGCGGCTTGCCGTCGGGGCCAAGCTGGACGTACTCGCCGTCTTTGGTGATCTGCGCGCGATCGCCGCCCGCAGTCTCCAGCACGATCGTGCCGTCCGGGAGCATGGTCTTGTAGGAGCCGTCGGGATCGATGCGGGTGAGCGTCCCGTCGTTGTTGCGGACCTCCTTCGTGCCATCGTTGTGCTTCGACACCGCGCCGTTCGCCGACGTCGTGATCGTGCGGTCCTTGAGCGTCGCGACCATGCCGTCGGTGTTGCCTTCGAGCGTGGCGCCGGTGTTGCTGACCGGAGTCTGAGTGGTCTCTGGGCTTTGGATCGGCGCATCGGGGCTGTTCACCGTCGACGAGGAGCCGGCGGCCTCCTGTTGGCGAGCCTTGGCCCAAGGCGCGACGTAGGCCTTGCCCACTGCGCTCCCCGCGGTACCGGCTACGAATTGCTTGCCGCCTTCGGTCGCGATGGTCTGCGCCGCGTCGCCCACGTCGCCCTTGTACTTGCCGCGGGCGGCGTCTACGCCGATCCCTGCCGCGGTGGACGTGGACCCGGCGATGCCTTCGCTGGCGCCGCGCGCGAGGCTGCTCTGCAGCAGGTTCTTGTGTTCTTGGGCCTTGCCCCACGCGCTCTCGTCGATGCCGGTAGACACAGCCGCGCTGACGCCTTCGACCACCGCTTGCTTGCCCGCGTTGGCGCCAACCGTCTGCATGCCCTTGGAGAAGCCGTGGTCCCACGTCCCATCGGTGAGCGCGGCGGACGCCGCGCCGTTGACGAGGCCGGTGCCGAGCCCGGTGAGCGTCTGGCCGACCACCTGCTTGCCAGCAGCCGAGGAGATGCCGCTGAAGTTGGCGAGCACGCCGCCTCCGCCGTTCATCACCTCGAGCGAGGCTCCGGCGCCTGCCGTGGCTGCGGTCACCGCGGTGAGCGCGAGGTCGGTTACCCCTTGCTCCCAACCATAACGGCCGCCCTTGAGCGCGTAGTTCGTGCCCATGCTGGCGAGCCCGGTCGCGCCTGCACCCGCAGCGGCGATCAGCCCCATGCCGGCGGGAGCGCCGGCCCCGAAGGTGGCCGCGGTGATCACCACCGCGCCTACGACGGCGATGGCCGTGGTGATGTACCCAGCCGTTCGATCCCCAGCTGCACGGTAGTTCGTGGCGTTTATACCTGCATCTCCGGCGGCGCGCTCAAACGCGAGCTGGTTCTGCTTTTGCTCTTCGGGCGTCGCGCCCTTGAAGGTGCCGTCGGGGTTCATCTGCGCGGCAGCGGCTTCCATACGCTTGAAGTTGCGATCGAGGTCTTCGCGCTCGTTGGTGCCTGAGAGCAACCCACGGCCGATCATCGTCGACTCATCACCGACGGTCCAGTCCTTCTGCAAGCGCGCGAGCGCGAGCTGCTGTTGCGGCGTCTGATAGCGGGCATCGCCCATCATCAGCTCTTCGACCTCGCGACGGTCATCGCCCGAGAGCTCGGAGCCCCAGCCCGAGTGGTCGCCGTCCTCTTTGCGCGTGCCGTCGGGGTTGCGCTCGACCACGCCGAGGTCTTTTGCCATCGCGGTGGCGTCGCCGTTTCCGTGCTTCTCCGCGTACACGCGGGAGGTCTCTTGCACCTCGTCGGGGCGCATGCCGGTGAGCGCGCGCTTGACCGCGGCTTCATCGGTGCCGGTTTTGGCTTTGGCGTTGAGGTAGATGCTGTCGGCGGCCACGCGGGGCGTGTTGGTGCCGTCGGACAGCATGTTCTGCACCATGCGCTGGCGGACGTCGGCGTGGTCATCGCCGGCGTACATCTTGCCCATCGCGTCTTGCATCGCGTTGGCGTTGCCGTTGCCGTAGGCTGTTGCGTAGCCCTCTCGGATGCGCGACTCGCGCGCGGCTTGCTCTTGCTGCGCCTTGGCCCGCACCTGGGGATCGGGGTCGTGCAGCTGCTCTTGCAGCCGCGGGTTGGCGTAGAGCGCCTTCTCCAGCCCTTCTTGCTCCGGACCGCCCTCGCGCCCGCGCTCGACCTCAAACCGGTGGATCGACGCTTCGTCGCTCTCGCGGCCCTTGACGGCCAGCGCTTCGGCGAGGTTCTTGTTGGCGCCTTGGAGGTCGGCGGTGCCTTGGATGTGACGCGTGGAGTACGCGGAGAGCTCGTTGGCGGCGTCTTTCGGGTCGATCGCCGGGACGTTGGTCGCCTCGGGATCCACCTTGTTCTGGATGTTGTGGAACTCTTGCTGCACCGCGGCAAGCTGCTCCGGGTCGACGCCTTCGAGCGCCTTGTGGAGGGCGTC
This sequence comes from uncultured Pseudomonadota bacterium, assembly GCA_903900265.1. Classification (GTDB taxonomy): domain Bacteria; phylum Myxococcota_A; class UBA796; order UBA796; family SXON01; genus CAIUMM01. The sequence continues at coordinate 48,114 of CAIUMM010000075.1, forward strand.
CGGGTCCCCGTCGTTTCGGGCTTCGTTGATCTTGTCGCGCAGGCGGTAGGCGTCGGCGCGCGCGGTGTTTCCGGCCAGCAGGGCTTTGGTGACGTCGAGGTCGGTGCCGCCGAGGTCATCGCAGAGGTTGGCGCGGACTTCACTCCAGCCCGGCAGATCCTGCATCGCCTTGCGATCTTCCGGCGAGAGCTCGCGCAGCACCTTCTCAATCTGCGCTTCGTCGTCGCCGTACCAGTGCAGGGAGTTGTTGAGCTCAAGCTTGGCGCCCAGCGCGGTGTTCCCGCTCAAGTAGGCGGTCGCGATGTCCCGGTCGGTGCCGGAGACGTCGTCGTTGATGAACGCCCGCATGCCGCCCTCGGCCTGATGCAGGTCGGGCCAAACGCTGTTTTCCAACGCCCGCCCGCCGAGCGCGGTGAGGCCGCGGAGGCCGTCGTTGAGCATGTTTTCGTCGGTGCCCAAGCCCTTGCAGGCCTTGAACACCTTCTCGGCCCGCTGCACCAGCTCCGGCCGTACGCGCTGCGCCGCGGCGTCGGCCATCGGCGTCAGCTTCTGCACCATGCTGCCGATCTGGCCGCGCAGCTCGGCACCGTACGCGGTGGCTTGACCGAGGATGGTCTGCTCGGCGGTGGCCTTTTGCCGCTGCAGCGACGTCTCCGTCTCGGCGACGCGTCCGGCGACGGTCTGCGCGATCGGCGCCACATGCCGCTGGATCGCGCCGTCCACTGCGCCGCTGACCAGGGTCATCGACTGAGCAAAGGTGCCCGCGGCGTCCTGCACGGCGTGGATCTGCCCGTCCGCGGCGGTGCGGGCGCTGCCTGCGCCGCTCTCGCCGAGCGCGCGGATGTTGTCGTTGCTAGTGGTGATCGTGCCGTTCAGCGCCGTGCGGGCGTTGTCGCAGACGCCGAGGAGCTCATCGAGCACCTGCTGGTGGAAGCGCGCCATCTCTTGGCGCTTCTTGCCGAGGTACTCGTCCGCGGTCTTCTTCTGCATCGGCTGGTCTTTGGGGACGCCCCCAAGCACCCCGTCCATCCAAACGGCGTACCGCTCGCCCAAGCCCGCTGCGGCCGCGTCGATCTGGGTGTCAGCGCCCAGTTGCGCAGCTTGAATGTCCGAGCCGAGCCGCCCGTGGGCAGCCGAGACCTGGCCCTTTGAGGCTTTCTCGCTGCTGTCCAAGGAGCCGGTGGCCGTAGCGTGTGCGCCGTCGATCTGCGCGTTCGCCGTGGCGCGATCCGCGGCGATCTGGGAGGTCGCTTGCGCGTGCGCGGCGTCCAGAGCGGCCTCGCCCTGCTGGCGCAGCTGTTCCAGCTGCTGCTCTACTGGGGTGACCGCGTCGGTCACCTGCTTTTGATAGAGCGGCTTCTGCGCGATGATCGCGTCCGCTTTGGCTTTGCCGCCGTTCTTGAAGTCAGCGACGGCTTGATCGATGCCCCGCGAAGCTGCGTTGCGGCGGGCTTCGTTCTCGGCGTTGGTCAGCGCATCGCCGCCGCTCGTCGGCCACGCGCGCAGGATGTCCGTTTTTTGTGCAGCGAGCTCGGCCGAAGCTGCGGCCGCTTCTTCGCCGAACTTCAGAGACGCGGTGTCCACCATCGTGTCGAAGGGCTCCACCCATCGGCTCTTGAGCTCCGACAGCGCCTTCTTGCCAGTGTCGTAGGCGTTCACCAGCGCGGCTTTTCCGACGGGGAGCGCGGCGTCGAGCGTGCTTTGGGCTGCGGCCGCGCCGGCGTCGATGTTGGCTTTGGCTGCGGCGACCGCGTCGGTCACCTGCTTGCGGGCGTCTGAGAACGCGCCGGCGATGCCGGCCAGCGCCTGATCGGCGGTCGCCTGACACTCGCCGGTTCGAGAGGCGATCTCGGTGCTCAACGCGGTTTTTTCTTCGACGCCGTAACGCCCGGCGTCGTCTTGTAGGGCCTTGACCTCGTCCCGTACGTGGTCGGTCTCGAGGGAGATTGCCTGACGGTGCTGGTTTGCGGTCAGGCCGGTGGCCTTGCGAAGCTGCTGGTCCTGATCCTTGGGTAGCCTGACATTCCCCGCTTCAAGTCGGGGAAGTTCGCGCCTTCCAGGGACGACCGGGGGTTCGCCGAACAGGGCGCTCTTGGCGCTGTCCACCGCGTTCATGACCTCCGCTACCGGGCCCCCGAGGGCCGCGACGTCCGGATTGCCCGACTGCAGTACGCTGGGAGTAGCTCCCTTGTTTTGACCGGGGCCGTGGCCGCGCTCGTTGTTGCCGCCTTGCGTGCGGCTGGCGTCTACGTTGGCGGCGCCTTTTGCGCGGAGCGCGCCGTTTGCCTTCTCGTGCCCTTCCGGACGTGCCGCCGCGGGGCCGCCGGCTCCGCCCGCGCCGTGACCCTTCGACCGCTCTCCGTTTGGCGCGGCGCGGCGCTCATGCGCGTTCTCGGCGCCACCGGGCCCGCGCTCGGCGCCTGCGGGGCCGCGAGGACCACCCTCGCCCGGCTTGCCGTGGCCGCCGTGTTCGGCGCCGGGAGCATGTCCGCGCCCTGCGTTGCGCCCTGCGTTGCGCTCGCCGTCTTGCCCGATCTGTACGCTCGCGCCGTCGTTGTCGACCTGCGCCGACACCGGCACGCCGGCGACGTTGCCGTGTGCGTTCGCCGAGGCGCGCACTCCGTTTTCACTGGCGCGGAGCGAGCCTCCGATCTGCACGCCGCCGATGTTTAGGTTGCCGGACAGGCGAATGCTGGGGCCGGACTCGCCGTTCTCGTCAGCCCGACCGCGCGACAGGTTCGTGCCGCCCGGTTGGCCGCCGGCTCCCGGCGTTTCGGGGGTGTTTTGGCGGGCTTCCGGATCCCGACCCCGCCGCGGCGCCGTGGTGTCCCCGTTGCGCGTCGCGCTGCCGTGGAGCCGATCCACGATCTGGTTGGCCACCCGGTCGGCGTCGAGTTCGGCGAAACCGCCGATGCCGCCAAGCTTCAAGCCCTTTTGGGCGACGCCCTTCGGGCCCTGCCGCTGCTGGACGACGTGCTGGAGCTCATGGGCGATCAGGCGGTCGCCGGAGGCGGTGCCGGGGTTGAATTGCCCAGCCCCGAACAGCACATCGCTGCCGAATGCGAAGGCGCGGGCGTTGAAGCCCGCGGTGGCGTCGGCGGCTTGGGACCCCACGTGCACCTTGACGTCCGCGAAGTCTTCGCCGAACGCCGCACCCATGCGCGAGCGTACGGCCTCGGGGAGCGGCGCGCCTTGCGAGAACGCATCGGCGGTGACGGTCGGCGCGCGCACCGGGGCCGGACCGGCGAGCGACGCGAACGCAGTTCCGCTCACGGCCTCGCCCTCTTCCGCGGCCTTCTTGTTCAACTCTTCTGCTTCTTGCTCGATCTTGACGAGCTCTTCTTCGCCGGCGGACTCTTCGCCGCCGCGCGCCTGCGAGTGCTCGTCGGCCCATCCGCCCGTGATGCCTTGGGCGGACTGAGACCGTGCTAGCTCTTCTTGTTTCCCGGCTTCCATCGCGGCGATGCGCTGCTCGATGTCCTGACTTGCCGCGTTCAACTCCTGCCGCCCCGCGTCGGTCTCTGCCTTGGTCGCGGCGATGGTGCCGCTCAAGCCTTCGATCTTGGCTTCGCTCTGCGTGGTGTCTTCGGTCGCGGTCTCTGTACGTTTGCGGTGACCTTCTACGGTGGTCGTGGCACGGTCGGCGTTCTGCTGTGTGTCGGTCGCGGCCTCGCCGGTCTTTTTGAAGCCCTCCTGAATCTTCGAGGCGCCAGCCTTGGCGCTGCCCCCGGAGGAGCTCAGACTCGATGGGATCAGCCCGCACATCTCAAAGAAACCGGTGATGAAGCCAGTGACCGTTCCCATCACGCCGCCGGTGGTGGTGCCGAGCTCGCCGCCTTTGGTCGACTGCTCGCCGATCTTCTGGTCGGCCTTCTGTTGGTTCTGTTCTTTCTGTTGGAGTTCGGTCTTTTGACCCTGAACCTGGGTCTTGTTGGCGTCGATCAGCGATTGTTCGGAGTCCAACGCGGCCCGCTCGATGGTCGCTTGTGCCTTCAGGCCCTCGTTGGTCCTTGCCGATCCGCGCAGCAGCACGATCTCGGCGTCATAGGCCTCCCAGCTTGCGTTCGCCGAGTCGAGGATGCTCTCGGAGGAAACGGGAGGATCGGTGAGCTGCGTGGTGGAGATGTGCTGCTGGTCGAAGTTGGCCAGCCGCTCTTTCAGCTTCTGCTGTTGCTCGGCCACCCAGCTTTGGGTGGCCTGATCGAAGCCGCTGTTGCCTTGCTCGTCCATCCCGGCGACCCCGCCGGAGATCACGTTGGTGACGCGATCCATGGCGCTCACGGTCTTCTCTTTGCCGCTCTCGTCGGTCACGGTTTGGGAGAGCAGGCCGTTCAGCGCCCCGACCACCGGCTTGTTCGCTGCTCCGGTGTAGCCGCCGGTGCCCTGATGACCGTAGGCGTTGGCCTCAACTTGGTCTCCGGCCAGATTGTCGCGATTGGCCATGCCGCGCACGGTCTGCTCGGCGCCGCTGCCAATCCCTGATTCGCGGAACCACTGGGCTACGCCGCGCCGCGCGGCGGGCGGCGCAGGTTTGCTGTCCCCGCCTGCTTGATCGCCCCAGTCGAGGCGCTTGACCACCGGGAGCTCGTTGTAGTTCTCGAGCTTGCGGCCGGTGCCAACCTTCAGCGGGTTGGTGGTGCCTGCGGTCGCCTGTGTGTCGTAGTATTCGGTGTGGCTGTCGCCCTGACGCGTGCGGTCCTGCTTGTTGCGGGCCCGATCGCGCTGACTTTGTGCTTCGCGCCCGGAGATCTGACCGGAGGTCTCGCGCTCGCGGATCGCGTTGACCTTCCCTGTGTACGCCGCTTCGTGGTCGTTGTGTCCACTCTCCGTGAGCGTGCGGCCGTCGGTGGTCTTCTGTTGGTTGGCGCCGATATCATTTTTGAGTCGCTCTTTGATCGCTTGGATCTTCGGCGTGCCGTAGAGGTCAGGGCGATCGGTGATCGCCTGTGCGTTCGGCGCCTTGGGCGTGTTCATCGCCCGGGTGATGTTGCGCTGGATCTCGGCTGGGTTCTTCCCGTACAGGCCGTCGGCGTTGGCGTGCTGCGCGAGCTGCTGGGCCATGCTTTGACCGGTGGACTTGACTAAGGGACCTTCAGGGCTGTAGATCGCGGCCACGAAGTGATCCTGGCGACCTTGGGTTTTCTTGCCGTTCCAGTCGGTGTGTTCGTAACCCTTCGGGTTGTTTTGGGTGTCATGCCTGTAGGTTTTGTCGAAGCCGAGTCGGTCGGCCATCTCGTGGGCGCCATGGACGCCGCGGCTGTCCTCGAGCTTGGTCACGCCCTGGACGCCGCGCGGGCTGACCGTGCCACGCTCATGCAGCGCGCTCTCGGTCGTGACGCGCACAGCGGCGTTGTCGTGAACGCCGGTCTGGAAGTCCTTGTCGGTCGAGAACTCTTTGAGGCGACGCTCGGCCTGCGTCATTTGGCGGGCCAGCTCCACGTCGGTAGGGGCGTTCGACTTCTCCAGTTGGCGGCGTAGGGCCTTGCGCTCACCCTTGTTGGCGTCGTCCCAGAAGTCCGGATCGGTCGCCCGCTTACGAATGTCGGCGCGGGTGCGCTGTCCGTTCTCGACATGCGAGGTGGCGGTGCTGCCACCGGACAAGCCTTTGCCTTCGTTGTTTGCAGCCATCGCCTTGCGGTTCTCTGCGAGGTTGCGCATCACGCGCTCGCGGTTGTCCGCCCGGGCCGTTTTTTGGTCGGCCTTCTTGTTGTGACGCTCGGCCGTTCGTTCAGAGACCGCGTTCGGATCGATGTCCTGCATCGCGCGAAGCTGCTCGCGGGAGCCGAACTTGTTGCCCCGGGCGGCCTTGGTCATGCCCATCGCTTCGTCGCGCTGTTGGCGCACCCTGCCCATGCCCTCGTGCGCGTCTTGGTGCCCAACGACCGCGTTGCCCAGCTTGCCAAGGCGAGACTTCCACGTGCTCTTTTTCTGACCGGCTGCCGAACCGTCCACGTGGGGCGGCGGGTGGCCTTCGGTGTGGGGTGCGGGTCCGCCGGTTTTGGTTTGGAGCTTTCCCGCCAGCTTGTTGCCGCGGCGCGCCGTAAAGTCGGACGACCAGTCGGTCATCATGTCTTTCAGCTTTTCGGCGCGCTTCGCCTGAGTCTCCGGATCGGCGTCGCCGACGGCGATCTGCACGGCGCGCGCGATCACGAGGATCAGCCGCATCGCGTTCAGGCCCAGTCCGACGACGGTGTTGATCTCGCCGAGCAGCAGCCCCCACTTGGCCGCCAGCGCCACGAAGGGGATCAGCGCCGGGCAGATGAAGGAGAGGATAAAGCCGGCTGCCGCGACGATCAGACAGACGGTCGACAGCAGCCCGATGATGTTGTTCAGGCCTTCGAGGATGTTGAGCACCCCCTCGAGGCGATCGATCCAGTCGCTGTCTCCACTGAGCAGCTTGTCGAGTCCGCCCCCGACCTTGCCGCCGATGCCCTTGACGATGGTCTCTTGCCACCACTCCTTGGGATCGTAGGCGATCTGCGCCATCGCGATGAAGCCGGCGGCGTACGGGATCTTGGACGTCGCTTTGTTGAGCACCACGTCGACCATGGCGGCCTGAGCGCCCTGTGTTCCGCCCTGCGCGGCGCCGCTGAGCAGCGCCGTTCCGACCAACGACGCCGAATCTGCGACGTCAGGCGTACCGGCGCCCTGCACTTGCGAACCCGCGGCCTTCCACGAGTCGTGCCAGGCTTTTTCTTGGGCGTACTTGGCGAGCGGCCCCGCTGCGAGCTCACCATAGCCGCCGGGTCCGTGTGCTTTGGGCGCATTTTGCGCGGCGCCGCCCGCTGCGGGGCCTGCCGGTGCGTTGCCACTGCCCTTGGCGCCTTCCGCCTGTTTGGCGCCGCCCTTTTGGGTGCCCGGGTCCTTCGGTGCCGGGCGGGTGTCTGCGGGGCGCGGCGGCTTCGGCCCGTTCTCGCCGCGATTCCGGGCGTCCCCCGTCATGTGGTTCAGCGCCGCGGGGGTGGGCTTGCCTTGCGCGTCGCACGCGAGGTGCTCGCCCTTGGGCCCGGTGATGTAGTGCCCGCCTTTGCCGTCGCTGTGCAGCTCGGTCTCGGTGCCGTCGGGGAGGGTGATGGTCTTCGTGTCCCCCGGTTCGGGATTGGGGCCTGGCTTGCGCTCGGCGATCCCTGTCGCGCTCATCGTCGCTGTGGTTTCATCTTCTGCGCTCGCTTCGGCGATCTCCGGGGTCTCTCCGCGCATGACGTCGTGCGCCACCGCCTCGGCCTCGACCTCGCGCGCGTCCGAAGGCATCGACACAGCCACGCCGTCGACCTCGCCCCCGCCGCCTGTGCGGCCATCGCCGCGCAGATTTTGCAGTACGTGGGTCAGCTCGTGCGCGAGCAGGTGCATGCCGCGCTCGGTGTCGGGCGCGAACTGCCCCGGTCCAAACCAGATCTCCGTGCCCATCGTGTACGCTGCGGCGTCGATCGCCGTTGCGGCGGCTTGGGCCGCGCCGTCGGTGTGGATCTTGACCGACCCGAAGTCGGCTCCGCCAAAGCGTGCCTCAAGCTCGGCTTTCAAGCTCCCGGGCAGGCGTTGTCCCCCCGACTGCGAAGCCGCGTCGAGCGCGCGCTGGGCGCCGCCGGATCCTCCGCCGTCCTGACCTGTGGGTCGCCGCGCGAGCACGCTGTCAACGGTGTTGGACCACACGTCTTGCCCGAAGGTCTCTCCGCCGGAGTCGACGTCGCCTTGAGGCCCGAGCGCGAGCAGCTCGGGTGCCCAAGGATCGGCGCCGGGGCCGTCGGAGAGCACGGAAGCGAGGCGGTCGTTTCCGAACGCGCTGAACACGTCGTCGCCCACATGCACGCCCGCCGCGCCGAGGGCGAGGACCGAGTGGATCAGGCTCTCCGGACCGACCTCGTCAGACCCGGACATGGCTCCGCCTGTAGCGTTGCCCAGCGCGCCATTGAGCGCCGCCGACACCACGCGATTGCCGAACAGCATGTTGGCGTGCGCCGCAAACGCAGCGTGAGGCTCCTGCGCGCGGGGCGCGACGGCTTGCGAGGCTTCGTTTTCACGTGCGTAAGCTTGCGACGAAAGCCGGGAAGCCTTCGATTCGGGCAGAGCGGAACGTGTGAACCGTTGGCGGACGGACCGCGACGGGGAACGCTTGGACATTCGCTTACCGACCTCGACTCGGGATGATACCAGCTTCCTGACCGGTCAGCCATTGTCGATTGGTAGTTCGGGAAAGTTTCCTGTAGCTCTGTTTGTATGGGATTTTTTTGTGCTCCAAGCGCGCGTGCGCCGGTGGGTTACATGGCGGGCGGAATTTGAGCCGCTTGCCCACTCCCGATCCATCGCTCGCCCCCGACCGCCTCGATGACGAAGGCGTAGCTGACTCGCCGGACAGCGAGCTGGACGACGAGCAGGACTCCGGGCCCTTTCTGGCGCGCCTTGTGTTGGAGAGCGAGCTGCTGGAAACCGGGCGCGCTGCCCCGGCCGGCATCCACCTCACGCTGTGGGGACCGGACTGTGTGGGTCTGGATGCGTGGTCTTTGGGGTTGATGTGGGGTTGGACGGATCCCGAGCTCGCGGACCTGCGGGACAGCGAGGAGCAGTTTGTTTTGGTGCTTCAAACGCCGGGACCACGCTGGGGTGAGGCGACCGCCGAAGTGTTGGTCAGCCTGCTGGTTGCGCTGCGCCCCGATGAGGCGGTGAACGCTACGCCTGAGCAGTTTGTGCGTGCGTTGGGCCTGCCTGCGCCGCTCGCCGAAGAGCGTGGGTTGCGTGAGGCGCAGCGGGCGCTGCGGCGGGTGTTCGGGCTACGGGATCCGCTGTTTGGAACGGGCCGTATTCCTGGGCCGGATGAGCCTTCCTCGCCGATTCCCATGTACGTCGACACACAGATGGATCCCGCAGCGGTCAACGGATTGCTCCCCGGATCTGCAGCGCTTGTGGATGAATATTCCGAGATGCCCACGTTGGTCCGGTTGAAGTGGCCGGCCGAGGGAGACGAATGAGCGACACCCGCCCGGCGTTGCGCGAACGCATCGCGCTCGCCCATGCAGCTGCCGACGCGGTCGCTGAAGCGCGCTTGCAAGCCGAGCTCGCGACCGCTGAGACGGCGATGGGCGCGTTGCCTGAGGCGATCACGGCCCTGGATCGTGCCGCCGCGCTGTTTCAGCTCGCGGGGCGGGGGGCCGACGAGGCCCGCGCCCGCTACGGGCTGTCGTTGTTGCTGTGGAAGCAGCGCGCCGGAAGCACCTTGGCGCTGCGGCATCTGGAAGACGCCGAGGCCATCGCGCGTCGCGTCGGTGACTTGTCGCTGCTCGGCAAGATCCTCGACCGCAAGGCGGGCATGGCGCTCGCCGCTCAGGCATACCCCGAGGCGGCGCGCTTGCTGAACGACGTGGCTTCGCTGCGGGAGAGCATCGGAGACCACGACGGCCGCTTGGACGCGATCCGCCGCATGGCCTCGGTCGCTTCGCTGATGGGAGACCCAAAGCGCGCTTTTGAGCTACTGTCCGAGGGGATGGTCGACGCCGAAGCCGGGCAGGCCGAGCTGCTGCGCGCGCGGTTGGAGCTCAACCTGCTGGCGCGCGGGGCGCGCGCGGTGGGGCCGCGCCAGCCGCTGGATCCCAAGATGGCTGGCGTTCGCGCCGAGCCGCTGAGCGTGCTGGTCGCTGACGCGGTGGCGCTCGGGGACCACGGCGCTGCGGGCTACATCCGGCTGCAGATGGCGGCGGACGCCAACCTTGGCGGTCGCTACGACGAAGGCGGCACCTACTCGGAGAGCGCTCGTCAGGACGCGCTCCAGTGCCGGGACCCGATGCTGTACCTGCTGGCGTGCTTGTCGATCGCCGAGGTGCGGGAGAAGCTCGGAGACCGCGTTGGCGTGTTGACCATCTTGTTCACCTGCAAAGCGACGCTTCAGGACCTGCTCGGCGAGGCCGCGGCCAAGCCGGTGCTGGGTGTGGTGCACAGCGTCGAGCAGCGCTGGGGTGCCGAGGTGTTTGAGGCGGCGATGGTGGAGTACCGCGCGCAGTTCTGAGCCGTCCGGCTCGGGGCTCCTCCGCCTGCTGCGGAACTACGCGCGCAGAATCACTCCAGCGCGTTTCGGAGCATCAGGCACCGTTGTAGCCGCAGCCCGGCGCCTTCTTCCGGCGTGCTCGTGGGGCACAGCGCCCCCCGAAATCCGTGGCGCTCCGCCTCGCGCATCCGCGCGATCGGCTGGCTGACACCCCGCAGCTCGCCGACGAGGCCGATCTCGCCGAACACCAGCAGGTCTTGGGGGACGACCTGCCCTGAGTAGCTGCTGTGGATCGCGACCGCGACGGCCAGATCGACGGCCGGCTCGGTGATGCGCACCCCCCCGGCGACGCTGACGAACACGTCGTGATCGGAGAGCGGCAGCCCAGATTTTCCGAGCACGGCCAGCAACAGGGACAGACGCTGACGGTCGATGCCGACGGCGGTGCGGCTGGGGGTGGGGTTGGTCTCCGAGCCGACCAGCGCTTGGACCTCGACGAGCAGCGGGCGGGTGCCCTCCATCGCGCAGGTCACGACCGTTCCGGGGGCGCCCAACGCGCGCTCTTTCAACAGGCGCGCGGAGGCGTCTGGCACCTCGACGAGGCCATCCTCGCGCATCTCGAACATGCCGATCTCGCCGGTAGAACCGAATCGGTTCTTGGTGGCGCGCAGCACGCGGAGCGCCGAGGAGCCGTCGCCCTCAAAGTACAGCACGGTGTCGACCAGATGCTCGAGGGCGCGCGGCCCCGCGAGGTTGCCATCTTTGGTGACGTGGCCGACCAGAAACGTGGCGATGTCTCTGCCTTTGGCGAGGGCCATCGCCGCTGCGGCGACCTCGCGCACCTGCGAGATCCCGCCGGGGACCCCGTCCAGTTCGGGGTTGTGTAGGGTCTGCACCGAGTCCAGCACGAGGATTTTGGGCTGCACCTGCTCCACCGCGTCTCGCACCGCGGCCAGCGAGGTGTCGGCTAAGAGGTACAGCTCGTCCGAGGCGATTCCGAGGCGGTCTGCGCGGAGCCGGATCTGCCGCGCGCTCTCCTCTCCCGAGACGTAGAGCACGCGGATGCCGCGGGTGGCAAAGCGGGCCATCGCGATCAGCAGCAGCGTGGACTTGCCCACGCCGGGGTCGCCCCCCAAGAGCACGAGGCTGCCGGTGACCAACCCGCCGCCCAGCACGCGGTCGAGCTCGCCGATCCCCACGCGCAGCCGGACCTCCCCGCCGTCGCCGAGCGAAACCTCGGTCATCGGCAGCGCGAGGCTGCTCCCTGCACGCCGCGGCTTTGCGGTGCCCGCGCCTACGACCTCCTCCACGAGGCTGTTCCAAGCGCTGCACTCCGGGCACCGGCCCATCCACGTGGCAGCGACGTGCGCGCATTGCTGGCACACGTACCTCGACCTTTGCTTTGCCAATCGGACTCCTTTCGTGCGGTTTCTTGGTCATCCGTTCAGTAACCCGAACGAAAACTCGCGCAACCGCAGCGAAAGAAATCAGCCTACTTCGCCACGCCAGCCTCTTCGGTCTCGTCCGCGGCGCCCGCAGACACGCGGATCGCCGGTACCGGCGGGGTACCATTGATGCGGCCCCACAGCGACTCGAGGAACACCCGGACGTTCTCCATCCACTGGAAGATCACCGGGATCACCAGCAGCGTGAGCAGCGTCGAGGAGATGACGCCGCCGATGACGGCGATGCCCATCGGCGCCCGGAATTCCGAGCCCATGCCGGTGCCCATCGCCGTCGGCAGCATGCCCAAGGCCATGGCGGCCGAGGTCATCAAGATCGGCCGCATACGACGCGGACCGGCGATGCGCATGGCGTCGGCGGGGGAGTGGCCCTCGCGCATCTGCACCAGCGCGCCGTCTACGAGCAGGATCGCGTTCTTGGTGACCAAGCCCATCAACAGGATGATGCCGATCTGCGAGCCCATCGAGATGCTGTTGCCGGTGATCGCGAGGCCGAACACCGCGCCGACCAGCGCCAAAGGCACCGACGCGAGCAGGGTGATCGGATGGATCAGGCTCTCGAACTGGCTTGCGAGCACCATGAAGATGAAGATGAACGCGATCACGATCGCCAAGCCCATCGCCTTGGCGGTGTCGTTCATGTCGCGGGCCTGACCGTCGAGCGTCACGAAGTAGCCATCAGGCAACGGCGCTTTCTTGAGCTCTGCGTAGAACTGCTCGAGGACTGTTCCCAGCGCTGCGCCGTTCGCGACTTGCGAGCTCACCGTCACCGAACGCATCCGGTTGTTGCGGTTGATCTCGCTGGCCCCGATGGCCATGTGTACGTCCGCGACATCGCCCAACGCCACCGCGCCGCGGGGGCTGGGGAGCGGCAGCAAGCCGATGCGCTCCGGGGTAGCCGAGAAGCGGGGATCGGCGCGAACGCGGATCTCAGCTTCGGGGCCGCCGTCTCGCAGCGTGCCGACGGTGTTGCCCTCGACGAGCAGGCGCGCGGTGGCGCCGACGAGACCCGCGGGGATGCCGCGGTCCGAAGCCACCATACGGTTGATGTCGATGCGCAGCTCTGGCTTGCCGGGGTTGATGTTGATGCGCACGTCCGAGCTGCCGGGGATCGCCTCGAGCATCTTCTTCAGGCGCGTGCCCTCTTTGAGCAGGCCGTCGAGATCGGGCCCTTGAACGATGAGCATCATCGGCGGCCAATCTCCCAAGCCTTCGATCACGCCGGGCTCGGCCAGCGTCGCCTCGGCCGTGGGGACCGCTTCTAGCACCGAGCGGATCTGCCCCTCATACCAGGCGAGCGGCTTCTCCCGTTCATTCTTGGGCTTCATCTGGATGCGGAAGCGGGCGCGGTTGGTCTGGTCCTCGTGGCCGATCAGCGTGTAGACCCGGGTCACGCCGGGGATCGCCATTAGCGCCGCTTCTACCGGGCGGGCTGTCGCGTCGGTGGTCTCGAGCGAGGTTCCGACGGGGAGACGGATGTCGCCGAGCACCTCTCCGCGGTCCTGCTTCGGCATGAACTCGCCGGGCAACGAGACGGCGAGCACACCGGCGGCGAACACCGCGGCCACCGACAGGCCAACGGTGGTCTTCGGGTGGGACAACACCCAGTCCAGCACGCGGCGGTACTGGTGGTCGAGCCCGTCCAGCATGCGCTCGATCACCCCGGCGATCCCGGTGCGCGCGCCGTGTACGTGGGCCTTGGAGAGCCGCGCCGAGAGCATCGGATCGAGCGTGAACGCGACGAACAGCGAGATCAGCACGGCGATGCTGATGGTGAGCCCAAACTGCTTGAAGAACTGGCCGACCATGCCGCTCATGAACGCGACCGGCACGAACACCGCCACCAGCGAGAGCGTGGTGGCGAGCACGGCCAGAGCGATCTCCCGCGTTCCTCGGCTCGCCGCTTCTTCCGGGGAATCACCTGCTTCGAGGCGGCGAGTGATGCTCTCACGGACGACGACCGCGTCGTCGATCAGCAGGCCGATCGCGAGGCTCATGCCCAACAGCGTCATGGTGTTGATCGAGAAGCCAGCGAGGTCCATGGCGGCGAAGGTGCCGATGATTGACGTCGGCAGCGCCAACGAGGAGATGAACGTGCCGCGCAGGTCGAGCAGGAAGAACAGGATGACTAGGACGGCCATCGCGCCGCCGTAGTAGATCGCGACCCAGACCTCATCGGCGTTGGCTTCAATGTCGATCGACGTGTCGGCTATCACGCTGTAGCTGGCTTCGTTTCCGAGGGTGGGCACGACGCGCTCGAGCGCTTCGGCGATGCCGTGACAGACGTTCACGGTGTTGGAGCCGGACTTCTTGATGATCTCCAGCGACACGGCGTCCTGAAGGTTGTTGCGCACGTAGCGGGTCGCGCGGGCACGACCGTCGATCACGTTTGCGACTTGGCCAAGCAGCACCTGACGCCCTTCTTGGGTCATCGAGACGACGGTGCGGGCGAGATCGTCGACGCTGCGGTACTGACCGGTGGCGCGAATCCCGACGGCGTAGCCGTGGGCGTCGAACTGGCCTACCGGGATCGAGAGGTTCTCATACCCGATACGCTCGGCCACTTGGGTGGCGGGGACGCCGAGGGCCGCGAGCTTGTCGAGGTCGAGATCCACCGCGATCTCGCGCTTCTGGCCGCCGACGACGTTGACGGTTCCCACGCCGGGGACCTGCTCTAAGAACGGCCTTAGGCGATCATCCGCCATCTGTCGGGTGAAGTTCACGTCGCCGTTGGACGCCAGCGCCACGACCATGACCGGTAGCGCGCCGATGTCGACTTGCTTGATGACCGGATCCAGGACGTCTTTCGGGAGCTTGCCTTTGGCGATGCCGATGCTGTCGCGCACGAGGTTGGTCGCGGCGTCGACGTCGGTGCCCATCTTGAATTGCAGCACCATCATCGAGGCGCTGTCCCGGGTGAAGCTCTGCATCTTGTCGATGCCTGAGATTCCGGCCACGGCGTCTTCGAGCGGTCGGGTGACGTCGCGCTCGATGTCTTCCGGTGGAGCACCGGGGTAGATCGTCTGCACCAGCACGATCGGGAAGTCTACCGGAGGGTAGAGATCGGTGGGCAGGCGGCTGAGGGAGAGGAAGCCCAGGACGAGGATCGCGACGCTGAGCATCGCGGTGAACACCGGGCGTTTGATCGCAATATCGGAGAGGTTCATCCTGCAGTTCCGGCCAAGGTGTGAGGGGGGTCGAGCACGACCTGCGCTCCCGCTTGGAGCGCGCCGCTGACGATGATGGTGTCACCGGACTCTTCGAGCACGGTGACCGGCACACGCGTGGGCGTAGATCCGGCCTCGGCCGCGACAAACACGCAGAAGTCAGGGCGCGCGACGAGCGCGGCGCGGGGCACCTTCCACGCGTCGATGTCGGACGCGCCGGTGATGACCACGCGGGCAAACCCGTGGGCTTTCAGCGAGGCCGGCGGCGATTCGACGCGCACTTCGACGGGGAGCCGCCGGGTCGCGACGTCGAGCGAAGGCAACACGCGCAGCACCTTGGCCGGCACGCCTGCGGTAGCGCCTGGGGTCCCCGGGTACACCATCGCCTCGAGGCCTTCGGCCATCCAAGACGCGCTCTCTTCGGGCGCGGTCCCCTTGATCTGCAAGGAGGAGAGGTCGTCGAGCAGGAACAGCGGCGTGCCGCCTCCGGTCATGATCCCCGCGTTGTCGGGCCCGTCCTGAATGATGCCGGCGAACGGGGCTTTGAGCGTGTGGTGCTGGAGGTTTGCCCGCGCGACCGACGCGGCGGCGCGCGCCTGCTCCACTCCTGCGCGACCGGCGGCGATGCCGGACTCGGCGTTGGACCAATCCTGCTCGCTCATCGCGCCGGCTTCTTTCAGCGTGCGCGCCCGCGCAAAGTTGGCCTCCCCTGCGGTCAGCTGAGCTTCGGCCCCGACGACGGCCGCGGCCGCTTGTTCGTATTGACCCTGCGCGATGCTGGTGTCGAGCGTCGCGATCGCTTGTCCGGCGCTCACGCTGTCTCCGCGGTTCACCAGCAAGCGCTGAACCCGGCCCGGCACGTCAAAGCCGAGGCGCACCGACTGCACCGGATCGAGCGAGCCGGTCAGCTCGGTCGTCGGGCGATGGCGCGCCGCTTCGGCGGTTCCGTAGCGGAACGCGGCCGTAGCGACGGCGGCCTCTGCTTTGGGCACGCTGCTGGGCTCGGCGGCGCAGCCAGAGATCAGCGCGAGCGCGAGCAGGCCTTGTGCGCATTTTATAGAGCGAGTCATCATCACCTTCCCTCAGAGTTATTGACCGCGGGGTCAACTGCGCCGATCCGAGCCGGCGCGGGTTTGTCTTGTACCGCGAGCCCCTGGGACGTGATCGCGTCCACCGTGCGGGCCCAAACTTCAAAATCCGGGCGCGTCGTCGTCCGCACCATGCGTCGTCCCAGCTGCAGCCACATGCCGATCACCAGCTCGGAGACCAGCGCGTGGTCGAGGTCTCCGCGCAGCGCGCCGGCGCGCGTAGACGCCTCTACCTGCGCCGCGACGCTCTCAGCGGCCAGCGCGATGAACTGCTCTACGATCCGGCCGCGCAGGCCGCCGTGATCCAGGATTGCCCTCAATATGTCACGGTGTCGCCACATTCCTTGCAGGCAGCGCACGGTGTGGGCGTGCTCCAGCTTGTCGAACGCCAACCGGCGCGGGGTCGCCCCGTACCAGTCCTCGGCGGTCAGCGCGCCTACGGACTGAATCAGCTCCTGCGTGGCCTCGTGGCGCTGCAGCGTCAGGTCGGTCATCACCGCGAAGAACTGGCTCACCAGCTCGCTGAAGATGGCGTCTTTACCGGGGAAGTGACTGTAGAAAGACCCTTTGCTGATGCCGGCTTCGCGCGCGATGTCTTCGATGCGCGCCGCGTCTACCCCCACCTCTCCAAATACCCGCCGCGCCGCTGCAACCAGCTTGGGGCGTGCGTCGGGGTCGGGCTTTCGGGCCATTTGGGCGGGATCCGGGGATGGGTGAATTCCTGAATGGTCAGTCAGGAATGCCACCGGATATCCACCTGCGCCGTGGCGGCAAGCCCAGCCGGGCTAAGGAGTCGTGTGTCGGTGAGCGCGCCCGGTAGAGTTGTGAATCGGATCCTCTGCGGGTTGATGCTCGCGGTGAGGATGATCGTGGCCGTGATGCTGGGGGCTGGGGTGGGAGTAGGCTGCGCCGCACACCGCACCGGGGACGCCGTACGAACGCTGCACTTCGAGGGCAATTCGCGGCCTCCCGCGCCCTCCGAGTGGCTCACCGCTGAGCAGACGGACCGGGCGCTCCGCAACGCGATGACGCATCCGAAGGGGCGTTGGCAGTCGTTTTTGTTCCCGTCGGTGGTGGAGCCGGCGTGGCTGGACCCGATCATGCTCGATCGCGATGGCTGGCGCCTCGAGATGTGGTATGCCAACCACGGTTACTTCGACGCTCGCTTCCTTGGGTGGGAGATCGACCGCCCGAAGCGCCCGGCGTCTCGACGCGCGCGGCCGGTGGACATCACCGGGCACGTGGAACAGGGCGAGCCCTCGCGCATCGCCGCCATCGACCTCACCGGCATCGAGAAGCTCGGTACGCCGATGGGAAAGCGCATCCGGTCGACGCTGAAGGTCGAGAAGGGGGCGATCTGGAGCACCGACGACTGGAACGACTCGATCGCGGGGATCACCCTGCTGCTGCGCCAGCAGTCCCTCGCATACGCCGATGTACAGGGTACCGTTCAGGTGGATCCCGTCGCCCATGAGGTGAAGGTAGCGATCCGCGTGGACGCCGGTCCGGCGTGTCGCTTTGGAAAGGTCAGCATCGAAGGTCTGTCGCACATCAAAGCGGCGGAGCTGACCCCGCTCATCGAGGTGATCGAAGGCCGGCCGTATCGGGAGTCCAGCCTGCAGCACACCCGAGAAAAGCTCTTTGCGCTTGGCGTGTTCGGCGTGGTGAACGTGCTGCCGGTGCTGTCCGACCGCAGCAACCGCGTGGTGCCCATCCAGATCAAGCTCACCGAGATCAAGACCCACGAGATCAAAGCCGGCCCGGGTTTTCAGTTTGAGCCCGGACTTCAGACCCTCGGCGTTTCTGCGACGTATACCGACAACAATTTTGCGAATCGACTGTGGCGGATCAGCCAGACGGCGACCTTGGGCGTCGCGTCGACGTCCACCGCGATTGACAGCATCTCCAGCACCCAGTTGAGCCCGGTGGGTTCGATTCGGGGCAACGTGGACCTCCCACGCCTGTTCGAGTCTCGGTTCAGCATCCTCAACCAGGGCAGCTTCGGGCGGGACGTCACGGCGTATAGTGATGTTCTACGCGCCGAGTTCGCGCCAAGTGTGCTCTTTGAAGGCATCCCTCACCTGTCGCCGACGATCGGATACCACATCCGTTACGAGGATCAGGTCGGCGATCATTGCACGTTGAAGCGGAACAACCTCGGCGCCGCCTCCGAGTATCCCTACCTGCTGTCGATGCTCGAGCAGGGAGCGGTCTACGATGGGCGCAACGATCCGCTCGCGCCCACGCGAGGATGGTACTGGAGCCTGAAGTTTGCCGAAGCCGGCGGCCCCTTCGGTGGGCTCTACGACTTCTTCAAGGCGCAGGGCGAGGTGCGCGTGTACCGGTCGATCCTGCGGCTGGGGCGGCAAGACTTCGGCACGACCGTGGCGGCGCGCCTCGGCGGCGGCATCATCCAGCCGTATGGATCCACCACCCGGGTGCCTTTGGAAGAGCGGCTTTTCCTCGGCGGTGGCACGACGGTGCGGGGCTGGGCGGCGGATCACCTCGGTCCCCACGTGGAGTCTTCGTCTGCGGGCGGCTGCGACACCGGCATTGTCCCGGTGGGCGGAAACCTGCAGCTGTACGGCAACCTAGAGCTGCGCCAGCCGTTGCCGTTCTATCCGGAGCTTTCGCTCGCGACCTTCGTCGACGCAGGACGGGTGTGGGATGAGCCGGCGAACTTCGCGTTCAGCGCGATCCAGTACAGCGTCGGCGGCGGGCTTCGCTACCTGACTTCGATTGGGCCGATCCGCCTTGATGTGGCCTGGCGCTTGGGAGATCCCAGCTACTTCGGGTCCGGCGTGGATCCGACCACGGGATCGCCGCTGGGCAGCGCAGAGCCTCGCTGGGCGATGCATTTTGGCCTCTCGGAGGCGTTTTGAAGCGGCGCTATCTTCGATACGCCGGGCGCGGTCTCGGCGTAGTCGCAGGTTTGGCGGTGCTCGCGGGGGTCGGGGGCGGGCTCTGGCTTCGCAGCGCGTCTGGCAATCGGTTTTTGTTGGACACCGCGTTGAAGCTCGCGGCGCCCGCGCGGGGTTCGCTGTCGGCTTCCCGGTTGGAGACCGACCTCCTTCACCACATCGTCGTACACGATGTCGCGCTTCGCAGCCCCGACGGCACGCTCGTCGCCGGGATCGAACGGCTGGACGTCGGCTACGATCTCTGCGGGATCTTCGGCCGGCGCGTGCGCGTCGATGCGTTGGTCCTGAGCGGGGGGAGCGTGGATCTGCGCGGCGACGACGGCGTCTGCATGAATCCGGTCGCGATGTGGGATCTGCCGCCGTCGAGCGGGGCGCCCTGGCGCGGGTTGGGCGTAGACATCGACGTGGGCGCGATCACCGTGAGCGTGGACCGCGCTTCCTTGTGCGCGGGCACGCAGCCGTTGGACCTGACCGGCGGCTTGGTCACCGCGAGCGGCTCGGTGTACGGCCGCACGGTGTCGCTGACCGCGGCGCACGTCGAAGGCGCGCTGGCGGGGCCATCCTGGAGCGCGCTGCCTACGGGGTTCGGCGCGGATCTGTACGGCAGCTGGGATGGCGTGAACGCTACGCTGGGCGGGGAGGAGCGTCCGGCCAGCGCGTTTTTCGGAGCTCAGCGCGCGGAGCTTTGGGCGGAGGTGCACGGGCTGGATGGTACGCCCGAGGGGAACGCGCGCGTGCGAAACCTGCACGTGGAGCCCGAGCCGCTCGGCGTGGCCGGTGTGCACGGCCCCTTCGACGCCAGCGGCACCGTGACCGGCCCGCTGCGGGCTCCCAGCGTGGACCTGCAGCTGCGGTCGCCCGGAGGCGATGCGCACCTCGTAGGCGGGATCGACCTTCGGGGCGCTACGCCGGTGTGGCACGCGGATCTCACGCTGCCTACCGAGGTTCAACTTGGCCATACCATCGATGCGCTGCGGGACACGCGGGTGAGCGGACACGTGGTGGCCGATGGCGAGGGCTTGGGGTGGCCGGATGACCTGCGCGTGGTGGTATCGGCGGACGTCGCGGGGGTGATCGAAGGGGTGGGCCCGTACGCCCTGCGCGGCGGCAGTCCGCTGACGCTCGACCATGGCGTGGTGACCTGCGATGCGATGAACGTCGGCGCCCCGGTGGGCTCTGCGCTGACCGCGCTGAACGTCGATGTGGTCGGGAAACACGGGGTCGCGCGGGTGGTGAGCGCGGATGTCGATCTGGCGGCGTTGCGGACCTATGGCGGCGCTGCGCTCGAACCCCTGCAGGGCCGCGCCCGGTACTCGGGTCGGGTGGCGATCGACTGGAAGGACGGCTTGGGCATCGCGGTCGCGGGCGACCTGCGCGCCCCGAGCTTTGGCTTCGGGGATCAGGTTCGCACCGCCGCGATTCACGGTCCTGTCGATTTTCAGTGGCAGCACGGCGCCGGGCACGTCGCGGCGACGCTCGACGCCGCGGCGTTGGAAGCCCCAGCGGGCGGCGCGGGGCTGACCGCCGAGCAGGCGCGCGTGAACGTGGACCTCGACCTTGGATCTGCGGGCGCGGAAGGCAACATCGGCCTGCGAGGCGTGGGCGCGGCTCTCGCGCACAGGCCCATGCCGCTGCTGGTCGCGGATGCGCTGCTATCGACCGAACGTGTGGCTTTTGCCGCGATCGGCGGCACAGTCGCGGACGCAGCCACCGTGGAGCCCGGTCCCCCGCCCGATGTGGAGCGGGTGTCCGCGCAGGGCAACTACGCGTTCGCTACCCGCACGCTGCAGCTTGAGGAGGCGCGCGTCACGCCGGTGCCGAACGTCGACTGGGCGCTGGTGGAGCCGGCGACGTTCTCGTTTGCGCAGGAGCGCATCGCGGTGGACGCGACGCTCGCGTCGGGTCGGGGCGACGGGCGTGTGCACGCGTCTGGCGGCATCCGGGTGCACGGGGACTCGGACATCGATGTTTCGCTCGTGGGCTTTGACCTCGCTACGGTGAACGCCTTGGTCCCCGGGCAAGCGCTCGCCGGGGTGGTGACGGCCACCGGGCGCTTGGAGGGGCCGCTGCGGGCGCCGCGCGCGACGTTGGAAGCCGACGTGGCGGGTCTCGGTGTTCCCGGGGTCTTGACCGACGCTTTTGTGCATGGACGCTGGGTGTCCGACGGCACGAAGGTCGCGATGCAGAGCGAGGTGCGTCGGGCGAGCGATGCGCCCGTGCTGGCGTCGCTGGTCGCTACGATTCCGATTCGCCCCGATGGGGACGTCGTCGCCGTCGACTCCCGCGCGCCTCTGGCCTTGACGGTGACGCTCCCCCCGTCCGGCACAGCCGACTGGCGCGCGGTGGTGGATCCGAAGCTGCTCCCTGCGGATGTGCCGGTTTTTCGGACGTCCGCCGAGGTGCACGTCGGTGGGACGGTCGCTGCGCCTACAGCGGAGGCCTCGGGCATCGCGCGGGTGCGCACCACCGATGGATGGGTGAGCGTGGATCTGGACGCCAAAGTGGTCGATGAGCGCGCCACCGTGCGGGTCGTCGCGAATCAGGCGCTGGTGCGTCGCGCGGAGGTCAGCGGTACGCTTGGGCTCGCGTTGTCGCGGCTCACCGGGATGCTGACCGGCGGGCCGGCTCCCGGGGTGGACGCGATCTCCGAGCTCGGGCTGGATCTGGTGCCCCTGCAGCTCCCGCTCTCCGCGTTGGGCGCGCCCGCGGCGGTCAGCGGCTCCTTGCTCGGCGGCCTGCATGTGTCCGGCGATCCACGGCGACCCAAAGTGGAAGGCGCGCTGTTGGTCATCAACGGCGCGGTCGGCGATGTGCCGGTTTCGCCGGCGATGGTGACGCTGACCGGCACCGACAGCGGCTATCAGGTGGACGCTTCGCTCGCGTTTGGCGGGGGCGGGAGCATCCGGGCCAGCGGGCTCGTGCCGATCGAGGCGCGGTTGGATGCGCTGGGCGAGGAGCTGAGCCGGCGCGGTCTCAACATCGTCGTCGAGGGCGACGGCGTGCCGCTCAAGGCCGCGAGCGCGCTGGTCCCTGCGATGTCGAACGCCAACGGGCTCGCGATGATCCGCGGGGTGATCCGCGGGCAGCCGAACGCCCCCGAGCCGGATCTGACGCTCACGCTCGCGGGCGGCTCCTTCACCATCCTGCCGCTCAACGTGGACTACAGCGACGTCGCCGTCACGGCGCACGTCACGGCCAAGGAGATCGTGCTCAACGAGCTCAGCGCGGTCACCCGCTCCACGTCGCGGGACCTGCTGCTCGCACGCCCCGGCAGTATGCGGGCCACGGCGCGGGTCGCGCTTGACCGCTTCTCGCCGGGCGCGGTCAAGGGCACGCTGGACCTCAAAGATGCCTGGGTCGCGAACCGCACCGACTACGCGTTGCGGGCGACGTCTAGCCTGCGCGTCTCCGGGGATTGGCCGCGCATCGCGCTCAGCGGGCGCGTCGACGTCGACGACGCGAACGTGGTGCTGAACGAGAGCTTCTTCACCGCCGAGTCCAGCTTTGCGCTGGATCCAGCCATACAGGTGCTGCGCAACGGTGCGGTCGCGGTCGCGCGCGCTGCGGCCCCGAGCACGCCGGTGGATCTGGACTTCAACGTCGAGGTGTTCCTGAACCGGCGCGCCGCCGTCGATCTGACCATCCCGATGGAGCAATTCGGTGGTGAGCTTACAAAGAGCTTATCGAACCTTCGCTTTGCGCTAAACCTCGACAGCCCGTATGGCGTGGTGGTCAGCCGCACCAACGGCGTGATTCAGGTAGCCGGGGTGGTGGAGCCGCTCTCGGGCGTCGCGAACGTGCTGGGAAAGAACTTTGATATTGCCCCTGGCGGCCAGATCTCGTTCACGGGCGTCGATTACCTCGCGCCGGTGTTGAACCTCGACGCCGTGCTCTCCACCGGCAGCTACGGCAACATCACCGCGCACATCGCTGGCGCCGCCCAAACTCCGACGATCACCTTCAGCTCGGATCAAGGGCAGTCCCTCGACGACATGATCAGCGTGCTGCTGTTCAGCGCGCCGGTCAACGAGCTGCAGGACCGTTCGAGCGCGGCGATCACCGCCGCCTTCCAGAGCATCTTCCGGTCTCAGATGAACCAAGCGACCTCGCTGACCAGCTTGGATGTGCTGGAGCTGTCCCCCGAGAACCTCACGTTCGGAAAGCGTTTCGGCAAGAACGTGCTGGTCGAGGTCGTCTACAACACCAACGCGGCTTCTTCCTCCAAACCCACCAATCCGGTAGAGCTCCGCGTGGAAGTGCCGCTGTGGCAGGGGTGGTACTTGGAGGGCTCCGGAGGCACCGCGGGTGTAGGCGGCGTGAGGGCCTACTCGCGGTGGCGCTTCTGAGCCGGGATCACTCGCTCGGGCCGATCCACGGGTCGTAGTAGATCATGATCACCATGCCGGGCCGCGGGACGGCGTGACCCGAGAAGATCACCGCGTTGTCCCCCGGAGAGTACTGCCAGCCGTCGACGGCGCGCTGGGGGATCTCGACGTCGTCCACCGTGACGCGCACGGTCTCGGGCACGGGCAAGCCTTCGAGGTAGAAGGTGGTGTCCCAACCTGCCACATCCAAGCCCACGCGGGCGAGCAGCGTCGAGTAGTCATCGGCGCAGATGGAGTCGGACCAACCCTCGGTCGCTTCGGCCGCCTCCAAGTACCGAACCCCAGCGTCGGCCGCGGAGGTGCCGGAGACGCAGCCCGCAGGAAGGTCGCCGACCAAGGCGTGCGCGCGCAGCCCGCCGGTGCCCGCGGCCTGCGACAAGATGGTCAAGTAGACGTCGGGGAGGCCGGCGGAATGATCGTCTTCATCCGAGACGAACACCACGTTCAGCGTGCTGGTGCTGCGGATGAGCCCGGGGTTCAGGTTGGGGTTGACCGCGAGCGCGGCGGTCAACAACCCTTGCTCGTCCCGCGAACCGTCGGTGCCTACGGCCACGGCGCTCGCAAAGGCCTCATCGAGGTTTTCGGTGTCCGCGTTGAGCACGGCGGCTCGCAGCGCGCCTTGCTCGTCCGGGTCGGTGGTGACAACGCCGATCTGCCAATCCGCGTAGGTGCCGGCCAGCACGTCGACGAACGCCGAGAAGTTCTCGCCCAGACGCGCCTGCTCCTCGCTCATCGACGCGGAGTCGTCGACCACGAAGAGGATGTCGGCCGACACTTCTTCTCCGCCCTGCGTGAACTTGTCGCTGCGGCCGATGCGCTTCAAGTCGTTGTCCGAGCACGCAACCGCCATGCTCAGGGCGATCGGGCTTAGGCAAACGACGATTTTACGGGAGTGGCGCATTCCGTGAAATGCGTATCATCGGGGCGCTCGGTCTGGCGGGCACGTCGCTCGCGAATCCGCTACACTCACGGCATGTTGTCCCTTTTCATGCTCGTCGCGTGCTCGCCGGATTTTGCGGACGTTGACGGCGTACAGATCGCCACGTTGACCGTAGAGCCTGCCGAGCTCGTCCTTCAAACCACTGCGGATGGCGTGGATCCGCAGCCGTTCTCGGCGGTCGCGGAGCTGATGAACGGCAAGACGGTCACCCTCGACATGGTCGAATGGGAGGTCTCCAACGCGAGCGCCGGCACCATCAACGGGGACGGCCTGTTCTCTCCGTCCACCGAGAACGGAGGCGTGACCTGGGTACGGGCGCGTTTTGACGGCATCGAGGCGGTGTCCGAGGTGACGCTGATCTACTCGGAAGAGCGCAACGAAACGGGCATTGACACTACGCTGTTTGCCGCCCCGGAGACCAGCGGACAAACGCTTTGGTCCTATCCGGTCAACAACGTGAACTTTCCACGAAACACGCCGGGAATCAACTTTCAGTGGGCGGACATGGGGCAGACGGCGGTGCGCCTACGGTTCCATAGCTCGGTCACCGACATCACGATCTACACCGCGGGGACGTCGTGGACCGCCGACGAGGCCACGTGGGCGAGCATCGCCGGAACCAACGCGGGCGGGACGGTGATCGTCGAGCTCTCGCTCGCCGCAGGGGGGCAGGTGTTGTCCGCCGATCCGCTGACGCTCAACGTCAACCGCATGGATGGCCAAGGCACGATCTACTACTGGAGCACGTCGGCCTCGGGGATCATGAGGGTGCCGTACGGTGGGTCGGCTACAGAGTATATCACCGCTTCCAACACCGGCTATTGTGTAGGCTGCCACGTCGCGAAGGGTGACACCATCGCCTACACGTGGGACGGCGGCAACGGTGGGATGGGCATGCGTCGCCTGTCGGACGGCGCTGAGATCATGGGCTACAACAATACGAACTACGGGAATTTCAAGACCTTTTCTCCTGACGGTCGCTACTTGCTCGCCACGTACAACGGCGCGCTGCTGCTGTACGACGGAAACACCGGCGCCTACCTGCACGAGGTCGCGACCGGCGGAGCGGCCACGCACGTGGATTGGAGCCCCGACGGCACTCAGGTTGCGTTTGTGCTGACCGACAGTCATCCTTGTGACTGGACGTTCTCGGGCGGGCGCATCGCCGTGATGGACGTGATCGGCGACGGCGAGTTCGGCGCCCCCACGGTGTTGTATGACCCGCCGGACCCGTACATGGCGTACTACCCGGCGTGGTCGCCGGATGGGGATTGGATCGCGTTCAACCTGTCGACGCAAGACGCGTACGACGACAGCGACGCTACGCTGTACGTGATGGACGGCGCGGGTGGCACGCCGATCGCGCTGGCGAACGCAAACTACAGCACCGAGATCACCAACTCCTGGCCGCACTGGGGGCCGTTGCCCGATGACGATGTGCTGTGGTTGGCGTTCTCCTCCAAGCGCGCCTACGGCAACGTCGTCAGCGGCAGCCCGCAGATCTGGGTCGCGGGGTTCGACCCTGCGCTGGCGAGCGCCGGGCAGGATCCGACCTGGCCTGCGTTCTGGCTGCCCGGGCAGGACCCGAGTCAGAACAACCACATCCCCGTGTGGACCCGTCAATGACCGCGCGCGCTCTGGGGTTCGCGCTCGCGGTGCTTGGGCTGGTGGGATGCGCCAAGTCGGGCGGCGAAGCACAGACCTCGGCTGCGGGGGACTATGGAGGTTCACCCGGACGTATGTACGTTTACAACCCGGTCGGGTCGCATCCCGATCCCACGAGCGACACCGGGGGCGTTGAAACGGGTACGGCCGACACCGGAACGGCCGACACCGGAACCGCGGACACCGGAACGGAGGACATCCCCGAGCTGCGGCTGGAGATCGGCGACGATGAATGGACGTTTACCCTGCGTAGTGGCGCTACACCGTTCGCGTGGAGCGCGTCCAATGGACTCGTCGTCGACGACTCCACCTTGCTGCCGGCGACGGTGACCAAAGGCTCGACCGGAACCGGCGTAGAAGTCACCGAAGTGGGCGAGTTTTCGGTGTGGTATGGCTTGTTTCCGGACGTCGCGAGCGCGAGCGTGTCCGAGGGGCGTTTCGCCGGAGAATGGGCTTTTGCCCGGGATATCGGGCCGATTCGTGCCTTCGTGGTCGGCACCGACTGGGAGCTGGTCTACTATCAGTGAGCGTCGCTCACTCTGAGCTCTCGGTCAGCGGGAACAAGCTCAGGTTCAGCTGGTAGACCACCCGGCGTACGCCTTCGGCCGCAGCGCAGCGCTCCAGGAGGCGCTCTTGAATCTGGTCCAGCTCGCGCTTCAGCTCGGGCAGCAGCGCGGGAGGGATCGAGACGGTGACCGCGCAAAAATGACGCTCCGTAGAAGGAGTCTTCAGCAGCGCTTCCCGCGCTCGGTCCAACATGCCCACATGGTAGTTGAGCGCGGCCATACCGGCGACCTCATGCGGGGTGACGAGGCTGCCCTCCGCGGCGACGGTTTGTCCGTCGCGCACGACGAGCATCCCCAAGGCGCGCAAGACGTCGAGCGCCTCTTGGGCTTGCTCCGCGGTGATGCGTGGCCGCATCCGCGTGGCAAGCCACCCCGGATCGGGCTTGAAGCCGGCGCACGCGGCAAATTCGCGCACCGCCGGGATGTACCAGCGGGAGAGATACTGCACCGACTCGTCATTGAGTTGCCGCGCCTCCCGGAATCGTTGAGTGGCGCGCACCTGCTCCCACGCCGCCGAGCGCAGCAGCTCGGTCTCGGCTTGCTCGAAGGCCACGAGGGCGACGAAGAACCGGCCGGCTTCGGCGTCGAGGCCGAGCGCCTTCAAAAACCCTTCGGTGGTCGCCGGCGTGAGGTTGCGTTTGCCGTCCATCACAGAAAGCAACAGGCTTGGTGAGCTTTGACCTGCCTTTCTCGCGAACGCGCGGTGGCTGTACCGCGGGTAAGCGGTCTTCATCCAGGCGAACCAGGCGATCAGGAACTTCCGGTAGTCGAGGAAATCGTAGATTTCAGGGGCGGGCATTGCAGTTGCCATACACCATCCGTGCCCGCGGCGTCGACCGCTGCGTGGACTGCGGACGGTGCTCCGGTATTCAGCGTGAGAACACCCCGCGTTGTACGCGGTCGGCGTGGAGGTGGATAGGCGGCGTCATGCTCACCGGTGACCTTGTACGTGTCCGTGCGACCCGCGAAGGGTTGAAGGTCGGGTTCATCGATCCGGACCAAGCTCGGCTGCTCGAGAAAGCGGCGTCTATCCTCGCTGCGTTTCAGGACAACATCGGCCAGCCCCGAGGCGCGCTCGACGAGGCGCTCGCCGAGGTGGAGGGCGACGGCACCGACCACAAGCTCACCCGTGGCTTGGCGAAGATCTGCTTGGACCGCGCCGAGTTTGACACGACCTCGCCGATGCCGCCGGTGGAGCTGCGCAAGGCGGTGTTTGCGCTCGCGGCGCGGGTGGGGCCGGTGCGCTCGGTCGCGTTGGAGCCGGCGGACGAAGACGGCGCGGTGATGACCGAGGCCGCGCTGTGGGAGCGCCTCAGCGCCGAGCTGGGCATCCCGGCGGCGTCCCTCTCCCGGGGACTCTACGCCGACCTTCCCAGCGAGCAGACGCTGATGCGCCTCGATGTCCCAGATCTCCCCGAGTCGAGCGCGCCAGAGTGGCTGCTCCACCGCTACAACACGGCGTTGGTGCAGGCGACGCTGCTGCGGGCGCGTTCGCTGACCTTGACGCTGGCCGAGCCGACGCCGGGCGAGGCGCGCGCGTTGTTTCGCGCGATCAAGTTTCATCAGCTACTCGCGGAGGTGTTCGTCGAGCCGGGCGGCTACCGGATCACCATCGACGGGCCGGCGTCGTTGTTCACGCAGACCACGCGCTACGGGGCCTCGCTGGCCAAGTTCTTCCCGTCGATTTTGCTTTTGAGCACGGAATGGACGCTGCGCGCGTCGGTGATGTGGGGAGCGCGCGCCACGACGCTGGAGCTGTCCCACACCCAGACCTGGCGCTCCCACTACCGCGCGCAAGGCGTCTGGAAGAGCCGCGAGGCGCAGTGGTTCTACGAGCGCTGGACCGAGACCGTGCCCGATTGGACCATCGAAGAAGGCGGGCTCCCCATCGATCAAGGCGGCGAGAGCACGGTGATTCCGGACTTCACGCTGCGGCGCGGCGGCGCGCCTGTCTACGTGGAGATCCTCGGCTTCTGGCGCAAAGCGAGCTTGACGCGGCGCCTTGAGACGATGCGGCGCCACGGGCCGCGAAACTTGATCATCGCGGCCTCGCGTAAGCTTTTTCAGGACGCCGACCCCGAGGCGCTCCCCGACGGCGTCGTGCTTTTTGCCGAGGTGATCCCGGTCAAAGAGGTGCTGCGCATGGCGGTCGCGCTGTTGGAGTCCCCCGCGCCGCGTGCGCGGAAGAAGGCTGCGCCTACGGGTTGATGCCTTCGACCTTGGGTTCCGCCGCGGGCTGCGAGACCGCTACACCGACGCCGATCAGCAGCAGCAGCGCCCACGCGCAGTCTTGTCGGGACGGCAGCTCGTGCAGCAGCAGCGCGGCTAGCACCGACGCGCCGACCGGCTCGAGCAAGATCATCGCGGCGATCACCCGTGCCGGGATGTACCGCACCGCCCAGTTGAACCCCACGTGTCCGAGCAGCTGTGGTCCGGCCGCCATCGCCAGCACTACCGCGACGGCCTGCCCGGTCGGCACCCACGGCGCGCCCTGAATCACCGCGAGCACCGCGAGCGCCGCCGCTGCGGCGAGGCACACGAGCGGGCCGTAGATCGCGATCCCGACGCGTTGGCGGACCACGCTGCCAATGACGAAATAGCTGGCTCCCAGCCAGCTCCCGAGCAGCGCGAGCGAGTCTCCCGCGGCGGGGTCGACGCCCTCGGCGGCGCCGGCGTCCGCGCCGAGGCTCTCGCCGAGCGTGAGGCCGATGATGCCCATCAGCGCGACGCCGATCCCCGGCCAGTACCGGCGCGGGGGCGGTCGCCGGAGCACGATCGCCTCCAGCATGCCCACCCACACCGGCGTGGTGCAGACCAACACGGTGGAGCGCATCACGGTGGTGCGCTGCAACGAGCTGAACCACGCGTAGAAGTGCAGCGCAAGAAAGACGCCGGCGATGCAGGTGAGCGCGACGTCGCGTCGGGAGGGGAGCGCGGATTGCCCGGTTTGGGTGTCGCCGGTTTGAAGCGCGCGCAGCCCGAAGGGCAGCAAGACCAAGCCGGCGATGAACACCCGGCCGAACGCGAGGGTGAGCGGGTCGGCGTCGGGCGCGAGCCTCACGAGGGTCCCGGCAGCGGAGACCGCGGCCAACGCCACACACAGCACGAGGGGGACCGGAATGCGCGGGCGGTTGATCGGGACGGAGGTCACGCGGTCGGTTATCCGCCGGCGATGCTTGATCCCAACCTGTTTGCCAACCAGCCTGAAGTTGTGCGCCTGAGCCTCACCCGTCGCGGGATGGATCCTGCGCTCGTCGAGCCGCTCGTCGCGCTCAATGTTCGTCGCCGTGCGCTCCAGAAAGAGGGCGACGATCTTCGACAAGCCCGCAACGCCAAGTCCCAGCTCGTCGGTCAGAAGATGCGCGCTGGCGAGGACGCCGAGCCGATCAAGGCCGAGGTGCGGGCGATCGCCGACCGCACTGCGGCGATCGACGCCGAGCTGCTGCTGGTCGCGGACGAGGAGCGTGGCTTGTTGCTCTCGCTCCCCAACCTCGTCGACCCCGCTACGCCGGATGGCGCGGGGGACGCCCACAACCCGGTGATCCGCCGCTGGGGCACGCCCCCCGAGCTGGCGTTCGCCGCGAAGCCCCACGATGAGCTCGCGGTGGCCTTAGGCATGTACGATCCGGAGCGCGCCGCCAAGCTCTCCGGCGCGCGTTTTGCGGTGCTCTCCGGCGCGTTGGCGCGCATGGAGCGCGCGTTGGTCTCGCTGTTCTGCGACATGGCCGAGCGCAACGGGTACCGCGAGGTGCAGGTGCCGTACCTCGTCACCCGCGAGACGATGACGGGTACCGGGCAGCTGCCCAAGTTTGAAGAAGACTTGTTCAAGATCGCCGGCGGGCTCGCCGGTCAGGACGCCTACCTCATCCCCACGGCTGAGGTGCCGGTCACCAACCTGCATCGCGACGAGATCCTCGACGAGGAGCAGCTCCCGGTGCGGTACAACGCGTTCACGCCCTGCTTCCGCAGCGAAGCGGGCTCGGCGGGCCGCGACACCCGCGGCTTGGTCCGCGTGCATCAGTTCCACAAGGTCGAGCTGGTGTGGATCACCCGTCCGGAGGACTCCACGGCGGCGCTGGAGACGCTGACCGGTCACGCCGAGTCGGTGCTGCAGGCGCTCGAGCTGCCTTACCAGACCGTCGCGCGCTGCGCGGGGGACGTCGGGTTCGGCGGCGCTCGGGGCTATGACATCGAAGTGTGGTTGCCCGGGCAGGCGGCCTACCGGGAGATCAGCTCCTGCACGAACTTCGGCGACTTTCAGGCACGTCGTCTGAAGCTCCGCTTCAAGCGGGAGAAAAAGAATCTGCTGTGCCACACCCTGAACGGTTCGGGCCTCGCCGTAGGCCGCACCATCGTGGCGATCCTGGAGAATTACCAGCAAGCGGACGGCTCTATTCGTGTGCCGACCGTGCTTCAGCCCTACATGGGTGGGCTCGCGGTGATCTCTCGTCCCTAAAGCAGATTCTGACCCTTGACGACCGGCCGGGGGTGAAGTATTAGAGCGGTGCCCCACCTTGGAGGTGTGGCCGAGTGGTTGAAGGCAGCGGTCTTGAAAACCGCAGTCCACGAGAGTGGACCGTGAGTTCGAATCTCACCACCTCCTCCACCACCAGCTCGGGTTGGCTCCGGGTTGTGCCGCTGAAAGGCGGATCAAATGGAGGCGTGACCGAGTGGCTTAAGGTACATCCTTGCTAAGGATGCGTAGGCGAAAGTCTACCGAGGGTTCAAATCCCTCCGCCTCCTCCAGATCAAGAAATCCTGCGTTCTTAGCTCAATTGGATAGAGCATCTGACTACGGATCAGAAGGTTAGGGGTTCGACTCCCTTAGGACGCACCATCTCGAAGCCCGGCTGAAAGGCCGGGCTTCTTGCGTTTTTGTCGGTGCTATCCGACGCGGGGTGTCCGGGATAGTCGCCGGGCGTGAACCACATCCTTGTCAGTCAGGACCTGCGGTCCCTCCTCGCCGATGGCGGCATTCGTGCCCTTCGCCCTGTGCGATCGGCCCAGATTCAACCCAGCTCCTTGGACCTTCGGCTCGGGGCCCGCGCTTGGCCGCTGCTGTCGAGCTTCTTGCCCGGAAACAGCGGTGTCGAGCGCAAATTGGGCAGACTCGCGCTAGATGAGCTGCGCCTCGACTCCGATAAGCCAACGTTGTTCCAGCAGAACACCGTGTACCTCGTCGAAGTGGAAGAGGTGCTGGAGCTGCCGGGAGATGTCTGGGGGCGCGCGAACCCCAAGAGCTCGTCGGGGCGCTTGGATGTCTTTGTGCGCTTGCTGACCGAGCACGGGCACGCCTTCGATATGGTGCCTGCGGGCTACCGCGGGCGGCTTTATATGGAGGTCACCCCCCAGTCTTTTCATGTGCAAGTACGTCAGGGCGACACGCTCGGGCAGCTGCGTTTGGCGCGCGGACGGCCGCGCCTCGATGCGCGTGCCCTGGCGGATGTACAAGAAAATACGCCGGTGATCCGGTGGTCGGACGGGCGTCCTGGCCCGGTCGCCGACGAAGATGCCCCGGGCGTGCAGATGTCCGTCGACCTGCATGAGGGAGATGGCAAGGGGATCGTGGGCTATCAGGCGCGGCTGCACCGTCCGCCCATCGATCTGGCGCGGAGAGACTACGACCCCGATCGCTATTGGTCGCCGATCCGGGCCGATCCCAGCGGGGAGGGCGTCGTGCTGGAGCCGGAGCAGTTTTACATCTTTGCGACTCGGGAGCGCTTGTGCATCCCGCCCGGGCTCTGCGCCGAGCTCATCCCCTTCGACGCCACCAAAGGCGAGCTTCGCACGCACTATGCCGGCTTCATCGACTCCGGCTTCGGCTGGGGGCCCGCAGGGTCGGACGGCGCGCGGCTGGTGCTGGAGATCCGCACCCGGGATGTGCCGTTCCTGTTGGAGCACGGTCAGCCGCTGTTCCGCGTCGAGCTGCTGGCCAATCGCGCGGATCCCGACGTGCTGTACGGTCAGGACCTCGCGAGCAACTACCAGATGCAGGGCTTGAAGCTCGCCAAGCAGTTCGCGCCATGAAACAATACGCGCCGGCTACGCAGCGCAACCGCGCGCCGATCGCCGAGGCGCTGGAGCCTTGGCTGCAGGTGCCTGCGGGTGTCGTCGAGGCCACGGTGCTGGAGATCGCCAGCGGAAGCGGGGAGCACGCGGTGTACTTCGCCGAGCGCTTCCCGCGCTATCGCTGGCAGCCCAGCGCGCTTCGCCCGGCGGAGCTGGACAGCATCGCCGCGTGGCGCGCGGAGGCGGCGCTGCCCAACCTGCTGGCGCCGGTGCAGCTGGACGTCCTGACGGTGCCCTGGCCGGTGCAGCACGCGGACGTCGTGCTGTGCAGCAACATGATCCACATCGCCCCGTGGGCGTGCACCGATGCGCTTTTTGAGGGCGCGGGTCGGATCCTGCCGGAGCACGGGCTGGTGATCCTGTACGGCCCGTTTCGCATCGGCGGCGCCCATACGGCCCCATCGAACGTGGAGTTTGATGGGTGGCTGAAAGGGCAGGATCCCGCGTATGGCGTGCGGGATCTGGGGGAGGTCGGCGTCGTCGCCGCCGCGCAGGGGTTCGAGGAGCGTGCGCGCGTAGCGATGCCCGCGAACAACCTGCTGGTCGTCTGGGGGCGCTCCGCGCTTTTGAGGACTGCCCGGCCCGCCTGAGCGGCGGATCGTTGATTGACAGGCTACATTCCCGCGTCCTCTCCGTTGTTTCCCGTATCTGTCTGTCGTTGGAGCGTCATGGCCACCATCAACTTCGCCCGCCGCGAGATTGAGGCGAAGATTGTTTACGTAGGACCTGCCTTGTCGGGCAAGACCACGAACGTGCAGGTGCTGCATCGTCTGGTGCCGAAGGCGCAGCGTGGCGATCTGCATCAACTCTCTACCGACACCGACCGCACGCTGTTCTTCGACTTCATCCCGGTGGAGCTCGGGCAGATCGCCGGCTTTACTGCCCAGTTCAAGCTGTTCACCGTCCCCGGGCAGGTCTACTACCAGCAGACCCGCAAGGCCGTGCTGCAGGGCGTAGACGGCGTGGTGTTCGTCGCCGACTCCAGCCTCGGGCGCTCTCAGGCCAACATCGACGCGATGATCGACCTTGAGGAGAACCTGCGCGCACACGGCATGGACATCACCACCATTCCACTGGTGATTCAGTTCAACAAGCGCGACGTTGAGGACGCGGCCAAGGTCGACACGCTGCTCGCCGAGCTGAACCCTCACGGCGTCCCCGTGGTCGAGTCCATCGCCTCCAGCGGCTACGGTGTGCTAGACACCTTGTACAAGGTCACCGAGATCGCCACAAAGCGGATCCGGGAGAACCTCTCTGGACAAAAGAACGCGGTCCGCCTGCAGTCCGTGCAGCGGGATGAGCGGGAGACCGAGCAGCAGGTGGTGGAAGACTACTTGTCGCGAATCCGGAAGTTCCGCCCGGAAGAAGAAGCGGTCGCAGAGCGGATGAAAGAGGCCGGTCGCTTGCGTCCGGATGACGTAGACAGCTTCCTCATGGAGTTCGTCGAGCGCGAAGACAACAGCGACGACGATCTGCTGCTGGACGATGGGCTGCCTTTGGATGAGCCGGTTGCGCAGTCCCCGGCCGCTGCGGTCTCGACGCCGCCCGATGCACGTCCGGTAGGCTCGCCTCCGACTTTTGCGGGGGCCGCCGCGTCGTTGGAGCCTGTGGCTCCGGCACCCGCAGCGCCGGTTCAGGCCGCTCCGCGCGTGGCGGAGCGCCAGCGTCCGCCCGTCGAAGCCGCCAAGCCCGCGCCTCCCAAACCGCGCTACGCAGAAGGCGCTCCGATCGAGGCGCGCATCGACGCCGCTGCGCTCTCCGGCGTGCTGCTGCGCGAGGTCCTCGGCACCAGCGTAGGCGCCGACGGTCGCGCGACCATCGAGATCGTGCTCGAGCGTGGCGGCGTCCCGAAGCGTCACTTGCTGCGCTTCGTCGACTCCACCCCCGAAACCCCGTGGGGCATGGTCGTCGGTGCGGGTCTTGTCGCGTTGATCCTTGGGTTTGCCGGTGGTGTCGCGGTCGGCTGGCAGTTCCTGTAGGTGCCATCCTCCTCCTGGACCGGGCGTCGTTGGGTGGCGCGGAAGGCCCCGGCAGAGTCCGAGGTGGAAGCGCTGCAGGCTTCGCTCGACATCGGCGCTGTCCCCGCGCGGGTGCTCGCGGCGCGAGGCATTGTTGGCGCGGCCGCGGCGCGCTTTGTGCGCCCTGAGGCTGCGGACCTGCTCGATCCCGCGGGCCTCCTTGGGATGGACAAGGCGCTCGAACGCATCGAGCTGGCGATCTCCCGTGGCGAGCATCTGCGGCTGGTCACCGACTACGATGTGGACGGCACCACCTCCTGCTTGATCCTGCACGCGGCGTTGGACCGGCGCATCGCGGTGGATGGCTCCGCAGCGCGGGTCAGCTACCACATCCCCGATCGCATGACCGAGGGCTACGGGCTCTCTGAGCGGGCGGTGAGAAACGCCGCCACCGACAGTGTGCAGCTCATCGTCACCGCCGACATCGGCGTGCGGGATCACGTCACCGTGTCCCTCGCAACGTCGCTCGGTGTCGATGTGATCGTGCTGGACCATCACTTGCCGGCCGGCGAGACCGTGCCGGTGGACGCTGTGGCGGTGGTCTGTCCCCCGCAGCCGGGCTGCTCCTATGCCAACAAGGCGCTGGCCGCGTGCGGCGTGTCCACCAAGCTGGCCACCGCGCTGCTCGCGCGTGATCCGCGCCGGGATGCGCTGCTACCTTCGCTGTTGAAGCTCGCGGCGATCGGCACCGTCGCGGACATCGTCGACTTGGCGACGCCGGAGAATCGCGCGATCGTGAGCCTCGGGCTGCGCGAGCTCAACCGGGGCCCGCACGCGCCGGGGCTCGCGGCGTTGTTGGAGGTCGCGGGCGTGAAGATGGGCGACATCACCGCCGAGACGCTCGGATATGCGATCGGCCCGCGGATCAACGCGGCGGGGCGCTTGCAAGACGCCAACGCCGTCGTGCGGTTGATGCGGGAGCGCGACGCGGGGGCTGCGATGCAGCAGGCGCGTGCGATCAACGCGTTGAACGCCGAGCGACGCGACATTCAGGGGCAGATGGTGGCGCGGGCCCAGAAGATGGTCGCGGCGGGGCCGCTCCCGGCGTTCATCGTGGTGGGCGGACCCGAAGAAGAAGGCTGGCACCGGGGCGTCAACGGCATCGTCGCTGCGCGGATCCGCGATGAATTCCACCGTCCCTGCGCGGTGCTCTCGGTCTTGGGGGCGCTCGCGACCGGCAGCATTCGCTCCGTCCCCGGCGTTCATGCCGTGCGCGCCTTAGACGGGGTGAGCGACCTTCTGGTCCGCTACGGCGGGCACCCGGTCGCAGCGGGGTTCACGCTCGAGAGCGTGAACCTCCCGGCTTTTGCCGAGCGCCTCGCTGCGTTTGTCAGCGCGCACCACGACGACGACGCGCTGATCCCGGTGGAGGACTACGACGTGGACGTCGACCCTCGCGCGTGTACGCTCGACGTGGTCGCTGAGCTCGCGGCGCTCGAACCCACGGGCAAGGGCAATCCGGCGCCGCGAATCGCGGTCACTGGTCCGCTTGTCGGGGTGCGTTTCGCGAAGGACAGGCACGCTTTTGGGCGCGTCGGGAGCCTGCAGTTTGTATGGTGGGACGGCGCTCCGCATCTCCAGGACGCCCCGAAGCGCGCGTCGCTGTTCGGGCGCCTCACCCGCTACGAGGACCGCGACGGCAGCGTAGGCGTGCGGCTTGTGGTGGAAGACGGCCAGGAAGACGGGCCGTAGGATGCGGCGTGCCCGGTTCAGCGGGCGC
Source organism: uncultured Pseudomonadota bacterium (assembly GCA_903900265.1). GTDB lineage: Bacteria > Myxococcota_A > UBA796 > UBA796 > SXON01 > CAIUMM01. The sequence continues at coordinate 84,089 of CAIUMM010000075.1, forward strand.
GGAACACGTCCACCAGCATGTCGCGCGGGCCTTTGGTGTTGAGGTCCATGGTGTAGCGCACCTGCTTGCGCTGCACGTGGCCCTCGCGGGCGAGCAGGAGCAGCACGTTGTAGACGGCATCGACCGCGCGGCGTCGTCCGTCGTGTGCGTGCCGCTCTGCGAGCGTCGCCTGCATGGCGGGGGGCAAGCGTTGGTAGACCTGCGACGCGGTCCAGCCCTTGGTCACCCACAGCTGCGCGCGCTCCCCCAGGCCGACGGGGCGCAGCGCGCGCGCGATCGCTTGCTGCTCCGTCGCGTCCGGGACCACCACTCAGTACCGCGCGACGGTCGGGTCGATGCGCAGGCTCCAGGACTCCACGCCGCCCCGCATCGAGTCCGCGGTGAAGCCCAGACTTTCGAGGATCATCGCGCCGTTGATCGAGCGCACGCCGTGATGGCAGTACACCAGCACCGGTCGGGCGGCGTCGAGCTCGTGGGCGCGCTCGGAGAGCTCTCCCAGCGGGATGAGCACAGCACCTTCAAGGCGGCACACCTGCCATTCTCCCGGTTGTCGGCAATCGAGCAGCTGCGGCCGTTCGGGACCAGCGAGCCAGTCCCGGCATTGTTCTACAGAGAGCTGCCGCATCTACGACTCCGGGGTCAACAGGGCTGTGAGCTGCGCGACCGTCTGGACTCGGACATCAGCGCCTTCGGGGGTGGCGATGCCCCAGTCCACGCCGATGACCGGCAGGCCTGCGGCGCGCGCTGCGCCGACATCGTGGGGGCCGTCGCCGATCATCACGGCGCGCTGGATATGCAGCGTGTGCATCGCGGCGTGCAGCATCATTGGGTCCGGCTTGCGCCGCGGAAGGCTCTCGCCCCCGAGCACGCATCCGAAGTAGACGTCGATGCCGAGGGTCTGGAGCAGCGTCACCGAGATCCCGACCGGCTTGTTGGTCACGATCGCCTGGGGGACGCCGCGAGCGTGCAGGTCGGCGAGCAGCGCGCGCATCCCCGGGAACACGACGGTGCGATCGGCGACGTGATCTTTGTAGGTGGCGAAGAAGTCGGCTAGCAGGCGGTCGCTGAAGGCGCCGCCGGCGTCGCGGGCACAGGAGGTCACGAGGTGCTGCGCGCCGCTGCCGATGTGGGCGCGCACCCGGCGCTCCCCGAGCGGCGCGAGGCCGTTTTGGACGAGGGCGCGGTCCATCGCGTCGGCGATGTCGCCGCCCGAGTCGACGATGGTGCCGTCGAGATCCCAGAGCACAGGCAGGCCGGCGTAGGTCATGGGGTGCCTTTGAAGGGGGGAATCTGGCGCGGCGTGAGCGCGCTGATGCGCGGGCCTTGCTCCCGCGGCATGAACACCGCGATGCCCAGTGACGGCCAGTTTACGTAGTCGTTCAGGTGCCTCACGTACCAGCCGAGGTCGTCGTCGCGCACCTTTTGCGCCCCCATGCGCGTGGCGTGGCGCATGTGGATCTTGCCGCTTTCATCCTCGACGACAAGGCTGACATGGGTGATCGCGATGGGGGACCACGTCCGCGCCTCGCGCAGCGTCAGCACCAACGCCCCCGCCGGGATGCGCGTCCACGACGCCGCGGCGTCTGTGAGGTTGAGGTACGAGAGGGTCCAGGTTCCTACGGGGTAGAGCTGCGCGGGGAGGTGGAAGAAGCGCGTGTGGCGCCAGTTCTTCCAGGTGTCGGGCGTGACGGTGTGCTCCAACACCTGCGCGGGGCCGACCTCGGCGGTGATGTCGGTCAGCAGGCCGTTCCGCACCGCGTCGGGCAGCCATTCGGCTTCCATGAAGTGGCGGCGCTCGTTGTAGCTCCGACGCCACGCGGCGCCCTGTGCCGTCACATCGGTGGTCGGAGCGTCGTGGTAGCGCAGCGCGTCGCGGACCGATGGCGCGTAGAGCGGATCCCCGGACAGCGAGAGCCCGAGCACCTCTTCAACAAAGGTGAGGCAATCGAAGCTGTCGTAGCGCGCTGGGGGATCGGGGTCGTCGTTGTCGAGCTCTCCGGCCGCTTCATTCAAGTACGGCAAGCCCAGCCAGTCGTGGCTCGCGGCTTCCATTCGCCGTCCGATGCTCGCGTTTTGAACGCTGCGGACGGCGGCGAGCGTGGCTTCGGGGATGGTCCACCGTTCGGGAATAAAGCGGACCCCGGTTCGGTTCGCGGCCATCTGCTTCGCCACCTCCACCTCTTCGGGAGGCAGCGCCGCGTGCGCCTTCAACCCGCCCCACAGCAGCAGCCACAGCATCGTCGTCGTGCTCAAATACCCAGACGCTGTTGGTAGCCGACTACCTTCTCCAGGACCTCGTCCATCTGGTCTTCGTCGAGGTCTTCGCTCGCGAGAGAGAGCGCCCGCTCGATGATGTCGATGCTGGCGCGCTGCAGCAGCGGGCGGTGCTCGGCGACCGGGCGTTTGCGGAGGTTTTTGAGCACCGGCTCCACCGGCAGGCGGCCGTCGGCTTGCAGCTCGATCCCGCCAAAGAGCGCCGCGAACGGCCCCGCCGAACCATCGACGATGAGCTGCATGCGGGCGTGTCCGCCGCCCCCGCCGTTCAGCGGATCAATGGCGGCGCGGACGCTCTGGAGCACCTCGTTGACCACTTCGATCTTGTTGCGGGCGTCATCGTCCGCGAGGCGCGGGCCGGAGAAGTTCAAGGACACGGCCCCCGCCATCGCCGCGGTGTCGGCTTCGGGCATGTCGATGACCTCGGGCTCCCGAGTCTCCTTGACCGGCGTGACATCGTCCAACAAGTCGACGCGGTCGCGCACGCCGGAGAAGCTGCCGTCGCCGCGGGAGGTGTCGTAGTCGCCAAACGCGTCGAGGTAGCTTTCGTCTTCGATCGGCGGCGGGGGCGGCACCCGCACCGGCTCCGGGGGCTCGAGCTCGGCGGTCGCCTCGGGTGCGTCGGGTTGCGATGCGGTGGTTGAAGAAGGCGCCGCGACGGGCGGAGCCGGCGGCGGGGCCCAACCGAGCGCGCCGGAGTCCAGCAGGTCTGCGAGGGCTTGCAGCACACGGTTGGGCTCGCTCCCGGCCTTTCGCAACAGCTCGGGGATCGTCGCGCCGCTCCGGCAGGCAGTGAGCAGGCGCAGGTGTTCGGGCTGGTCCGAGCCCCCTCGGCCGGTCGTCAGCGTTTGCTTGGACGCGAGCAGCGGGCTGACGCGCGCGCGCAGCGCTGCCAGCTCGGCGACGAGGCCCGCGGAGTCGTGGGAGACTTGGAGGTTGCTGACGAACACCGAGTCCATCGGCTCGAACTCGACCGCGCGCGTAGCCCCGAGGAAGCAGAAGATGTTTTCTCGGAAGCGCTCGTAGAGCAATTCCTGAACCACCTCCTCCTCGAGGATTTCGTACAGCGCCTCGGTGAACTCCCCGGGGCTCGCGCAACGTTCGGCGCGCGCGTCGAGCTCGGCGATCGGCACGCGTCCGGACGCCGAGACGCAGGACAGCAGGCGGATGTCGTCATCCCCGCTGTTGGCGGCGAGGACGTCCCCCGACATCACGTACACTTCGACCACCCCGAGGCCGGCGTCGGACGCAGTCAAACACCCGGTTTGTCCGGCCTGCATCGCGCTTTGCAACGCGATCAGCGCAGCGCTGCGCACCGGCGATCCTTCGCTGGTCGCACCGCTGTCTGCACCGGGGCGCGCCGATGGATGTTCGGAGGGGTTCGGCAAGCGGGTTCCTGACTCCTTCATCGGTGGCGCTCGTTCGGCCTATCGTAGCGGAGTCAACCGCGCAGGGTCAATTCCCCCGCGCGGCGAACCACGGCCTGTCTCCCCCGAGAGGGAGTCACAAGGCGCGCTAACTTGCGGCCAACATCCGAGCGTCGGTGCCCATCGTCGCCAGCAGCCGTTCGCGCGCCCGGGAGAGCCGGCTCATGACGGTGCCCAAGCGGATGTCGAGCTGCTCCGCGATCTCCGCGTACGAGAGGTCCTCGTAGTACCGAAGCATCAGGATTTCCCGGTGATCCTCAGACAGCTGATCTACCGCCGCGAGGATCTCCGCCTGCTGTTCACCGGCGAACACCGCTTGAAGCGGGTCGTGGCCGTCGGTCTCCGACCGCCGCTGTGCGTAGAGGATCACCTCGCGGCGACGCCGGTCACGGACAAGGTTGAAGCACAGGTTCCGGGTGACCCGGTAGAGCCATGCCTGCATCTTGAACTCGGGCTCGAAGAACCGGGACTCGCGCATCGCTTTGATGAAGACCTCCTGCACGACGTCGTGGGCTTCTTCCCCGTCGCGAAGGATGTACAGCGCGTGGACCTTCAGCTTTTCGTTGTATTTGCGCACCACGAGGTCGAAGGCGGGCGCGGGGCGGAGGCGTGCCAGATGCTTGATGTCGTCCTCGGTCAGGTCGGCGATCGCGACGCGGCGGGGTTCGGCGAAAGGAAGGACGGATACGGGATTCATCGGGGCCTCCGTGCGCATCGGGGAGGGGGAGTCGGGGGCAGCTCCGTTCCGTTGCGCTCACAGGAGATACGCGGCTGCGGGGAGACCCTTTGGGCGCGTGACGAATCGTGATGTGCGCCGACCTTGGGTGACACGAATCCCGCACGGGAGCGGAACAGACCGGCGTGACCGTGGGTTCTGGAGCGCGCTGCAACAAGAGTTTTACACGTCTTGCGCACGCACCGTAGAATCCCCACGATACCTCAGCACCCGCATTTTCCAGACCGCTCGCTGCGGCCCAAACCAGGAGTCCCCGCTGATGCTCGCTCTCTTGTTGGCTTTGCCTCTGTCCCAGGCCGCTGTTCTCAAGGCCTCATGGTCTGCGTCCTCCTCTGCACCTACCGCTGACGGTGTGAGCTATGCCGCGTCGAACCTTGGAGATGGGAAGGCGTCCAGCGCATGGTTTGAGGGCGTGGACGGCAGCGGTCTGAATGAATGGGTGCTGGGGGACCTCGGCGGCGAGAAGGCAGTGACTGGCTTCACGGTGTGGGCCGGCTGGTGGTACACGGCGGCGCAGTGGACGCACTACAACCGCCCGAAGGTGCTGCTCGCCGAGTTTTCCGACGGCACGACCCAGGAATTCACCTTGCAGGACGTCTATACGCCGCAGGTGTTTGAGCTGCCTGCCGCACGCAAAACGACGTCGGTGAAGTTCAAGGTGAAGAGCGACTTCAACTCCGACGCGTACCCGGACACGGCGATCTCCGAGATCCAGATCCGGGACAACAGTCGCCCCGAGTTCGCAGCGGTGCGCTCCTTCGCGGCGAGCACGGTTTTTCCCGCAGATGTGGACGGCAGCTACGAGCCGAAGAACCTGCAGGACGGCATCGTCGACACCGTGTGGTGCGAGGGCAACAAAACCGGGGATGGCGTTGCAGAGTGGGTGGACTTCAACTTTGCAGGTCCGCAGAGCATTTCACGGCTGCAGCTCCGCAACGGCAACGCCTACAGCTTCGGCATCTACATGAAGTCGAACCGGGGCACGCAGGTCACGCTGACCTTCGGCGACGGTTCGAAGGAGACCCTCGCCGTCAAGGATTCGCCGGCCGAGCAGGTGTTGACCTTCGCCGCCCGCACCACCGATAAGGTGCGCGTGACCTTCGATACGGTCAAAAAAGGCAGTGAGTACAACGATATGTGTGTCGCCGAGGCGTACTTTTTGCCATAGGGGACGGCGCGCCTTAGGTGCGGGCATGCTCTCCCGAACGCTCCCTTGGTTGGCTGGCGTATTCCTCTGGTCCTGGGGTTGGGCAGCGTTGATCGCCTCGACCGGGCGTCCGACCGTAGGCATCGTGTTCGTGGCGCTGGCTTTGCCGTACATCCTCGGTCCCGCGGCGGTGAGCGCGTTGTGGCGGAGGTTCTGGGTGCGCGAAGCCGCCTTCGAGGACCTGAATGAGCTGAAGCTCGGCAATCCGACGCTGGTGGCGTGGCTGGGCGCTATGGGCTTCGTCTGGGCGTCGGCGGTCGTCGCACATGCGTTGGGTTGGGGGAGCTTCGACTTGAGCGGCCATGCCATCGCCGATCGCATGACGCTGGTGCAGGGTCCAGAAAAGGCAACCGAGGCGCTGACGGCGATGCAAGCCGGACCGCTGCCTTATGCGGTGATCGCCAGCATTCAGGCGCTGCTGGTCGGCTTGCTCTACGCGCCGGTTCGCGTCGGCGAGGAGCTCGGTTGGCGCGGAGTGTTGGTGCGGGAGCTTGCGCCGTTAGGACCTTGGGGTTCAGCGGTGCTCAGCGCGGTGTTGTGGGGGATCTGGCGGGTTCCGCTGGTTTGGATGGGCGGCTATTTCCCAGATGCGCCCTTGGCAGGTGCGGTCGCGATGGTGGCCGCGAGCGTCCCACAGGGGGTTTTGCTGGTGTGGCTCTCGCGGCGCGCCGACACCGTCTGGGCCGCTGCGATCGCGCAGGGCGTGCTCACCGCCATCGGGCCCTTTCATGAGCTGGCGATACGCGGTGGAAACCCGGTGCTGACCAGCCCGATGGGCGCGGCCGGTGGGGTGACCGCGTTGTTGCTCGTCGGGGTTGTGGTGTGGGTCGAGCGCGGGCGTGCTGTGCGCCCGGCTGCGGCGTCCTAACGCGATCGCGCGAATGTCTACCTTCGCAAAGCTTGGATATTGGCGGGTGGGCGGTCCGATGGAGCGCTTCATCCTCGCCGAGCGCGTCGAAGAGCTGCGCTCCGCGATGCTGGATGCCCGCGGCCGTGGTGAGCGATTTTTCGTGCTTGGGAACGGCTCCAACCTGCTCGTGCCGGATCACGGGCTCCGCGGCACGACGGTGCGGCTGGCCGGTGCGCTGCGAGCCATGGCGGTGGTGGGCGAGGACGACGCCGCGGTCGACCTTCGCATCGGCGCGGGGGCGCTCAACGCCGTGGTGCTTCAGCGTCATCTTGGCAAGTTCGCAGGTCTGGGACCCTTAGCGGGGGTGCCGGGAACGGTGGGCGGCGCCGTCGCGATGAACGCCGGCACGGCTCTGGGAGAGATCGGCGGCGTGCTCCTGCGCGTAGAAGGATTGGACCGGGAGGGGCGCGACGTGACCATCGAGCGCGCGGACCTGCCGATGCGGTACCGCGAAGGCGGGCTTCCGGCGGGGTTCGTGGTCACCGCTGCGGTGTTTCGCTTGCTGCGGGAGGGCGCGGAGGTCGAGCAAGCGCGCGTGGTGGAGCACCTCGCGCGCCGCAAAGCCACGCAGCCGCTGGACTTGCCAAGCTGCGGCTCGGTTTTTCGCAACCCTGTCGGTGCTGCGGCAGGGCAGCGGATCGAAGCGGCGGGCTTGAAAGGCTGGCGCTGTGGCGGCGCGCAGATCAGCGAAAAACACGCGAATTTCATCGTGAATCTCGGGGACGCCCGGGCCTCTGACGTGCTCGCGTGTATGCGCAAGGCCTGGGACGGCGTGTACGAACATTCGGGGGTCGCGCTGGTCCCGGAGGTGCATGTCGTGGGGGAGTGGGACGAAAATGAGTGGCCGTTTGTGCGTTCTGTAGGGTAGATGACGGCATCTTCAAGGTGAGTCATGCGTAACTGGTCTATCGCCTCTGCTTTTTCTATCGTTCTCCCTCTCTTTTGGATGACCGCCTGCGCTGGCGGCGAAAAGACCACCGGGGATGACTCCGCAGCGGACGCTGACGCTGACGCGGACACCGATACCGATACCGACGCAGACTCGGACGCCGACTCCGATGCCGACACCGACGCGGACACCGACACCGATCCTGCAGCGCTGACCACCTACGAAGACTTCACCGCCGTGCAGGGCGAGGCGTTCTGCAAGATGTTGGAAGCCTGCGGATTGCTGGATGATCTGCGCTTCACCGACTACGCCGACTGCGTGTCCTCCACGACCGCGCGCCTCGAAGCTGCGGAGTGCACCGATTACAACGAAGTTCAGGCGACCAAGTGCATTCAGGCCGAGGTCCTCGGCGCCTCGGACTGCACCACGGTCACCACCGCGACGCTCCCGCCCTGCAAGTCTGTCTGCGGCGCGACGCCGCCTGCCGTAGCGCCGCCTGCGGCGTCCCCCGCTGCGCCTCACAAGAAGTAGGTCCCGGCTGCCCACCGAGAGATTAGGGTGGTCGCGATGATGAACCGCCTGATTTTTCTCGTCGGCCCGCCGCGTTCGGGCTCCACGCTGCTGATGCGTGTGCTGAACGCGACGGACCAGATCTATTCGCGTCCGGAGCCCCATTTGATGGGGCCGCTTGCGCATCTTGGGTACTACGGCAACGTCGACAAAGCGGCGTATGACCAGCTGCAGGCCGCCGACGCCATCCGCGAGATCGTCCGCGATCTACCCGGCGGCGAGGCGGACTACACGCGCGCGCTGCGCGCCTATGCGGACACCGTGTACGAGGGGCTGCTTCAGCTTTCGGAGCGCGCGGGCACCGCGGCGCACGAGCGGTACTTCCTGGACAAGACCCCGGCGAACTCGCTGATCCTGCCATTTTTGGGAAGGGTGTACCCGAACGCCAAGTACATCGTGCTCACGCGGCATCCAGCAGCGATCTTTGCAAGCTTTGCCGAAAGCTTCTTTGACGGAGACTACGAGGCTGCGGTGCGCTTCAACCCGGTGCTCGCCCGGTACATCCCGGCGATGGCGCGCTTTCTTCGCCAGAAGGACGTCCCGTTCCTCCACGTCAAGTACGAGGATCTGGTCACCCAACCCGAACAGACGCTGGAGCGCATCTGCGCGTACTTGGAGATCCCCTACGACCCCGGCGCCCTTGACTACACGCGCAAGCAGGTCGACGGCAAGGGCTTGGGGGATCCGGTGGGGGTGCAGAAGCACGCGCGCCCGGTCTCGTCGTCCAAGGACACCTGGGGCGCGGAATTCGCCGCCAACCCTGCGCGAGCGGAGGTCGTCGCCCGGCAGATCGCGATGGTCGACCCTGCAGATCTCGACACCTGGGGCTATCCGTTGGACAGCTTTTGGAAGTCGATGCAGGACGCCGATCCGGCCTCGTGGAAGCCGCGAAAGATCGAGCTCGATCGCTTTCAGAAGCAGCGGCGCCTGCTGCGCTGGCTGCGTCGCGCCGCGACCGATTCGGCGTTGGGCCGGGTGCTCGAGAAGGTCCGCTTCGTCTGCGATGTCATCCTGCGCGAAGGCTTCGCGGACTATGCGTCTAAGCCCATGCCCGATCGCCCCGCCGATCTACGCGAACCTGAAAACTAACCGCCACGGGCCATGTCAATCAGGGTGATCACGTCGATGGCGCCGCCCTGCACCCACCCGCGCGGGTCGACGCCGGACACGTAGATCGTCGGCGTGCCCTCCACCCCAGCGCGGAAGCCTTCTTCGATGTCGCGGGCCAACGCCGCGGCCGCCGCAGGGTCGTCCATGCACGCGCGCCATCGGGCGCCGTCGAGGTGCGCGGCGTCTTCTAGCGGGCCCGGTGCGATCGGTTGGCCCTGCTGGGCGTACAGATAGGTGGAGGCCTCTGCGGCGCGCCCCTGTGCGGACGCGCAGATCCCCGCCATCGCGATCGCGCAGGCGTTCGGGTGCAGGTCGCGTCCAACGTGGGGGTTGCAGGAGGTGCTGAGCGGGTAGTTTCGCATCACGAGGCGGGTGTCGGGGTGCGCCGCGGTGTACGCCGCGAGGGGTTCATAGGCGCGTGCGCACCACGGGCACGCGTAGTCCGACCAGACCTGCACGGTGAACCGCGCGTCCGCCCCGCCGATCGACGCGGGGGCATAGAGGAGCGGCTCTGCGGGGGGCGCGGCGGCAGGCGCCGGGTGCGGGACGCAGGCGGCCAGCAGGGCGAATAGTGCGATCATCGGGCGCTCCGGGGTCCATACATGTTCCACCCCATACGCAGCAGCACCGTCCAAGGCCACACGCCGGGATCGGGGTCTTGTCCGTGGGCGATTCGGTGGAGCTGGTAGGTGTACCAGGAGATCTCGATCAGCCCGTCGAGCGCGCGAATCCCGGTGGTCTTGGGTTGTACCCGCGACTCCAGAATCGATCCGTCCAGCAGCCCGCGCGGCAGCTCCGGCTCCAGCGCCATCGGTCGCGCGAGGCCGATCATATCGACGCAGCCTCGCTCTCCGGCGAGCGCGGCGACCATCCCGCTGCGGGTACGGAAACCGCCGGTCAACAGCAGCGGCATCGTCGTCTTTTCGCGCACGGTTCGCGCGTACTCGAGAAAGTACGCCTCGCGGGCGAGCGTGCTGGCGCGCATCTCCCGGATCGCGCCGGTGACGGCAGGCTTTTCATAGGTTCCGCCGCTGATCTCCAACAGGTCTACGCCCTCGCTCTCCAGCGCGCACACCACCTGCATGGACTCCTCCTCGGTGAACCCGCCGCGCTGAAAGTCCGCGGAATTCAGCTTTACGCCGATGGGAAACGCGGGTCCGACCTCGGCGCGCATGGCGCGAACGACCGCGATCACGAAGCGGCGGCGACGCTCGGCATCCCCGCCCCAGGCGTCGTCGCGCTGATTGGACAACGGCGACAAGAATTGACTGACTAAATATCCATGCGCGCCGTGGATCTGCACGCCTGAAAAACCGGCTTCTTTGGAGATCGCGGCGGCGCGACCGTAGCGACCCACGATGTCCTCGATCTCGTTGGACTCCAGCGCGCGCGGCGTCGCGAACAGCTTTCCCGGCAGCTGAAGCGGTACGGCCGATGGCGCGACAGGAACGCGCGGCAACGGAGTTTGGCGGCCGGGATGATTGATCTGCGGCCAGAAGTGGGCGCCTGCCCTTTGGCCGGCCTCGGCCCAGGCCTTGAGCGCGTCCGGAACCCCAGATGTCATTCCTTCAAAGACCACATTGTGGTGCTCACCGATGTGCTTGGCATCCACCATCACGTTGCCGCTGATCAACAAGCCAGCGCCGCTGTCGGCCCAACGTCCATACAGCGTGTTCAGCGCGCTTCCGGGCATATGACCGGGTCCGGCGAGGTCTTCGCTCATCGCGGACTTGGCGATGCGATTGGGGAGCAAAGCCCCGCATGGGAGGGGGAGCGGATCGGTGAGCAGCGGCATGGGTTCGGTGTATGCCGGCGTGGCGCGTTGCCTCAACGCCAAAATCGGTTATCCGGCACACCCCAGGCTCTCCACGAGCGCCCCGTCAGGGCGCTTTTTCTGTTTCAGCGGTTCGCATGTCCACACCCGAAGCTCCATCGACCAAGCCGGTCACCGATATCCGCTCTTTGATGCTCGCATTGCGTGAGCTCGCCGAGCCCATCGCTACGCGGGTGGACGTCGAGGTGATCGCCATCGAGTGGATCGGATCCGCCGAAGGGCGGGTGCTCCGGGTGTCGGTGGATCGTCCAGGTGGTTCGACGATCACGGATTGCACGCGCTTTTCTCGTATTTTTTCGCCGGCGCTCGACGCCGCGGATCTGATCAGCACGGCCTTCAACCTCGAGGTCTCGACGCCGGGCATCGAACGTCCGCTGCAGCGCCTGTCGGACTTCGAGCGCTTCATCGGTTGCACCGCCCGGGTCAAGACGTGGGACATGGACGGGCGGCGCCGCTTGAAGTGTGTGCTCGGCGGCGTCGACGGGGACTACGTGCTCGTGACCGTCGACGGCGTTCCTCGCCGGTATTTTATCGAAGACATCGAGCGGGCCAACCTGCTGCTGGATCTCGACCAGTTCGAGCGTATCGGCCAGGGACTGCACCCGATTGATCCTGACGCCGCCTCCGTGCCCGTCCCCGTCAAGGCGAAGGGCAAGGCCGGCGCCGCAAACTTCTCGAAATCCGAGGGTGGTAACGCCACCCCGAAGCCCAAATCCGCCCGTCCCCCCAGGAGCCCAGCATGATCACCAGTGAACTCGCCCGCGACCTCGCTGAAGTCGCCCGTGACAAGAACATCCCCCGCGACTCGCTGGTCGAGGTGCTGGAGCAGGCAATGGTGGCTGCTGCCCGCAAGAAGTACGGCCTCAACCGTGACTTCGAAGCCCAGTGGAACGAGGAGCTCGGCGAGGTCGAGCTCTTCGAGTTCCGCACGGTCACCGAAGAGATCGACAACGAAGACACCGAGATCGTGATCGCGGATGCCCGCCTCCATGACCCCGAGTGTGAGGTCGGCGACTCGCTCGGTCTGAAGATCTCGATCGACGGCCTCGGCCGCATCGCCGCGCAGACCGCCAAGCAGGTCATTATTCAGAAGATCCGCGAGGCCGAGAGGGAGCAGACCTTCTCCGAATTCAAGGACCGCAAGGGCGAGATCATCACCGGTGTTGTCCGCCGCTTTGAGAAGGGCAACATCGTCGTTGACCTCTCGCGCGCCGAGGCGCTGCTCCCCAAGCGTGAGCAGGTCCCGAGCGAGACCTACCGCCAGGGCGACCGGATTCAGGCGTACGTCGTGGACATCACGCGTGCGACCAAGACCCCGCAGGTCATCCTCTCGCGTACCCATCCCGGCTTGCTGATGAAGCTCTTTGAGCTCGAAGTACCGGAAGTCGCGGACGGCATCGTTCGTATCGAAGCGTGCGCCCGTGAGCCTGGCTTCCGCGCCAAGATCGCGGTCACCTCCATCGACCCCGACGTCGATCCCGTCGGCGCGTGCGTCGGTATGAAGGGCTCCCGCGTTCAGGCGGTGGTCGGCGAGCTTCGCGGCGAAGCGATCGACATCATCCCGTTCCACCCCGACGCCGCTCGGTTCATCGTGCACGCGATCGCCCCGGCAACCGTCTCGCGCGTCTACATCGACGAGCAGGCGCACGCGATGGAGCTGGTGGTTCCGGACGACCAGCTGTCCAAGGCGATCGGTCGTCGTGGTCAGAACGTGCGGCTCGCCGCGCAGCTCACCGGCTGGCGCATCGACATCTTCAGCGAGACCAAGCACCGCGAGATGAACGAGCAGGCTCACAGCGAGCTCTCCCGTGTCCCTTCGCTCGCCGAAGACCAGGTGGACTTCTTGATCCGCCACGGCTTCCGGTCGGTGCGCGAGGTCGCGGACGCCGAGGCGTACGATCTGGCCAGCATCCTCGGCGTAGAGGAGTCTGAGGCCGAAGCGGTGATCGCCGCGGCGGACGAAACCCTCGACATCCTCATCGCCGAGGAGACTGCGCGTCGTAAGGCCAGCGCTACGCGCGACGTCCCCGAAGAGGCGTAGCCAACAGGCCCCAAGGGCGTGTTGGTAATTTTGCGCGGAATACGGTACACCACCGGTCGGTTCAAGGTCCTGCCATGTTGCTTTTGCTCACCCGGCTGGCTCTCGCCGCGGACGTCTACGTCTCCTCCAATGTGAAGGGGGCGCAGATCCTGCTGAACGGGGTCGAAACTGGAGTTTTGACGCCCGGTACTGTGACGGGCGTCGCCCCGGGCGTGGTCACGCTCACCGTCTTGGGGGAGTGCGTGCGCGGCGAGGCGACGACGGCGGTATCGTCCGGCGTCACCGCCCGAGTCAGCGTGACGGCTGTGGCGCAGCTTGGCACCATCACGGTGCGTCCAAGCCCCAGTCAGGCGAAGCTGACCTTGGACGACCGTCCTTGGCCGGGCGAGAGCGGTGCGCCGGTGGCCGTGCAGTGCGGCGAGCACACCATCGCCGCGGAGCAGTCCGGCTATGTCCCTGCGGTCGTGACGGTGGACCTGCACATGGATGAGGACATCGACCTCCCGCTCAGCCTGAGCAAGTTGGGCATGGGCACCATCGATCTGACCGCTCAGCCGCGCACGGCGACGATGACCTTGGACGGGCGTCCGATCGGCGAGGACGCGGTGAGCTTGCCGAGCGTGTTCGCCGGCGTGCACGCGATCGGCGCTAACTTGGACGGTTACAAGACCGCTACCAAGCAGATCGTCGTCGCGGATGGGGACGCGCAGGCTTGGCACATTGAGCTAGCGCGTGAGGGGTCCAAGAAAGAGAGCGCCGTCATCGTCGTGCGCCCCGGCCGCGGCGGTGAGCTCGCCGAGGGCCTAGACGGCGGCACCGACGACGAGCTTGCCGCTGCGTCCGTCGCCGAGGCGCGTGCCGCGGGCGACAACGCGGCGCGTATGGCCGCGGAGGACGCTGCGTTGCAACGTCGTGCGGAGGAAGCGCGCCGGCGTGGGGCTGGGGATGCTGGAGCAGCCGCGGCAGTTAGCCGCGTCGATCGCGCCGAAGCGGAGCGCGCCGCTCAGGAGCAGATCGAGCGAGCGGAGGCGGAGCGCGCCGCTCAGGAGCAGATCGAGCGAGCGGAGGCGGAGCGCGCCGCTCAGGAGCAGATCGAGCGAGCGGAGGCGGAGCGCGCCGAGGCCGAGCAAGCGCGGGCCGCAGAGGCCCGTCGGAAGGCCGCGCTCACCGCGAAAGCTGAGGTAGAAGCTGCCGAGGCGGCGCAGTCGAAACCGGCTCCCCAGCGCGCCGTCGCAAAGCAGTCGTCTACCCCGACCAAGGGTGCAGGCCTCAAGCCCACGCAGGTCGCGGGCATCACCGGAATGGCGCTGGGCGCCGGAACAGGCGGGTTGACGGCCTACTTTTATGCCGAGTCCAGCCAAGCGTACCGAATTTACAACGCCAAGGTCGAGTCCGCGCGCTCCCAACACGACCAGCAAATGGCGGCCGGGGCCCAAAGCTACTTCGAGAATTTCGTCGTTCCGCGCCGAAACGCGCTCTATCTTTCGGGTGGGGCGACCGGGGCGTTGCTCGTGGCCGGCGTCGTGCTGGTCCTCGTGGATGAGACCGGGCCGGTGGTCGCGCCGTTGCCGGGCGGTGGCATGTTGAGCTGGACTGGCCGCTTCTGATGATCCCGGCCCTCGCCCTCGCTGCGGTGTGTGAGGGCTCGGGGATGATTCTGGACCCGGGACATCCGGGCATGCTGCTCCTCGAGGACAACGAGGTCGCCGATCATCTGTTTACGGCCTCGATCGAGGGCGCGATGTCGGGCGGGAGCGCCGACCGCGTGTCCTTACCGATCCCGGTGGAGGACCCCGAGGCGCTTGCGTCGGATGGGGCGGGGCTGTGGGTGGTGGGCTCCCATTCGAGGAGCAAGTCCGGAGGGCGAAAGCTGCTTCGGGAGCGTATTCTACAGATTCAGAGCGGGGTAAGTACGCTGTGGACCGTGGACTGGACGGGCTGTGCCGCCTGCGGCGATCCCGCTTCCCCTGCCGCGCCCGGACCCGCGCTGAACGTGGAGGGCGCTGCGTTTTGGGGCACCCACCTTTGGCTGGGGCTGCGCGCGCCGTTGCTGGACGATGGGCGTGCACGGCTGGTACAGCTGACCCCGAGCGGGGTGTCCGGCGTGTTCGGCGTTCGGGACGTGACGATCGATCTGGGCGGGCTCGGCGTGCGCGACCTCGCAGTTCAGCCCGGAAACCCTGACGTGCTCTGGATCCTCGCCGGTCCATCCTCGGGGAACGCGTCGGGCGCGATCTACACGCTGTCCAGCGAAGCCGCTTCGCCGGTGCGAGCGGCGGTGCCGGTGCCCGAGGACGCCGAAGGCCTCGTGGTGCTCGCGGATGGCGGGCTGCGCGTGCTGACCGATGGCGCGGCCAAGTCGGACGGCACCTGCAAGACTCCCTCTGCGTTGTACCGGCTTGCCCCGCGCTGACAAGCTTTGACGCCCATGGGTGGGATCTGGAGCGGACGCGGAGAGGCCTGACGGTTAGGGCGGCGTCCATTCTTGGAAAGCCCGTCGCTGCAGACGGGAGGTGGTGAGCGATGATTGAGGTTCAAGGCCTAACCAAATCCTACGGCGACACGCTCGCCTTGTCGGACGTGAGCTTCACGGTCCGACAAGGCGAAGTGGTCGGCTTTCTTGGCCAGAACGGCGCGGGAAAAAGCACGACGATGCGCATCATCGCGGGCTCGCTGGGCGCAAGCTCGGGCACCGCGCGCGTAGGCGGCTTCGATGTCGCAGAAGAGCCGCGCAAGGTGCAGGCGATGCTCGGATACGCCCCCGAGACGCCCCCGGTGTACACCAACATGACCGTCGGCGACTATGTCCGCTTCGCCGCCCAGCTGAAGGGCGTGAGCGACGTCGACGGCGCCACGAAGAAGGCGCTCGGTCGCGTGGGCCTCGACGCGGTCAGCCACCGCATCATCGACAACCTCTCCAAGGGCTACCGCCAGCGCGTCGGGCTCGCCCAGGCGTTGGTGCACGACCCGCGGGTGCTGGTGCTGGACGAGCCGACTTCGGGCCTTGATCCTGCCCAGCGCATCGAGATCAAGAACCTGATCCACGATCTCTCGCTCGCCGATGACCGCACGGTCATGTTGTCGACCCACGTGCTCACCGAGATCGAGGCGATCTGCAGCCGGGTGATCATCATCCATCGCGGCAAGATCGTCGCGCAGAGCGATCTGGCCACGCTCGCGGGCGGCGCAGGAAAGCTCGTGCGCATCGAGGTCGCGCGGCCCGATGGCCTGCTGGACGTGCTGCGCAAGGTGCAGGGCGTGAAGACGGCGGAGCAGGACGGTGCCCGGTTCATGGTCACCGGCGAGTCCGACCTGCGGGAGGCTGTTGCATCGGCGTCCGTCTCCTACGGTCTGATCTCCCTGCAGGGCGAGCGGCTTGAGGACACGTATATTCGTCTTACTACGGGGGTAACGGTATGATCGGCGCACTCACCATCGCGCGACGGGAAACGTCGGCGCTGTTCTCCACCCCAGTGGGTTGGATCGCGCTCACCGCGTTCACGTTCATCGGCGGGTTCTTCTTCACCGCGATGCTCATCGGGTATTTTGACGCCTACTCCCAGTCGGTGCTCAACCCCGGGCAGGCGGACCAGCTCTCGGTCAACGAGTGGGTGATCCAGCCTTTGTTCTCGAACTTGGGCGTCATCGCGTTGTTCATCGTCCCCGCGGTGACCATGCGCCTGATCGCCGAGGACCGCCGGCAGCGCAGCATCGAGCTCTTGCTGACCTCTCCGGTTTCGTCCTACGAGATCGCCCTTGGTAAGTTCCTCGGCGGCATGGGCTTCGCGCTGGTGATGGCGGCGAGCACGCTGCCGTTCACGTGGTTTCTGTACACGATGGGCGACCCGGACACCGGCATCGTGATCAGCAACTACGTCAGCTTCGTGCTGATGCTGGGCACGTTGATCGCGATGGGCACCTTCGCTTCGTCGGTCACCGAGAACCAGATCGTCGCGTTCATGATCTCGTTCGCGGGGGGCTTGTTCCTGTGGATCTCCAACTGGTTGGTCCAGTCCATGGGCGACGGGGCCGCCAAGACCGGCATTGAGTACCTCTCGATGCTCAAGCACGCAGAGTCCATGGGCAAGGGCTTGCTCCACGTTCAGGACGTCGTCTACTTCCTCTCTTTCATTGGGTTCTTCCTGTTCGCTACGGCGCAACGGGTTGAAGCCCTGCGGTGGCGCTGATGGTCACACGTATACTTGGTTGGTTGCTCGCCCTTTTTGGGGTCATGTGCTTGCTCGCAGCGGGCGCTGGCTACTTCATCTGGGGATTCAAGGACGCTCCGGTGCCCGTGAACATCCTCGCGGGTGTAGGCGTGGCGCAGCTCGCCCTCTGGCTGGTCTTGGACTGGAAGAGCTTGTCCGCGCTCGGCAAAGATCAGACCGTGGGCCGCTCTGCGATGTCCGGGGTGATCGTGCTCGCGATCGGCGGCATCGCCTCGCTCGTGAACGTCGCGGCCTACCGCTACGACAAGCGCTGGGATCTCACCAACGACCAGCAGTTCACCTTGTCCGCGCAGTCCAAGGACATCGTCAAGGCCTTGGACCGCGAGATCACGATCTCGGCGTTCTTCCAGGCGGGCAGCCCGCAAGAGCAGAACTTCAAGCAGCTGATGCAGAGCTACTCCGACGAGAGCACGCTGCTGAAGATCGACTACCACGATCCCTACGCCGACCCGCTGCTCGCCGAGCAGATGAAGATCGTGTCCCCCAGCGGTACCGTCATCATCAAGGTGGGCGAGAACCAGCAGCGTCTGGAGTCCTCTTTTGACGAAGAGGCGGTGACCAACGCGGTCGTGAAGGTCACGCGCGAGCGCTCCCACACGGTGTGCGTCGTGCAGGGCCACGGAGAGCTGGAGCTTCAGGACGATCAGTCGCCCGGTGGCCTCGGCGTCGCGGTTTCGCGTCTTGAAGCGCAGAACTACAAGACCTCCGCGCTCAACTTGCTGGAGTCCCAGCCCTCGCCGGACACCTGTGAGGTGGTTGTGCTCGCCGGGCCGCGCGTGGATTTGGTCGCGGCGGAGCGGGATCGCCTCGCGCGCTACGTCGCTGCGGGCGGCGGGTTGATCGTGATGTTGGACCCGTTGCAGACCCCTGAGACCGCCGCGGACATGGCGCGCTACGGCGTGAAGGTGGGCAACGACGTCGTGGTGGAGGGCGATCCCAACCGCATGGTCGCTGCGAATGACCCCACGGCGCTCGGCCTCGACAGCACGAGCTGGGACATCCATCCGATCACCGAGAAGCTCACGGGTCTCGTCATCCTCTCGATGGCGCGGTCTGTCGGCAAGGGCGAGGACGTCGCGGGCCTCAACGTTCAGGTGATCGGCCACGGCAGCGCGGGCGGCTGGGGCGAGACCAAGCTCGATGACCCCAACGTCCCCTCCGAGCCCACGCCGGGCGACGACATCGTCGGAAACGTGCCGCTCATCGTCAGCGTCGACGTGACCGATCCGGCCAACCTGCGCACCACCAGCGCGGCGATGGACATGCCCTCTACCGCGGGCGCCCCTGTGGTCGCGCCGGTCGACCCGGTGGCCGCGCCTGCGGTCAAGGCGGGCGGCAAGGTGATGGTGTTCGGCGACGGCGACTTCGCTGCGAACTTGCTGGTGCTCAAAGCCCAGAATCAGGATCTGTTCCTGAACTCCGTGGCGTGGATGGTCGGCGAGAAGGACCAACTGGCGATTCGCGCCAACAAGGCGCAGAAAGGCAAGTTGGAGCTGACTGAGCTCTCGGTGTTTGGCGGTGCGGCTCTGGGCTTGTTGCTGATCCCCGGCCTGTGCTTGGCGGGCATGATCGGAACGTGGCTGGTTCGTCGCGGAAAGTAGTCTCCTCGCGCTGAGGTCGCGCTCGCGGGCGCGTCCGTGCAGCTCAGGGAAGAACGGGTGCTGGTCCCGCCGCAGGGGGCCAGAACCAAATCCGGCTTGGATCGCGCCAGACCAGTCGATTCGTGCGTAAGTCGAAGAGCTGCGATTCGCGGTCACTGCCGATGTAGAGCCAGTGACCGGCGCGGTTCACCCGCAGCGGCTTGATGGTGCTGGTGCTGGCGACCAACGCCCAACCCGCCTCGGTTTTGACCATCGCCGGGCCAGAGGGTACCGGGCCGCTTGCTTCGGGCAGCTCCGCCCAGGCGACCGCGGGCTGGCCTTCCGCGAGCAGCCACGCGCTCGACTTCGAGGCGGCGGCGCTGTTCAGCGCGCTCAGCTCTGCGGCGTCGCTCACCCGCGTGGCGGCTAGGTTCGCGGCGTCGCTGCTCAGCACCGCGGGCGTGTACGGACAGGCTTTGGTGTCCACCGGTGCGCCTTTCGTGTCCACACATTGGGCGCCGATCGCGCTGTCGGGAAGCGGCAACTTGGGGCTTCCGTCCAGCGGGATCAGCCAGCCCGCAGGGGAGTGCCCCGGCGTGAGCGCCAGAACGTGCGGGCCTCCCACAACGAGGCGCTCCGGGCAGAACGGCAAGGTGGCGAGCAGCTGCGTGTTCAACTGCGGAAGTCCAAGCAGCGAAACTGCGCAGCCTGTGGTCAGGGTGCGGCGTTGGACCAGCACCGCGGGCGTGCCGCCCGGCTCGATGGTGCTGATGGTGTCGCTCAGCGCGTCGGCGGTCGGCGTGAACGCGGGGAGCGGTGCGATCGTCGGGGGCTGCACGACCGGAGCTTCTACGGGGAGCGGCGCAGGCACGGGCTCGGCTGGAGCAGGCGGTGGAGACGGCGGTGTGGCGCAGGCGAGCAGGAGCAGCATCGGCAGCGTCACATGCCGGTTTTGCTGGCTTGCTGCAACGCTTCGATCGATCGCACGATCGCCGCCACCGAAGGGGTGCCGCGGTTGCCCAACCGAATCTTGCGCTCGGGGTTCACGAGGTAGACCGTGCGGATGTTCATCGGGCCGGTGACGGGGAACTGCATGCAGGCCTTGAACTGCCGCGCGACCGAGCCGCCTCGGTCGGTCAGCAACGGAAAGCTGAGCCCTGCGGCTTCCGCGAACGCCCGATGACTCGGCGCCTCCTCGCTGCTGATCCCGAAGACCTTCACGTTCAGACGCGTGAAGTCGGCGATGTGCTTCTGAAAATCGTGAAGCTGAGTCGCGTCGGCGGTGCCGCCGTCTTCGACGTAGAACACCAGCACGCTCCAATGACGGCCGTGGCGATGCCAGGAGTCATCGTAGCTTTGGAGGTGCCATTCGGGTGCGGTCTCCCCTTCCGGGAGCAGCTTGGGGTAGACGCGCTCTTGAATCACGCGTTTGACAGGTTCAGGCAGGGATGCGAGCGACTTGCGAAGCGACACACAGTCTCCAGAGCGTGGGGGCGGTAACCCGGAGGGGGGGCCGCGGCCCGTCGTTGTCGCGCGCGGCGGCTATCGAGCGTCGAGCCAGCGGCTGATCGCGATCAGCGCGAAAATCCGCTCTGCAGCGGCGTCGGAGCGTGGCAGCGCCGCGATCAGCGGGGTCAGGCTTGTCGGGTCCATGAACGGGGCGAGTCGGTCGGCGAGCCCGTCGACGAGGCTACGGCACGGGCCCACAAGCCAGCTGCGCAACGGCACGGTGGTTCGGTGTCCGCTCGTCCCGGCGGAGGCGCCCATCGCGGCCCAGAGCAGCGGGGCGATGGCCGGGTGGTGTCCAATCGGGACCGTGCTTCCAAGGTGCGCAAGCCGCGGATCCGCGAGCGGCGCCACGAAGCGCGTGCCGGTGAGCGCTCCGACCACATCGGCGGTGCGCAGCGCCCGCTCCGGCAAGTACAGCCTGCGGTTCAGCCAGCTACCGGGCGGCGGTTGGGTCGGAGACGCCGCGGCGATGCGCTGCAGCTCGGGCTCCGTGGGAGCGGGCGAGCTGAGGCGCGCCCGCGCTCGCGCGATCGGTGAGGCGGGCGCGGGATCCAGCCAGGCGTCGGCGCCCCGCCCGGTGAGGATGGTGGTGATCCCTGCGGCATCGGCGCGTCGCGCGAGCGCCCAGTACACCAACGCGTCGGGGTCGGTGGTCGGCTCGGGATGCGCAGCGAGCTCGTCCAGCGCTTCATGTAGCTGGTCAGGCCCCAAGCGGGCGACGATGCGCTCACGGGCTCCCTCCGCAGGGGGGGCGAACCCCTCGATCTCCACGACGATCGCGGGGAGCGGGCCGTCTACCGGATGCCGGGCAGCAGCGAGCACGGCGACGCTGCTGGCGTCCTCTACCCACACCGCAGCGGTGCTGCCGCTACCGACGTAGGCGTGGCGTACGCACATCCGAGCGGCGTACTCGAGGCTCTTGACCCAGAGCGCGAGGGCACCGCCGCGCCCGGGGACGACCTCGGGCACGTCCCACCATCGCGCGTGGTCTCCTGCCGGTCCCGACTTCGCGCTCCAGCGCAGGCGACTCGCTGCTTCCAAACGTTCAACACCGGTTTGCGTGCACAGCGGAGCGGGGAGCACCCCGACGCGCGTCAGCACTTCCAACGCGCTGAAGTCTACGGCGCTGTGCGCGTCCGCCGCCGGGAGGTGGATCTCCGAGCCCACCAGCATGCCGCCGGAGACGGACGCTGCGTACATCGGTCTCGCGCCGACGCGGTCGCGCACCGCCCAGAGCGTTCGGTCGCGCGCGTCCCAGATCACCAGCGCGGTCGTGCCTTCCAAGCGGTGCAGGCCCTTCTCGACGCCCAGCTCCGCCAACACCGCCGCGACCACCTCAGCGGGCGTGGTCGCGCCGGACTCGCGGCCGTCTTGCTCCGCGGTGAGCGTCCGCAGGTTCGAGGGGTGTCCGTCCAAGGCGACGGTCAAACCCGCGAAGCTGCCAAAATCGCCCGAGTCCTCCAGCGCCGCTCCGAGCCAGATCCCGTCGGCGCTGTGCTCTGCCTGCGCCGCCGGTCCACGATGCGCGATGGCGCGCAGCCGCGCCCGCAACGCAGGCACCGGGGGCTGGCCATCGGGACCAGCCCACGCGAGGATGCCGCTCACGCTTAGTGTTTCGGCGGCGGAGAGCCCGCCGTGGGCTGACCGCCCGGAGGAGGCCCGCCGGGTCCACCGGGAGCTTGCCCGCTGGGAGGTGGTCCGCCGGGAGTTGGTCCACCGGGAGGTTGCCCGCCGGGAGGTTGCCCGCCGGGAGGTTGCCCGCCGGGTCCACCGGGAGGTTGCCCGCCGGGAGGAGGGCCACCGGGGCCGCCCGGCGGAGGTCCGCCTGCGCCGCCCGCCGGAGGTTGCTCGCCCGCGCCGCCACCGGAAGGCGGGGTCATCGCGCCGAGGTTGGGTTGGTCGGACAGCGTGATGTCGAGGTTCGAAACGGGCACCGAGCCCACCGTGGTGCTCTCGATCATGCCCGCCGCCTCACCGGGGCCGGGACCGTTGTTGTTGCTGTCGAGGAAGGAGACGATGCTGAGATCGCCGAGGTCCTTCGGCGCTTCCACCGACCAAGGACCCGGCTTGTCGAGCGTGAGCGTGTGGACGAGCTCGGGGAAGCTGCCGCCCTTGCCCTTTTGCAGGAAGTCGATTCGCAGCGTTCCCGTCTGTGTGCCGGCGTAGGTGATGGTGCCGGAGAGCGTCACGCCCTGACCGGCTTCCACGGCAAACCCGGCGATCTCCGGGCGTCCGCCGCCGGGTTGTCCACCGCCGCCTTCTTGCCCGGGCATCCCGCCGGGAGGTGGGTTTCCACCCATCGGCGCGTCGGTGACGACATCCGGGTTCGGGCAGCCGGTCAGCAACGCTGCTGCGGTGAGCATCGCGCCGAGGGTTCGAGGGAGTGTGGGGGAAAGGGAAGCAAACGTGTGCATTGTGGACTCGCTGCGCGTAGATAACCCGATGGCTCCCCGGCAGGAATCGCGCGCGAGGGGCACGAAGTGCTGGCGCGGTGACCAAAGGCGGTTACTATAGTTGTCCCTGCGTCGTGCGGGGCGTTGATGGTCGGGTCCTGCAGACCGGGCCCTTGTGAACCCCGCCAGATCCTAACGGAAGCAACGGTAGCGTCGGGTTCGGGGCTGTAGGGTGCCCGGCCATCAACCCTCCGCACGGCAACTATTCAAGAAGAGGTCGATTGTGGCCGACAAACCGGTTCCCGCAGACCCGGCTGTTTTGGCGGCGCCTGCCTACGTTGCGATCGCGCGCAAATGGCGGCCACAGACGCTCGAAGACATGTGTGGTCAGGCGCACGTCACGCGTACGCTGAAGAACGCGCTGGAGTCGGGGCGTCTGCACCATGCCTTCTTGTTCACGGGCGCGCGCGGCGTCGGAAAAACCACCGCGGCGCGTGCGTTCGCGCGTGCGTTGCAGTGCGCGAACGGCCCTACCCCCACGCCGTGTGGCGTGTGTGGTCCGTGCATCGACATCCTCGCGGGGACCTCTCCCGACGTGGTGGAGATCGACGGCGCCTCGAACAACTCCGTCGATGACATCCGCAACCTGCGCGATGGCGTGCGCTACCTGCCGGCGACGACCCGCTTCCGCGTGTACGTCATCGACGAAGTGCACATGCTCTCCAAGGGCGCGTTCAACGCGCTGTTGAAGACCCTCGAAGAGCCTCCGCCCCACGTCAAGTTCATCTTCGCGACCACCGAAGTCAACAAGATCCCCGACACGATCTTGTCCCGGGTGCAGCGTTTTGACTTCAAGCGCATCCCCGCCAGCGTGGTCTCGGCGCGGCTGCGGAAGATCTGCGACGTCGAAGGCATCACCATCTCCGACGCTGCGCTGCAAATGGTGGCCAAAGCCGGCGAAGGGTCGATGCGCGACGCGCAGAGCCTGCTGGATCAGGTGATCAGCTTTGGCGGCGCCGCGGCGGATGACAAGCAGGTGGCCGACATCCTCGGCTTGGTCGACCGACGCTACCTCTACGAGATGCTCGGCGGCGTGCTCCAGGGCCAGCCCGAGCGCTGCCTCGACAGCATTCAAGCGGTGCATGACAACGGCTACGAGCTCGCTCAGTTCACCGTAGAGCTGCTGGAATTGGTGCGCAACGCCACGGTGGCTACGCTCTCCGAGGGCGCGCGCCGGTTTCTGGACGTGTCGGAAGAAGAAAAGTCTGCGTTGTTGGCGATCACCAACGGGGTCCCGGCGGAGCAGCTCTCGCGCACCTTCCAGGTGTTGCTCGAGGTGCACGACCAGGTGTCGCGTTCGATGCGGCCGCGGCTGGTGTTGGAGATGGCGGTCGCGCGCCTCGTGGCGATCCGCCCCGCTCAGCCGGTCAGCGCGCTCGTGGACCGCTTGGTGGATCTGGAGCGTCGGATGCGCGGCCAGGGCGCCGCTGCGCCGCGTGGTCAGAACCCGGAGGGCGAGAGGCGGTAGCGCCCGCGCCGGTGGAGAGCGCGCGTGGCGCGGCTCCGTTGGTCTGGACGCCCCGTCCTTTGGCGCCTGCGCCGGTCGCCCCGCCGCCGGCTCCGGTCGTGGTCGCACCGGTCCTACCCCCGATCGCGGCCGATCTCTCCCCGCTCGCTCGGTACCGCGCGATGCTGGAAGAGCTCACGCCGATCTTGCGCGCTACGCTGGCTGACAACGCGGCATTTTTGGCGTTTGCCGACGGGCGCTTGTCGATCGCGGTGCGCAGCGTGCTCTCGCAACGGCGGGTGCAGGATGTGCTGCGGGAGATCGAACTGGGGCGCTATTTCGCCGGCTTTCGTTCGGTGGAGGTCAAGGTCGACGCCGAGGCCGGTCGGACGGGCAGCGAACGTCGCAGCGCCGCCGAGGAGCAGCGCCGCGCCGATGCGCTGGCCGCTTCGGAGTCTTCCGCGCTGCTGCGGCGTCTGGTGAGCGCGCTGGATGCGACCGTAGAGAGCGTATTGCCCGTTGGCGAGGCGCCGCGGGATATGAACATGCCGGATCTGGAGCTTGAAGATGAGTGACTTTTTTGGTGGCGGGAATCCCTTTGGCGGCGGCGGCATGGGCGGGATGGCCAACATGCTTGGCGGTTTCAAACAGAAGATGGCCGCGCTTCAAGCCGACGCCGAGCGCGCCGAGGTCGAAGGCGTCTCGGGCAATGGCCTCGTCGTCGTGCGCATGAACGGCGGGCAAGAGGTGCTGTCGGTCAAGATCGACCCCAAGGCCGCGGCGGACGTGGAGCTTTTGGAGGATCTGGTCCGCGCCGCGACCAATGACGCGATTCGTCGCGCCAAAGAGGTCGTCGGCGAGAAGATGGCGGGCATGGCGCAGGGAATGGGCCTGCCGCCGGGTCTCTTCGGCGAATGAGCGCGGCGGACCCTTTTCGCCGCGCGGTGCAGCAGCTCGCACGCTTTCCCGGCGTCGGTGAAAAAACTGCGACCCGCTACGCGTACTGGCTGCTGCGCCAGCAGCCGGATGCGGCGGAAAACATCGCCGCCGCGATCCTCGGCTTGAAGGCCTCGGTGCGCGAATGCGCGGTCTGCTGTGATCTGTCGGAGCGAGAGCTGTGCTTGCGCTGCTCGGACCCCGCGCGCGACGCGTCGACGGTGTGCGTCGTCGAGCGCCCGCAGGACGTGCGCGCCATCGACGGGTCCAACGAGTTCAAGGGGCGCTACCACGTGCTGCACGGCGCGCTCTCGCCCTTGGACGGGGTGGGGCCCAACGACCTGCGTATCCAGGCGCTTTTGGCGCGGATCTCAGCCGTTTCCGGCGGCCTGGACACCGTAAAAGAGTGCATCCTCGCGATGGACCCGGATGTCGAAGGCGACGCGACCTCGCTGTACTTGGCGCGCTTGCTGCGGCCGTTGGGCGTGCGCGTCACGCGCCTCGCGCACGGGATCGCCGTGGGCACGGAGATTGAGTTTGCCGACCGCGTCTCGCTGGCTCGCGCCCTCGAGGGGCGCCGCGACATCGGCTGACGTGCGGCGGGGCGTGCGCCGCGGCTACGACAAAGCGGTGCTGCACGCGAGCAGCGCGTCGGCGTCAGGTACATCCAGCACGCTGGGGTAGCCCCGCGCATGGATCAGCGTTCCATGACGGTCGAACACGAACTCCCCGCCCAGATCGCCGTTTGGCTTCGCGGGATCGCGGCTCTCGTTGAGGCCGTCGATCCACGCGCGGACCGCCCGGGGGCGCAGCGCGCGGAGCGATTGCAGGTAGGTGGCGTCGGTCTCCAAGCCAAACTTTTCGCGCAGCGAGCGGTCTTCGTCGACGACGAGCGGGAAGATCACGTGGTGCCGGGGGACAAAATCCCGCGCGTACGTCAGGTCGGTGTGGGTGACGACGGCGAGGCGCACGCCAGCAGCGTCGAGGCTCGGCCACACCGCGGTCAGGCGCTTGATCGCCACGCGCGCGGTGGTGCCGTGCAGGTCGCGGACAAAAACCACCACGACCGGCGCCCCGCCGAACACGACGGGCAGACCGGACACCGGATTCAATCTTTCGATGGGGGAGATTGACCCCAGAGACAGAACGCTCACGCATGGCTCCGCGCCCGGCATGACCGGGCGGCGTTCGCTATCGCGTAGGGTTGCGCTTGTCCGCTGCGCGTTGGATCGGCTACATGCGAGCGATGTCCGCGTTTGAACAAGCTGGTGGCGAGCCCGTAGTGCGCGCGGTGGTCGAGCGCTTCGTGGATCGGGTGTGGGACGACCCGATCATCGGCTTCTTCTTTGCGGGAAAGGACCGCGCCCGCGTGAAGTTGCACGAGTACGAGCACGCGGCCAGCGTGCTTGGCGCAGGAGTCCGGTACACCGGTCGTCCGATCGCGCCCTTGCACCGGGCCTTGAAGATCAACGCGGGGCAGTTCCGCCGTCGCCTCGCGATCTTGAGGCAAGAGCTGGAGCGCGCCGGGCTGCCGCAGGAGGTCATCGATCTGTGGCTCGCGGCGCAGCGCGCGATGGAGCAGCAGATCACCGACGGGACGGACTGCGGCCCGCGATAGGGTCGGGCTCAGGGGGCGCTGGCCGGCTTGTGCAGGCTGGCCCAAAGCTTCTCGGCGAGTTTTCGCCCCATCCCCGGCGCGGTCTCCAGCGCGGCGACGTCGGCGGCGCGCACCGCGCTCATCGACCCGAAGTGGATCAGCAGCGCTTTGCGTCGGGCCGGTCCGACGCCAGGCATCTCCTCGAGCGCGCTGGTGAACTGGCGCTTGGATCTGGTTTTTCGATGGAACCCTACCGCCGTGTCGTGGGCTTCGTCCCGTACGTGCTGGAGCAGGCGCAGCGCCGGGTCGTCGTAGCGCAGGACCACCGGCTCCGACTCCCACGGGAGCACGATCTTGTCGACGGCGTCGCGATCTCCGGCCTTGCGCTCGGTGCGCGGCTTGGAGAGACCGATCACCGGCTGGTGCTCCAATCCCAGCTCAGTCAGCACCGCGAGCGCCGAGTTCAGCTGGCCGCGTCCGCCGTCCACCACGATCAGATCCGGGAACTCGCCGCTCTCCATCGCTCTTTTCAGCCGGCGCAGCAGGATCTCCCGCATAGTCGCGTAGTCGTCGGCGCCCACGACGGTCTTGACGTTGTAACGCCGGTAATCCTTTCGTGACGGCTTGCCGTCGATGAACACCACCTGCGACGCGACGGGATCCGTCCCCAGCAGGTTGGAGTTGTCGTAGCATTCGATGCGCGTCGGCGGACCGGGGAGCTGCGCGATCTCGGCGATCGCGTCCAGCGCCCGGTGTAGGCGCTCTTCCTCGCCGTGATCGACGGCGAATCGGGTCTGGGCCGCGGAGGTCGCGATGGTGATCAGCCGGATCTTGTCGCCGCGCTGCGGGGCATGAACGCGCACGGCGCTCCCGCGCAGCTCGGACAGGATCTCCCCGAGCACGTCCGGCAGCGCTTCGGGCACGAGCACTTCGGGCGGCGCGGTGCCTTCTTCGCGATACCAACGGTTCAAGGTCGCGGTGAGGATCTCCGCGCTCTCGCCCAGCTCGCCCGCGAACGGAAACACCATCGGTTCGCGGACCAGCCCGCCGCGCACCGGCAGGCAGGAGATCGCGCCGCGATCGCCCTCGCGGTGCAGTCCCCACGCGTCCCGCTCGCCCATTTTTACATCGGCGACGACCTGACGATCGAGGCTCGTGCGCACCGCGAGCAGCAGGTCGCGCACGCGCGCGGCCTCTTCGTACCGCTCCTCCTCGGCGAGCACGGTCATCTGCACCGTGAGCCTCGCTTGAAGCTCGCGATCCTTGCCGCCCAAGAACAGCACCGCGTCCTCCATCACCTCGTCGTAGGCGTCCTTCGTGCACAGATCGACGCAAGGCGCGACGCAGCGATGAAGTTGGTAGAGCAAACAGGGTTTTTTGCGGGAGGCGAGCACCGCGTCGGAGCAGGTGCGCAGCGGAAAGCTGCGCTGCACGAATTGCAGGGTCCGGCGGGCCGTGCTCGCGGAGTGGTAGGGACCGAAGTATTTGGCGCCGTCGTCTTTTGGGCGACGAACGAGGGAGAACCTCGGCCATTCGGCGCGCGGATCGATGCGGACGTGCAGGAAGCTCTTGTCGTCCCGCAGCTTGATGTTGTACCGGGGGCGATGCTGCTTGATGAGCGAGTTTTCGAGGAGCAGCGCCTCTTTCTCGGAGTGCACCGGGATGGTCTCGATGCGCACCGCGTGATGCACCAAGAAGGGCACCATGTACCGGCCGTCGTGACCGCCGAGGTATTGCTTGACCCGCGCGCGCAGGTTGTTGGCTTTACCGACGTAAAGAACGACACCATCGGCGTCTTTCCATAAATAAACGCCGGGTTCGGTGGGTAGCGCATCGGCCTGTTCATCAAGGGCGGGGGGCATGGGGCGTCTTAGCCCGCGTTCGCGTTAGAATCTCTGCGGTGTTGCTCTCCATCGCTCTTCTTCGCATCCTGTCCCTCGTGGCGGGCGCTTCGGCTGCCCCGGTCAGCGTGACCGGCGGCGCTGCGGTGGGGCTTGTTTCTACGCCGGAAACCAATCCTTTGGGAGATGGCCCTACCGAGGTGATCCGCCTCGGCGTGCGCTTGGTGGACTACTTTGACATCGAAGGCGAGGTCGGGCGCGTCGAAGGCAAGACCCGCGACCTTCGCGTGGTCTACCACCTCTACAACCCGCGCGGCAGCGTGCTGTTTCACGTCACGCCCAACGCCCGCGCCGATCTGTTCTTTGGCATCGGCGCGGGCATGCAGTTCGTCAAGGTGGAGCGGGAATCCCAAGGCGCGCAGCCCGACGGCAATGACCGCGCGCTGTACGTCAACCCTTCCTCGGACTTCGTCATGGACGCCGGGCCGGGGCTCATCCTGCACGCGGTCGGGCCTTTTCACCTGCGAACGGACCTGCGCTGGTACGGCACCTTCGGACCCGACAGCCAGTTTGCCCAGAGCGACTCCTTTCAGAACCTCGAATGGACGCTCGGAGTGGACTTTCGTCAGGAAGAGCGTCCGGATCGGGACGGCGACGGCATCAAGAACAAGGTCGACGACTGCCCGGATGACCCGGAGGACTTCGACAATTTTCAGGACGACGACGGCTGTCCCGAGGCCGACAACGACGGCGACGGCATCAAAGACAAGCGGGACCAGTGCCCGGACGAAAAAGAAGACATCGACGAATGGGAGGACACCGATGGGTGTCCCGATCCCGACAACGACGGCGACGGCATCAAGGACAAGAAGGATCGCTGCCCCGACAACGCCGAGGACATGGACGGCTTTGACGACGACGACGGCTGCCCCGACAAGGACAACGACGACGACGGCGTCAACGACAAGCGCGACCGTTGCCCGGACGAGCCCGAGACCCTCAACGGCTTCCAGGACGGCGATGGCTGTCCGGACGAGCTGCCGCGTGAGGTCAAGAAGTTCTCGGGGGTGATCCAAGGCATCACCTTCGAGACCAACAAGGCGGTCATCCGCTCCGAGAGCTTCCCCACGCTCATCGAAGCCCTCGCGGTGTTCCTGCAATACCCCGAGCTTCAGTTCGAGATTCAGGGCCACACCGATGACGTCGGGGATGATCGCTTCAACCTCGACCTCTCGCAGCGCCGCGCCGAGGCGGTGATGATCTGGTTCTTGCAGAACGGGCTGCTCGCCGACCGCATGCGCGCCATCGGCTACGGTGAGACCATCCCAATCGCCGAAAATACCACCGACGCGGGGCGTGCCCAAAACCGGCGCGTGGAGTTCAGGCTGTTGAACGTGGCCGCCGCCGATGAGTGAGGCGCTGACGGGCGCGCGCGTGGTGGTCACCGGTGGCCATGGGTTTTTGGGGCGGCACGTCGTCGCGCGGCTGCGCGCCAACGGCGCTGAGGTGGTCGCGCCGCGGCGGGCGGAGATCGACCTCGCCGATGTGCGCAGCGCCGCTCGGGCTATCGCAGCGCTGAAGCCTGATTTTGTTGTGCACAGCGCGGCTACGGGCGGCGGAATCGGGTTTATGCGCGCCCATCCGGGGACGGCGTGCACCGACAACCTGCTCGTGAACACGGCCGCGATCGAAGGCGCTCGTTTGGCCGGGGTGCGCCGTTATGTCGGTGTCTCCAGCGCGTGTGCGTACCCGGGCTTGGTCACCCAGCCGATGCAGGAGGCGACGATCGGCGACGGCGATCCCGAGCCGACCAACGGCGCCTATGGTCAGGCCAAGCGGCTGATGCTGGTGCAGGGCGCGGGGTACGCGCACGAATACGGGCTCGACTGTGCGTTCGCGGTGCCGACCAACCTGTATGGCCCCGGCGACGACTACGACGAGCGCAGCTCTCACGTGGTGGCAGCGCTGATCCGGCGCTTTGAAGCCGCACGAGTCGCCGGTGATCCGCGCGTCGTCGTTTGGGGGACGGGGCGCGCGACGAGGGACCTCCTGTACGTAGAGGACGCTGCGGCCGGCGTGGTCGCGTTGCTGCAGCACGGCGCCGGGGATGCTCAGGTTCCGTGGTCTCGTGCCTTCAACCTCGGCAGTGGCCGAGAAACGACGGTGCGGGATATCGCTGAGTCCATCCGCTCCGCCGTCGGGTACACAGGCGATTTGGTCTGGGACACCGAAAAGCCGGATGGTATGCCGCGAAAAGTGCTGGACTCCAGCCGTGTACAAGCCCGCACCGGTTGGACGGCTACGACGTCGTTATCGGAAGGTCTGAGCGCTGCGGTCGCTGCTTTTCGGGCGTTGGGCGCGTAGAACAGCCCCTACTCGGGGATGTTCTCCCAGACCTCGTGCTCGCCGGC
Source organism: uncultured Pseudomonadota bacterium (assembly GCA_903900265.1). Taxonomy (GTDB): domain Bacteria; phylum Myxococcota_A; class UBA796; order UBA796; family SXON01; genus CAIUMM01. The sequence goes on from CAIUMM010000075.1 coordinate 115,090, forward strand.
GACGAGCGTGCCGTCGGGGAGCAGCGTGAACCAGGCACGGAAACCCGCGTTTTTTTCCTGTCCGTAGACCAGAAAGTCCTGCCCGCCGTCCCCGTCGCGGTCGACCGGGCCGAGGGCGTACGGGACGGCGCAGATGCGGGTGGCGTCGTCGAGCAGGTGGCTCGAGAGCACAGCGTCCGCGGCGGCGTCGACGCTGGCGAGCGCCGCCTTGCAGTTGTTGCCGCTGCGCACGTCGGCGGGCCCGCCGTAGCGCCCGGCTCCGATGTCATCCCCGGTCGCGGTCAACACCACGATCGGCGGCGCGGTGGGCTGGCGGGTCTTGATGATGCTGCGCACGTAGACCCCGCCCGGTCGCGCGGCGTCGATGGAAGGAGTACCCGAGGTTCCCAGCACGGCTTTGACGCGGATCCCGGCGCGCTCGACCAGCGCTGCTGGCACGGTGGGCGGCTTTGCGGGCGCCGCGATGTCCTTGTCGGTGCGCCATAAGGGCCCCGCCGCGCCGACGAGCGTGGTGCCCTTCGGCCCCGGCGTGGGGGTGCGGGTGGCCATGCCGTCGCCGCCCCAGAGCGTGACGCCCTCCGTCGCGCTTCCAGCGATGATCGCGTTGGGACCGGAGCGATAGACGCCATGACGGGTCGGCGCAGGCGTGCAGCCGCAGAGCAGCAAGGTCGCGAGGGATGTCGCTGCTACGACGAGGATTCGGGGGTTCCGCACGGTCTATCCGAGGCGGATGCGGTAGCTGTTGCCGGCGCCGCCGGTGTCCTTCTTCTTGGCGTCCAGCCCCGCTTGGGCTTTGACCTGCCATTCTTTGAAGGTCTCGTTGTTGGGCTCAAAGGTCAGCGCGAACTGGATCTGCATCTTGCAGCCGGTGTAGTCTTTCGCTTCCCAGCATTGTAGCGCCATTTTCCAGTATTTCTCGCCCTTGGGCGTGCGCGCGGCTTTGGACGGATCGCGCACCGACTCGGCCGAGCGACGGCTCTCGTCTTCTTCGCCGCCGCGCTCTGCGGCGCGGGTCTGGTCGTACAAGCGGCGCAAGTCGGGATCGCGCAGCACGCGGTAGGCCTCGTTGATCGACTTGAACACGTCGTTGGCTTTGCCCTTCAGCTCGGGCGTGGCGCCGGCGGCGACGCGATCGGGGTGCAAGCGGCGACTCTCGTTGCGAAAGCCGACGTCGATCTCGTCCTGCGCGCACTCGGACTTGAGCCCTAGCAGCTGGTAGTGACTCAGCTCGCCAAGGAGCTCGGAGATCACTTCGACTTCAAAGCGGGTGCGTAGCCGTGCGTCCATCATCTACCTCGGGTTTGCTCGGGGTTGTTTTGTACCACGTCCCCGGACGTAAACTGCGCCTTGCGGACTTCTTCTGGGGTCATGCCGCCCCGCGCTTCAATGCGAATGGCGGCCTCTTTGCCGAGCTTGTCATCGACGGCGCGCACCTGAACGATGCCATCGCTGTCGATGGTGAACGTGACGCGGACGCGCACCTGACCGCGCGCCATCGGCGGCACGGCGAGCACAAACTGCCCGAGCAGCTCGTTCATGTCCGCGGTGCGGCCTTCGCCCTGGAACACGGCGATGCGCACCTCGGTTTGCTGGTCGACGGCGGTGTTGAACACCTTGGAGGCTTCCGTCGGGATCGGCGTGTTCGCGGGGATCAGCACGTCGCAGTGGCCGCCCATCGTGCGGATCGAAAGCGAGTGCGAGGTGACGTCGAGGAGTACGCTGGCCGGCATCGAGTCGTCCATCGAGGTCAGCATGTGCGCCTGAATGGCGGCACCGACCGCGACGGCCTCGTCCGGGTTGACCGAGGTGTCGGGCATGCGGCCGAACAGGTGCTGCGCGGCCTCGCGCACCAGCGGGTAGCGGGTCATGCCGCCGACGAGCAGCACCGCGTCGATGTGGCGCGTGTTCATCTTGGCGGTCTTCAGCGTCTCTTCGCAGATGCCGAGCGTGCGTTGCACCAGCGGCAACACCCAGCGGGCGTAGGTGTGGCGGTCGAGCTGGTAGGAGAACGAGTAGTCCTGCCCCTGTGCGTTCCTCCACACTCCGGGCAGGTCGATCATCACCTCTTCCGACTTCGACAGCGCGATCTTGGCCATCTCCGCGGCTTCGCGCATGCGCATCCGCACCGTGCGGTTTTCGGTGAAGTTCTGCTTTACCTGCGCTTCGAAGATGCGCAGCAGCTCATCGGCCGCGAGGTGATCAAAGTCGTCACCGCCGAGCAGCGTGTCCCCCGCGGTCGCGATGACCTCGTAGAGATCGCCGTCCACGCGCAGGATGGACACGTCAAAAGTACCGCCGCCAAGGTCGAAGACGACGATGCGCTTCTTCTGAGCGTTGTTGTAGCCGTACGCCAGCGCCGCGGCGGTGGGCTCGTTCAACACGCGCAGGCACTCAAGGCCGGCGATCTGCGCGGCGTCGCGCGTGGCTTGGCGTTGGGCGTCGTTGAAGTACGCGGGCACGGTGATGACCGCCTTGTCCACGACCTCGCCAAGCTGGGCTTCGGCGATGCGCTTCATGTGCGCGAGCACGTGCGCGGAGATCTCTTCGGGGGCGTAGCCTTTGCCGTGGACGCGGAAGCGGGCGTCGCCTTCATCGCCGCGGTACACGCCGAAGGCGCTGCGGGACTTCATCCGCTGGACTTCGGCGTCTTCAAAGCGGCGTCCGATCAGCCGCTTGGCAGACATGACCGTGCCTTCCGGCGAGTGCAACAGCTGCTTTTTGGCGCGGGAGCCGACCACCACGCTGCGGGAGCCGAACGCGACCACCGAGGGCTGGGTGTTGCGACCTTCGCTGTCCAAGCAGACGATCACCTGCCCGTCGCGTACGCACGCGATGCAGGAGTTCGAAGTTCCGAGATCGATCCCGACGGCGAGGCCCATGTGGCAAACCTCCAGAAGCGACGCCTATCCGATCGAGCCTGCTGCCGCTTGCTCCGGCGGGGCGATCCTGAACGGGATCGGCGTTCCCGTGAGCACCGCGACGACCGCCGTGCGAATCCCGTCGAGGATGTAGCGATCGAGGTCGGGGTGCCAGCCGGCGGCGTGGGGGGTGACGATGCAGCGGGGATGCACGAAACGATCGAGGTCGGGCGGCGGCTCGCTCGGGAAAACATCGAGACCGAGGCCCGCGAGCTGGCCGGTGTGCAGCGCGTCGAGCGCGGCGTCGGGATCGACGATGCGCCCGCGGGCGGTGTTGACGAGCACCGCGCCATGCTTCATCGACGCGATGCGGTCGCGGTCGAACAGGTTTCGCGTCGCCGGGGTGAGCTCGCAGTGCAGGGTGATCGCGTCCGAGTTGCGCACCAGCTCGGGTAGCGGGACGGGGTCCGCGAGCAGCGGGTCGCAGCGAAGCACGTGCGCGCCCATGGCTTCGAGCACCCCGGCCATCGCGCTGCCGATGACGCCGTGCCCGACCACACCGACGGTGCCCAACAACGTAGGACCCCACATCGGCAGTCGGGACCGGTCCCACGTCCCTTGGGACGCGGGTGTCTGCAACGCGCCGAGGCGCCGGTTCAGCGAGAGCAGCATCCCCAGCGCCGTCTGCACCACGGCGTCACGTCGGGCGAGCGGCAAGCGGGCGCAGGGGATGCCCGCGGCATGCAGCGTGGCGACGTCGAGGTGGTCGAAGCCCGACGTGGTGGTCAACACCAGCTTTGCCCTGCGTAGTCGGGGGATGTGGGCGCTGCGCACGGGCTGGCGGCTCGGCACGACGATCACGTCGGCGTCCTCCAACGGCGCGTCGTCCCCTGCGTGCTCGATGACCGTGACGGACAGGTCGGTCAGCGCGCTGACGTGGCGCTCGTACTCGGCGCGCCCCCACAGCAGCACGGTGAGGGCGTTCATGCCTGGCGCCGCAGTCGCAGCGCGACCCACACGCTCAGCACGCCCGCTGCGGTGCCCGCGGGCACGAAGAGCCACCAGTCGGAGTACCAGATCAGCGCGCCCCACTTGAACGCATCCCAGCGGGTGTTCTGGACGTCATTCGGCCAGATCAGCAGCGAGAGGATGGTGCCAGTGGGGCCGATCAGCACGCCGGTGACGATGCCTTGCAGCCCAAGGATCAGCGCGCGGGTGCGGGACTCCACGGCGAGTCCGGGGGCGCGCCCGGCGACGCGGCTGGGCCGGCCCGGAACGATGCGCGCGCAGAGGATCGGAGCCCACAAGACCCCGGCGAGCGCTCCGACCAGCGGCGCGCGCACGGTGTAGTAGTGTGATAGGGCTTCTTGCAAGGTAGAATGGAGATCGTAGACCGCCCACACGGTGCTGGTCACCCACGCAACGAACGCCCACAGTAGGGCGAGCAGCGTGAATTGGCGCAAGGTTGGCATCTACGCCACGTAGCCCGGCCGGTTATGGACTGCCGATGTCGAACCCGTCCTATGGAACAAAGCCTCGCGTTGTGGTGATTGGGGCGGGCATCACTGGCGCGTTGGTCGCGTGGCGTTTGCAGCGTTCAGGCTGGCAAGTCACCGTTCTCGAGGCCGCGCACGTCGGCGCTGGGTCTTCTTCGCGCACCGCCGCGGGGATACGCCAGCAGTTCTCCACCGCCGAGACCGTGGTTGGGATGCGCTATTCGGTGGGCTTCTACCGCGAGTTTTGTAGCCTTGTAGGCGGAGAGCGCTCGCCGATTGTGCAGAATGGCTACCTGTTCTTGCACGCGCTCGAAGAGCGTTGGGGCGCGGCGCAGGCGCGCGTCGAGATGCAGCGGCACTTCGGCCTGACCGACGTGGTTGCGTTGGAGAATACCGAGCTCGTCAAACGCTTTCCGTGGGTCGATCCGCACGCGGTGCTCGGCGGCACGTTCTGTCCCAGCGACGGCTTTCTCCACCCCGAGACGGTGTACAACGAGGCCATCGCCGCGGCCCGACGGTTGGGCGCGCAGGTGCACGTGGCTTCGCCGGTGTTGGCCGCGGAGCAGCGCGGGGGCCGATGGAGCGCGGTCACGACGCCGACCGGGCGCTTCGAAGCCGACCTGTTCATCGATTGTACCAACGCGTTCGACGCCGCGTTGCAGCTCCGGCTGGGGTTGACGGCGCTGCCGATCGCGCCGCTCAAGCGCTACTTGTGGTTTGTACAGCGGTCGGGGAGCGTGTTTGCTGGGGCGAGCGGCGAGGCCGCGTTTGCCGCGATGCCGCTGGTGATCGCGCCCTCTGGCGCCTACTGTCGGCCTGAGAACACCGAGAGCTTGCTCTGTGGATGGGCGCACGACGCGCAACCCGAGCCCGACTTTACGATGGACGATCAGGACCGCATCGAGCCGCAGTTCTTCCACAAAGGCGGCACCGACACCGCGGGCTACGAAACCTGGGCGTCCCTCGCCGAGGTCATCCCCGGCGTCGGAGAGTTCGCAGGGATCACCGCCACAACCTGCGGGTACTACGGGACCACGCCCGACCACAACCCGTTTCTCGATCGGGACCCCGCCGTCGAGAACGTCATCCGCGCCGCCGGCTTTTCGGGGCACGGCGCGATGTTCGGGCCGTTCTCGGCGCTGGTCGTCGAAGCGATCGCCAATCAGGGCCGCCCGGACTCGATCTCGGTGTTGGAGCAAGACATCCCGCTGAGCGCCTTCCGCATCGGACGGCAGCTGGGCCACGAGTCGATGGTGATCTGACACCGTTCGGGGCGGCCCTGTACGAACAGGCGAAGCCCCGCCCCCGTGTCCGAGAGCGGGGCCGTTGCAGTCGGCTCAGAAGGGCAGCTCAGCGCCCTCTTCCGGTGCGGCGTCCACGTCGATCGGCAGCGGCATGAGCACGCTGTCCGCCGCGGTGTCGCTGGAACCGGCGAGGTCTGCGACGTCACGACGGGTGCGGGAGTGCAGCGCGGCCACGCGGTCTACGACGATGTTGACGTCGTACTGGGTCTTGCCGTTGGCGTCCTCCCACTTGCGGGGCCGGAGCACGCAGTCCACCGCGAGCAGGTCTCCCTTGCGGGCGAAGCGCCCGAGAAACTCTGCGGTGCGGTCGAACGCGACGACGCGGTGCCAGTCTGCGCCGTCCACCCAGGCGCCGTCGACCTTGCGTGCGTTGTGGGTCGCGACGGACAAGCGGACGACCCGTTTGCCTGCTGCAGTGGACCGAACCTCGGGGTCTGTTCCGATGTGGCCGATAAGGATTACGCGATTCATTCCGTTCATGGGGGATACTCGATTGCCCAACGATCTTGGGCGTTGTGTGTTGGTTTTTGCCCGGCAGAATGTCGGACGGTAGGGCCTTGTGCATCGCCCGTGCCACCGTGAATTCAAGCACTTGGCTCTCCCCATGCTGACGCCGGTCAGCCGTCGTTGACGGTTCCCCGGCACACGTTCGGCGACAATGCCCAGCTTGTCGCTTGTTGTCGCGGCGCGGCTGTCTCCCTGACCCCACTTCGCATCCATTCTTCGCTACGAATCTTCGCTACCAAGCGGGGATCGGATTAGCTGGCGGCCCTCATGTCCAGACTTGTACCTGCGATCGCGCTTCGCGTAGCTGTCCCTCTCCCCGGTGTGATCACGTCGCTGACGCTCGGGCCCGGCCCGGCGATCCAAGCGATGGATCAGCACCTTGATCACAAGGTCGAGCTGGTGCTGGTGCTGCAGCGCGACGCCGGCTTGGAAAACCCGGGTCCGGACGATGTTTACCCGGTCGGCGTGTCGGTTCGGGTGCTTCGTACCCTCGGGTTGCCCGACGGCGGCGTGAAGATGCTGGTGGAGAGCCTGCATCGCACGTCCATTCGGGATTTTGGCAACCACGACGTGTTCGGCTACGCCTGTCAGCCCGCGCGCTTCTTGACCCTGCCGGGCTCTGCGCAGAACGTGCAGGCGCTCGCGCTGCGCTTGCGGCAGCTGGCGCCCAAGGCGCTCTCCGCGCCGGGCCCCGAGCGTCCGCCTGAGCTCGACACCGCGCTCGACATGCAGGATAATCCCGAGCGGCTCTGCGATCATGTCGTCACGCAGCTGGGGTTGAAGCCGGAAGAGTCCCAGGAGATCGTCGCAGCTGCCGATCTTCCGGCGCGGCTGGAGCGGGCGGTGTGGTTCGTGGAGCGGCAGATCGCGTTCGGCGAGGTCTCCTTGCGCATCCACAAGGAGGTCCAAGCCGCGATGGACCTCAACCAGCGCGAGTACTTCCTGCGCGAGCAGCTCAAGGCGGTGCAGAAGGAGCTGGGCGAGGCGCTCACCGACGAGATCGCTGAGTACGAGCGCAAGATCGTCGCCTCGGGGATGCCCGAAGAGGTCGCGAAGGACGCTCGGCGCGAGCTGGATCGTCTGAAGAAGATCCACGTCGACGCTGCCGAGTACATGGTCGCGCGCACGTACTTGGACTGGCTGGTCGCGGTGCCGTGGACCGCGGAGACCGAAGACCACACCAGCCTCGTCGAAGCGCGACAGGTGCTGGATGCCGACCACTATGGCCTCGACAAAGTCAAGGAACGAATCCTGGAGTTCCTCGCGGTGCGCCAGCTTCGGCATGACGCCAAAGGCCCCATCCTCTGTCTGGTCGGGCCTCCCGGCGTCGGCAAGACCTCGCTGGGGCGCTCAGTCGCCAAGGCGCTGGGGCGCAATTTCGAGCGCATCTCCTTGGGCGGCATGAAGGACGAAGCCGAGATCCGCGGCCATCGACGCACCTATGTAGGCGCGTTGCCCGGTCGCGTGATGCAGGCGCTCAAGCGCGCCGGCAGCCGGAACCCGGTCATCCTGCTCGACGAGCTCGACAAGATCGGCTCCGACTTTCGGGGCGATCCCGCCAGCGCGCTGCTCGAGGTGCTCGATCCCGAGCAGAACCACACCTTCCGGGACCACTACCTCGACGTGCCGTTCGACCTCTCGCGCGTGCTGTTCATGGCCACCGCGAACGCCGAGGATCCGATCCCGGCCGCGCTGCACGATCGCCTCGAGATGATCTCGCTCACCGGCTACCTTGAAGAAGAGAAGCTGGCGATCGCACAACGTCATTTGCTCCCGAAGCTGAGCGAGCAGAACGGCTTGCCGCCGAACCACCTCGTCGTGCCGGAAGCCACGGTGTTGGAGGTGGTGCGCAGCTACACCCGCGAGGCGGGCGTGCGTGGCCTCGAGCGCGAGCTCGCGGCGCTGCACCGCAAAGCGGCGCGCAAGCTCGTCGAAGCCCGCGCGGATTCGGCCGAGGAGACGGTGCTGACCGTCACCCCCGAGCTGCTCGTCGAGTGGCAGGGGCCGCCCAAGGTGCATCACGAGCTGGCCGGTGTCATCGATCGCTGCGGTATCGTCATTGGGTTGGTCTGGACCCCGGTCGGCGGCGAGATCCAGTTCGTCGAGGTCACGATGGTCGCTGGTAAGGGCGTCGTCAAGCTGACCGGCAACCTCGGCGAGACGCTGAAGGAGAGCGCGGAGACGGCGTTCTCCTTGGTCAAGGCGCAGGCCGCCGCGCTGGGCCTGCAGAACACCGTGTTCACCGAGCATGACTTCCACGTGCATCTGCCCGCGGGTGGCATCAAAAAAGATGGACCGAGCGCGGGCATCACCATCGTGACGGCGCTGGTCGGCTTGTTGACCAACCGGGTCGCGCGGGCCACGGTCGCGATGACCGGCGAGGTCTCGCTGCGCGGGCGGGTGATGCCGATCGGCGGCGTCAAAGAGAAGGTGCTCGCGGCGCGGCGCGCGGGCGTCACCGAGCTGGTGCTGCCCAAGCTCAACGAGCGCGATCTGCACGACATCCCGCCGGCGCTGCGGGAGTCCTTGACGTTCCACTTCGTGGACCACATCGAAGAGGTCCTGCGCATCGCGCTGATCTGACCACGCGGGTCGGGCGGCGCGGATTGGGCGTCCCTCGCGGAACGGGGGAGTGCGCTACCTCGGGTAGACGCCGGCGGGGCCGGAGAACGCCGAGCCGTCGGCGTGGGTGCCGGGGCTCTGTGCGCCGATGGAGCCGCTCACGTAGCCGTGGTGCGTGTAGGAGGTGCCGCTGACCTCGGGCGAGAGCACCAGCGACGCGTCCGAAACGACCGCGGGGCCGCCCGCCGAGCCGAAGGGCGTCGACGCCAGCGTGGTCGTTCCATCCGCGGCGCGCAGGTTGGCGACGTCGCCGTCGTTGTTCATCGCGATCCCGTATTGCAAGCCGACGTCGTCGTTGGCGGCTACGACAAACTGGGCATTGGCGGCGGACAGCGCGGTGACCGTGCCTCCCCCGAACAGCACGATGACCTGACCCGCTTGCAGGATGGTCGGCGAAGCAAACGTGTGACGGGGCGTGTCCACTCCGGAGTCCCAGAAGGTGACGCCGCCGAGATCGACGGTGACGCCGGAAGCGTTGGCGATCTCGACGAACTCGTCGTCGACTGCGTCCGACTTCCCGTCTTTGTTGGGATCGGCGGTGGTCGCCGGGTCGATAAGCAGCTCGTTGAACACCAGATCCCCGGCTTGCAGCGCCGCGAGCGTGACGGTGAGCGGGATCGGGGCCGGATCGGGGCCGTCCTCGGGATGCACCTGAATGTTCACGGTGCCGGCGAGCAAGGGCTGTCCGATGTCGTGCGCGAAGAAGTCCAGGATCGATCGCGCAGAAGACTGGATCTCGGAGTCTGCGGTGACGTCGCTGGTCGTGCCGTCCGACCACGTGGCGGTCACGACGACGTGCACGGTTTGACGGGTGGTGATCGTAGTCGCCGCAGGAACCAATTTGGCTTCAACCGACGTGATCGTCGCGGCGGGCGCGGTGTCGTCCGTGCCGGAGTTGCTGTCGGAGTCGCTGTTCGAGTCGGAGTCGGAGCCGATCGCCGTGTCGTCCCCGGTCGGGGCGAGCGTTTGGTCGGGGCCGCAGCCGTAGAGGCTGACAAGCAGGGGTGCAAACGTGCAAAGGACGAGGCGGGTCGAGATGTGCGACATGCGAGGGCTCCGATCTGGGCGGCGGATATCCGAACTGCGCCCGTTCGCCACCCTTTGTCCGCGGCATGTGGGAAACCTGTAGGAAACCGGGTGCGCTACGGGCTACGTGCGGCAGATGCCGAAGAAGCTCCTCCTCGTTGACGCTCCCTACCACGCCTTCCGCGCCTACCATGGCATCCAGTCCGACATGCGCGCGCCCGACGGGTTTCCCACCCGCGCGCTCTTCGGCTTTGCCCGCGTGCTCCTCGCGATGCTGCGCGACGAGAAGCCCGACTACATCGCGCTGGTGTTCGACGTCGGCGACTCCTTTCGCAATGAGCTCTTGCCCGACTACAAGGGGCAGCGGCCCGACATGCCGGCGGATCTACGCGAGCAGTGGGGCGAGCTCGCGCCGCTCGCCGAGGCCTTCGGTTTTGTGGTCATCGCGATGCCCGGCACCGAAGCGGATGACGTCATCGGCACGCTCGCTGTGCGCTTTGGAAGCCCCGAAGTCGACGTGCTGATCGTGTCCGGCGACAAAGACTTCGGGCAGCTGGTCAACGATCACATCCACATCTACGACCCGATCAAGAAGCTGGAGTCGGGGCCCGCGGAGGTTCGCGAGCGCTGGGGTGTAGGCCCGGAGCGGATCATCGACCTGTTGTCGCTGATGGGCGACACCGTCGACAACGTGCCCGGCGTCCCTGGCGTCGGCGAAAAGAAAGCCGCGCAGTTCATCAACGCCTACGGAGACGTGGAGTCGGTGCTCGCGAGCTGGGAGAAGATCGGCGGTAAAACCGGACAGTCAGTGCGGGACAGCGCGGAGATCGTGCGGCTCGCCAAGGTGCTGGTCACCATCGACGTCAACCAGCCGGTGCCGCACGCGCTCGAAGACCTAAAGCTGCAACCGCGCAACGACGCGGAGCTCGCGGCGCGATTGACCCGGTACAACTTCCGGTCGATGATGGCGGAATTGAAGCTCGATCCGGGATCGGTGGCCGTGAACCCGGTCGCCAGTCGGATGGAGGCGGTGGCGACGGTCGCCGCCCGAACGGTGTGGGGCCCGGGGCCGTTGCAGGCGCTCACCGCCGATCTGCGCGGCGTCGGTCGCGTGGTCGTCGCGGTGGAGGATGGGCTCGAAAAGCAAGCGCGCGCCGTGCTCGCTTGGGATCAGGGCGGGGAGCGGCTCGCGGTGGTGCCGCTGGATGACGCCGGGCGGGTGTGGCTGCGGGATTTGCTCGCCGATCCGACGGTCCCGAAGACCGGGTACGACGTGAAGGCGCTCGCCCATGCGCTCGCGACCGGAGGTGCGGGGACAGGCGCTACGCTCGCCGGGCTCGTCGGGGACGTCAAGCTCGCCGACTACCTGCGCGTGCCGGAGGTCCCTCGTAGCCTCGCGGACATCTACAAGCGGTGGTTTGACGCGGCGATGCCTTCGAATGATGGCGCGGGTGCTGCGGCGCTCGCGACGTTGAGGCTCGATCGCCTGTTGGAGCAGGAGGTTGAAAAATGGCAGGTCGAGCGTGTGTACCGCGAGATTGACCTGCCCGTGCTCAGCGTGCTGTCGCGGATGGAGGACAACGGCATTTTGTTGGACACCGACGCGCTTGGCAAGCTGAGCGCCGAGCTGAACGGGCGCCTCGAGGTGCAGATCAAGGAGATCCACGCGCTCGCGGGCGGCCCGTTCAACCTCAATTCCACGCATCAGCTCGCGCAGATTTTGTTCGACAAGCTCGGATTGAAGGGCGGAAAGAAGACCAAGACCGGCTGGTCGACGGACGCCGACACCCTCGACAAGCTTCGCGAAGAGCACCCGCTCCCCGGCGCGATCCTGAACTACCGCGAGCTGTACAAGTTGGTGCACACCTACATCGACACCTTGCCGAAATTCGTCGCCGCAGACGGTCGGATTCACACGACCTTTGACCCTACGGTCGCGGCGACTGGGCGCCTGTCTTCGAGTGACCCGAACCTGCAGAACATCCCGGTGCGCTCGGAGGAGGGCCGTCGCGTGCGGGACTGCTTCGTCGCGGCGCCGGGGCACGTGTTCTTGTCCGCAGACTATTCACAGATCGAGCTGCGTTTGTTGGCGCACTACTGCCAGACCGGGCCGCTGGTGGAGAGCTTCTTGAACGGCGAGGACATCCATCGCCGCACTGCGTCGGAGATCTTCGACATCGCCCAGGCGCTGGTCAGCAACGAGCAACGGCGCGCCGCCAAGGCGATCAACTTCGGGATCGTGTACGGCATGGGCGCCACGCGGCTCGCCAATGACCTGCGCATCAAGCGCACCGAGGCCCAGCGCTACATCGACGGGTACTTTGCGCGCTATCCGCAGGTGCGCCTGACCATGGAGGCCGCGTGCGCCCGCGCCCGTGAAAATGGCTTCGCGACCACCTTGTATGGACGTCGTCGCGCGGTGGAGGGCCTCGATGCCGCCAACCCCATGGACCGATCTGCGGCGGAGCGCATCGCGATCAACACGCCGATCCAAGGCAGCGCCGCCGACCTGATCAAGCTCGCGATGCTCGCGGTGGACAAAGCCATCGTCGGGACGTCGGCCAAGCTGCTGTTGCAGGTGCACGACGAGCTCGTGCTCGAGGTGCCCGAAGGCGAGGTGGAGGACGTGCGCACCCGCGTTCGGGCCGCGATGGAGGGCGTTCGGACCTTTGACGGCGCGACGCTGCGGGTGCCGTTGCTGGCGGAGACCGGGGTCTCGCGCACCTGGGGCGGCGCGCACTGAGCGTTAGGGCTCGGGCGGAGATCCGCTTGGGATCAGCTTGGGATCAGGCTGTACACGGTGGCGTCGCGTGGAGACCCGCGCAGCGTCAGTCGGTTTCGCGCTACGCCCTCACGCAGCGCGCCGATCCGCGCGGCGGTGCGCTCGCTGGCTTCGTTTCCGACCATGACGACGATCTCGATGCGAAACAGGGTGTGCATCCGAAACGCCCATTCGACGACCGCGCGTCCCGCCTCCGCCGCGTAGCCGTGTCCGACCTCGCTGGTGCGAATCCAGTATCCAAGGTTTGCGCTGCGCAGTCGCCAATCCACCTGATCGATGCCGCAGCCTCCCAGATACGTCGAGCCTGCAAAAACCCCAAATTGGAACTCGCGCCCCAGCGACCACATCTCCCGCGCGTAGCCCATCCACGCTTCGGAGTCGTCTTGGTCGTACGCCGGGTGTGCCCAACCCATCCACGGGAGCAGCTGGGGGAGTGACTCGGCTACGGCCTCGGTCATCAACGCCGCGTCATCGGTGGTCAGCGGGCGCAACTGCAAGCGGCTGGTCTGGATCATCGCGCTGTGGGTATCCGGAAATCGTCATGGACGAACGGCGATCGGGTGGGTAAAGCGTGCCCTGCCATGGTGGCGATTATCGTTCTTTTGGAGCTCCGATGATTTTGATCCTCTCTTTGTTTGCGTGCGGTTCTGCGGACTACTCGGGCGGCGACGCCACGGCCGGCGCCGAAGTGTACGCTTCCACCTGCGAGAGCTGCCACGGCGCGGACGGCATGCTCGGCGTTGAGGTCAACGGCGTCGCCGCCGCCGACCTGACCTTCGAGACCAACGACCTCTCCGATGACGGCATCGCCGACGCGATCCTCAACGGCGTCGGCGAGATGCCGGCCCAGGCGCTCGATGACACCCAGACCGCCGATTGCATCGCCTACATGCGGGCGACGTTCGGCAGCTGATCGGGAGCGGTGTGGTGTGGAAGACCGTAGCCCTGCTGTTCCTCTCCAACGTCTTCATGACGTTCGCATGGTACGGTCACCTCTCTACGTTGCGCGACAAGCCCGTTTGGATCGCGATCCTTCTCAGCTGGGGGATCGCGTTCTTTGAGTATTGCTTGATGGTGCCCGCCAACCGGATGGGGGCGGACACCCTCACGCTGGGACAGCTGAAGATCCTGCAAGAGGTGATCACCTTGACGGTGTTCGCTGCGTTTGCGGTGCTCTATGCAGGGGAGCGCTTGACGTGGAACTACGCAGGCGCCGCAGTGTGTATGTGCGGCGCTGCGTGGTTCATCTTTCGGAGCCGCTGAGCCCGGCGGCTTCGCACATAGGGGCGCACCTAGGGCGCGCTCGGCCGTGCGCTCAGTTGCAGGCGAGCCGCCCGGCGCGCACGACGCAGCGCAGATCCGCGCCGGTCTCCGGCACTTGCACCTGCGTGGTCATCGGCACGGTGCCCTGCAGCGTCAGCGTGCAGCTTCCCGGACGGGCGTCAAATCGCGCGACGCTCTCGCCGGATCCGAGGCTGTCCGAGCCGTGCCAGCTGCCGCAGCTCAGGCCCACCTCGGCGATCGGCAGGTCGGAGTCGAGCTTGATCTTCAGCGCTACCGTGCGCGGCGTCGGAGCCACGGGCACCGGAGCCTGGCCGCACAAGGGGCTGGTCAGGCTGTCCAACCAGCTGATCTCGGCGTCCTGACCGAGCGCCGTCACCCGCTCCCGCCACGTGGTCATGGGCTGACCGCACACGTCCCCGCCCAGCGAGCGGGTCATCAGCAGGTCGGACCAGGCCATCAGCGCACGGCCCTTCTGGAGGTTGCGGGCGTCGCTCTCCATCAACGTGCCGACGGTGGTGTGGAAGCTCTGGGTCTCAGCGGCGCCGGTGTCCGGGTCGACCCATTCGACGTTGAGCACGATCGGGTCAGAGGGCACCACGTGGCCGCCGCGGATCTTCAGGTCCTGCAAGAACAGCTGGGACGTGCCGGAGAAGTAGTTGATCGGCTGCACGTCTTCTTTGTTCGTGCTGGCTTCTTCGCCGTAGAACCGCTCCATCGCGAGGCTGGGCGGCAGGTCGACGGAGAAGTGCACGTCGCGGGCGATGGTGCGGGTCAGCGCGTCGAGACCGACGCCGAACACGCGGTCCACCACGGCTTCGGATCCGAGGTACACGTAGGCGCCGTGGCCCTTTTCGGAGAGCTGGTCGAGCACCTTGTCGTTGAAGTCGGTGCCGACGCCGACGGCGGTCAGGTTGACGCCGGCTTGCTCATAGCCGCGGCCGATCTCGGAGAGGATGTTGGGATCAATCTGGCCTTCGTTCATCAGCGCGTCGGTGATCAGCATCATGCGCTTGTTGCGCCCGGCCTCACCGGGGGCGTGCACATCCCGGCCGGTCGCGAGCGCGTAGCCTTCGTGGAGTCCGATGCCGAGGTTGGTGGACCCGCGAGGTTGAATGTGGCTTATCGCCGAGGTCAACAGGCTCATGTCGTCCCGGCCGACCACGAAGTTCTGCAGCGGCGAGCACAGCTCGTTGTCGAAGAGCACAAGATCCATGCGGTCGCCGGGCTGCAGGCTCTCGGTCATCTTCAGCAGGCCGCGGCGGAGGTAGTCCATGCGGCCCTCTGCGGCCATCGAGCCCGAGCGGTCGAGCACCAGCGTCAGGTCCAGCGGCTTGCGCGCGGGCGTGTAGCCTTTGACCGCGAAGCTCATCGTCAGCGTGTCGGGCGCGGTCTGCGCGGCGGCGCCGAGGGCCGAGTAGACCTGGCCGGGTTTGACCTCGGCGGTGTCGAAGCCGAAGTAGTTGAGCAGCTCGTGGGGGCGGATCTCGCTCGTCTTGACCGGGCCGTGGTTTTGGATCGCCCACAGCAGGCGCTGGGCGGAGGCGAGGCTCATGCTGTCGTCGTTCGACAGGTACACGGTGGCGCCCCAGTCGGCGCTGTCATCCTGCGGCGGACGCGCTGCGGTGACGTCGGGGAGCGTCTGCATCTCGTCCATCTCTGCCCGCGCCGGCATGTCTTTCTTCGCGCTCGCTTTGGCGCTCGCTTTGGCGCTCTCTTTGGGCTTTGCTGGCGCGGATTTGGACTCTGTGGCCTTGTCGGCGGCCGGAGATTGCCGTGGGGCCGCTCCCCCTGCGAGCGCGTCTCCCGCGGTCGCCCCGCCCCGTCCAAGCGCGGCGCCTTCCATCGCGCCGCTCGAGGCCGAGGCGCCGGTAGAGGCCATCGCCGGTGCGGGCGCTGCTGCGGGCGCTGCCGCGCTGCTTGGGGCTGCGGTGACGGGCGCGGCTTTGGGTGCAGCGGCCGAGCCTACCGGGGACGGCGGAGGTACCGCGCCGCTGCGGTACCGGCGGTACTCGTTTGCGCTGGCGAAGCACTCTTGCTGCACGAGCGGCGTGGTCGGCAGGACCACCGCGGGCGTGACGCCGGGGCGCGTGGCCATGGGTTCGGGGTCGCGGTCTTTGGCCGAGACCGGGGTGCTGGTCGCGCTGAAGCCGGTGCAAGCGAGGAGGAGGAGAAGGCTGGTCATGGGACTCCGGGGAGGTTCGCAGGCACAACGCTGCCCGAGGCTTAGTCTTACACCGGGTGGGTGAATTTGGGGGTGGGGGCGTCCCGAGCCAAGGCCTACCCCTTGGTGCGCACCGTGGAGCGCCCGCCGTCGACCGGCAGGATCTGCCCGGTGATCCACCCCGATTCCGGCCCGAGCAAGAACGCGGCGGCAGCCGCCATGTCCGCCGCCTGGCCGAGCCGCGGGATCGGGTGGAGCGCAGCGATGGACTTGGCCATGGCATCGTTGCTCGTGAGGGCGGCCGCGAGGGGCGTGTCCGTGAGGCTGGGCGCGATGCAATTCACACGGATTGACGGAGATAGATCGGCTGCGAGACTCCGGGTGAGTGCCTCTACCGCGCCCTTCGCCGAGGCGATGACCACGTGGTTCGTGAACCCATGCCCCGCAGCAATCGAGGAGAACAACACCACCGACCCGCCGCCGGCTCTGAGCGCGTCGAGCGCCTCGCGCACGGCTACCACCGCGCCGACCACGTTCAGTCGGTAGGCGTCGACCAAGGCGGCGGAGTCGACGCGTCGGATCGGCTTCAACACGATGGAGCCCACACAATAGGCGAGCCCGGAGACAGCGTCGCCGGCGGCGGCGATCGCTGCGGCGAGTTGGGTTTCGTCGACCACATCGGCTGCTGCCCAGGTGGCGCCGATCTCGTCGGCGAGGGAGGCGAGACGGCCTGCGTCGCGCGCAACGAGGTGCACAGCGCGGCCGTCGGCGACGAGCCGCCGCGCGAGCGCGGCCCCGATACCTCCTGTGCCACCAACGATTACGACGGGTCCAGGCATACGAGCTCCATCCGATGAGGTCGTCTTTAGCGCCGGGCACGGCGCGGGGCGAGCAGCTTCCGCGCGGTGGGAGAAGCTGCATACGGCGCGGGTGGTTCACGTCAGGCGCTTCCCGCGTCAGGTTCGGCCGAGGCGACCGCGCATCGTGATTGCGTTTTCGATGCCCGCACCGACCGCATCGTGTCCAAAGCTGCGATTCCGTTCGAGCGCACCCCCCGCATCGACGCCCCTCCCGCCCCCTGCTATGCCCGACACGATGCTCGGTCTCGCCGCTCTCGCCCTATTTTGCGTGTGGTCGCGCGCGTGGGCCGACGACGTGCCCGCTCCCTCGCCGGGTCCCTCGCTGACCTCCCCGCGCTGGTCCGCCCTCCCGCCCCGCCCGGCCTTTGCGCCGCCGCTCGCCGACACGCGCTCGCCGTACAGCGTCGTGGTCGCGCACAGCGACGGCATCGACGCCACCGTCGCCGCTCGTTTCCCGCTGGTGGAGCTGGACGCAGGCGCGGTGCGCGCGCAGTTCGGTGTCTCTGCGGGGCTGTTTCTGGGCTTTCAGCCTGACGGCCCGCTCGTGTTCGACTTTGAGACCTTCGACGGCCTGTTCTTGTTCCCGTTGGACGTCCAAGCCGGGCCGTGGTCGGCTCGCCTGACCTGGGCGCACCTCTCCGCGCACTACGGCGACGGCGTTCGAGACGACGGCGCGCTCCCGACGAACATCGGGGCCTACAGCCGCGAGTGGGCGGCGCTGACGGTGGTGCGCCAGCTTGGGCCTGCGCGCGTCTACGTGGGGGGGCGTGCGCTCCTGCACGTGATCCCCGACGAGAAGCCGCTCGCGCTTCAAGTGGGCGCCGAGGTGGAAGGGCCTTGGCGCGTGGCCCCCTATGCGGCGTTGGATCTTCAGGTCACGCAGGAGGCCGACGGCGCTCCGGAGCTGTGCGGGCAGCTCGGCGCGCGCTTGCGGACCGGGGCGTGGCGCCTGCGCATCGCGGCTGCGATGCGGACGGGGCCCGATGACACCGGAAAGTACCGGCCCGCTCCGGAGCAGTGGGCAGGCGTGCTCTTCGGTTTCGACGCGGATGTGTTGTAGGAGCCTTTGGGCGCCCCGGCGCGTCGCGCCGTCGCGCTGCGTGCTCGCCCCGGTCGCGCTGCTGCGCGCTCCGCGCTCGCCCCGGGTCGCGCTGCGCCCCCGGCCGCTGCGCGGGGCTGCGCATCGCTGGCGCGGCGCGGGGCTGCGCATCGCTGGCGCGGCGCGTCGTTTCGTCTTCGACGGCCTTCGCGCCTCCCCGCGGATTTCGGGGTAGCGTGCGCGGATGAACTGGCGCATCGTTTTGCTCGCTGTCGCGTGGGCCGCGGCCCTTGGATGCGCGCCCGAACCCGTGATCGACGCGCTCCCCGACGCGGTCGTGATGGTCTCGGACAGCGGGAACCAGCGGTTTGTGTACACTCAGCTTCGAGACCGCGCCGCCACGCAGACGGTCAACCTGCGGTCGCTGCATCCCGACGACTGCGGTCCTGAATATGGCGGCTCCGCCCCGGCGGACGCGGAGTGCTTGTCGTTTCAGGCCTTTCCCGAGCAAGACGAGCTGGTGCTGACCTACGATCGCCAAGCGATCGACGGGAACTTCGAGCGCTCGGCGATCGAGCGGATCCGCGTGGATGGCGCGCCCGACAGCCCGCTGTGGCGGCTCGATGCGCTGGATTTCACGACGAACTACGCAGGTCAGCTCGACATTTGCGCGGCTACCCAGCCTTGCGGGGATGGCTCGGACATGCCGGACGCGCCGCTCTCCGCGGTGCTGCGTTGCCGCTTGGCCCATGTGCACGACTTCGACGTGCTCGCCGAAGACACAAGCAGCGTGGATCTGCTGATCGCCGACACGGTGAACGAGCGCGTGCTGACGGTGCACCTCGACAAGAACACCCGCTGCGGTGTCGTCACCGACGTGCTCTCGAGCGCGGTGCTCCCCGAGTGGGCGGCGGGGCGCACCCCGAACGACGTCGACGCGGTGCCGCTCGATGACGGCAGCAGCGGGGTGCTCGTCACCTTTCGCTCGTCCAACGGCGACGTGGAGGCGGGCGGCGTCAGCGGCGGGGACGATGGCAACGGTCTTGTCATGTTGTTTCGTCCCGGGGCAGCGGGCTGGGAGCACGCGTGGACCTACCCATCGGTGGGGTTCCTGAACTCGCCGCATGACACCTCGGTGTTTGCGTCAGAGGCGGGCGATCCCTATTTGGTCTACGCCCACTCGGACGGCAACGGCGTCACGCTGCAAGCCGACTGGCGGCAAGCCCAGGAGTCGCGCGGGAGCATCGGCGTGGCGCTGTTGGGCGATGGGGCCCCGGACTACCGCTTCGACGCGATCCTCCCCGCGACCGAGCCCGATGGGGGCTTTGGTTTCTTGCGCTCGGCGTTGCCGTACGGGCAGGATTCGGGCGTAGGCGGCGAGGATTGGCTTGTGGCCGACAGCGGCTGCATGGCGGTAGAGCCGGGTTGCCCGCGAACGCCCGCCGTTCGCTTCGTTCGTTTTGCGCTGGATGACGAGACCGACGGCGCGGGGACCGGCGCCTTCGAGGTGGGACACGGGCAGCAGGTGAACGTCTACGCTGAGTCCGAAGGGACGCCGCTCAACTGTGGGTACGGCGCTCCGTACGTCGCGCACTTGGCGGCGGGCTCTGCGGCCGGCGCGGGGGACCCGAACGTCGTCTGCGAGTAGCCCGGGGCTCTCTCGTGGGGCAGCGTGTTAGCAGGCCCCACAGAGTGCAGATTTGAACCGTTTCTATTGCTTTTTCGCCTATGTCGCCGCATGTACGCCTCGTTGTACGAGCTCCCCGCGGTCGGCACCATGCGACGCGGCGTATGAAGCACCGGTGCGGATGTGAACGCGCATCCCCGTCTTGGGCTGTTCGCGGTGGCGCTGACCTCCGCGCTCGCCGCGCTCAACTTCCTGACCCGCGCGTGGGTCACCGAGGATGCGTACCTGACCTTCCGCACCATCGACAATTTCGTCCATGGGTACGGTCTGCGCTGGAACATCGACGAGCGCGTACAGGCCTACACGCACCCGCTGTGGCTGCTCATCAACCTGCCGGTGTACGCGATGACCCACGAGGTGTTTGCGTCGGTGATCACCGTGTCGCTGGTATGCGCAGGGGCGGGCGTCGCGTTGCTCTCGCGGCGCCTTGGTGCGGGCGCGCTCGTGGTGTTGCCGGCGCTGTTCGTGTCCAAGTGCGTGACGGAGTTTGCGACGTCGGGGCTCGAAGGTCCGTTAGGCTACGCGCTGGGCGGAGCCTTCCTCTACGAGCTGGGCGGACGGGGCCGGCTCCGCGTGTTGGCTCTGTTGGCTGCGCTCGCGGCGACGAACCGGCAGGATCACGTCCTGATCTACGCGCCGGTGGTGCTCGCGGTCGCGGTGCTCGCCGTGCGCGCGGGGGAGTTGCGCGCGGGGGCAGTGCGGCGCGTAGCCGTCGATCTGCTGCTTGGTGCGCTCCCGCTGCTTGCGTGGGAGGCGTTCAGCCTCTTCTACTATGGCAGCTTGTACCCCAACACCGCGTACGCCAAGCTGAGCACGGGGCTGGGCGCGTCGGATTTTGCGCCTCAGGGCTTGGCGTATGCGGTGGATTTCCTGAGCCGGGATCCTGCATCGGCGGTGATCCTCGTCTCCGGGATGGTCGCGGGCCTCTGGGCGACGGGAGACCGCCGGCTCGGCGCGCTCGCCGTCGGACTCGCCGCGTACTCCTTGTACATCGTGCGCGTCGGCGGCGACTTCATGAGCGGGCGCTTCTACGCGGTCCCGACCTTCCTCGCGCTCGGCCTGCTCGCTGAGGTCGCTCGATCGCACGTACCCCCACGCGTTGCCCTCCCGGGCTCGCTCGGCCTAAGCGCGCTGCTGCTGCTCGTGTTCCCTCGCTCCGCTACCTTCGCGGTCCCGACCGGCACGCTCCCGCAGACCGGCATCGTCGATGAGCGCCTCGCCTACGTGGACACCAACGCCATCGAGCGGGTGAGCCGGACGAATTCGCCGGAGTCGCACGTGTTCTCGAGGGACGGGCGGGTCGCGCGGCGGGAAGGGGAGGCCGCGCGCGCCGCTGGCCATGCCTTCGTCGTGCAGGCGATCACCGTCGGAATGCTGGGCTACTACGCCGGGCCCGATGTCGTCGTGGTCGATGCCGTGGCGCTGGGGGACCCGTTGCTGGCGCGCTTGCCGATGGATGATGTCCGCGCGTGGCGAGTCGGTCATTACGCGCGCTACGTGCCGCGTGGGTACCTGAAGTATCGGGGCTCGGGAGATGCGTCGGACATGGACGCTGCGCTCACCCGGTACATGGAGCATGTCCGGTTGATCGTTTCGGGCGACCTCTTCGATCCTGCGCGTCTTGCCGCGATCGTACAGTGGAACCTCGGGGCCTTCGACGCGGATCTCGACGACTACGCTGCCCGTCGCCTCGCTTCGGTGGACCGCACCGTGGTCGACCGGGATGCGACGCGGGGGGCCGCGTCGATGGTGACCGGCGGTGCGGTGAACTGGGGCAGCGTGATTCCTGCGGTACCGGCGCCGGTCAGTCCGGCGGCGCCTGTGGCCCCGGTCAGCCCGGCGGCCCCGGTCAGCCCGGCGGCCCCGGTCAGTCCGGCGGTTCCTGTCCGCCCAGCCACGGCCAGCGTCACTGAGGTGCCTCTGGCTTCCGTGTCCACCCCCCGCGCCGCGCGTACCCCCTGGAACGCGGCTGGCAATATCCTTGTTCCCGTGGGCGGCACGGTGCGTTTCGTCGCGGCCGCACCGATGACGGCGCGTACTGTCGAGGTCGCTGCGGACGCCAGCGACGACTACGTGTTGCGGTTCTACGCGGATACCACACTGCTGGGCGAGGCCCGCGGATCAAGCGACGATGCGAAGAGCCCGGGTCTGTACTTGCGGAAGCTCACGCTGCCGGAGGCGATGGTCGACCAGAAGTTCAACCGTGTCGAGGTGTCCGCTACGGGCGACGCCGCGCTGTCGATCGGGCATCTCCTGTTTCGGTGACAGGCCGCGGCGGTGGTCCGCGGCCCAGATGCGCGAAAGGCTCAGCGCCCCTTCGGCGCGAGGGTCGGCGGGGGACCGGGAGGGCGAGGGGGCATGCCGGGCATTCCGGGAGGCGCGCCCGGGGGAGCCGCTGCCGGTTTGTCGCTGCCCGGGGGCTTGGTGAGCGCCGGGGGAGGCTTGACCGCCTTGGGCTTCTCGGGGGGGACGCGCCCTTCGAGGATGTCGTCCACGTCGGCAAAGCAGTCCTCTGCCGGCCCCTTCGAGAGCTTGACCAGACCACGCGTGTAGTCGCCTCGGGCGAACCACTCGTCGCCCGCATGGAGCACGTGAATGGTCTGCTCGGGCTTGCCCTCTGAGCGGAAGGTGACGTCGAAGCCCGCTTCAACCGCAGCCGGCTCCTCGCCGTCCTGCACGTAGGCCGTGGACTTCAGCTTGAGCGCCAGCTCCATCCAGTTCCCGAACGTCGAGTCCTTGGTGGTCGGCGCTTCCGCGGGCGAGCCGTCTGCGGGAGGTGCGCTCACGCCGTCGGTGATCGGCGCAGCGCCGTCTCGCTCCCAGTAGGCCGCGGCTTTGTCGTCCTTGTTGGCGTGCTTCCACGCGACGCTGGTGCCGCCTTGGCCCAGAGAGACCGAGGTGATCTGCTCTGGCTTGAGGTCGGTGAGCGCGCGCTCGGGAAGGCGGGTGCTGGCGAACTTCAGCGACTTGAACACTTCGTCGTCCACCACATAGACCTTGTTGGACGCGGAGTCTTTCACGTACCGGTCTTTGGTGCCGTAGGTCTCTCCGCCCAACAGAAGGGTGCGGTCCTGGCTGCCGATCTGCACGCGCATCGAGGTGTCCGGCGCGGTCAGGCCGAAGGACTCGATCTTGTCCACCGGCACCTCGGCCAGCTCCCGCACCGCCATGAGCGGGGCGAGGCTCTCAAGCAGCTTGTCGTTGCCGCTGCCCGCCTTGAACTTGGAGATTTTGGTCTCGCTGGTCTCGGTGAACTCGCCGGGCTTATCGGTCACGGGGGTCTTTTTCTTCTTGATCTCGGTGACGGTCACCCAGCCGTAGCTGCCGAGCGCGTCGCTGCGGATCTCGTACTCCACGGTCAAGTCCGGGGCTTTGTACGTCGCTCCCTTCAGGTCCGCCTTCGTGCCGTCGACGAGCACGATGCCCTCCTTGGGCTTCTCTACGTCGGCGGTGAACTGCACCCAGGAGGCGCCCATCGTGACCAGCAGGATTCCACCAAACAGCGCAACCGACTTCATGACGCATTCCCCTTGACTTTACGGGACCGTACGCGGAGCATTCCGAACAGGAACACCACCGCCGGCACAAGCGCGCTGGTCCCGTAGAACCACATCGCTTCGCCTTCTTTCGTGTGTTGGATCTTGATGTCCTCTTCGGTCTCGGTCTCGCCGGTGAGCGCAGGATCCTGCGTCAGCCAGCCCATCGTCGACACGAGGTACACCGCGTTGGCCTGATTCTTCAGGATCGCGTTGGACATCCACGTCGCGTCGCCGACCACGGCGGCGCGCCACTCTTTGTTGCCGTCCGCGGGGCCGCTCGCGACGGAGGCGATCTCCAGCCCGCCGCGCTTCTCGCCGACCATCGAGATCGTGCCGTCCGCTGCAGGCGTAGGATCCTTGTCGAACTGGAAGTTGCCGTTGGTGTCCGCCCACCACTCCGGCATCGCCTTGATGGTGTTCGTGACCTTTCCGGCGTGCTCTTGCAGCTCGGCGATGCTCCCGACGCCCGGGGTGATGAACGTCGCCTGTTGGGCGTTCTTCGACAGCGTGGTGATCGACTCGTGCGAGCTGTACTTGTTGGTGCCGACGAAGGCATGATCGCTGGGACCGCCGGTGACCTTCAAGAACGCTTTGTCGCTCATCAGCGGGAGGTCGCCGAAGCCGACGCCGGCGAGCGCGGCGAGCGCTGGATCGGAGACGTCATCCGGGCCCGAAGCGGGCTCGAGGTTGATGAACAGCGCGCCGCCGTGCTGGCGGTAGTCCTGCAGGGCCTTGATCTCTTCGGGGAGGAACGCGCGGCGCGGGCCGACCACGAACACCACTGCGGCGTCGTCCGGGACCGCCTGAGCGAGGCCGTCATCGACGCCGAGCTCTTTGACCTTGAGGTTCAACCCTTCGAGGACCTTCTTGGCCATGTCGATGTTGGTGAACTCGTCGGCCGCGCCCTTCCAGTACAGCTCTTCGTGGCCGACGGTGAAGTAGACGGTGCGCTTGTCGCGCGCGAGCTTCAGCAGCGCGGTCTGAACCTTGCTGTCGAGCTTACGAAGGTCCTTGCGGGCTTTGTCGAGATCATCGTCGAGCTTGACCGACTCGGTCTGCTCGTCGTCTCCTTGTCCCTTCACGAACACGATGGTGCCGTTGTCCCGGACCTTCCAAGCCTTGGCCTGTTCGGGGTCCATGGTCTGATCCATCACCTCAACTTGCAGGTTGGAACCGGCGAGATCGTCGAAGTACGGCCGCACTTCCCGAAGCACCTCGCTCGACGGCGGGAAGAACAACACGACGCGCATCGGCTCGGTCATGCTCTCGACCGCGGCGCGCGTGGAGCTTCCGACGGCGGTGGTCTTGAAGAACCCGTAGTCGAAGCGCTTGTTGTACTCGGTCGCGAGGTAGTTGATCGGGAACAGCATCCCGATGCCGAAGGCCACCGCGAGGCCGCCTTCGAGCGCGTTGCGCAGACGCCCCGGATGTACGCTGTGCGGGCTCGCCGACAGGGTCGCGTCGATCGCGAGCGCGGGCAGCGCGCCCGTGAGCCACACCAACGGGATGAGCGCTTCGAGCGCGACACGCAGGTGTTCGGCTTTCTCCTGCGTAAGTCCCAGCATCGCCACGCTGTCGCGCATCGACGCGATGTAGATCAGCCCGGAGAGCATCGAGAGCCCGAACAGGCCCAGCGAGAGCTTCGTCGCTTTGGGATGGCGCTTCCAGCTGGTGGCGCGGCCCGCGAGCGCAGAGCCGATGAGCACCATTCCAAGCAGCAACAGCGGCCAGCGCACCATGTCGTTGGCGGAGAACATCCGCTCGGCGAGGAAGATGGCAAAGCTGCCTACAACATACAATATACCTGCGGAACTCATTCCCACCTCCGCGCGATCAAGCTGCGCGTGGCCAACAGAAGAAAGGCAAAGCTGACCGACACGAAGAACACGATGCCTTCGGTGTTGATCCGCCCTTCCTGGAAGGGTGAAAGATGCTTGTCAAAGAACGCCATGTAGGCGAACAGGCCCTTGAACGGGGCGTCCAGCACGCGGGAGAGCATCCAGCACATCACGAAGAACAACGTGACGGCGGCTGCGATCACCAGCGCGATCAGCTGGTTCCGCGAGATCGCGGAGGCCCAGGTGCCGATCGCGATGCCGGCGGATCCGAGCAGGAACAGCCCGAGGTAGCCGACGCCGATCTCCTCGGCGCTGACCTTGCCGTTGACCATCACCATCGCCGGCATGAACGACGTCAGCGCGAGGAACAACCCGAGGAACATCAACCCGGACAGGTACTTGCCAAGCACCGACTGCACTTCGGAGAGCGGCGACGACTCCAGCAGGACGATGGTGCCGGTCTGCCGCTCTTCGGCGAACAAGCGCATGGTGATCGCCACCGCCGCGAACAGCGCCACGCCGCCGGTGATCAGGAAGAAGTCGGTGAGGACCTCCGCCGAGTAGCGCGCGGTCGAGGTCAGCGCGAAGGCGTTGAACAACAGCCCGTCGATCAGCAGCGCGAGCGACAGGATCACCCAGCCCCACAAGGTGTTTACAAACGCCGAAAAGTCGCGGCGTGCGATCAACCAGATACCGCTCATGAGGCCTCCTTCGTCAGGCCGAGGAAGATCTGTTCCAGCTCGCCGTCGTCTTCCACGATGCGTCGAACGCCGACGCCGTTGTTGACCAACGCGGCCACGAGGACCTCCTTGGCGTCTTCTGCTCCCGCGCTCGCGAGCGTCACGTGGGCGCGCGTCAGCCCGCCGGCTTCTTCGCGAAGCTCGATGTTGGTGGCGCGCGCGGTGGTGCACGCGCGTTGGATGGCTTCGGCCGATCCGCGCAGCAGCGCGGTGACCCGAGCGCTTCCGCCTGCGCGCGCGGCCAGCTCGGCTTCGGTGCCGGCAGCGACGATCTTGCCGCCGTTGAGCACGATCAGGCGGTCACAGGTCTCGGAGATCTCCGAGAGGATGTGCGAGCTGATGATCACCGTGGCGTCTTTGGCGAGGTTCCGGATCACCTGGCGCATCTCGACGATCTGCTTGGGATCAAGACCGGAGATCGGCTCGTCCAGAATGACGACGCTGGGCTTGTGGATGATCGCCTGCGCGATGCCGCAGCGCTTGCGGTAGCCGTGCGAGAGCTCGCCGATCAGCTGATGTTGGCGCGCGGTGAGCTGGGCGAGCGCGATGACCTCATCGAGGCGCGCGGCGACCGCAGCGCGGGGCATGCCCTTGAGCTGGCCGCAGTAGAGCACGAACTCCCGTACGGTCATCTCTTTGTACAGCGGCGGATCTTCGGGGAGGTAGCCGATGCGCGAGCGGAACTGCGCGCCGGAGCTCACGAGGTCCGCGCCGTCGATGGTGACGGTGCCGCCCGTGGGGACGAGCAGGCCGGCGAGCACCTTCATCGTGGTGGACTTGCCAGCGCCGTTGAGGCCGAGCAGACCGACACATTCGTTCTGCTGGATGGTGAACGAGAGCCCTTCGACTGCCCGGCGGTCGCCGTAGTAGTGCGAGAGGCCTTCAACCGTGATCATTGTGGATTCCGGGGGTTGTTGTTCGAATGTGCGTCGTCACGCGATTTCCCGTGCGGCGCATGGGCGGCGGTAGAACGCCAGTTCGTCAGGGCGCGTCACTTAGTCGAACCGGGGAGGTCCGCAAGGGGTTGGCTTGTCATGGCTTGTATTAGCGGCTCGGCGGTCACCCATGCGCGCAGCATGCCCAGCCCCATCTTGACGTGGCGGGCGGGCTCTCGGGGGTTGTACCAGCGGAAATAGGTGTGCAGGTCGGGCAGGCCTTCAATGCCCGAGCGGGTGGTCTCGACCAGAAACGCGGGGATGCCAAACTCGCCGTAGACGTGGTCGATCTCCATGCCCAGCCCGCGAAAAAAGAAGGCCCATCGCGACAGTTGCCGCGGCCGGTATGCGTGCGGGCCCATGCCTCCTTGCATGGTCTCGGCGATTCCTTGCATGCGTCCCCAGTCGGGCGCGCGCTCGAACAGGCCGGCCCACGGGTAGTAAATGAAGCCGCCGAAGCTGTGCAGGGACACGAAGCCTGAGAACGGGACGTCGCTTGTGTTGCGCAGCAGCTGGTCGATCGCGCGGGTCTCGGGTTGGGACAAAGGCGCCGGCGAGGTCGTGTATCGGCCGGGGATCAGGTGGCGCCAGATCGCCTTGCTCTCCCGGTTCACCGACCAGTCCCGGTTCAGGTCCACCTGGGCTTCATTCCCGCGGCGATACAGATTGCGGCCCGCTACCAGATCCGCCTCTACCCGCGCCCTTCCGTCGGGGTTCAGGATCGGCACGACGACGACCTCGACGCCGGGCTCGGGCTTCGCGGCGTAGTCGAGCACGAACGCGAGCGCGTCTTCGGTCGGGATCCACTCCATCGCGTGAATGTTGGCGATGAGCAGGAGCCGCTTTTGCACCGGCACGGCCGTGTCATGCACCGAGAACGCCCAGATCGGACGGTGAGCCAGCGACTCGCCGAGGCGCTGGGCTTCGATCACGCCGGGCCGCGCGGCCGCTGCATCGGCGATGGCGTGAAAAACCTCGGCGGCAAAGTGGTATTGCGGCTCGGGGTGTACATCCGCGTGCTGCCGCAGCACCCACGCGCTGAACGGCGCGCCCTTGCCTTCGGGTTCGGGCTCCGCCGCTGCGGGCTCCGCCGCTGCGACGCTGCACATCCTCGCCGTCAGCAGCGCCCAAAGGACAGCGATCACCTACGAAATTCCAACGTCAGCGCGGCTTCGGGCAGCGCGATCACCGTGACGATCGTGCCGGTCTCGAGCGTGCCTTGTGCGCGGTGTACGACCAGCGCGCCGCGGATGCCGAGTGTTGCGCTGGCCGCGTCGTCGGCGCCGCCGAACCGGTAGCCGGCGCCAAGGCCGACGCGCGCTCCGATGCCGCTGACGCGGGCACGAATCTCGCCGGCAGCTTCGTCCGCGCTCGCCTGATCCTCTTCGGTGTAGGCCTCCGACGTGTCGACGGCGTTGGGTAAGATCCCGTAAGCGCCTACCTGTCCGTAGAGATCGACGTGGCCTGCACCCGCTTCCGCTTCGGGCAGGTAGCGGCGGTAGTCGATCCCGAGGCGCGTCGCGCCGATCGCGTCTTTGGAGGACGTGTCCGAGTAGGTCACCGTGGAGAACCGCACCAGCGACACGTCGGCCAGCACGGCGTTGTGCGCGTCATACCAGCCGCCGTACATGGTCAGCGGTGGGCGCAGCACCCCGTCAAACTCCCCCGCGAGGGTGCCAGACAGCTGATCGGCGTCTTGCCACGCGAGCGCGCCGATCCCGGCGGGGTTGAACCCGAGGCCCAGCATGACGTGCCAGATCGCGGGGTTCATTGTGCGCCAAGTCGGGTGAGGCCGGCGCTGGCGGCGGGATGCCCGGGCTTGACGTTCAAGGCCTGACGGTAGGCGTCCACGGCGAGCGTGCTTTGGCCGATGGCTTCATAGGCCTCCCCGAGCTCGGTCCACGCGCCGTAGTGCTTGGCCATTAGCGTGGTTGCGTTCCGCAGCGGGCGGATCGCGATGTCGGGGCGTTTTAGCGTCAACGCCGCCTCGCCCAGACCCAGCCACGCATAGCCGTTGCAGGAGTCCATCGAAAGCGCGGCCCGGTACTTCTGCACCGCGCCGTCGCCGTCTTTCGCCATCCGAAGGTCGTCCCCGGCCATCACCTGCTTGCGGGCCTCTCCGCGCAGCGCCTCCATCGGGGCCTCACAGGCGCTGGGCGGATCACGGGGCAGGCCGTCGGTCAGCTGGGCGATCGCCGCAGGTTTTACGGCGGGGGGCTGCCAAGGCGCGGGCGCGATCGGCGGCTCGGCTACCGGAGCGGACCATGCGGGCTCGGACGGCGCCTCCGCTACGGGGGCTCTCGGCTGGACCGTAGAGGGATCCCCGCCGCGACGAAGCTCGGCGAGGATGTCCTCGTCATCGAGGTCGTCGAAGAGGATGCTCGCCTTGGGCTTGGCCGGCGCGGGCTTGGGGGCCGAGACGGTCGCGACAGGCGGCGCTGCAGGGCTCGCTACGGGCTCCGCGCCCCATACGGACTCCGCGGGACCCATCGGGGGCGTGGATTGTGACATCACCGGCGGGGGAGGCGCGGATTCGGGTCGGGCCAGCTCCACGGCGATGGGCTTGCCCGCGACCACGATGGTGAGCCCGGTCGGAGACTGCGGGGCGGGTGCGCTGTACGCGGACACCGGCGGGGGCGAGGCGATCCGCGGCGCGCTGGTCGCCGTGCGCACGGCGCTGCCGGGTTTGGGCCCCGGTGCGGCGCGAAAAGACGCGGCGCTGGGCGGCGCGTCGGTGTCGCAGGTGGTGACGTGCCCGGTGGTGCCATCAAAACAAAGGTTGGTTGGGAGCTGGCAGCTGCGCTCAAAGCACGCCCATTGTCCGGACGACGACGGCGCGGCGTCCCCGGATGAGGGCAGCTTGGTAAAAACTGCGCTTCGGGTATCGTCAAAATAGCCGCGGCCATCGCAGGAGACGACGTACAGGCCCTCGGCGCGCCAGCCGGTCGAGACGCTGCTGATCTGCGTGGCGTCGCCTGCCACATAGATCTCGGTGGCGCAGGTGGACATGCCCGAGGCGCGACAGCAGTCGAGACATTCGCTGGCGTTGCTTGAACCCGCGCTCGCGAACGCGATCATCCGGGGCAGCGCCACAGTCAGAAACAGGGACAGGACTTGGGACAACACCATACGTTCAACCTACTCCAGAACCGGGTCGCACGTCGCCGGTCCGTCTGTCGACTTCCACGATCCCGTGAGCACGGTGACCATCCCGCTGCTTGGGCACGTCACGCTCGCGACGGGGCAGTGCGTGGTGCCGCACCCGTCGTCGTTGCTGGCCAGCGCTTGCCAGCTAAAACAAGGGTTGTCCGAGCCTTCGCACACGCGCAGGATGGGATCGCCCACGCACGCGTCGGTGCAGCCATCGGTGCAGCCCACATCCACCGGCGCGCCGGGCGTACACGCGTAGTTTCCGGCGAAGGTCCAGCCGCAGTCGCGGCCTTCGTTGTCCGAGCGGGTCGCGCACGCTTCGGTGACCGCGGGCAGGTCTTGTGCCTCGACGACGGTGTAGCTGGCGTCGGCGGTGTTGTTGGTGTAGTCGAGCTCGGGCAGCACGCTGTTGACGTTGACGGCGGCGTGCACGGTGTAGGTGCCTGCAGGGACGTCGGTGATGTCGATCCACTGGCAGTCGAGGTAGCTGTCGTAGGTGTCGGCCCAACCGGCGGAGATGCCCTGACGGTCGCAGGTGTAGCGGGGGCGGGGATGCGCGTCGTCGGACCAAGGCTCAAAGTCCAGCAGGCAGAACGCTTGCTTGTGCCCTTGCGCGACCTCTTGCGCGGCGTCATTGAGCAGCTGGTACTTTGCGTAGCCGTCAAAGTGGAAGTGGTCGTGGCACTCGGAGTAATGAAACAGCGGGTTTCCGGTGGGGTCCCCAAAACGAAGGTCCGCCGTTCCATAGTTCGGGGTCGTCAGGTCAAAGCGCAGCAGCCGTCGCCACCCCCCGGTCAGGATGCATCCCTCGGCGATCGCGCAGTCATCCTCCGCAAAGTACTTCCATTCTTCCACCAGCGATTGCTCAAGGCGCGGTTGGTCCGCGGCGAGGTCGGGCAGCGGGCAAGCGTCCCCGATGATCGCGGTGCAGACCGGGGTGTTCTCTGCCTCACAGCATTCGGTGCAGCACGCGGTGCCTTCGACGCAATGATCCTCGGCAGGGTCGCAGGCCGCGCCCTCGGCGAGCGGGGTAGCGGCTTTCGCCACGGGCGCGACGCTGTCATCGGCGGCGGGCGGGTCACAGGCGACCAGCGCAAACGCGCAGAGCAGCAGAGGCGCGAAGAGCGGGGAGGTGGAGGAGGTCATCAGGGAAACCGGGAGGCCGCTACCATAGCGCGGTCTGCGCCGGTTCGGTGCGGTTGTTGAGGCTGGCGTGGCGCGCCCCTACCGGACGATGACCGTGTAGACCCGCTCGATGGGGCTCTGGATGCGGACGTGAAGCCCGTTGACGTCAAAACTGCCGTTCGATGTGCTGAAGGCCGTGCTCCCTGGACCGGTGCAGGTGCCGGAGACCTCGTAGACGGTACCATCGGCTTCGGTGAAGCTGTAGTTGGCGTCGACGGATCCGGAGCCGAAGATGGTGACAGTGCGTGCGGTGTCGACCTCATCGCGGGTGACGAGCCCCGGCAACGGACCGTCGCGTAAGGTGTCCGGGGCGTCGGTGTACATCGGGATGATCGCGCCGCGGGGCGCGAACACGGCGATGCTGTCGAGCGGCACATCGTAGCGACCGCTCTCGGCGGCAGCCCCGGTCCAGTAGTCAAACCACGCGGCACCGGCGGGCAGATCCACCTGTCTTTCAAGCGCGCCTTGTTCGACCACCGGAGCGACGAACAAGTCGCCCAAGAGCCACGCATCCATGCGATCCCAGGGCTCCTCCGGGTATTTCAGGAACGGCGCGAGCACGAGCGGCGTGCCGCTGCGCTGCGCCTCGAAGGCCAATCCACGCAAATACGGAGCGAGCTGCCCGTGAAAGCGAGCCCAGCGGGCGTAGAACGCGAGGGTCTCTTCATCGCTGTCGAACTGCCAGTCGTCGGACTTGAACGCGCCATGATGGGTGCGCATGATCGGCGTGAACGCTCCAAGCGTGCACCAGCGCCACCAGAGCTCCTTGGTCGATGGCGCGTTGCCGATGGACTGGTACCCGCCGATGTCGTGGGTGTACATCGGCACGCCGGCGATGCCTGCGCCGATGCCCATCGGCAGCACCGTTGGCAGGCCGTCGTCGGTGTCGAAGCTGGTGCGTTGGTCGCCGGCCCAAGCGACCGGCGAGAGCGTCGGAGATCCTGTCCAGCCCGAGCGCGTGAACATCACCCCTTCCGTCTCCGGGTGCGCGGCGTCGGGATCGGTGTGGTTGAGCACGGCGGCGTTCGTCTCTTGCCACCACAGCGGGTAGTCGTTGTGCAGGTCGAGCGCGTTGCCCTCGGCGATGTTGGCGTCGGTCGGGAACCACTCGGCAAAATCGGCCATCCAGCCGGTGAAGCCGAGGTCGACCGCCGCTTGCATCTTGCTCTCTGCCCAAGCCCGGGCGTCATCGCGGGTGAGATCCAGCACGCTGGTGGTCTCGAATGTGACCCCGGTGAACGTGTACGGCGTGCCGTCATCTTTGCGAATTGCAAAGGACGAAGCTTCATCCCATGCTGGAGTGCCCTCGACGAGAAAGGGCTGAAAGTAGGCGAACCAAGAGTAGCCTTGGGCGGTCAGATCGGCCGCGATGCCCGCGGCGTCCGGATAAAGCAACTCGTCGACTTCCCAGTTTGGAAGCAGGTGATAGCCGTACGCGCCGTCTACGCCTCCCTTCCAGTCTTCGGTCCACAGCACGCCGCTGGTCGCTCCGGCCTCGCGCAGCTCACTGGCGACCGTGCGCACGCGCTCTTCGCCGCCGACGGCGTCGTTCCAGGGCGCAAACGCCCACTCGGGCGGGATCACCGGCGTCCCCGAGCGTAGGGCGTGCTGCTGTACGGCTTCCAACGGGGACTTCACGTCGTAGAACAGCACCTCTGCTGCTTGGTTCCACACGCTCACCGTCCAGCGATCGGCGGTGCAGAGGTCCACCTCGACCCGGCTGGAGGTCACGATCTCAACGCCCAACGGATCGGGAAGGATGAAGAAGGGATCGGGGTAGCTGCTCGCGTGGCGCGTGCCGGTCAGGAACCAGTCGTCGTCCTGTGCTTCGGTGGTCTCTTTGCCGATCCCCGGCTCGCTCACCCACAGCGGAAAGGCCTGTCCGACGTGGTCTACGTCCTGCGCGTGCTGGCCGAAGCCGGCGAAGTGGTCATCGCCGTGACAGGGCACCGAGAATCGAACGCGATTCACGGCGTCGTCGCTGGCGGTGACGGCGATCGCGAGGCGTCCCGCCGCTTGTTCCGCGATCGACACCTGCCCGTAGGCGTCCCCCGCTTCGTCCTTGAGCTCCCACACATAGGCAGGATCTTTTCCGGTAGGGTGCCCGGTCGCGGAGACCGACTTCCATTCGACGGTTTCATCGGAGAATCGATAGGCTCCGCTTTGGAAAGCGACGTCGGCGCTGCCGATTCCGATCTCGATTTTCAGGCCGTCTACCAGCCTGCTGCCATCGTCGCGGGTCACGGTCAGGCTCCCGCCGTCGGGGTCCAAGGTCCATGGGCCGATGTCGCGCGCGGGGGCGCATCCTGCGAGCGTGGTCCCGCTCAACAGCAGGATCGCGAGGTTCCGGGGCTGGGCGGCGGCGAGATGGCGGACTCGTCTGGGGAGGTTGCGCATGTCGTGACCTATCCGGGCGCTGCGCCAACGGTTAGATCGGGAAATGTCCGAAGCGATCGACCCTGAGGCCCGAGCCGTGCTGGCCGCAAATGACGCGTTTTATTGGGCGTTTGTAGCGGGAGACTCGCTGCGCATGGACTTGATGTGGGCGGGACATCCCGGCGATACCTGCATCCACCCCGGAGCGGAAGCGTTGGTCGGGCCGATGAACGTGCAAAATTCGTGGCGGCGCATGTTCGCTTCGGGCGAACGCTTGTCCATCCGCGTGACCGACGTCCGTGTCGACGTGTACGGGGAGATCGGCCGGGTCACCCTCGTAGAGAATGTCAGCGCGCGAGGGGAGCATCGCCTCGTGGCGCGGGTCGCGTGCACGAACTTGTTCCTACGCACCGACGATGGCTGGCGGCTGACCCTGCACCACGGATCGATCATCGCCGATGACGATGATGAAGATGACGACGACGATCTGGAGCCCGATCCGGACTCCAGCGAGTTCAACTAAGAAATCCCACGGGCTATGTGAAGCGCATGAACATCGTTCTCTCTCTCGTTTCGGGCCTGGCCCTTGGCGTCTACGCTCCGAGCGCGCTCGCCGCGGAGCCTGCAGCCGGCAGCCTCGCGCCGTCCTTGTCCTGCGGCGACCTGCTGGGCATGGCGCAGTCCGCGACCGTGGGGCAGGTCGTCGACGCGATCCGCGGCTCAGCTCCCGGATACTCCCCCGCAGACGTCGCCTGTTTGCAGCAAGGGGGCGCGCCTCCCGAGGTGGTCGCGGCGGTTCGAGGCCGCTTGGGTCTGCCTGCCGAAGCGGGACCGCGCGGCGGCGAGGGGCGTGCCCAGCGCTCCGGCGGTCGGGGTCAGCGCCCCGAAGGCGCTCACGGTCAGCGGGGCGGGGACGATCGCGGGCAGCAATCCGGGAGCGAGCCTTGGAAGTTCGGCGGCGATTTTCAAACCAACTTTGTCGCTGAGCACCTCGAGCGCGGCGGGGACCCTGCGTTTGCGGCAAACCCGCCGCGGCCCACGTTCACCGTCGCCCACTTGCGCCCCCGCGTTGACTTTGAGGCCACCGACTGGCTCTCCTTGCGCGCCGCGATGGAATTCGCCGCGATCCCCGACAGTCCGCCGGTGGATCCGGAGATCCTCGGTGACACCCTCGCTGTCGCCGGATCGGACGAGAGCATCCTCGACCCGTTTGTGGACGAGATGTTCCTCCGCTTGCACGCCGGCAAGAATCTACGCACCACCTTGCGCATGGGCGTGCTCCACACCCCCTTCGGCCTCCGCGACGCCTACGACCAATACGACGCGTTCTTCCTCGGTGGTCAGCTGGCGTACATGGAGCCCGAGCGTCGCTTCGGGGTCTCGCCCGGCATCGACCTCGGCGTAGGCTGGCGTCTGGCGTGGAAGGACATGGCCGCGCTGGACCTGCAGCTGATCAACGGCTCGGGCGTCACCCGGCTGGACTCGACGTCGTCGAAGGACATCGTCGCGCGCGTCACGCTCGCGCCGGTCTCGATGGTCGAGGTGCGCGGGTCCGTCATGCACGCCGGCACCAAGGATGACGGCCACACCCACGGCGCGTTCTCGGTGGAGCTGAACGCGAAGAGCCTGTTGCCGTCGGTCGCGCCGCGCATCGTCGCCGAGGGCGTGATGAGCCGGGTCAGCGCCGGTGGCTACGACACCGATCGCCTCGCTTGGCTCGTCGCCGCAGCCGCCGATGTGCCGGTGCAGACGCGCCTGACCGATCACGTCTCGGTGATCGCGAGCTTGTCGGGTTTTGACCCTGACTTTGTGGCCAGCTCGGTCGACGTCGCGCCGGTGTACGACCAGAATTGGTACATCGACGCCGGCGCCAACCTCTACTGGAACACCGAGGGCCCGCAGCGTGGGGGCGGCGAGGGCGGCAAGCAGCGCGGCCGCGGCGTGACCGCGTTCACTGGCTTGACCTTCGAGCAGATGATCCCCGAAAACGCCGATCTGCCCGTCTCCAACAGCATCACCGTGCATTGCGGGCTGTCTCGCTGATGGAACGCGGCGGCGGGCGGAGGTTCAGGCCCGCCGCAAGGTGACCACCTGGTCGCAGCCGGTGACCAGCGCCGGATCGGTGTCGAGCAGCAGCACCGTTCCGCCCGCGTCGGCGAGGCGGTGCAGCGCGTGCAGCAGCGTCTGAATATCGGCAGGGTGCAGGCCGATGGACGGCTCGTCGAGCACGTAGAGCGTGCCGTTCACCTCGCCCGGTTTTCCCAGCTCGCGGGCGAGCTGTATGCGCTGGTGCTCGCCGCCTGACAGCGTAGAAGCAGGCTGTCCAAGCGGCAAGTAGCCCAACCCCAGCTCGTCCAACAGGCGCAGCGGACCGGCGATCGCGCTGTGATGCTGGAACAGCACCTTGGCGTCGCGGGCGGGCAGCGCCAGCACGTCGGCCATGGAGAGCCCGTGGAACAGCACGGACAGCGTAGCGTCGTCGTATCGCTTGCCCTCGCAGGCCTCGCACTCCAGCGCGACCTCGGGCAGGTAGTGGAGATCGATGTGGCGCGTCCCTTCGCCCTCGCACAGCGCGCAACGCCCGCTGCCGGCGGTGTGCAGGCTCCAGTGTTCCGGTCCCCAGCCGTTCACCTTGGCGAGCGGCGTTCGCGCGTAGAGTCCGCGGATCTCCGCCCAGATCTTCAGCAGCGTGACCGGGAGGCTGCGCTCAGAGCGCGGGGCGCTCGCGACGCCGGCGCGAACGAGGCGGGAGATGCGCTGCATCCCATCGATGCGCTCGAACGGCAGCGGCTCGGCCCACGCGCCCAGATGACGCGCGACCGCGACCGCGAGGGTGTCGAGCACCAACGTCGACTTCCCAACACCGCTTCGTCCGGTGACCGCGGTGACCTGCCCAAGCGGCACGATCAGATCGACGCCCGCAGGGTTTGCGTCGGCGAGGTTCCGCCCACGCGCGCCGATCAGGGTGAGCGCGCCGCGATCGGCGCGGGGCAGCGGCGCGGGCGTGACGTCGCGGCCATCCAACCAGCGCGCCGTGGGGCCCTGTTGCCCGACGAGGCCGGCCGGCGGCCCTTCGTAGAGCAGCGCACCCCCATCGGGTCCGGCGCCGGGGCCGATGTCGATCACCCAGTCGGCGGCCTGGATCACCAGCGGATCGTGCTCGACCACCAGCACCGTGTTCCCCGCGCTCCGCAGCGCGAGCAGCACCTCGAGCAGCTGCGCGGTGTCGTCGGGATGCAAGCCCGCAGTCGGCTCATCGAACACGAACAGCACGCCGCTAAGCTGGTTTCCGGCTTGTGCGGCGATGCGCACGCGCTGGATCTCCCCGGTCGAGAGCGTGCGCGCCTCCCGCGCCAAGCAGAGGTGGCCAAGCCCGACGCGGACGAGGAAGTCGAGCCGGCGACGGATCTCGTCGATGAGCGGGGCGGCGGCCGCGCTCGCTGCGCTCCCGAACACGCCGGACGGTTGAAACACCTGCTGGATCGCGGCGATCGGGCTCCCGAGCAGCGCGGGCAGGGTCGCTCCACCCGCCGTGACGCTGGCCGCGAACGGACCGAGGCCGGTCCCTTCGCACGCGGCGCATCGGTCTTCGCGCGTGGCCAAGGAGATGCGCTCGGTGGCGCGATCGCCGGCGGCGAGCCGAGTCGCGCGCCGCACCGCTCCCTCCCAGCCGGGCCCCCCGCGCAGCACAAAATCCTGCTCTTCCCAGGTCAGATCCCGCCACGCCCGGTCGACCGGCAAGCCCTGACGGAGCGCGGCGTCCCGCACCGCTTTACCGCCTTCGACCGCGCCTTCCATCAACGAGCGCGCGGGGTCCGCGATGAGGCGTTGCGGGTCGACGGTTCGTACCGTTCCGACCCCTTCACAGCTACCGCATGCCCACCGCGGGCTGCTGGTGGAGTACAGCCGGGGCGACAGCTCCGGCAGCGCCGTCGAGCACGTCGCGCAGCGTCCGCGCACGCCCCAGATGCGCTGCACCGCCGCGCCCGCGGGGGTCTCCGGGGTGACGATCTCGACCACGACCTCTCCACGTCCGGCGCCGCGTCCGACGCGCATCGCCGTGCTGATCGCTTCGGCGATGCGCCCCGCGGTCTCGCTGTGCTGTTCGTGCTCGGGGGGATGCAAGCGCAAGCGGTCGATCACGACGTCGAGGTCGTGGGGCACGCGATCGTCGACCGGCGCGAGGTCGTCGATCGCGGTTTGCACGCCGTCGAGCCGGACGCGCACAAAGCCCTGGCGCGGCAGCTCGCGCAGCAACGGGGCTACGGCAGCGCCGCGGGCCACCGGCGCGAGCACCGTCAGGCGACTGCCGGGGTTCATGGCCAGCAGCTCGCGCACCATCGCGTCGGGGGTGGCCATCTGGGAGGCGGTCCCGCACTTCGGACAATGCAGCGTCCCGAGCGTGGACCAGACCACGTGCAGCAGGTGGTCGAGCTCGGCCTCGCTTCCCACCGTCGCGCGGGCGCCCGGAGGCGCCTTTCCGCGCTGGCTGACGCCGATCGCCGGCGGCAAGCCGTCGATGAAGGACACCGTTGGACGCTTCATCCGGCCGAGTCGGGACCGCGCTTCGGGCGCGAGCGCCTCGACAAAGCGCCGGCTGGCTTCGGCGTAGACCGTGTCGAACGCAAAAGACGACTTTCCGGAGCCGCTCACCCCGGTGCACACGATGAACGATCCGGTGGGAAGGTCGAGATCCAGCCCGCGGAGGTTGTGTTCGCGGGCGCCGCGCACCCGGATCATCGTCTGGCCTCGCGGATCGCCGCTGCGGGGCGGGAACGATGCGTGGCCGGGGTGACGGACAGCGTGGCTGGGCCGCCGCGCAGCTTGCTCTTCAACGCGCCGAGCTCGGGGAAGTTCGATGGCACGCGGATCGCCACCGATGAGAACGTTCCTGCGGGCAGCGCGAGCACTTCGGCGATGGGCGTGACGGCGGCACCTTCGCTCCAGTGCATCGTCAGCGCTCGAGTTTCGAGGTCCATCGTCAAGGACCAGCCCATCGGGGCCCAGATCGGTCGGCCCGCCTCGCAGAGCGTGACGCGCCGAAGCGGCGGTGGCGCGCCGGCGAGCACCGCCTGCAACGCGCGTGGGGGCGCGATGAGCGCGAGGTGCGCGACCCGCGTCTGGGCGAGCAGCGCGGGGATGCGCAGCGTGCGGCGGGTGACCGCGGCGATGTGACCGCCGGGGACCTGCGCGAACATCCCCACGGCATCGGCGATCAGCGCGAGCGGCTCGGATCGGGCGTGCTGGATTTCTTGAAGGAACGCGGCACATTCTTCGGGTGTCGCGGTCAGGGGTACGCGCACTTCGATGCTGCTCAGGTTCGGCGAACGCGCCACCATCGACGCGTCGAGGCCGTCGACGACCATGTGCTCGATCGGGCCCCAGGCTGGGTCCAGCACGGCAATTTCCGGGTCGGACGCCTCGCCTTGCAGCACGAGGCCGTCGCAGTACAGCGCGTGAGCGGTGCGCAGGCCGTAGGGGCGATCGGCGACGGACTCGATCTGGCGCGCGGTAAGCTCGGCGAGGCGCACCGGATGGGAGAGCGCAGGCCAATCGACCTCGCCGTGCTCGCGAAGGGCGTCGCTGAAGACCGCGACGGCGAGCGGACGCTGATCGGCGGGGGCAGACCACGCTTTGCGGCGCAGCTGGTGCACGGTGTGCGCGTCGGTCTCCCCGGCTCCGGTGGCGCGGCGAGCCAACTTTCGCAGGCGGCCGCGCGCGGCGGGACCGGTGGCGATCGTCCACATGCCTGCAGCTGCGAGCGAGGGCAGATGCTGCTCCCACGCGAGTCGGGGCAGACCGCGCACATCTCCGATGCGGGCGAGCGCGCGCCCCGCGGCGAGGCCCGTGCTGGAGCGAGGCTCGCGCACCAGCAGCGCTGCGCGGATCGCGGTGGCGATGCGCGGATCCGCGGGGGCGGCCGCCATCGCTTCGAGGAACGGAGTCAGATCTTTGATGGGCGGGTCCGCTGCGTGCAGGAACCCGCTCCGCAGCGCCGCTCCCGTGTGCGCGTCATCCCGGTCGCTCGCCGGGCCCTGCCAGTATGCCTTGCCCATCTGCACCGGAAGCGCCGGGGCGGCCCAGGGGTCCAATACGTCGATGACGTCGGCCACCAGCGGATCGCCGCCCTCGCGCCATAGCCGAAGCAGCGCTTCGACGGCGCGCTGCCGCTCGCCGGCTTCCCAGGCCGTTTCCGCCTCCGCGATCCGCCGGTCCACGGCCGGGTCGGTCGCCCAGTCGCTGACGATGCGCGGGCGGAGCTGGGTGGGCAGCGCTTCGAGGGGCTCCCGGAGCGCCTCGCCGAAGCGGCGCGCGAGGTCACCAAGCAGCACGGCGTGCCGGTTCCAGTCGCGCTCTTCGTCCCAAAGCCGCACCCGGCCGAGACTCCCGCCTTGACCGACCGGATCCGACCCCAGAAACAGCGCCGCCCCGAGCCAAGACGCGACCTCGTGGTCCGCGATCGCCGCGAGCACGTGGCTGGGCCAGATCCCGACGAAGGGGCTCGGCGTGGCTGCGAGCAGGCGCGCGGCCACCGGCCACACGGCTTCAAGGTCACCGTGTAGGGCGGCGGGGATCCAATCTCGCAGCGCGCCTGGCGTCATGCAGCGGGCCTTAGCGGGTTTGCCGGCCCTCCGCCGGGTCGTTATCCCGAGACCATGCCTTGTGACGCCGCTGTCGTGCATGCTCTGGCTGCACCCCCTGCTCCCGAAGATGGCACCACGGTGATCAGCGGGCGGGTGACCTCCAACGGGGTCGATATGGCGGGTGCAAAGGCCATCTGGCGCTCCGCGGCGGGCATGGCGGCGTGGCAGAGGGTGATCACGCATCCGGAGGCCGTCGATGAGTGGGCGCCGGCGTCGTTGGGCGTAAAGCGTGCGGACCGCGTCGATCCCAGCCACATGTATCAAAAGACCGACTTCTCCTTGTTGGGTGGGCTGGTGCACATCCAGCAGCAGGCGGTCACCGGGATTCTTTGGGACTCCAGCTCGGCGCAGCGGTTTTCGAATTGCTGGTGGGTGGAGGACCCGGCGGGTTGGACGGGAAAAGTTCCGAATGACGGCACCGATTTTGCTCAACACGGGCAAGGCGGCTGGACGGTAGAGCCCGCAGCGGGCGGCGGCTCCACCGTGTCTTACGCGTTTTGGACTGAGGCGCGGATGTTGCTGCCTCAGGTTCAAGCCTGGGCGATGTCCAAGACCCTGCCCGAGCTCGCGCGCGCCTTCGAGCAACGCGCGGTCGCGTTGCAACAGGGCGGCTGACCGCAGCGGCCCAACTTCGGCCGTTGTCGCGTGGTTGCTGGCGCCCCTGCGTGTTCGCTGCGCTGCGTGCGGCGCTGGGTGGTCCGCGAATCTTTCCCCGACGACCCGTAGCGGGTCGCAGAGTCGGTGGATACATGAATGAGGATTCATTCAGGAGAGATTTTGGCTCACCGCACGATTCGTAAAGTTGCTGTCCTTGGCGCTGGCGTCATGGGGCAGGGCATCGCCGCTCACCTCGCAAATGCAGGCATTGACAGCCTTCTGTTTGACATTCCGCCCAAGGGCTACGCGCCGGGTCAGGACGCCCGTGCCGTCGCCAAAGCGGGCATCGCGAACCTCGCCAAGCTGAAGCCCGCGCCGCTGTTCCGGGCCGCCGACGCTAGCCGCATCGCGCCGTGCGAGTACGAGGCGGACGCCGCGCGCTTGGCCGAGTGTGACCTCATCATCGAGGCGGTCGCTGAGATCCTGACCGTCAAGCAGAAGGTGTTTGGCTGGGTGGAAAAGAACCGCAAGGCCGGCGCCATCGTGTCCTCCAACACCTCGGGCATCCCGATCGCCGCGCTCACGGCTGGCTGGTCGGAAGGCATGAAGTCGGACTTCCTCGTCATGCACTTCTTCAACCCGGTGCGCTACATGCGCCTGTTGGAGCTGGTCGCGGGCCCAGAGACGTCCTCGGACGTCGTCAGCACCATTCACGACTTCGGTGAACGCGTGCTCGGCAAGGGGATCGTGTACGGCAAGGACACGCCGGCGTTCATCGCGAACCGCATCGGCACCTTCGGCATGGTCAGCATCTTCAAGCACATGGTCGCCGGTGGGTTCACCGTCGAGCAGGTGGACGCGATCTGGGGCAAGCCGATGGGACGCCCCGGCTCCGCCGTGTTCCGCACCGCCGATCTCGTCGGTCTGGACACGCTCGCGCACGTCATCGAAGGCATCCACGCCGGCTGCCCGAACGATGAGCAGCGCGGCGCCTTCGTGGTGCCCGACTTCGTTCAGAAGTTGATCAGCGCTGGCGCGTTGGGCGAGAAGTCCGGCGCTGGCTTCTACAAGAAGGTCAAGAACGAAGCTGGCAAGAGCGAGATCCTTGCTTTGAACGCGGAGTCCGGAAGCTACGTCCCTCAGGCGAAGGTGCGCTTTGACAGCCTCGGCGCCGCCCGCAAGGCCGAAGGGACCTTGGAGAGCGCGCGCATCATCCTGAACCACCCCGACGTCGCCGGTCAGTTCGCCTGGAAGGTCACCGCCGATGTGCTGATCTACGCGGCCAACCGCGTCGGCGAGATCGCCGACGACGTCGTGAACATCGACAACGCGATGAAGTGGGGCTTCGCTTGGGATCACGGCCCGTTCGAGACCTGGGACGCGCTCGGCGTCCCCGAGACGGTCGCCCGGCTTGAGGCGGACGGCCACACCGTTCCGGCGTGGGTCAAGCAGATGTTGGCGTCGGGACGTACGAAGTTCTACGAGCGGCCCGCTTCGGGTGCGAACGCCGGGCAGCGCACGTTCTGGAACGGCGCGCCCGGTACCGGCGTGCGCCGCGTCCCGCAGAGCGCCGGCCAGCTACGCCTTGAAGATCTCCGCGCCAACGGCCGCGAGGTGGAGAGCAACGTCTCCGCCTCGCTGATTGAGCTCGGCGATGGCGTGCTTTGTCTTGAGTTCCACTCCAAGATGAACGCGCTCGACGACATGATCTTCCCGATGTACAGCCGCGCGCTCGACCTGCTCGACGCGGGCAAGTATGACGCGCTCGTCGTTGGAAATCAGGGCCATGTCGGTTCCACCGGCGCGTTCTGCGCCGGCGCGAACCTGCTGATGATCCTGATGGGCGCGATGCAGCAGGACTGGAAGGCCATCGACGGCGCGATCTCCAGCATGCAGACGCTGCTGATGCGCGCCAAGTTCAGCGACAAGCCCGTCGTGACCGCGCCGTGGGGCTTGACGCTCGGCGGCGGCGTCGAAGTCACCATGCACTCGGCGGCGACCGTCGCGGCGGGTGAGCTCTACTGTGGCCTCGTCGAGGTCGGCGTGGGCTTGATCCCCGGCGGTGGCGGCTGCAAAGAGATGCTCGCCCGCTACATGGGCGACATCCCCGCGGGCGTCGCCTATGACCCCAACCCCTTCGTACAGAAGGCGTTTGAGCACATCGGCATGGCGAAGGTCGCGACGAGCTGCGAAGAGGCGCGGGACGCCGGCTTCCTCCGCCCGAACGACCACGTGACCCTCGATCCCGACCGCCTGATCGCCGACGCCAAGAACGTCGCGCTGGGGCTGGTCGCCGGGGGCTACAAAGCGCCTCGCAAGAAGACCTTCCGGTTGCCGGGTGCCTCGGGGCGCGGCGCGATTGAAGCGTTCCTGTTTCAGATGCGGCAGGGCGGCTACGCCACGCCGTACGACGCGGTGGTCGGCAAGAAGCTGGCCTACGTGATGACCGGCGGCGATTGCCCGGTGGGCGCGTGGCGCGGCGAGCAGGACATCCTCGACCTTGAACGCGAGGTGTTCCTCTCGCTCTGCGGCAACGCCGAGACCGTCGCGCGGATTCAGCACATGCTCGAGAAGGGCAAGCCGCTTCGCAACTAAATCAAGAATCTTCTGAATTTTATCGAATGCTCGAAGGAGTTTCCCATGCGTGAA
The DNA here is from genome assembly GCA_903900265.1 of uncultured Pseudomonadota bacterium. Lineage (GTDB taxonomy): Bacteria > Myxococcota_A > UBA796 > UBA796 > SXON01 > CAIUMM01. The sequence goes on from CAIUMM010000075.1 coordinate 158,369, forward strand.
GTCGTCATCTGCGCCGCGGTCCGTTCGGCGGTTGGAAAAAGCGGCCGTGGCAGCCTGAAGGACACCCGTCCCGATGACCTGCTCGCCCAGGTCATGAAAGGCGCGCTCGCGCGTCTTCCCATGCTCGATCCTGCGTTGATCGATGATGTGATCATCGGAACCGCGACGCCGGAGGCCGAGCAAGGGATGAACGTGGCGCGCATCGCGTCGTTCCTCGCTGACCTGCCTGATTCCGTGTCGGCCGTGACCATCAATCGGTTCTGCTCCTCGGGCTTGCAGTCGCTGGCTCAGGGCGCGGCGGCGATCGCGTGCGGTTGGCAGGACATCGCGCTCACCGGCGGCGTAGAGAGCATGAGCGTACTGGCGATGGGCGGTCAGAAGCCCAGCCCGAACCCCGATCTCGTCGAGCGCCGCCCCGAAGCCTACACGCCGATGGGCATCACCGCCGAAGTCGTCGCGACCCGCTACAACGTCTCCCGGGCCGATCAGGACGCCTTTGCGGTCGCCTCGCATCGCAAGGCGCTGTCGGCGATCCAAGAAGGTCGGTTCGCCGAAGAAATTGTACCGATTCACACCCGCGTGTCCTCGGACGCCGGATGGAAGGACATCACCTTCGCCACCGACGAAGGCCCGCGCGCCGACACGTCGATGGAGGGACTTGGCAAGTTGAAGCCTGCGTTCAAGGCGGACGGTTCGGTCACCGCGGGCAACTCCTCGCAGACCAGCGACGGCGCTGGCGTGACCATCATCGCGGCGCGTGAGGTCGCGGAGCGGCTCGGCTTGCCGATCCTCGGCATTCTACGTAGCTATCAGGTGGCCGGCGTGCCGCCCGAGATCATGGGCATCGGCCCGATCGCGGCGATCCCGAAGGCCCTAGCCAAAGCCGGTATCACCAAAGAAGACCTCGGCGTCATCGAGCTGAACGAGGCCTTCGCCGCGCAATCTATCGCTTGCGTCCGCGAGCTCGGGTTGAACCCCGACATCGTCAACGTGAACGGCGGCGCGATCGCGCTCGGCCATCCCCTCGGCTGCACCGGCGCGAAGCTCGTAGCCTCGCTGCTTGGCGAAATGGCGAGGCGTAACGCCCGCTATGGCTTGGTCAGCATGTGTATCGGCGGGGGAATGGGGGCGGCCGCAGTGTTCGAGCGCCCGTAGGACTCCTACCGGTGGAGGCCGCCGCGTAGCCAACGGCGCACCCGCTGGGTGCGCGCCGGGCGACAAGCCCGGCAGTTGGCGTAGCCTGCCCCCGTAGTCGGCGCGCAAAGCGCCGGCGTGAGGGGGCGGCCGCAGCGTTCGAGCGCCCGTAGGACTCCTACCTGTGTAGGCCGCCGCGCAGCCAACGGCGCACCCGCTGGGTGCGCGCCGGGCGACAAGCCCGGCAGTTGGCGTAGCCTGCCCCCGTAGTCGGCGCGCAAAGCGCCGGCGTGAGGGGGCGGCCTGGGCCGCCGCGCAGCCAACGGCGCACCCGCTGGGTGCGCGCCGGGCGACAAGCCCGGCAGTTGGCGTAGCCTGCCCCCGTAGTCGGCGCGCAAAGCGCCGGCGTGAGGGGGCGGCCGCAGTGTTCGAGCGCCCGTAGAACTCCTACCTGTGCAGGCCGCCGCGTAGCCAACGGCGCACCCGCTGGGTGCGCGCCGGGCGACAAGCCCGGCAGTTGGCGTAGCCTTAGCAGCCCTAGGTGTCAGGTTGTTACCATTACACTTTAAATGTGTAATGGTAACAACCTGACACCTACTTTTATGGGTGTTCAACCGTTCCGGCCCCCCTTCGGTCTTCTGCCCCTTCGGCCTTCCTCGGTAGCTTCCGAACCCCCGGCGTCTGCATCGTTGCCGAACCCGGAGCCCCACAATAGCCCCCGCACGCCCGGAGGCGTCCCTGAGTCGTTTGCAGCAAGCCCTGGCCATTACGGTGGTCTCGCTGTGTCTCGTCTCGGGCGGGCTGTTCTTCCCATTCGGTCGCGATCAGGGCAATTACGCGTACCCGGCGTGGGCGTGGCTGGACGGGCAGATGCCGTACCGCGACGTCTATGTGTTCAAGCCCCCGGCGACCGTCTGGGTGCACGCGCTCGCCCAGCTGCTCTTCGGTCACTCGATGATCGCGGTGCGCATCCTCGATCTGGGATGGACGGTCGCGACGGCGCTGTGCGTCACGGCGATCTTGCGGCGTTGGACACGCTCAGAGGTGGCTCCGGCGCTCTCGGGGATGCTCTACGCCTTCCTGTACGCGAACTTTGATTTTTGGAACACCTGCCAGACCGATGGGTGGTTCAACCTCCCGTTGGCCGGCGCGATCTTGCTCGCGACGCGGGTGTGGACCGGCGAGTCCAACGATCGCGTGTTGGTTGGGGCGGGCGCGCTGTTGGGGCTCGCGATCACGTTCAAGTACACCGCCGTCACCATGGCGCTGCCGATCGGCGCGGTTTTGCTCGCGGCGGCGGTCCGGGATCGGCAACCATGGCGCTTGGTGCTGCGTAGTTCATTGGGCTTGGTCGGCGTTGCCGCGATGCTCGGCGCCACGGCCGCGTGGCTGTGGGGGAACGGGGCGATGCCGGCGTTTCTGGACTCGCAGCTTGGCTTGGTGCCACAGTACGTGGCGCGCACCGGAAAGACCACGGATCTCGGCGGTATTTTTGGCATGATCTACGAGAAAGCAAGCTCCTTGGTGGAGCTGCAAGCGGTGTTCATCCTAGCGCTAGCGGGTCTGTTGGCTGTGGCGGTGCGGGTGCGCGGCGACCGTCGGTTGCTGTTGCCGGTGGCGTGGTGGGTCGCCGGGATGGCGTCGACGATCGTGCAAAACAAGTTTTTTCGGTACCATTTTTTGTCCTCTTTGCCGGGCGCCGCGATGCTCGGCGGGCTCGCTGCGGTCGAGGTGATCGCGCTGGTCGCTCGCTGGTCGCCGCGGGGTGGTTGGGCGGTGGGTTTGGCGATGGCCATCGGCCTGATTGTGCCGTCGCACTTTCCTCGCCGCTGGCAGGTGGCCGCCGAGATGGCCGTTGGGAAGGAGACGCTTGAGGGCTACTGGGACCGTCGCGGGTTCGACATCAACATGATGTCCGTCTCCGACGTGATGGCCTGCGCCGCGCGGATCGACGCGCTGACCTCCCCCGAAGAGCGTGTGTTTATCTGGGGTTTTGACCCGGTGATCAACTACGTCGCAGAGCGAAAAACCGTCTCCCGGTTTCTCTACAACTACCCGTTCGCGGTCTCCTGGGGAAACCCAGCCTACGAGTCGGAGCTATTGTCGGCGTTGGAAGTAGACCCTCCGGCGCTGTTTATCGTCGCCTCCAAGGATGCGACCCCGCACGCGACCGGTAACCCCGCGGACTCGCGTCAACTTTTTGAGGCCTTCACCGGGTTGCGCACGTTCGTCGAGACCCGCTATGGGCCGCCCGAAGCCGTCCACCGTTACACCATCTACCAAAGGAAGCGCTGATGGAAACACCTCGATTCAGCGTCGTCGTCCCCGTCTACAATGAGCTGGAGTCACTTCGTGAGCTTCATGGCGAGATCCTCGCCGTGCTGGGCTCCGAGCGCTTCGAGATCCTCTACCTGAATGACGGCTCGACCGACGGAAGCGACGCGATCCTCGACGAGCTCGCGCAGGATCCGCGCGTTCGCGCCATCCACTTTGTGCGCAACCTCGGTAAGTCCTCCGCCTACATGGCTGCCTTCGAGCGCTGCAAGGGCGACATCGTCGTCACGTTGGACGCCGATCTCCAGGATGATCCCCACGAGATCCCGGCGATGGTCGCGCGGCTGGAGCAGGGCTTTCAGCTGGTGATCGGCTGGAAGCAAGGCCGCTTTGAGAATGAGCCGCTCAAGGCCTTCCCGTCCAAGTTCTTCAATGGCTTGCTGGCGTTCCTGTTCGGGCTGCGCTTGCATGACAGCAACTGCGGGTTCCGGGTCATGCGCCGCGCGGTCGCCGATTCGCTCGAGCTGCACGGCGATTTGTATCGGTTCATCCCCCAGCTCGCGGCCGCCAAGGGCTTCAAGGTGACCGAGCAGGGCGTCAAGCACAGAAAACGCCGTTTTGGCTACAGCAAGTACGGCGCCAAACGCTTCTGGACCGGCTTGTTGGACGTGCTGACCGCGCGGTTCATCACCCGCTACGTGGGGCGTCCGCTGCACTTTTTTGGCACGGTGGGTCTGATACCGACGTTGGTGGGTCTGGGGATCGAGACGTACGTCCTCGCGAGCAAGCTGGCCGGGCAGACCTTTCAGGAGCACGTCGCTGCGATCATCGTCGGCGCCATGCTGATCATCGTCGGCTTTCAATGCATCATCACCGGTTTGATCGGCGAGATGTTGAGCGCCCAGCGCCGCGAGCGCATCGCCATCCGGGGAGAGTGAATGTCTGGCATCGATACCTCCAACCACGCCAAGTACGTAGACGCCCAGAGCAATCCTGTGGTGCGGGCGTTGATGGCGCGCTTGTTCCGCGCGGTCGCCCGCCCGCTCGCGGCGTTTGAGCCCACCTCGATGCTCGACGCCGGCTGCGGCGAAGGGCACGCGTTGGACGAGCTCGGCGCGGCGATCCCCGAGCGTTACGTCGGCATCGACGCCAACGCTACCTGCGTGGCCTACTGCAAGGAACGGTACCCGCAGCGCAGCTTCCAGACCAGCTCGGTGCTCGAATTGCCCTTCGCGAACGAGGAGTTCGATGTCGTGCTCTGTATGGAGGTGCTCGAGCACCTCGACAAGCCGACGCAGGCGATCCGCGAGCTGGCACGTGTGGCCAAAAAAGGCATTGTCCTTTCGGTGCCATTTGAGCCGATCTTCCAGCTTGGAAATGGCGTTCGTGGCAAGTACCCCAGCACCTTTGGCAACCACCCGGAGCATGTGCAGCACTGGGGTCGCCGGTCGTTCCCGCGTTGGTTGGCGAGCACCGGAGTGCTGACCGACATCACCGTGCAGACGGCCGGCACCTGGCTCGTCGCTAAAGCCCGTCCGCTCCGGTGAAGCCGCGTCGCTTGGTGCTCGGCGCGCTCCCCTTTTTGGGGCTCGCGCTGACGCTGTACATCCTCGGGCGCTTGGTCAATCTGACCGCGGCGCTGTCCGCGCTCGCGTCGGCGCAGTGGGACTGGGCCGCGGCGGCGATCTTCATGACGCTGCTCGCGCCGGTGATCGTCGCGGTGAAGCTCTGGTTTGTGCTGAAGATCATCGACTACCCGGCCAGCGTCGCGCGGTGCTGGTCGGCGGTGCTCGCGGCGGTCACGTTGAACGCGGTGCTGCCGGGCCGCGGCGGTGATCTGGTGCGAGCGGCCTTCCTCGCGGAGGGGCCGGGGACGCTGGGCTTGTTGGTCGGCGCGGTGATGCTGGAGCGTTTTGTCGACGTGTTCACCTTGGGCCTGTCGTCGCTGCTGGCGTCGATCGGCGGGGATGCCGGCGTTGTGCCTTGGATCGCGACGCTCGCTTGTGCTGCGGCGGTGGGCGCGGTCGGCGTGATGAGCCTCGGTCACAAGCTGCCGTTCAAGGCGGATCTGGCGGAGCGGGTAGGGCGTTCGGCGCGGCAGATGTTTCGGAAGCCCGGTCTTGCGCTCGCGCTGGTGCTGGCGAGCCTCGCGAGTTGGGTCAACAACGTCGTGGTGATGGGCTTTTGCTTGCGTGCGGTGGGTGCCCAGCTACCGGTGATCGCGGTCGCGCGTGCCACGCCGATCGCGATCCTCGCCGGGATCCTGCCGGTGAGCGTCAGCGGGATTGGAACGCGGGACACGGCGCTCCTGCTGCTGCTGTCGGACTATGGGCAGCAAACCCAGATCGTCGCTGGGGCGTTTGGCTATACGGTGCTCACGAGCTGGTTCCTCGCTGCCTTTGGGCTCGCTGCCTTGGGGCGCGAGACGCTGCGCCGGGTGCGCTCTCGTGCGGACTCTGCGCGCGCGGACGCTGCGCCGGCCGGGGCTGCGCTGGGCGGTTCTCCGGTTGGTGACTCCGGCACGTCGCCCGAGAGCCGTTAGAGGCGCCGCGCGTGACTACCGATACGCCGACTTCCCGTTCCCTCGATGCGTGGGTCGCTCCGATCCTGATCACCGCGACGCTCGCAGGTTGGGCGTTGCGGGTGGTCGCTTGTTTTGTGCTCGGGCCGCACATCGACGAGGCCGAGAGCGTGCTCGCGGCGCGGATCGTCGCGCAGCACGGCGTTCCGATGTTGCCCTCCGGTGTGCTGTTCTTGCAGGGGTTTACCCTCAGCTACATCCTGCCGATGTTCGATTGGTTGAGCGATCCGTACGATTTTACGTCGCTGCGGCTGGTGAGCGCGCTGGCAGGAACCGCGTGCGTCCCGGCGGCTTACGGCCTCGCGCGCGCCTTTGGAGCCTCGCGCGCCGTGGGCCTGCTCGCTGCGGTCGCGCTCGCGTGTGATGGCCTCTCCATCGAGTGGGGCGCCCACGTTCGGCCCTACGCGATGCTTCAGCTGGAGACCACGCTGCTGTTGACGGTGTGGCTGCGGGCTTTGGAGCGGCGGTCGGTAGGGCTCAATGTGGCGCTGTCGTCGCTGTTCGCGTTCGCCGTGTTCACCCACCTTGGGGTAGTGCTGCTGCTTCCGGCGTTGGCGTTGATCACGTGGCTCAGGCATCGCGGCGCGCTGCTCCGGGAGCGCCGGGATCTGCTGGTCACCGGCGCTACGCTGCTCTTGCCGGTGCTGGTGTTTGTGCTGACGAACACCGCGTTCGGCGTGACGACGAGCGGGTCCGAGGCCACCGGTCCTTCGTTCATTGGCGATCACTTGGTCGCGCTTCGGAGCATCCTCAAGCCGAACATCGACCCGTGGAAGGCGCTGTTTCAGCGCAGCGCAACCCATGACCTCCCGCCGCTGATGATTGTATTCTCGGCGGGCATCCTCTTGATGAGCCGTAGCTGGGACCCGCGTACCTTTGCGCTGCTCGTCTGCTACGCGCTCCCCATCGCGATCGTCGCGATGTTCACGACCGAGGCGCACGCGCGCTACTTGCTCCATCTGCACCCGATGAGCTGGATCATCATCGGGCTTGGTTTTGAAGAGCTGCTCGCGCTGGGCGGGCCCCATCGGACGGGGTGGCGCGTTTTCACCGGGATCGCCGCGTTGGCAGCGGTGAGTCACATCGTGGACGGCGCTTATGCCCGCATCGTCATCACCAACATCGACCGCAGCTATCCGCGGGCGCTGAAGTGGCTTGAGGGCCAGCACGTGCCCGGCGAGCCGGTGCTCTCGTCAATGACGTCGGTCACTGCGTTTTCGTCGATTCCCCAGTCGGACTTTCTCTTTCTCGCCGGTCCGCAGGGCGCGGATCGCACCGTGCGATACTCGCGCGTGCTGCCGGATGGGCGCGCGATCGACTATTGGACCGGGGTTCCGGCGATCACGTCAACGCATGAGCTGTGCACGTTGCTTCAGACCAACTCAAAGGCTTGGTTGGTCGTGGATGACGAGCGCCTGTCCGGCGGGTGGGCGTACCGGGGCGCGATGCAAGACGTCATCCTCGGCGGCACCGTGGTCATGCACGAAGAGCCGGAGACGCCAACCGTCTACCGCGTGCGCCCGGCCGCCGAGTGGACGCCCAAGGCGACCGAGGCCTGTCTTGCGCTGATTGAACCTCCACAGCCGGCGATCCCGCTGGAGCCGGCGGAGTAGTGCGCTGGGCGGTCCAAAGCCGGGTGTGCGTGCTGCTCGTGCTCCTCTCTGGCTGCGTTGCGGATTCGCAGCCGGCGGATTCGCAGCCGGCGGATTCGCAGCCGGCGGAAGGCTTGGATTCGTACTGCGTGGACGTGCAGGATGATCCCAACGGCGCCAACCACGTCCAGCCCTACCATGTCTGGGTGGATGGGCCGCGGCGGCAGGTGTGGAGCGTGGCGCTGGAGACGCCCACCATCGCGGTGTTCAACGCGGATACTTAGCAGGACATCCAGCGCATCGCTGTCGCTGACAAGGTCTTCAACCGGCCGTCCATCGTGACCGACGACGTGGGGATGGTGTGGGTGTCCAACGCGGGGACACCGCCGTTGCTGCGGTATGATCCGACCAGCGGGGAGGTCGTACCCTGCTTTCCGTTGGATGGCGTGCATGCGATGGTGCCGCGCGCGGGGGGCGGCGTGGTGGTTTTTGGGGTGGATCCGGTCGAAGGCGGCTCGGGCGACAGCGACTGGGTGATGATCAACCGAGACAAGACCGAGCTGCAGCGTACGCGCCTCGATGGCGCCGTCGTCGATCGGCTCCCGATCATGGACAAGACCGTCAACGCGCAGGTCGCGCGCATCACCGACGACCGACAACGGCTCTGGTTTGCGGATGGCTACGCGGCGCGCGTGTGTGGTTTTCCCGTCGCGTCGGTTCTGGACGGGGAGCCGTAGACGCACATGCAGCGCGTCGAGACGGCGGGCCAGCTTGCATCCCGCGTGCGGCTATGGTACCGATACCCATGCAACAGATTTTGTCCGGTTCTATCGCTTTCCTTGCTTTCCTCGCCCTCTCCGCTTGCGAGAAGTCTGCCGTCGTAGTCGGGGACGACTCCGGCGTGCCCGATCCGGACGCGGACGCCGACACCGATGCCGATTCGGACGCCGATTCGGACGCCGACAGCGACGCCGATACCGATACGGACAGCGACTCCGATGCCGACACGGACGCCGACACCGGCCCGCTCCCCGATCTGTCCGAGGAGATGGACCCGAACGCCTCGGTGTGCTCCACCTACTACACGCAGGAGCGCGCGGGTGCGAAGGGCTACTGGTGGGCGGAATACCACGGCAGCCGCACCGACGGATGGGAAGGCGAGGTGCATTGGGTGCTTTACGCCAACGATACGTGGAAGGCGGAGGGCGGCGCAGACTGCGAGACGGTGTGGTTCGCGACAGCCACGCCCACTGAGCCGACGTACTGCGCGGATTGCGACGTCGGCATGCTCTCTTCGGCGATGGTCAACCGCCCGGCGACGACCTGCCCCGAGTCCGTGTACTTCAACTATCAGAACCTGAACTACCCCTACGACATCCGCCTGCGCGACGGCGGCTACAGCGATTGGTACTACTACAACTACGCGGCAGGCAACGGCTATTGGCTCGGGGATGACGTGACCGACGTGAGCTACCTGTCCGCGGCCGCCTGCGTCTGGTTCTGAAGCGCGAGGCTCGCTAACGGAACCGCGCGCGGCTCTGCTCGAACGCCGCGACGCTGCTCTTGCCCTCCAACGCCAGCTCCGCGAGGATCTGGCCGGTGAGCGGCGCGAACTTGAAGCCGTGGCCTGAGAACCCCGCGCCAACGACTACGCCGGGCGCGACGGTGTCGAGGATGAAGTCCTCGTCGTCGGTGCAGGTGTACAAGCAGCGCTCGGTGGCGATCACCGCGCGCGGCGCGCTGCTGAGGTGTGTGGACATGAACTCCAAGACGCGAACGGTCTCGGGCTCGCCGCGGGGGGCGTCCGGGTCGTCGCGGCGTCCATCTACCAGGTGATGTGCGGCTTTCAAGCCGGCTCGCTGGAACTCGGGAAGCCCATAGTAGAAGTCATCGACGGTGTCGCCGCGCCAGGCCCAGACCGGGAACGCGCGCGGGTCCCCCGGGATGTCCAGATAGGTGACCGTCTGCAGGATCGGCGCGAGCCGCTCGTTCAGGTGGGGCAGCAGCGCGCCCGCCCACGCGCCGGCGGTGATGATCAGCGTCTCACCGCGGATCGAGCCCCGATCGGTGTCCAGCACGCGGGTGACCGGATCGATCGCGCGCACCGTCACGCCTTCGAGCACGGTCGCTCCGGCCCGCACGAGGCCGTGCAGCGCGTGCATCGTGTCGTGCGCGGCGACCAACCCGGCGGTGCGATCGTGGAGCACCTCTACGGCTCCGGGAAAGCGGAACATCGGGAAGCGGCGGCGACCTTCTGCGGCGTCGAGGCGCTCCACATCGACGTCGGCGCCTTCGATCGCCGCGAGGTAGTCGCCGAACATCCCCGCAGGGTTCCCGAAAAAGCAGCCGTCGCGCTTGTGGATCAGCTGGGCTCCGGCGTCCGCCTCCAGCGCGGGCCACGCCGATGCGTGGGCCACCTTCATCAGCGCGACGTACAGCGGGTCCGCGTAGGCCGAGCGGGTGATGCGCGACGCGCCGTGGCTCGAACCCCGGTCGTGGCCGACCGCAAAACGCTCGACTACCGCGACTTTTTTGACGCCGCGCTTGATCAACCACCACGCGGTCGCCAGCCCGTTGACCCCGGCGCCGACCACGACGACATCGAATTCCTGACGCATCCTCAAACCTGTACGCTCGGTGATCTACCCCGCTTCGAAGCGGGTGTGCATCGGGATATTCAAGCAGCTTGGCTACCGACCTTTCTCAGGAGACGTGGAGATGAAAAAGCTCGTTCGGGTGACTTCGGTGGTTTCGCGGCGCGGCATCTTGTTGTCCAGCGCGGCGCTCGCGGCGGCGTGCGTCACCGGCGTTGGCGACTCGGGGCTGATCATCACCGATACGGGCGTTGACCCCGACGTACTGCCGTCGATCACGCCGAATGAGGACCACTACGTCACCACCTACGCGGCCACGCCGGAGATCGACACCGAGAGCTGGTCCTTGACCATCGCGGATCGGGGCGAGGTGTTGCAGGTGATCACCTATGCGGCGTTGGCGTCGCTGCAGGGGCGGGACAAGGAGCACACGCTGATGTGCATCAGCGGAGGTCCGCACAACCTCGCCATCGGCAACGCGGTGTGGACGGGGCTGCCGGTCACCGAGCTGTTGGATGCGCTTGGCTTGGCTGTCCCTGACGGCGCGGTGGAGATCAAGTTCACCGGCGCGGACGACTACACGACGTCGATCCCGGTGGCGGATCTGCAAGACGGCACGGACCACGGTCCCCTCTGGCTGGTCTGGAAGATGAACGGCGAGGCGATCCCCGCTGAGCACGGCACCATCTGCCGATTCTTGACCCCCGGCCGCTACGGGATGAAGAACCCCAAGTGGCCGACGCGGATGGAGTTCGTGGACACGCCATACCTTGGCTATTGGGAGCAGTTTGGTTGGTCGAATGATGCCAGTTACAAGACCAGCGGCTTGTTCTTGCGCCCCTCCGCGCCGACTACGGTCCCCGTGGGTCCGGTGCGGGTTCAGGGGGTGGCGTACGCTGGGAAAGACCCGGTGGTGGCGGTCGATATCCGGGTCGTCGAATCCGGCGCCGACTCGGGCGCAGCCGGCGAATGGCAGTCCGCGACGCTCGAGTACGCGCCCGGGAAGGACATCTGGGTGGTGTGGTCCTTTGACTACGATGCCTTAGAGGGCCGACACACCCTGCAAGTCCGATCCACCACCGCGTCGGGGCGCGTCTCCTCGGATTCGTCGGAAGGAAACGACTTTCTCTCCGGTTATGACGGCGGCATGGAGGTCGTGATTGAGGGCGTGGTTGAATAATTTGACGCTTGTCGGCACGCCGGACATCGCCAATCCGGGGCCGGGCGTGTAGCTTCCCTGTATGGCTTGGTGGTTTACGATCCCCGGTACCCTGCTGGCAATTGCAGGGCTCATCACGTTGCACGAGTTCGGACACTTCATCGTCGCGAAAGCGCTGGGAGTGTACGTCCGGGTGTTCAGCATCGGCTTCGGCGGCCGGATGATCGGCTTCACCTGGGGCGAGACCGATTACCGGCTCTCGTGGATCCCCTTTGGCGGCTACGTCCGAATGGCCGGCGCCGACCCGTTCGCGGAGGGCGGCGCGGAGCCCGATGACGTCGAGGCGGTGCCGCACGAGCGTCAGTTCATGTCGCAAGCGCCTTGGAAGCGTCTGCTGGTGGTGATCGCCGGGCCTTTGTTCAACCTGCTCTTGCCGTTTGCGTTGTTCACCGGCCTCGGCGTGCTCGGCGAGCCTCAGCCGCGCTCCGATGTCGGCAGCCTCGACGCAGACTCGCCCGCGGCGCGCGCCGGTGTGCACGTAGACGATCGGGTGACTTCGGTCGACGGCGTGCCGGTCACGACGTGGTACGACATGATCGAAGCCTTCCGGGCGACCACGGGGACGACGATCCCGTTGGAGCTGGAGCGCGATGGCGCTCGGATGTCGGTCACCTTGGACTCCGCCGGCACGGACATCGGGCCCGATCGCGATCCGTACGACTACGGCATGGGCAACCTCTCCGCCAACGCGACTGTCGTGGTCGATGACCCGGCGAGCCCTGCGGGGCGCGCGGGGGTGAAGACGGGCGATGTGGTCACCGCGGTGCGCTTTGGCGGAGACAGCGTGCCGGTGCGGACCTTCCGCCAGCTGTCCGAAGCGCTGCTCGCGACGAGGGACGCCTTGCCGCAGGCCTTGGAGCTCGATCTGACGCGCCAGGGCGAGCCGGTGACGGTCGCGTTGGTCGCGACGCCGTGGACGCCCGCTGCGCTTCCCGCCGATGACGCCTTGTGGGCGCGGTGGGGCATCGCCTCGGCCACGCTGTCCATCGCGCTGATCGAAGCCGACTCTGCCGCTGAAAAGGCAGGCTTGCTCGTTGGAGACCACATCCTGCAGGTCAACGACGCGGTCGTCGCCTCCTGGTACGATGTGGTGCGCAA
>CAIUMM010000076.1 GCA_903900265.1 uncultured Pseudomonadota bacterium
ATACCGTCGGATCTTGATTCGGATTGTTCCTCGCCTGTGTCCGACGCGTCTGGCTTCGTTGGTTTTCCTCGCCTGCCCCGGCAGGCTTCGTCAAATCCGCCTTGCCATCCACGCCGGCCTCGACGGCGATCCACCAATCCGAATCATCGACCGCCGGTATCAGACCAGCGCGTCTTCGATCGTGTAGACGCCTGCAGGCTTGCCGATGATCCACCGCGCCGCGCGCACCGCCCCGGCCGCGAACACCGCGCGGCTCGTCGCGACATGAGCGAGCTCGATGCGCTCTCCCGGCCCGCACAAATAGGCCCGATGCTCGCCGACGATGTCCCCGCCGCGCACCGAATGCACGCCGACGACGCCGGCGTTGCGCAAACCGTCGTGCCCACGGTGCATCGGCCCCAAGCCCTCGATCAGCCGAAGCGCGGTTCCGCTGGGCGCGTCGCGCTTGTGCTTGTGGTGCAGCTCGACCAGCTCGACGTCATAGTCGGGGAGCGCGGCGTGCGCGGCCACCAACAGGCGCCGCAGCACCGCGACGCCCACGGAGAAGTTCGCGGCGTGGAGCAACGGCACCGGCGATGACGTAGGCACGGCCATGCCCGTCGTGCCGCTGACGACCGGACACTGCGCGACCGAGAGCAAGCGCGCGAAGCCCTCAGGCGCCGAGAAGTCAATCACCACGTCGGCGCTGAGATCCGCGGGCAAGTCCCAGCCGGCGGTCCACGCGAGGTCCAGATCCGGCGCCGCGACGACTTCGTCGACGACGAGGCGACCCATACGACCGGTAGCCCCGTGGACGCCGACGCGGATCACTATTCCATCCCGTCGAGCAGCCCTGCCGGCGGCGCGCTGCCCGCCATCAGCGGCATCCGCAAAACCGGCGAGCACAGGCCCATCGCCGCCAGCGCCATCTTGCACGGCACCGGGTTCGACTCGGAGAACAACCAACCAACGAGCGCGTACAACGCGGCATGTTCGGCCCGCGCCGCGGCGACATCGCCCCGCTGCCACGCGTTCCACACCGCGACCGTCCGCCGAGGCGCGACGTTCGAGAGCACCGAGATCACCCCGGCCCCGCCCACCGACAGCAGCGGCATCCACGTGAAGTCGTCGCCCGACAAGGTCGCGCACGAAGCCGCACCGAGCGCAGCCATGAAGTCCTGCCCGTAGATCAGATCGCCCGTCGCCTCTTTACAGCCTACGACGCCGGGGATTCGGCACAGCTCAGCGAGCAGCGCGGGCGTCAGACGCTGCCCGGTGCGCCCGGGCACATGGTAGACGATCAGCGGCAAGCCGACCGCAGCCGCAGCCGCCACATGGGCGCGCAAGCCAGCCGGCGTAGGCTTGTTGTAGTACGGCAGCACCAGAAGCCCGGAGTGCGCGCCCTGCGCCAACGCCAGCTTCACGTTCTGCACCGTGGAGCGGGTGTCATTCGTTCCGACGCCCATACACACGTGCGTTGAAGGCCCCGCCTCGGCGAGCGCCGCGCGGAGCAGGGCTTCCCGCTCGTCCGCGTCCAGCGTAGGCGATTCCCCGGTGGTGCCGGCCACCACGAGGCCGTGTACCCCGGCTTCTACCTGCCGACGACAGAGCCGCGACCACGCTGGCAAATCCAACGCGCCGTCCGGCGTCATTGGCGTGACCAACGCCGTCATTACGCCGAACGGACCCGCCATCAGAACTCCACCGTTCCTACAACCTGACCACCGAACGCGGGCTTGTCAAAGCCCCCGCCGAGATCGGTGTTCTCATACTTGCTGTAGAATTTTCCGGGCAGCATCACCGCGCCGGTCGCGCGCACCCAGAGGTGCGGGAACGGATCGTAGCGCAGGGACAGGGCAAACTCGTTGCCGTACCCATGACGCCCATCGGTAGACGCCGGCCCCTTGGCGAGCGTAGCGGTGGTCCAGGCCAGCTTGGCCTGCACGTTGGGGAGCAAGTTGTAGTGCACGGAAGGGTGCAGGTAGATCGCGTTGGAGATGCCGTCCCCGGTGAGCGCGGCGTCGTAGGTGCGACCGCCGTTGGAGTCATTCGCGACCTTCGAAGCGAGCGTCGGCATCGGCTCTTCAAAGAGCAGCAGCGCGATGTCATGGTTGGAGTCGAAGGTGAAGGTGTGCTCCTTCTTGTCGTCGGGATCGACATCGCCACCCGCGACACCGAACTCAACCTCGCCGCCCAGCTTGTCCGCCTGCATCGACGCGTTGATCATCGCGCCGAACGCCATCTGGCTGATGTCGTTGGCGCCGGTCTCCAAATTGCCGCCACCGAACTTGCCCACCGCTTCTAGCTCGGCGCGCAACGGCCCGATCTGAGCGAAGCCCCACACGTCACCCGTGTAGGCGTTCCACTTCATCGAGGGCTGGTAGCGGTAGCTGTTGAGCAAGCCAAAGCCCGCGGTCTCGCTGCGGTATCCGAACGCGAGCGACGCCGACTGCATGTCGTCCTCGGCGTTCAGGAAGCCTTCGTACTGCTGATCCCACGCCGCGAGCACAAAAACTTGCTGCACGGTGTGCGACCACTGCACGCGGGTGGCGGTGTCGCCGTGGCGACTGTCCGGGGTGTTCCCCGCGTTCCAGAGGATCCCGGCGCCCCACTCCATCGGCATGCGACCGGCGGAAAAGTGACCGTACGGCGTGATCGCCTCGCCCCACGCGCGCACGGCGACGAGGCTGTCACTTTCCGTCGCGACGCCGTCCGAGTCGGCCATCGCGGTCGGCTCCCCGGTGATCGCGTCGGTCGTGTCTGCGGTGGTCTGGCCCCACAAGGTGTACGGATAAAGGTCAAGCTGGGCGTGCAACGCCGCATGTTCGCTCAACAGCCACGAAGGACGAACCGAGAAGCGATCGTTGACCCCCGCGGAGGTGCCCTCGGCGTATTCGTTGGTGTCCGAGAGCGAAAGGGAGCTGAACACATCCCCACGAGCACGGTAAAACCCTTCCCAAACCACCTCAGTTGCGTGAGCCGGTGATGCGGTCAAGGCGAGCGTAGCGACGAGCGTGAACAAGGGTTCTCCAACGGGCGGCCGGGGATAACCCGGGATCGTCGCACAGGGGGGATCGGGTTGCCGACCGCGCGCGTCTGGCCTACCCGCCCAGCCCCAAACGCAGCCCGACGCCCCACGTCGGCACCGCCACCGGCGCGGTCGCCCCATCCGCGCTCGCCGACCAGGGCGTAGAGCCGGCCCAGCCGTCGGCGCGCAGGTTGAACGACAGCGTGCGGGTCGGGATCGCCGCGCCCAGCGAGAGCCCCGCCGAACCGGTCAGGCTCGCCTCGCGCCAGCCGTCCGGCAACGCAGGCCCGGCCGCAGCGCTCCGAAACGGCACGCGCAGGTCCAGCGAAGGGCCGATGAAAAAACGGCCCGGGTTCCACGCCCAGGTGCCGCCCACCCAGGCCTGTCCGGTCAGCAGCTCTCGTCCCGAGATGGTCCCGGTCGCCCCGCTCACGCCGACGTGCAGGTCCGGACGCCACATCGACGAGGTAGCGCCGCCCGGGCGCACCCAAGCAAGCTGGAGCGAAGGCGAGAGCGGCACGAACCCAGACAGACCCGTCGCGTCCACCCCGCCGAGGACCTCCCACGACGACGCCCGCTGCTGCATCAAGTCTTCGATCGCCAGCGTCGTGCCGGCCTTGACGCGCACCCGCTCCGACAGCACCGGACGGCCGTCCCCGGTCTGGACCTCAATGCGCTGCACCCCCGGCTCCACCGCGTACAAACCGGGGAGCACGCCGCGCGAGGTGCCGTTCACGAACAGCCGCGCCTCGTGCAACAGCGAGTCGGTCGCGCTCACCAGCGCACGCTCGGCGCGACCGCGGAGCGTGGCCGGACCCGAAAGATAGATATCCTCGCGGCCGACGATCTTGTACTCGGCGCGGGGAACCTGCACTCCCTGCGTCCAGGAGATGGTGTGGTCGCGCGCATACTCATGCGCCTCGGCCACATCCACGAGCCCATCGCCGTCGAGATCGGCCTTGCCGGACACGAGCGCTTCAATCAGGAAGTGCGTGTAGACGCCGTTCCCGAGGGTCGCGTCCTCCATAGCCGGCTGAAAATACTGCGCCGCGTACAGCCGCGCCTCGGACTCGGAGACATCGCGGACGTCCCGGGGCGCCGGAACCTCGCCGCGTAAGCCTTGGACGAGCTGCGCGGTGGCCATGCCTAAGGACGAGCGGCCGCGCCCGTTGTGGCAGGTGTCGAGGATCAGCACCCGGCGGCGTGCCGTCAGCGCGTTGACGCGATCTTCAAGCTCCTGAACGGCGAGCCCGGTGGCTTCGGGTTGATCGAGGCGCGCGTCGGACGGAAGAAACCACAGCCGCGAACCCTCGACCGCATCGAGCGTGAGCGTGCCATGGCCGGACAGGTACAGCACAAAGGTGTCATCCCGCCCGAGGCCCGCGGTCGCGACGTCAAAGGCGCGCAACAGCGCGGCGCGCGAGGTCGCGGCCTCGCCGAACACGGTGAACACGCGGTCGAACCCGCCGAGCGTCGGGCTCTGCAGCACCGCGCCGAGGTCGGTGGCGTCTTTGATCGGGTAGCGCAGGCCGGCGAGCTTGGGATCCGCGTAGTCCTGTACGCCGATCAGCAGGGCAACTCTGCGCGGAGCAAGCGCCTTGTTGACCGAAGACTGCACCGCGGGATCGGTGACCGGCACAGCCCCCGCCAGCGCGGCGTTGGCCCAAAGTGCGCACAACGCGACGATGGGCAGGCTCATCGGTCGCTCCGCGGCGCCGGCACGTTCACCGCGGCTTCAAGGCTGCCACCGGCGAGGGTGGCGTGCACCACAAAGCGCGCCGCAGCGTCGCCCGCATCGAGCGCATACCCGGTAGGCAACGCGGAGGTCCCAGCGGCGACCGGGCCGCTCCACACCGTCGTCGTCTGGCCCGATGCGAGGCGCGTCAGCGCCACGGTGGCCGGCGCGGGCAGGGTGACCTTGAAAACCAGCGTGTCCCCGGCGCCGTACGCGCCCGAAGGGTCCAGACGTGCGGTGCGCCCAACCGCACTGGCGGACACGACGGCGACGTCCAGCTCCAGCGCGCCCGGGCCGCTGGGGACCACGCCGCGCGGGACCAACGCCGCAGGATCCCCATGCTCCGGGGTCGCTACACGGAGGAGCGCAGCCGCCGCCATCGCGAGGCCGAAGGACACCGCCGCAGGGCGCGCCCACCGAGCGGCGCGGGCGGTACGCGGAGGCCGCAGACGCGCTGGCGGGGTGATCGCCAGCGGCGGCAACGCGATCTCCGCGGTCGTAGCAGATCCGCCGACGTCGTCCCGCACGGCCTCGGCGAGCAATTCCCAATGCGCGGGGCTGCGACCACAGAGGTCCAACGGCCCAAACGCCGCGTCAAAAGCGGCGTCGTCGAGCCCAGGCGCGATCACGCTGCACCCAGGATCTGCCGGAGCTGCACGCGCGCACGAGACACTCGAGCGCGGGCGTTGTCCGCCGAGATGTCAAGCGCCTCAGCGAGCTCTGCGTGGTCCAAGCCGTGCATCGCCCCCAGCAAAAACGCCTCTCTCAAGTGGGGCGGCAGCTGCGCGAGCGCGCGCTCGAGCATCAGCCGCTCTTCCGGAAAATCCCGTACTGGCAAGGGCAGCTCTTCTTCGAGCAGCACCAACGGACGACGCACCTGACGGCGTTGGTGGTCTCGAACCGCGTTGGTCGCGATGCGGAACAACCACGACCGGAACGTGCCGGAGCTCCGCGCCCACGTCTGCTTGGCGCGATGCACCGAAAGAAACGCCTCCTGGAAACAATCCTCGGCGGCAGCTTCTTCGCGCGTCATACGCAAAACGAACCCGTAGAGCGGGGCGCGATGACGCTCGAACAGCGCGGTAAACGCGCGTTCGTTGCCGGCCTGAACCTGCTCCATAAGCTCCTCGTCGGTGGGGTCCTGCACCCGCACGCTCCGCACTCCCCTACGCCGAGGGGGGTGAAAGTGTGACACCGAGCGGGCTCATCGACCGCGGATCGCCCCGATCGCGCCAGATCCGCAGCAGCGAGGCCGAGCCGATCAGCACGCACAACCACGGGAAAAGCCACCCTCCCCGGCGATAGAGCGTCTCCTGCGGCGCGATCGGAACGTCCACCACCTCGGCGACATCGGTGTACGGCTCGCTGTAGTGGCTGAGGTCCCCGTTCGGCATCACCACCATCGAGACGCCAGTGTAGGCGATGCGCACCATGGGTCGTCCATTTTCCATCGCCTCCGCCGCGGAGAGCATCGCGTGCTGATGCGGCGCCGCCGTGTCGCCAAACCACGCGTCGTTGGTGATGTTCACATACAGATCGACGCCGTCCCCCATCGACCGCATTTGGCTGTCGAGGATGGCCTCGTAGCAGATCGGGGTAGAGAACTTGACACCATCGACCTCAAAAATATGCGGTTCGGTGCCGGCACGAAAATCACCGACGCCCTGAATGTAGGGACGCAGGTAGCTGGTCGGCCACGGCATGTACTCACCGAACGGCAGCGGGACCATCTTGTCATAGCGGTCGTTGAGGTTCCCCGCTTTGTCGAACATGTACGCGGAGTTCCAGTCCCGGCGACTGCCATCCGCGAGCTCTTCATGCGTGCCGCCGCCAAGCAGCAACGCGAACTTTCCCGACGACGCCAGCCGCCCGAGCAGCGGCTGCAGGCGGGGCTCGGTGGGGTTGTAGAAGATCGAGCCCTCCGGCCACACCACAAGCTGTGGATGATCCGGAGCGACCTTGCGCGTCAGCTCCACCCAGCTGTTCAACACGTCGGTGCCGCGCTCCCGCAGGCGCTTCACCATGCTGATGCCCTGCTGGATGATGCTCACGCGGAACGTCGGGGCTGCGGCGATCTGCGCCGAGACATCGTTGTAGCGCCAACGTCCAAACCCGAGGTTGGCGAGGAACAGCACCGCAGCGAACGTCGCTGGACGCCACACGCGCCCCCGGCTGAGGAGCAGCTCGGTGACCGCTGCGTTCACGAGGATCACGAGGAAGCTCACGCCCATGCTGCCGAGCACGCTGGCCAGCTGCCACACCCACGGGCTGCGGTATTGCCCCACCCCTTGGAAGTACGGAAAAAGCTGCGGTTGAAGGCGCTCCGCCATCACCCAAACGCAGGTGAACAACGGCACCCACCACGCCCCGAAGCGCGCTCGCAGCGCAGGGAGAAACTGAAGCATCAAGCCATAGGGCAATCCGAACGCCGCAGAAAAAATCCCGAGGATCGCGACCGCCACCGGCATCGGCAACCCACCGAAAACGGTGATCGTGTCGGTGAGCCAGTTGAAAAGTGAAAAAACTGCGACGAAGCCAGACAGGTAGCCGATACGGAACGCCTGCTTTCGATCGAGATCGTGCACGGCAAAAAACACGGGCACGAAGCTCACCCAGTGCAACCAGGCCCACGAATAGGGCGCGGAAACCAGCGTCAGCAGCAAGCCAGAGACGACAGCGAGGAGGGATCGGAGCCAGAACTTCATCGCCGGCGTGGATAACCCGTGCACGCGACGCGCAGGTGACCTGACAAGGACAGCCGCCGCCAACTCGACGACACGTTATCTTCGCGCAATTCGGAAGCACTGTGATCAGATCCGGCGATACCATCCGCGACACTCAGGGCACGGCCTGGCAGCTCGGACAGAGCTTGGGCCGAGGCCTGTGGGGAAAGAGTTTCATCGTTCGTAGGGAATTCGATGACGCACTGTTCGTGCTCAAAGCGCCCCTTGGACCAGAAGATTTTCGAGGCGAATTCCCGTTTGCCGACCTGGTGATCTCCGCCAGTCGCGCGGCGATCCTCGAGCAGGCGCGCCTGTATGGCGAGGCCGGGCACAACTTCCTTCCCCGCCTCGAGGCACGCGCCGCGTTGTCGGGCGAGACTACCGGCTACATCCTCCCGCACTTCCCAGCCACGCTGGAGTCGCGCATCGCCGAAGGCGCCTCGCTCGCGGAGATCGTCGATCTGCTGCTGCAAGTCGCCAAGTTCGCGCGCCAGCTGCCTTCCGGGTACCACGGAAACCTGCGCGCCCGGAACATCTTGATCGCCGAAGGCGGCGGCGTGTTCCTGACCGACACAGCCACCAACGCGGTGCCGCGCGCATTGACCCGAATGATCGCCGCCGAACCCTCCCACGGCGCCGCATTTCCTCCCGAGATCTCCGAAGCGAGCGGCGAGGTCGGGCTGAACCCCGGCTGCGACTCCTGGGCGATCGCGATGATGCTGTGGGAAGGCGTGCTCGCCGGCGAGCCGCTCCCGAACCCTCCCCGGCAGGGCCTCGACAAGAGCGGCAGTCAAGTGGTGCGCGACCGCGTGATGGACCGGATGAAGTCCGAGGACTCCAACCCGCGCTTTCACGCGCGGCTCGCCGAGCGCGTCGCGATCCTCACCTCGCGCGCCCTGTCGCGCGAGCACCAGCCCTCGCCGCCGTTCCGATTCCCGAAGTCCGAAGATCTGCACGCACGCTTAGAAGACCTCATCCAGCTCATCCGTCCGCAGGTACAGTCGGTCGGGAAGGTGATGCTCGACCGCACGGCATCGAAGCCGTGGTTCACCACCGACGAAGCGGTGGCGTTCACCTGCCTCGCGGGTGCTTCGGCTGGCGTCGAGGGCAACGAAGAGATCGGCGTAGGAATCGCGGTGTTCGACGCGCTCTCGAACGAGCGCTTGAAGGACCTCCAGCTTGGCTACACGTCGGACCGCAACCCCTCGGGTCGCTACCGCTTCGCGTTCAAGATCGAAGGCCTCTACCCCGGCAACTTCAAAGCCCGCCTCGCGTTCGCCATTCGCGACTCCGGCCAGCCGCCCGCGACCGCCGAGGTCGACTTTCTCGTCCGGCCCGCCCCGGGCTGGGTGCCCCCGGAAGAGACCGTTCCTCCTCGCGCGCTCCCCTTCGAGCGCGAGCCGGCGCCGGCTCCGCGCGCCCCGGAGGTTGCGCCCGCAGAGCCCGCACCGGCCCCCGCGCCCGCTCCTGCAGCGGCGCAGACCCTCCCGACGACCGAGCGCCCGGCGCTGACCATGCCTGCGCCGCCCGTGCGCATCGCAGCGCCGCTCCCTACGCCCCAGCCCGCCCCCGTCCGGTCGGCGCCGATGCCTACGGTCGCCACCGCACGCGCCGCACCTTCGACCGCGGGCCCGTCCGTCGACACCGTCGTCTCCTACCCGCGGCTCGTCCCGCTCGCGGAGCCCCCGGCCCCCCGCTTTCCGGAGCCGGTTCCTACCCAACCCGCGTACGACGCCCCGATGGACCCACCTCCGCCGATCCGCGTCGCCCCTGAGCACACGGCCACCCGCCCGTCGGCCGTCCCCCACGTCGCCCCCGAGCCACCCGCCGAGGAGTACGTTCCCGTGCGCCTGCGTCAGGGCTGGAACCTCGATCCGCTAGGCGGGAGCGTTCGTGACCTCGAAGATGATGACGAACAAGGGGACGACTTCCCCCCAGACTCCGGCGAGCCGAGCGCGCTGGAAAAAGCGTGGCATCAAGCCAAGAACGATCCCTACGTGCTCGTCGTCGGCGGGCTCTCGTTCGTCGCGTTTCTGCTGATCCTCGCGGTGTTCGCGTTCCGATAGCCCCTGACTTCCTTCTCCGTTCCTTCTGCAAAGGGCAATTTATGCGCCACATTTTCTCCGCTTCGACCCCCGCCAGCACCACCGCTGACCTCCTTGTCCTCTTTGTTCCCGTAGGCGGTCTGGCCGCGGCGCTGGCCGACCTCGACGCCGCAGAGCACTACGCAGGGGCGATCACCCAGCTCGCGTCGGACGAAGAGTTCACCGGCAAAGCCGGACAAAGCCTCCCCTCCCCCGGTCTCGGTCGCATCAGCGCGCGGCGTGTGCTGGCGATCGGCGTAGGCGCCGGCTCCGACACCGAAGTCGCGAACGCAGCAGGAACTGCCGGCCTCGAAGCCCGTAAGAAGGGCGCACGTGTGGTCGCGTTGTCCTTCGGCGCGCTGTCCAACACCGCGCTGCGCGGCGCGCTTGAGGCGTTCGCCGAAGGCAACTACCGCTTCGACAAGTACAAGGCCGCCGCGGCGCGCAAGGCCGCCGTCGAGCAGGTCACGCTGTTAGGCGTCGCGGAAGACACCCGCGCCGTCATGCTGGCCGAGGCCGGTATCGCTGGTCAAACGCTGGCTCGCGACCTCGTGAACGAGCAGCCTGCTGAGTGCTACCCGCAGTCGCTCGCGAAGACCGCGGAGAGCCTCGCTGGGGACCGCATCACCGTGACTGTGCTCGATGAAGCCGCGATCAAGGCCAAAGGCATGGGCGGCATCTACGGCGTCGGCCAGGGCTCGGACCGCCCGCCCCGCTTCGTGCACGCCCGCTACGAGCCCGCCACCCCGGCCCGCGCCCACGTCGCGATCATCGGCAAAGGCGTGACCTTCGACTCCGGCGGCCTGTCGTTGAAGCCCAACGACGGCATGCTGACCATGCGCTGCGACATGGCCGGCGCCGCCGCGGTCATCGGCACCCTGCGCGCGATCGCCGCGATTCAGCCCAACGTCCGCGTCGACGTGATCTTCGGCGCCGTCGAGAACATGCCGAGCGGCAACAGCTACAAGCTCGGCGACATCCTGAAGATGTACAACGGCAAGACCGTGGAGGTGCACAACACCGACGCCGAAGGCCGCTTGGTCCTCGCCGACTGCCTGACCTACGCGAGCGAGCTGAAGCCCGACGCGATCATCGACCTCGCCACGCTCACCGGCGCAGCGGTCGTCGCGCTCGGCGACTGGTACTCCGCGCTGTACACCCGCTCGGACGACCTCAACGGCCAGCTCCAGCACGCCGCAGCCGACGCCCACGAAGGCGTGTGGCGCATGCCCCTGCCCGACCTGTACAAGGACAAGTTGAAGGCCGAGTGGGGCGACCTCAAGAACGTAGGCGGACGCGCGGCCGGCAGCATCACGGCGGCGCTGTTCCTGTCGGAGTTCGTGACCGTGGACAAGTGGGCGCACATCGACATCGCCGGGCCGGCGTTCATGGACAGCCCGCTGATGCACTACGTGGCGGGTGGTACCGGCACGATGGTGCGCACGCTGACGCGCTGGATCGAGCGGCTCGGAGAGTAGTGGGCACCTACAAGCGCGCCGACCATTGGACGCAAAAAGCCAAATCCCAGGGCTTTGCGGCCAGATCGGTGTTCAAGCTCGACGAGATCCACGAAAAGTTCCCGCTCTTCGGGCGCGGAATCGGCACTGCCGTGGATCTCGGCTGCTTTCCCGGCAGCTGGAGCCGCTGGTTGATCCTCAAAGGCGTACGCGTGGTCGGGGTCGACCTCCACGCGCCCGAGCTCGAAGGAGGCACCTGGATCGTGCAGTCTGCGCTTGAGGTGACCGCCGAGCAGCTGCTCACCGCAGCCGGCGGGCCCGTCGACCTGCTCGTGAGCGACATGGCGCCCAACACCACCGGCAACCGCTTCACGGACCACTGCCGCCAAATCGAGCTCGCTACGCGCGCCTTGGATCTGGCGCGCGCCGTGTTGAAGCCCCAGGGCGCCTTCGTCGCGAAGGTGTTTGACGGGGAGGACGCCCCCGGCTTCGCCAAGACCGTGCAAGAGAGCTTTACCGAGTTCAAACGGCTCAAACCCGAGGCGACCCGAGACCGCAGCGTCGAGTTCTTCGTCGCCGGACGGGGCCTCCGCTAACCCCGAACGGGGCTCAAATCTGTGGCGTCACAGTTTCCTCGTCACACGACGCGACATTCGATCGTAATCTGATGTATCCTGACCCTCCCTGCTTCCGTCCGAGGTCTACATGCTCCGTTCCTCCCTGCTTCCCCTCACCCTCGCGCTCGCTCTCTTCGGGTGCGACTCCAGCAAAGACGCAGCAGACCTGACCGGCGACTCCGGCGGCACCACCGACACGGCACCCGTGGCGCAGAATGACCGCGACGAAGACTCGATCCTCGACATCCACGAGGGCGAAGAAGACGCGGACGGCGACGGCAAGGTCAACGCCGACGACAAAGACTCGGACGGGGACACCATTCGGGACGCCGTCGAAGCCGGCGACGAAGATCCGTTCACCCTCCCCGTCGACACCGATGGCGACGGCACCTCCGACTTCCTCGACCTCGACTCGGACAACAACTGCATCGGGGACGTGATCGAAGCCGGCCGCGACGACGGCGGCGCGGTGGACTCCGACGGTGACGGACGCCAGGACTTTCAGGACGACGACAACGACGGTGACGGCATCCTCGACACCCTCGAGCTCGGCTCCTCCTGCTCGACGGTCGACACCGACGGCGACGGAAACGCCAACTACATGGACGCGGACGCCGACGGCGACGGTATCGGCGATGCCTTCGAGTCCGGCATCGGCACCTTCTCCGACGTCCCGGTCGACACCGACAACGACGGCACCCCGGACTACTTGGACCTCGACTCCGACAACGACGGCGCGACGGACGCGGAAGAAGGCGGGACCGGCGGCAACATCAGCACGCCTCCCCGCGACACCGACGCCGACGGCAAGGCCGACTCCGCCGACTCGGACTCGGACGGTGACGGCTTGGCCGACTCGATCGAGACCGCCGGTGGAACCGACCCCTACGACGCCGACTCCGACGGCGACGGCTTCTCCGACGGCGGTGAAGTCACCGCAGGAACCGATCCCCTCGACGCCACCAGCGTCGTCGACGGCATCTACGTCGAGGTCCCCGAGCGCACCGAGATCGAGAGCGCCTTCGACTTCGAGCTGACCCTCGAGCGCGGCGACATCGGCTTCGTCATCGACACCACTTGCTCCATGGGCGGCACCATCAGCGCCGTCGCCGGCGAGTTCTCCCAGATCGTCACCGACCTCGCCTCCACGCTGCCCGACGCCGAGTACGCGGTCGGCGGCCATGACGACTACGCCTACGGCAGCTTCGGCAGCCCCGGCACCGACAAGCCCTACTACCTGCGCCAGCAGGTCACCTCGGATCAGCCCGCGGTGCAGGCCGCGCTCTCCGGGTTGTCCACCCACTCCGGTAACGACGGTCCTGAGTCCGGCATGGCGGCGCTGCACATGGCCGCGTCCGGCATGGGCTACGATCAGGACTGCGACGGCAGCTACGACTCCACGACCGACGTCTACCCCTTCGTCGCTGACGCCGCGAACCCCGACCTCGATCCGTTCGGCGGCACCGGCGGCCAGTACTACGACGCCACCACCGTGGACGGCGGCATGAACGGCGGCATGGGCTTCCGCGACTACGCGCTCCCGGTCATCGTCATCGCCGATGACAACTACCTGCGTGACCCCTCGTCGACCAACCCCGCGTACAACTCTGCTCCCGGCGGCTGCCCGAAAGACTCTACCGAGGCAGACACCGTCGCCGCGTTCCTCGACATCGGCGCCCGCCTCGTCGGCGTGTCCGTCAACGGAAGCACCCCGTACCCGCAGCTGGTGTCGATCGCCCAGCAGACCGACTCCTACGCCGACCTCAACGGCGACGGCGTCGCAGACGAAGAGGTCGTCGAGACGTGGTCCGGCAGCAGCGGCGCCTTCCGCACCACGCTGGTCACCGCCATTCAGCAGCTGGTCGCAGCGGTCAAGTTCTCTGAGGTCACGCTGACCGTCGAGAACGACCCCTACGGCTTCGTGCAGAGCATCGATCCCGACCACTACTCGGACCTCGGCACCGAAGACGCAGGCACGATCCTGACCTTCACGCTGACGTTCCGCGGCACGGTCGCGGCTACGACCTCCGACCAGTCCTACGCGCTCGACCTCGTCGTGCTCGGCGACGAGTCGATCGAAGTAGCGCGCAAGCAGATCATCGTCGTGGTACCCGGTACCACGCACTAAGTCTTCTTTTCTTCCAGCCGCCCGATTGGAGTTTACATGCGCCCCCTGACGCTAATGGTGATCTGTGCCTCATTGGGCGCGGTAGCTTGCAAGATCGACAACGGCATCAACGGCAAGGTGGAAGATCCCGCTCCGTTCGATACCGGTACAACCTGGGATAGTCATGTCGACACTCAGGACACCCCGGCCGAAGAAGAGGTGTGTGACGGTTTCGACAACGATGCCGACGGCGAGGTGGATGAAGGGTTCCCGGATGCGAACGCAAACGGACGTGCCGACTGCCTCGACAACGAGTGCCCGACGCTGCGCTTCAACACCCCGGGATCGGTCACGATCAACACCGACTGCGAAGGGACCACCAGCTCTACCTCTGGAGCAGAGGTCCCGGATCCGTGGAGCGTCAAAGAGAAGTGGACCTTCCGCGCTCCCGCGGCGGATGCCAGCGCCTCCAACTCCTACGCTCAGCCGGTCATCGGAAACCTCGATGACGACAACGGGGACGGCACCATCGATGAAGACGACAACGCCGACGTCGTCGTCAACGTGTTCGGCACCAACGGCTACATCGTCGCGCTCGACGGCGCGACCGGCGCGGAGAAGTGGAGCTACCGAGGCAGCTCCACCACCGCCGGTGTGATCATCGCCGACATCGACAGCGACGGCGCGCCCGACGTCGTCGGGTACGACGCGTCCGCTCGGCCCATGGCGCTCAACGGCGACGGGAGCTTGAAGTGGACCGCGTCACGCTCGCCCAGCTCCACTTCGTACCCGCTGGTCACCGTCGCGGATCTCGATGAAGACGGCACGCCCGAGATCATCGCCGACGATCTGGTGCTCGACGGGCCCAGCGGCAGCGTGCTGTTCAGCCTGAACGCCAGCTCCTCCAATCCCTACCGCATCGCCGGCGTCGCCGACATCGATCTTGACGGGGATCAAGAGATCATGATGACCGGCAAGGTCTATGACAGCGATGGCACCGAGCTGTGGTCCACCGGGGAGATCGGCACCTACGGGTTCTGGCCGATCATCATCAACGCCGACTCCGACCCCGAGGCGGAGATCGGCTTCGTCGGAAAGAATTGGACGCTCTGGGACACCGACGGTACCAAGATCTACAGCGAGAGCTACGGCGCCACCTCGCAGCCGGGTCCGCCCTGCGCGGGGGACTTCGACGGCGACGGCACGGCCGAAGTGGCATGGCCGGCCTACCAAACCTTGGTCATGTACGAGCTCGATGGCACCGCCGTCTGGTCGGTGCCGATCAACGACACCTCCGGCCTCGCCGGCTGTTCGGGCTACGATGTCAACAATGACGGTGCGCTCGAGATCCTCTTCGCGGACCAAGACTCGTTCACGATCCTCGACGGAGCCACCGGCGGCACGCAGTATGCCAACTTGAACCATCGCTCGGGCACGGTGTTCGAGTACCCCAGCATCGCCGATCTCGATTCCGACGGACACTCAGAGATCGTCATCGCCAGCAACTACGGCGCAACGTGGGGCGCGCTCGTCGCGTTCGAGAACGACGGCTCGGGCTGGCCCGCAGCCGGCACCAGCTGGGGCCTGCATGACTTTGCGATCACCAACATCGGCGAAGACAGCAGCGTCCCTCGCAACCCCGAAGCCTACTGGAACAAGTACAACGTCTACCGCGCCCGCGTGGCCGCGGATGACCCGTCCAGCGCAGACCTGACCGCGACGATCACCGACATCTGCTTGCTGGACTGCACCTACGGCCCGGTCGCGGTCGGCGTGCAGGTCTCGAACGAAGGCGGGCTCGACGTCGATGCAGGGACGACGGTGTCGCTGTACGCGAACGACAGCACGGGACGCCGCCTGATCGGCACCAAGACCCTCCCCGCCGTCCCGATGGGGATGCGCATCGACGGCGTCACCTTCGACGTCGCCGTGGCAGACATCGGGCACTACGGCTTTGTCGCGGTGGTGGACGACGACGGCACGGGCAACGGTGACATCTCCGAGTGCAACGAGGACAACAACGAAGACGTCTACACGGACGTGTTGTGCCCCTGATCGGGCTCCTCACCGCGCTGGCCTGTGTCGCCGCAGACGACGGCTCCGACCCGGTCGCCAGCACAGACACAGTCTCGGAGGATTCGGGTGAAACCGGAGACTCCGACACCGGGGACTCTGGGGCCACAGACTCCGCCGACACCGCAGATTCCGCCGACACCGCCGTGAGCCTACCCGGCACCTTCGCCGTGAACGGCGTCGTCGCCGCGCAGAGCGTGGCGCTCGCGTGCGACGCAGACACCTCGGTTGAGCAGTTCCCGCGATCTTGGGCCTCGTCGCTGGGCAACATCAGCGGCGCGGCATCCTGTGCGGACGCCGACGGGAACCGCGCTACGCTCGCCTTCATCAGCCCGCGCGAGGGCGAGTGGACCGACACGTCAGAAGGTCTGTCGTGGATTTTCGAGTCCGCAAGCGGCGATGTGCTCGCCTACGGGGTCCCCGACACGGGCGAGTGGCAGCTGACCGTGACGGAGTTTGGCTACGCCGACGCCACGACCATCACGCTCGCCGGAACCCTCGCGGGTACCTGGCTGAGGGACGGCGCCGAGTGGGCGGACTTGTCGGGCAGCTTCGACCTTCAAATTCCCTGCTCGGGCTGCTGACCTCCGGCAGCAGCTCAGCGTACGCAGGTGGAGTCGATCACCGTCACATCGGTGACCTCAACCGTCCCGCCCAAGGTGCTGCTGGACGCAGTGAAGCCCGCGAATCCTTCGAAGTCCTGCCCCGCGGGCACGACGGCCGAGAGCACGAGCACGCCGTCCACCCGCACGTCGATGGTGCCCGAGAGAACGACGATCTCGGCAGCGTGCCAATCGCCGGCGAGCGGGGTCGCCGCGCAGCCTTCCGGGTGCGTGACATCCCCGTCCAAAACCACCGCGACGTGGTCGCCTACCGCGCAGTCGTCGGGCCCCGCGAAGGTGTCCAACTCCACCGCCCAGCCGGGCAGCGCCGGTCCGGAAGTGCAGTCGTCGGCTCCCCGGTCCCCGTCGTCCCCGTAGCCGAGGCCGCAGCCGGCACCACCGATGTAGGCGCTGAGCCGCGTGGGATCGAGCAGCACGAAGGCCAAGCCTTCTGCGCCGTCCGCCACGCGAAAGCGGAAGGCGATCTGCAGGTCATCGGCGTCGAACAGGGAGAAGAGATCGAAGCCCGCGCCTACCGCTCCAGCGCCAGACACGAGCTCGAGCGTGTCGTCGGAGCCGGTCGCTGCGCCATCGTAGCGCCAGGCTTCGTCGCTGAGCACATCCACCGCAAAAGGGCCGTCCTGGCAGTAATACTGCGTCGCCTCGCCGACGTCGCCGCAGGCGTCGGTAGCCGCGAGGGCGACGGTCTGCGGCCCGGCTTGGCGCGAGGCGGCAGGCCAAGCCGTCTCTACCCGCCCGTCCGCGTCCGGCGTCGCCGCTGCGATGAAGCCGCTGACGTCGGAGGACCACGCCAGCGTCAGGTCAGCGAGCGCGTCATCTTCATCCGCGACCAGCGCGGTGAGCACGAGATCGTCGTCCTCCGCGACCACCTCGGACTCGTACGGCGACAGGATGATCACCGTCGGGTGCAGGTTGTCCGACGCGCGCAGCGGAACGGACAGGGCCGGAGCATCCGAGGTGATCTGCAAGCTCGCGACGCCCTGCCCCACGGTCAGGTCGAGCGGTACTTGATCATCGGGCTGCAGCGTGAACGGGAGCGCGGGCCCGGAGACCGCCCACGGCGCGCCGGAGATGGTCAACGCCGTGACCGTCGTTGGGCCTGTTCCCGGGTTGGTGAGCGTCACCGACATCGTTTCGCCACCACACACACCGGTGAGCGCGACGCTCGCTGGCTCAGCGCGTAGCCCCGGGACGGGGGGATCCGGCTCCTTGTTGAGCCCGACGTCCTGACAAGCCGTGACGAGCGCGACGACGAGCCCCCCAGCGGCCTGCCGCGATGTCACGGTTTGGAGACCGAGTACAAGAGGGTGCGAGCGTCTTCTACGCCGATGCCTTCGTGCGCCGAGAACGGCAAAATCCGCGACGCGTGCACACCGTGCGCTTGACCGAGGGCCGCGACCGCTGCTTCACGCTTGCTGCGGGTCACGCCGTCAATCTTGGTCGCGAGGATCGCCATCGGCAGATCATACTCCCGCAAGCCCTGGATCAGCACGCTGTCGCTCTCCTGCGGCGGGATTCGCGAATCCACGAACACCACGACGAGCCGCAGCGTAGGGCGATGACCGAAATAGTCCGCGATCATCGTCTTCCATTTCACACGGTCGCCCTTGCTCACCTTCGCGTAACCGTAGCCGGGAAGGTCAGCGGCGATCCAGCGGTCGTCGAGCTGGAAGAGGTTGATCGCCTGCGTGCGCCCGGGGGTGCCCGAGGTGCGGCAGAGACCCTTCTGACCGACGATGGCGTTGATGGCGGAGGATTTCCCGACGTTGGACCGGCCTGCAAAGGCGATCTCAGGCAAGGTGGGCGCGGGGAGCGCGCCGGGGAAGGAGCCGAGGAAGAGGGCTTTCATCCATGTCGGATATCCCGGGAGGGGTCAGGTTGTTACCAATACACTTTAAAAGTGTAATGGTAACAACCTGACCCCTCCCCCCACCGCGTTCCCCCAGACGCGATAGTTTGAACCCCATGACCCTCCCCCGAACCGGTGATCACGTTGAAATGGAGGTTCGCATCCCGGCGGGCCGACCAGTCACCGTCGTCTCCGATCTTCATCTGGGCGACGGCTCCCCCAGCGACGCCTTCATGGGCAAAGACCGCTTATTGATGGACCTGATCGCGGAGATCGGCGCCGAGAAGGGCGTGCTGGTCATCAACGGCGACGCGATCGACCTGCTGCAAGCGCACGACCTGACCCCGGTGCTCAAAGCGCATGGCCCGTTGCTCCGCGCCATCGCCGATCTCGCCCAGCGCAGTCAGGTGTTTTACCTCACCGGCAACCACGACCACGACCTTCGGGTCTACAAGGACTTCTTGCGCTGGGAGGTCGCGGAGCGACTCTGGTTGGGCGACGACATCGTCATCCAGCACGGGCATCAGTTCGACCCGTTCATCGGCGCCGACGTCAAAAAGTCCGGCACCTTTACCCGCGTCCATCACGCGATCGAACGCCGCTTTGGGGTCTGGCTCC
Source organism: uncultured Pseudomonadota bacterium (assembly GCA_903900265.1). Taxonomy (GTDB): domain Bacteria; phylum Myxococcota_A; class UBA796; order UBA796; family SXON01; genus CAIUMM01. The sequence continues at coordinate 18,894 of CAIUMM010000076.1, forward strand.
GCATCCCGCTCCACGACTTCTACACGCTGCCCAACCGCTTCACGTTCTGGCTGGGCTACCGACTCTGGCGCGTGGTCGCGCTGCGCAACAAAATCTACCGGACGATCGGGCTCAAAAAGCGCGCCGATCGCTCCCAACACTACATGGACTACTGGGTGCAGAGCGAATCGGGCGACCCGATGACCCTCACCTTCCCGGCGCTGAAATTCGGCGCCGACTCCGGCGCCCGCGCGGTCGTCTGCGGGCACTCCCACATGCCCGGAAACTTCGTGCGGGACGGCGTGCGCTACGTCAACACCGGGTCCTGGACCTTTCAGCAGGCCCAGGTGACGCGCATCGAAAACGGCGAGTTTCAGGTACAAGACCGCCTGAGCAAACGCGTCTACACCGACGCGCTCTACCACACCGTGCTGTCCGGCGACCTCCACGGCCTGAACTTCGAGCGCTGGTGGCGAAACCAATATCTGGGATGGCTACGCTTTCGGAAAGGTGAACTTCATCGCAGAAAGAGCGCGGCGCGTTGAGGCTGTCCGGCTGCATCATCGCCTACAACGAGGCCGACCGCATCGAGCGGGCCGTGCGGTCGCTGGGGTTCTGCGACGAGGTGGTGGTGCTGGACTCCGGGAGCACCGACGGCACCGAAGCGATCGCGGAACGCCTCGGCGCACGGGTGATCCGCACCGACTGGCCCGGGCACGTGGCCCAGAAGAACCGCGCGATCGCAGCCTGTTCGGGCGAATGGATCGTCTCCATCGACGCTGACGAGTGGGTGTCCGAGGCGCTTGCGCAGGAGATCATCGCGTTCCTGAACGCCCCCGCGAGCGAGGCCGCCTCCGTACCGCGGCGCAACCACTGGCTGGGAACCGCGCTCGCCCACGGCCGCTGGTATCCCGATCGCCACGTGCGCTTGGCGCTGCGGAAAAATGCAACTTGGACCGGTCAAGATCCGCATGACCGGTTGGAGGCGGGGACTGCTTTTCCGCTTCGGCACGACCTCCACCACGATCCCTACCGCTCCCTCGGCGAACACCTCTCCACCATCGACCGTTACACCCGCATCGCCGCCTCCAACGTCCAACCTGGCTTCTTCCTGTTCGATCTCGGGGTTCGCCCGTGCTGGAGCTTCTTGCGCGCCTACGTGCTCGAGCAGGGCTTTCGCGATGGCCTCCCCGGCTTTGTGGTGGCTGTGCTTGGCGCCGTCTACGTCGTGCTGAAATATGCGCGGGCACGCGGGCTCCCATGAAGATCGCCTCGTGAAGATCGCCCTCGTACATCGACGCTATACGACCAACGGCGGCACCGAGCGCTACCTCGTCGGGTTCACACGCTGGCTGGTTTCCCAAGGCCACGAGCCGGTCGTGTTCGCCAACGAGGTCCGCGAGGATCTCCGGAGTGAACCAGGCGTGCGCTTTGTGCACCTCGCCATCCAGCGCCCCACGCCGTTTCTGAAGCTGACCAGCTTGTGGCGCTCGGCAAAACGCGCGATCGCGGCGGAGAGCTGGGATGCGGTGATGGGCTTCGGTCGCACAGGCGGGCACGACCTGTATCGCTCAGGAGGCGGCTCCCACGTGGCCGCCCTGCGCTACGAACATCCGCTGCGCCGCTGGATCTCCCCCGCAGATTGGCTGGAGATGGCGGTGGACCGGCGCGCCGTGCTGGACGCGCGAATCTGCATGGCCAACTCGCAGTTCGGCGCTCGAGGCATGCGCGAGGACTACGGCGCCACGCGCGTCGAGGTGGTCTACAACGGCGTAGACCTCGAGCGGTTCAAGCCCGATCCCGAGGCTCGCCGGGCGCTGCGGGCCGAGCGCGGCGTTCAAGGCCCGCTGGCGATCTTTGTCGGCAACGGCTTTCGTCGCAAGGGCCTCGACCTCGCGATCGCTGCGCTGCCGTCGGACTGGAAGCTGTGGGTGATCGGCGGCGACGCCGCTTGGAGCGCGCCGCCGAACGTGACCTTCCTCGGCGGACAACGCGACCCAGAGCGCTTCGTTCAGGCCGCCGACCTGCTGGTGCTCCCGACGCGCTACGATCCCTTCGCGAACGTCTGCCTCGAGGCGATGGCGTGCGGCGTACCGATCCTGACGACCTCGACCAACGGCGCGGCAGAGATCGTGCCACATCCGTGGATGGTCGCGGACAGCTCCAGGGCGCTCCGGTCGGCCTGGGAGCAGATCGCGATCGGTGGCATCCACACGCCGTTAGGCTCCCTCTGCCGCTCTGTGGCCGAGGGCTATACCCGAGAGCGGAGCTTCAGCGCCGCGTTTCAGCTCTTGCAGGATGCTGCGCAAGCCCGCGAAGCCTGAAGCGCTCTACGGAGCACCGCGGCGGGTCGAGCAGAGCTCCGCGCCGTAGACGTCCTCGTTGTTCGTCTCCGCGCACTCAGCGACCTCGCTGGTCACGGCGGAGTTGCCCGCATCGACCTTCGCGTAGAGGCGCACGAGGTTCGTCGGCACCGGGTCAACGACGATGGTCACCGAGTCCAACGACCGACCAGCGAGGATCGGCTCGGACACGGTCTCCTCGTGCAACAATCGCTGCTCGCCGGTGTCTAGCTCACCGTAAAGCTGAAGCGAGACGCCCGGCTCCACCGCTTGATAGCCGGGGTTCGCGACCTGCAGCGAGACGGTCAGGCGGTCCAGCTCACACTCGTCGGAGCACACATCCCGGATCGCGACCGTCAGATCCGGCCCAGCGTATCCGCCCGCCGGCGCCAGATCCCCGGAGCGAAAGCTGTTGTATCGCAGCCAGTTGGGCTCCTCCCCAGCCGGGATCGCGCCGTCGTCGTCGATGTTGGTGATGTGGTACGCGTGCTGGTTCCAGATTTTTCGACCGGGCATCCACGAATTCGCGGCGTCGCCGAACACGTAGATCCCTTGTTTGCCTGAGGTGTTGGGCACGACGATCTCCGCGTGCCCATCACCGTCGACGTCGGCGACCACCGGATATTCCAACCAAGTTCCGTTGGTGTGCTGGCCGGACTGGAGCTTGACTGCGCCATCTGCCCCGTTGAACGCCCACAGCATCGTCTCATCGGCGTAGACGGCTTCGGCTGCGCCATCACCCTCGAAGTCGAACACGCTCGACCCGGTGTTGCCCGAGGTCGCGTCTTGCGTCGTCGCCTGCCACTTGACCGAGCAGTCACTCTCAAAAACGGCGTAGCGAGAACCTGCGGCGGCAGCGAATTCCGCTTCGCCATCGCCGTCAAAGTCCGCGACGGTCGGCGGGCCGCCGTAGCTCGCGCTGTCCGCGCCCGGGATGGAGGCGGAGCACAACACCCGCAGGTCATCGTCTTGGAGCCGGACCGTCCCGCCCGAGACCACAACGATCTCCCCCTTGGCGTCGTCGTCGAAGTTGCCGACCGCCGGGTAGCCGTCCTCGCCGCGGTTGCTGGCTTTGAGGGTGCCGTCTCGGTTGTACAGCGCGTTGCCGGTCACCACTTCTTGCAGACCGTCGCCGTCGATGTCTACGGCGAAGGCGGTGGTCCCGACGTTCTGCCCGTTGACGCCCGCCATCCCGGCGGTGCCCTTGCCGACGACCCGGCCCTGACTGTCGAGGATCGCGTTGCCGCAGATGATCTCGGGAGAGCCGTCGCCGTCCATGTCGGAGATCGCCGGATTGTCGGAGCTGCCCTGGATGTGGCCGGTCAACGGCACGCTGGTCCATTGCAGGCGCCCGCGATGATCGAACATCTTGATCCGCGCGTCCGCGGTAGGGACGACGATGTCGGCCCAGCCGTCGCCGTCTACATCCCCGATCGCGACGCCGCCCGTGGCTTGTACGTTCTGATCGGGGATGTTCACGCGCTCTGCGCCGTCCGCGCCAGAGACCACCCGCAGCGTACCGGCCGGGTAGTCGGCTCCGTAGGTGATGAACACGATGTCCGGCGTGTCGTTCGCGTCGGCTACGCCGTCCCCGTTGTCGTCGGTGAGCGGCCCGACCGCCGGCATCATCATCACGCTGACGTCGCCAGAAGCGACGGTGAAGCTGTCTTTTTTCCACTCAATCGCAGGCGTGAAGCGGTCGACGGACTCGCCCACGTTCAGGCACTCCTCGGTCTGAGCGATGGCGCGGCCGGGAAAAGTGTACGCATCACAGCTGTAGGGATCGGTGTCGACGGGCGCGCCGGTGTCCCCGAAGTTGGGCGAATCTGGCTGTGAAGCACCTGGATCCAGCAGCGAGCGCATGCCGTTCTCGATGGTACATCCCGAAAGAACGATTAGCGGAAGGCCGTACAAAGCAAAAAGGCGCAGGTTCGATCGCATCGCTCACCCCAAGGAAAAGTCGCCCATCGCAGGCCACCTGAATTGACTGTGTCGGACCAGCGTCCCGCTCGGTCCACGACGAAGGGCTGAACTCCCCCGCCTCCGTTACAGACTACGGCATGGCCAGAAAGTTCCTGCTCACCGGCTTCGGACCCTTCCTCGACGTCACCGACAACCCCTCAGGTCGGCTCGCTGCGCTGCTCAACGGCGCGCTGCTGGAGGACGTTTCCGAGCTTCGGCGACCACCCCGCGAGCCGGTGCAGGTGTGCGGGAAGGTGCTCGCCGTCCGCTACGACACCTGCGCGGCGGAGACGCTGCTCGCTGCCAAACAGATCGGCGCCGTCGGCATCCTCGGCATGGGCGTCGCGCGCGGGGCCACAGCGCCACGCGTCGAGCGCACCGGGCGAGCGGCGGTGGGACCCACTCCGGATGCAGGAGGCGTCATCGGGAGCACGCTCGGGAGTGTGCCAGAGCGTCGTAGCGCCCACGCGGACGCGCTCGCAGCCGCCCTCGGCCTACGCATCTCCGACGACGCCGGGGCCTATGTGTGCAATGCGTGGCTGTACGGCGTGCTCGGCGGCACCACGCTCCCCGCGGCGTTCTTGCATCTGCCCGATCAAGGGATGGATCCCGACGCGCTGCTCCGCGGCCTCGCGACGTGGATCAGCGGCGTCGAAGACCCAGACTAACGAGAGACCCCATACAGCTTGCCCTGTCGGCTCCACAGGTGCGCCATCAGGTCCTCGACGGGATCACGATCGCCGACCGCGTCCTTGAAGATGCGGGGCGCGTCCTGGGTGTGGCCGCGGCTGTGGATGCGCTCGCGCAGCCAGGTGAGGATCGGCGCGAAGTCGCCCTGCGCGACGCGGTCCCACAGGTCGGGCAGCTCCTTGACCAGCGTGGCGCCGAGGCTGGCCGCGTAGAGATTGCCGATGGTGTAGCTCGGGAAATACCCGAACAACCCGCTGGACCAGTGCACGTCCTGCAGGATGCCATCGCGCGCAGAAGGAGCGACGACGCCCACGATGCGCCGGTACGCGTCGTTCCACGCTTCGGGCAGATCCCGCGCGTTCAGCTCGCCGCTGATGATGCGCAGCTCCAGCTCGAACCGAACGATGATGTGCAGGTTGTACGTCGCTTCATCCGACGCAACCCGAACCAGCGAGCGCTCGACCCGGTTGGCCGCGCCGTACAGCTGCATCGGCGTGAGCGCCAGATCCGGCCAGATCTCCCGCATCCGCGGCTGCAGGTACTCAAAGAACGGCAAAGACCGCCCGATGAAGTTCTCCCAAAGACGGCTTTGCGACTCGTGGATGCCCATACCTGCGGCGCGGTTCAAGCCCGTGCCCGCGAGGTGCTTGGGCAAACCCTGCTCGTACAGGCCGTGCCCGCATTCGTGCACGGTGCTCCCGAGCGTACAAAGGAAGTCATTCGCCAGCAATCGCGTGGTGAGCCGCACGTCGCCCACGCCGAGATCGGTGGTGAACGGGTGCGCGGCGAGGTCCAGCCGGCCCGCGTTCAGGTCAAAGCCGAGGTCGCCCAACAGCCGATCGGACAAGGCGCGCTGCCCGACGGTGTCGAGCTCGGGGATCACCCCTTCGGGGTGCGGTCGGCCCGCAACCGCGTCCAACAGCTTGTTCAGCTCGGGCGCGAGGCGCTCGAACATCGGCCGCAGCTCGGCGACCGTCGAGCCCGGATCGTAGTCTTCGAGCAGCGCGTCATAGAGGTGCGCACCCGGCCCCTGCAGCGGGAGCAGCAAGCGCGCGATCTCGCGGTTGAGGTCGATGATGCGCTGCAGCTGCCCCTCGAAGATCGAGTAGTCATCGGCCTGCTTGGCCTTGTGCCAGGCGTTGAAGCCCTCGGAGCGCGCGGTCGCCAGATCCTCGACGAGCTGCGTGGGCAGCAAGGTGGCGCGCTTGTAGTTCCGCAGCGCGTTCCGAACCGCGGCGGCCTGCGGCTCACCGAGCTCCTGGCTGCTCAAAATGCCCAACCACTCCCCGACCTCAGGCGAGGTCGCCCGCTGGTGGGTCAGCTTGCTCATCAGCGCCGACTGCGCCGCGCGAGTGTCGGCCGCGCCCGGAGGCATGTAGCACTGCTCATCCCAGCCGATCACGCTCGCGATCCCGTTGAGCGTGTCGAGCTCTTTGATGCGTTCGGTAAGGCAGGTCCATGCGTCCATTACGGCTCCAAGTCATGCAAAGGGGGCGGAAATGCGGTGTCCCAGACCTAACCCGGGTAAGGGGCGCTGTGCTGCGCTGGAACGACCTTGATCGAACCCTGAACCTCGGGGTGCGCGACCTGCTGACCGCAGGAGAGCGCCGATTTACGGGCTCGTCGCGGGATCAGCTGCTGGCGATGTCGTCCCGAGGACGCCTGAAAGCCGGTCAGGACCTGCATCGAGCGGTCGCGCTCGCCAACAGCGAGCTCCCCGGGGAGGGCTGGAGCAGCGAGCGCACCGTGCGCGTGAGCCTGACCATCCGCGGCTGGACCTGCACCCTGCACGGGCGCCTCGACGGCGTCGAACAGACCGATCAGTACACGATCCTCGAAGAGGTGAAGTCCACGGCGTTGAGCCAAGACGCGCTGATGCAGGTCGGCGCCTTTCCCGAATGGGAAGGGCAGCTCGCGCTCTACCTGTGGATGGCGACCGAGCTGCGCTGGACGGCGCCGCTCGGGCAGCTGCGGGTGGTGTCGCTGCTCGACGGCGGGCAGCGGATCTGGACGCTCTCGCCCGATCCTGCATGGGCAGGCATCGTCACCCGCACGCTCGATCGCTGGGTCGCGGAGCGCGAGGACTGGCTGGCCTGGCAAGGACGCCGCAGGGACGTACCGGTGCGCGCCGCGCACGATGCCTGGCGCGACGGCCAGCAGGACATGGTCAGCACCGTAGAGCGCGCCGTGCTGGACGGGCGACACCTGCTGCTCGTCGCGCCGACCGGGGTCGGAAAGACCGCAGCGGTGCTCGCCGGGGTGTTGAGCGCCGCCGCCCGCAGCGGCCTCGGCGTGTACTGGGCCACCGCAAAAGGCACGCAGCAGTGGGTCGCCGAAAAGACCGCACGCGCGATGATCGAGGCGGGAACTCCGCTGCGCGCGGTGACGCTGCGCTCCAGAGAGAACGCCTGCTGCAACACCCGCGGCCCCGGAACCACCGAGAAGGACATCGACTGCAGGGCGGAGTCCTGCAGGTTCGCGGACGGACACGCCGATCGCGTCGAAGCGTCGCGGCTGATGCAGCGCATGGTGCCCGGACACGCAGGCGCCGCCGAGCTCGACGCTGCGGCGGCTTCGTTTACGGTGTGTCCCTACGAGCTGGCGATCGAGCTGGGGAGTCGCGCGGATCTGGTCATCGGCGACTACAATCAGGCCTTTGATCCGGCGCACGCGCTGACGCGGCTGTTCGAAGAGCGCGACTGGGTGGTTGTCGTCGATGAAGCCCACCAGCTGCCGGATCGCGCGATGGCCTATGGCTCGCCGACCTTGCCGATCGCGCTGTGCGTGCCGGTGATCGTGAACGAAGATCCGCGCTGGGAGGCGATGCGCCTGTTGGCGCTTGAAGTGCAGCAACGCGTCGTAGACGCCGAATGGCGCGCGGTCGCAACGCGCAGCACCGCGCGGCCGGGGGCGCTCGAAGGCGAGGTCGCGACCCTCGTCGAGCTGAACCCCGCGGAGTGGACGGACCTGCGCGATCGCATCGACGAGCTCGCGGTCGACCACGCGCGGCTGCGGGACGTGGCGGATCCCGACGCCTGCCTCGCATGGGAAGCGCTCGCGATGGCCGTGGTGCGCTTTGTGGACGCCCTCGGGCGCGCCGGGGACGAGACCGTGGTGATCTGGACGCCGGCGGGCCTACGGCTGCTGTGCCGGGACCCGGCGCGCCTGTTGAAGCCCGCGTTTGATCGCTTCCTCGCCAGCGTCTCGATGAGCGCGACGCTGAGCCCTCCCTGGTTCTACAGCGAGCGCTGCGGGCTCGACGCCGATCGCACCGATGAGCTGCGCATCCCCTCGCCGTTCCCCGCCGAGCATCGACGCGTGGTGGTGGTCAACGGCGTGTCCACGGCATGGAAAGACCGGGAGCGCAGCCGATCCAGCCTCCGCGCGGTGCTGGAAGGCATCGTCGTCGCGCATGAGGCCGAACGCCGGCTACCAGGAGATAAATCTGGAAACATCGCGTTCTACTTTGCCAGTTACGAGATGCGCGATGATCTCTGCGTAGGTTTGGAGCTAGGCGGGAGGCGCCTGCTCGCCCCCGCGCGACCGGACGCAGGTCACGACGAAGAGGCCGCCCGCGCGTGGGTGGCCGAGGAGCTGGCCGCGCGCAGCGATGTCGTCTTAGCGACCGTGCTCGGAGGCGTCTACGCCGAAGGCATCGATCTGCCCAACCAGGCGCTCTCCACCGTGGTGATCGTCGGGCCGTCCATGCCGCCGCCCAGCGTAGACCGCCATCTGCTTCGGGAATGGTACGAAGACCGCTGGGACGCAGGCTTTGACTTGGCTTTTGTACAACCGGGGATGACCCGCGTGGTGCAAGCCGCCGGCCGCGTGGTCCGGTCTGCGACCGACAAAGGCACCGTCTGGTTGGTGTGCGAGCGTTTTCTACGCAGGGAGTTCGCCGACTATCTGCCCGACGACTGGGTGGTCACGCGCATCGCAGCGAGCAAGGTCGCGGGCTGAACCCCGCGCCGCGGAGTCGCGGCGGAATCAAATCACGTCAGGATGGCCGCTTGAACGCCCAGGTAAGCAGCGGCGGCGTCACCAGCGTGGTGCACATCACCATGATCACGATGGCGGTAAACGTAGCCGGCTCGATGATCGGCTCGCCGGCGACGTGCAGCCCCAGCCCGATGTTGGCGAAGATCAGCCCGACCTCACCCCGCGGGATCATGCCGATGCTCACCGGCAAGCGGCGCACGCCCGGCCCAAAGACACCGAGCGCTGAAGCCTGTTTGCCGAGGATCGCCACCCCGGTGAGCGCGGCCGCCAGCCACAGCGCGGAGACGTTTGCGAAGTGGCTGAGATCGACCCGAAAGCCCATGACGACGAAAAAGACCGGCGCCAGAAAGGACGAGACCGGGTGGATCAGCTGCTCCAGCTCATACTCGCCCTGATCGACGAAGCTGCGGAAGTGCGCCGCTTCGAGGATCAGCCCCGCCGCGAAGGCGCCGACGATCGGCGCGAGCCCCACGGCCCCCGCGGCCCATGCCAGCAAGAAGCAGAACGCCAGCGAGACGGCGAGCAGTACGCCACCGCCGCTCAAGCGCGCCGCCGTCCAGAACAGCCGGGGCGCCGCCCAGGAACCGATCGCGATGGCGCCGAACAAGAAGCCTACGGCTTTGGCGACGATCCAGAGGATGGGCCCGGGCTCGGCCGCCACGCCGCGATCCGCAGCGCCGATAATCGCGCTCACGGCGGCGAGGATCACCAGCCCGAGCACATCATCGATGACCGCAGCCCCAAGGATGATCCGCGCCTCTGGGCTCTGGGACTGCCCCACATCCGCCAGCACGCGCGCGGTGATGCCGACGCTCGTCGCGGTGAGCGTCGCGCCGACAAACAAGTGCACGTACCAGGAATGTTCCGGCTGCAGCAGCGCGCTCACGCCCCAGCCGAGCGCGAACGGCACGACAACGCCGATACACGCGACGGCGAGCGCAGACAGGCCCACCTTCGCCATCTGGCCCAGCGTGGACTCCAGCCCGACCTGAAACAACAGCACGATCACGCCCAGCTCGGCGAGCGCGCCTACGACGACGTCGTGCTCGATAAAGTCCAGCCCGTGCCAGCCCAAAAGCTTCAGGTTTCCGACCAGCAGGCCCCCCGCCAGCTCCCCCAGCACCGCCGGCTGGCCCAAGCGGATCGCGAGGCTCCCACACAGCTTCGCGACGACGAGGATCACCGTGAGCGCCAGCAGCGTAGGCTGCAGATCGCCGCCCCCGGCGAACGCAGGCCCGACGATCGCGCACACCGCGAGCGCACCGAAGAGGTGCGAGAAGCGCAGCGGCGATCGGCCCGCGGGTACAGGACGGGCGACGGAGGTGGCTTCGGCTCGGGCAGCAGGGTTCATGGCGCCGCCAAGCTAAGCACCGCTACCCCAGACTGAAAGCCGAGATCAACGTGAACGTCGACGTGGAGGTCGACGCGGACGCTGACGTTGCTCAAGTTCAGGGTTAGTTCCCCGCGATGCGTGCTCCTCTCTCCGTCCTGCGCCGTTTCTTTGACAAAGGCGCGTTGAACATATCGAATACCGAACTCGCCCGCGTGTTGAACGCCCGCGTGAGCGAGGTCGAACACGTGCACCGCTACCCTGCGCGCGAAAAGTTCAGCGGGGTCCGCATCGTCGAGGCAGTAGAAGCCTTGGAACATGCGGTGCTCCCGAGCGCCGAAGCGTTCACGCGCTGGCGCATGAGCCTCGCGGACGACAAGGGCTTCGGCCCGGTGTACATCGTCGTTGGGGATCGCTTCGGGTTGAAGGTGGGAGACCGCGCCGCGGCGGTGCTTGTCGGCGGCACGCTCCCTGAATCGGACGTCGTGATCCAAGCCAAGGCCGTGGCTGGGCTCGCCAGCGAAGGCGTGCTGGTCTCCGAAGCCCAGCTGGGGGTCGGCAAGGACGCGGCCCGACCGTTGTTCTTCGCGCCCGACACCGCGCTCGGGGCCGATCCCTGGACCGCGCTGTGCTGCGATGAGCACGGCGAGGCCGACGTGATCTTCGAATTCGATCTGGAGCCCAACCGCCCGGACCTGTTCTCGCTCTCCGGCATCGCCCGCGACATCGGCGCGATCTGGGGCCTGACCCCGCGCCTCCCGTCCGGTCCAAGCTTGGGTGAACTGCCCGCGTTGGACCTGGAGATTCGCATCGAGACGCCGCGGGCTCGCCACTACGCGGGCTTGGCGATGCGCGGCGTGCGCGTCGCGGCCTCGCCGCAATGGCTGCAGAACACCGTGCGGGCGCTCGGCATGCGCCCCATCAACAACGTCGTAGACGCAGCGAACCTCGCGATGTTCGAGCTCGGCCAACCGTTGCACACCTTTGATCGCGCGCAGCTCAAAGACAGCGCGATCGTCCTCAGAATGGCCGCTCCCAACGAGACGATCACCACCTTGGACGGCGTGGTGCGCACGCTCACCGACGAGTGTTTGTTGGTGTGCGACGGCAGAAGCACCGCCGAAGGGGCCCCCGGGCGCCCTGTCGCGATCGCCGGGGTGATGGGCGACGCCAGCTCCGAAGTTCGCGAAGGCACGACCGATATCCTGATTGAATCTGCCGCTTTTGACATGGCGGCGGTGCGGCGCGCCTCGCGGCGGCTGTCGCTGCGCACCGAAGCCAGCTTGCGCTTTGAGAAGGGGCTGCCGATCTGCACGGTCGCACCTGCGCTCGCGCGCCTCGCGGGCCTGCTCACCGAGCTGTGCGGCGCTGCGCCTACGGCGATGTCGATCGCCGGCGAGGCCATCCCGGCGCCGACGCACATCGCGCTGAACCGGGCGTACCTGCGCCAACGCCTCGGCATGGACATCCCCGATGCGACGATGGACCGCCTGCTGCGCGCGTCGGGCCTGGAGGTGCACGCCGATCATGCGCTCGCTCCCGAGTTCCGGCCCGACCTGCGTATTCCGCAGGATCTCATTGAAGAGGTCGGGCGCCTGCACGGCTACGAGCACGTGCGCGCCGAGGCGCCGGTGCTGCCGCTGCGCGCCCCAGACCCTACTCCTCAGGTTCGTCTCGCGCGCGCCAGCCGCCACGTGCTCACCGCCGCAGGGTTCGACGAGGTCTACCTGCCGGTGTGGATCGGCGACGAAGACGCCAGCCGCTTTCAGCTCGACCCCGAGCGCCTGATCCGCCTCATCAACCCCCTCGCCGCCAACCTGACGACCTTCCGCACCACCGCGCTACCGGCGCTGCTCGAAGCCTGCGTTCAGAACCGCAAGGACCTGCACGAGTTCGGCCTCTTCGAGGTCGGTCGGATCTACCGCCGCATCCCCAGCGACAGCGCGCCGGGCGCCATCGACGAGCGCCAGCACCTCGCCGGGATCAGCATCGGGCGCGACTTGCTCGAAGTGCGCGACGTGCTCATCGAGCTTGGCAAGAGCCTCGGCGCTTCCACGGCGATCTCCAGGCCTTCCCGGCCCGACTTCAGCCTCGCCGACGTCCTGCACCCCGGGCGCAGCGTAGCCATCGGCAGCTGGGCGACGATCGGCGAACTTCACCCTCGCCTTGTGCGCGCGGTTGGCCTGAGGGAGACCCCGGTCGTGTTCTGGGCGGACCTCGAGAGCCTGCTGCACGTGCAGCCCGCGCCGGTCCACTTTCAGCCTCCGCCGCGGCACCCTTCGGTGGTGCTCGATCTGAACGTCACCATCGGCAACCGCGTGGAGTCGGCGAGCGTGCTCGCCGCCGTGCCGGAGCTGCCCGGGCTCGTGCACCGCGAGATCGCCGACGTGTACAAGCTGGACTCCGGGGCGCGGGTCACGCTGCGCTTCACCTGGAACGGCGGCGAGCGCTCGATGACCGCCGAAGAGACCCAAGCCGCGCTGGGACAGATTCGTAGCGCCCTCAGCAACGCCGGATTCACGCTGTGAGCGGCGCTTCGGCGGCGCGGATCCCTTCGTTCGCCGAATTCTGGCCGTTCTACATCAGCCAACACCGGGACGCCCGGTGTCGAATCGTGCACTTCATCGGCACGAACGGCTTTGTGGGGTTGACCCTTGGTTGCCTTTGGAGCCGGCCCCTCGTGCTCGGCCCGGTCCTGCTGCTCATCGCGATCGTCATCGCGCTGGCGTTTCAGATGGAGGCGCGCCGGAACGCCGCGCCGGTGCTGGTCGGGGCGATCGTCGCTGCGGTCGTGGCCCATCCCGCGATGCTAGGCGCGGTCGCGTTTGCCTATGCGTGGGCCTGGGCTGGCCACTTCCTGATCGAAGGCAACCGGCCCGCCACATTCACCTACCCATTGTGGTCGTTTGCTGGTGATTTTCGGATGTGCGGCCAGATGTGGACCGGCAAGCTCTGGAAAGGCCGGGCCGACCACATCGCGCCTGCAGTACCAGCGGCACCGTAGCGATCTCACCAAAGCAGGTTAGTCGCCGTCCTTCGACGGCTCGCGCCGCCCTAAAACACCCAAGGAAGGCACCGTGTCCGACTATGACAACCCCGAACCTCCTCCCAGTCGCGTAGGCGGCTGCCTCGTTCAAGCGGTCACCCACGCCGTAGCGCTCGCGCTGGGCGCGGTGCTTGGCATCGTCGGGGCGAGCATGATCGAGTACTACCAGAACCCCGAGCTGCTGGATCGGCCCGAAGGCGAGCTGTCCCGCGCCGAGCTGATCTCCCGCTTGGACACCTCGGAGAAGGCGTACGCCGAGCTGCTCGCCGAGAAGGCAAAGCACGAAGAGACCGCCAAAGGCGAGGTCGAAGCCGCCAACCAGAAGGTGGGCGACCTGCAAACCCAGGTCGAGAAGAAGCAAGAAGAGATGGCGGTGCTCGAAGCCAAGGTCAAGAAGAGCGCAGGCAAGAGCGCTGCGCTCAAAAAAGAGCTTGAAGCCAAGCAGGCCGAGCTCGATTCGCTGCAGGGTCAGCTGACTCAGGCGCTCGCAGAAAAGGCGCAGCTCGAAGTCGATCTGCAAGTTTCGCGGCAGGAGACCGACGTCGCGCGCGGCGAGACCACGGTGGCGCGAAATGAGACCAACGTCGCTCGCAACCAGACGATCGAAGCCAAATGGCTCGGCTTCAAGAGCGACGCCATGGTGCAGATCTGCGAGAAGGGCAACCGCAACAAGCTCGCGAAGTGCCGGGAAGCGGTCACCGCGACGCTCACCTCGTCGCGCGGCGCCAAGTTCAAGCGCTGCCTGTCCAGCGGACAAGCGAGTCCGCGCCTGATCGCGTTCGACAAGAAGACCGACGATCCCGAGCTGCCGCGCTGGAGCGAGTGGATGGACCAGGACTCGTCGTTCACCGCCGACCGCTGGTACATCATCTTCTGCGATCCGACCCTCCCGGAAGCCGACTTCGGCTCGGACGCGGGCGACATCGAAGATCTCGGACTCTGAGCTACTCCCCCTCTGCTGCGCACTCCAGCCAGACGCGGAGCAGATACCGGTCGTCGACGGTGGTGCCCCCGAGGGGCGGCATGGTGGGCGTATCCACCGCGGCCAGCGCCAGCACAAGGTCCTTGGACGCCCACACCGAGGCTGCGTCGTCGAAGTTCACGTCCTCGGGAGCGCCCTGACGCACGGTTTGACCCGAGGAATGGCAGGTTCTACAGTTCTGGGTCAAAAACCCATCGCCGAAGGTCTCATAGGTCACGGTGGGAACGTCCGCGCAGTACCCGGAGTCGCCGGGTTCGTCGCCGGCGCACCCGCCGAGAAACGGAAGCATCGCGAGCGAGAAGCACAGCGCGTAGCTGCCGTTCATGCGATGACGCCGTCAATCGGCTGCACGCCCATCACGTAGTCGGCCGGGTCTACGTCCGCCAACGCCAGCAGGGTCGCGCCGATCGCCTCGGCGGAGAGCACTTGGCCGCCTTCCGCGACGTCACCCGACGCCGGATCGACGTTTTGCCCGTAGTAGGTGGTGTCGAAGCCGCCGACGACGCGATCCCCTGTCAATCCAGCGCCGAGCAACATCACGCTGGTGTAGGGCCAGTGATCTTTGCCACCGACGCCATTCAGCAGCGGCGTACGTCCCATCTCCGAAAGGACGCAGACCACGGTTTCGTCCAACAGTGACGCTTCCTCCTCACCTGGCGCGTTCGCCAGCAGCTGTACGAGCTGGCCGAGACCGCTGAACAACCCCTCCCACAGCGGCGACTGTCCGTCGTCGTTTTGGGCGTGCGTGTCCCAACCGAACGCCGCGCCCGACGAGAGCGTCAAGCAGCGACTGATGCCCTTTTGCAGCGCTTCTACCGCCACGACGGCCTGATCCGCGAGGCTGGTGCCCCCCGTGAAGTCCATCAAATATTGCAGGTCCTTGAGGTCCGCTGCGTGCTGGGTCGCGGTGTTGAAGTCCGCAGCCAGGACGTCTTCGACCTTGGACCGCGACACGCTCGCGCGCGCGGCAGCCCGCTGGGAGACGAAGCGATCGACCAGCGCCTGCGAAGGGCTACGCAGCGTCGCGACGTCGATGTCCGACAAGCCCAGCGCCGAGCCGTTCAGCAGCGCCTCCAGCTGTCCGGCAGCCCCAGTGCGCGCGACCGCTACGCCTAAGTTGCCCGGGAAGCTAGGACCGCCCAACACGAGGTGCGGCAGGGTGAAGGAGCCGCGGTCCTGATCGGCGAGGATCGCCGGCCAATCCGGCGTGAGGCCGCTGGTGGTGCCGGTCATCGCCAACATCGTGCAGATCTCGTGCGCGATCGAGCGAACCATCACGCCGTTGAACACCACGCTGCGGTCGTGCCAAGCCTGCATGAACGCGTCCACCGAAGGACGGTCCGGGTGACTCACATAGGCGATCCCCCCCGCGACCGCCCGCTCCGCAGCCGCTTCCAGATCGACGTTTGGGTTCGAGAACTCCGGCGCAAAAACCCGCGTCGGGTCCCAGCCGCCCTGCGCAAACACGAAGATGAACTTGCGCTTGGACGCGCCAACGCCCGCGCGCGCGACACCCGGCCACATCGAGCGGCCGAGGGTCAGCCCCACGCCCAGGCCCGCAAGCGAAGAGGCGAGGAACGAACGACGGGAAGTGTGCATCTTGGGTAGTTTCATGGAAAGCTCCTGCCGCTCAACGGCACCGGCTCGTCGTTCAGTAGTAGAGAAAGTCGGGATCGCGGAGTAAGGCCGAGAGCACGCCCGCCCAGGCGCCCTGGGTCGTGCCTTCCACCGCATAGACCCCCGTCCACAGGTCCAACGCCGCCGCTACCTCCGCGCCATCTGCAGCGACGGTGTGGCCGAGGACCCGCCGATGCAGGTACTGGACCTCCGCCACCATGGCCGCCCGGTTGGTCTCCGGCGTCTCGCTGAAGTCCAGCTGCGCGAACAAGCGCTCGGGTTCGGCGTTGATCGCGTAGGCCGCCGCTGCCTCAGCGAGGCGCTCCTGCACGAGCACGAGCGTCGCGTTCGGCGTGCGCGCGGTGGCCGTGACGTTGTAGCCATCCGCGCCCCCGGCGAGCGTGCGAAAGCCCACCGCGTCCGAGCGGAGCATGTCGTAGTTGGCGTAGGTCCAGACGAACCCGGTCAGATCCTCTACCGTAGAGGCCAGCAGGTCCGCCGTCAGCATCTTCTGGGGTACAAAGCCCGGCTCGTCCGTGGAGCCCGACAAGTACGCCGGATCGGCGACGATGCTCTTGAACAGGGCACGGACGGTCAGACCACCCGAGATGAAGGCGTCGCGATGCTCGACCACGCGCTGCTCATCCTCGACCGTGAGCGGCCGACGCAGCAGGAGCTCGGTGGCCTGCTCGGCCGCGCACATCGGAAAGCGGTTGTCGCCGGCGATCTGCTGCCCAAGGTCCGCGAGGCTGAAGCCGGGATCACCGTAGTAGGCGCGCTCGGTGCCGGTGTAGCTCCGATATTGGGGCTCCCGCTCGGGAAAGTAGTAGCTGGCCTCTCCCGGATTGGTGTAGTCATACCACCAGAATCCGAAAAAGTAGCTCGCGAGCGGATCGAGCGATGTGTGGCAGTTCAGGCAGGCTGGGTTGGTCTGCAGGGCCGAGTTCACGGCGTCGGAGTCCAACAAGTTCACGTTGCGGTCGAACTCGATCGGCCGCACGAGGTAGTCGTTGCAGAGCAGGATCCGACTGACGGCGTTGGCGCGCTTGCGGTTCGCGTTGCTGCTCGTGCTGGTGTAGCGCCACCACATCGAGTTCGTCGCCATCACGCCCGCCGCGGGCCTCCCATCCGTATAGTGGGCTTGCTTCCAGCCGGTCTCGCCAGCGGGATAGTCCAGCGGCCACATCTGCGCGAGCGTCTCGTTCGCCATGGTCCAGTCGGCGGTGACCAGATCGGTGTACGGAAGGTCGTGATCGGCGATGTAACTGAGGATCTGGAGGGTCTCGTCCCCGATCGCCTGCTGAAACGCCGCTTGATCGTCCAGACCATACTGGTAGGCGTAGATGAGGTAGGACTCGGAGCGCGTCAGGTAGATCTCGCTCCACAGGTCACGAACTCGGCCGGGAAAGCGCGCATCATGCAGGTAGGAATCGGTCAGTTCGTCGATGGCCGCAGGGTCCGCCTCCACCGCAGCGAGGTCCTCTACGCTCGGACGAACGCCGCGCACGTCGACGGAGATGCGGGTGAGCGCCGTCGCAGCATCCGCCTGCGCGGGCGACCGCGGCGCCACAGCCTCAGGCTCGGGCGTACACGCCGTGTACAGGAGCAGGGAAATTACCATGGAGCACCCGTCCAAGAAGTCAACGCGCTGTAGTCCACGCAAACCGGCCCGAGGTTCTGCCCCTGGTACCAGGCGTCCGCGCAGCCGTCGCAGGCGGCGTCCGACACTTCGTCCTCCGTGGCCAGCTGCCCGTCGAGGAACAGGTCGTACCAGTAGCCGTTCGCGTCGCGCACGCTGATCGTGCCGCCGGGCTCCTCGGGACACGCACCGCCGATCCCGGAGTCGTAGAGCGTCAGCGCGTCGAAGACCACCGACGCGTAGTCACCGGCGATGCCAGACACCCCGCCGTTCATATAGAACATATGACCGTTATACGCTGGATACTCTATCGCGTTCAACACCAGATCGGGCGCCATGCCCGGCGTGACCCAAGAGCCTTCCGTTCCGGTACCGTCCCAGGAAAAACTACCTTGGGCGACGCTGTACCAGTAGGAGTACGAGCCGTCCACCGCGGTGAGCTTCACGTCGGCCGCGCTGCCGCCCAGGTTGAGCTCGTGGCCCTCAGCGTCCCACATCTGGGCGACACCGTACAGCTGCTGCCCGTTGTAGATGTTGCCGTCTCCAGGCGCATAGTCCGTGTAATTGTAGTAGAAGCTGTATCCGCTGAACGTTGACCCGCTGGACGTCGTACACCGGTCGTACCAGTACACGTTTCCGTCGGTCGCGTAGTAGTTCGGGCACCCCTCCTCTGCGGAGGACATGACCTCATTGTAGGCTGCGAACACCGGTGTTCCGGTGATGCCGCGCCCGGCGTCCAGCGCCGTGGAGATCGCGACCGCCATCGCCTCGGCGTCAAAAACCGGCGTATCCGCGGTTCCCCCCAGATCCGGGCTGTACGGGACAGGCTCGTAGGGCGCAGCGACGCTGTCCGCGGCCTCCGGACGGCAAGCAAGCTGCAGCAACAGGACCAGCGGCATCAACCCTCCAATACGCTCTGACATGTATCCCAGCGAATGGTGCCCGACGGTGCGCGCTCAGAACAAAGAAAACCCCGACGGACAGGATCCGCCGGGGTCTGGTGGGGCGCACAGGATGCGCCCCAGCGTCGCGATCTTCAGATCTGCTGCGAGTAGAACTCGACGATCTTCTGGGGATCGCACTCGAACGGGAGGTCTTCACGTTCCGGGGAGACCACCATCTTGCCAGCGGCGAGCGCGGCATCGAACTCGAGGAAGCCAGGACGAACGCGCGAGTTCGCGTGCTCGAGCTTGGCGGCCACGAAGGGCTTGGCCTTGCTCTTCTTGTGCACGGCGATGATGTTGCCGGGCTTCACGTGGAAGCTCGGGCGGTCGGTACGCACGTCATCGACGGTGATGTGACCGTGAACGACGAGCTGACGCGCGCCGGGGATGGTCTCAGCGAGGCCAAGACGCCACACGATGTTGTCGAGACGGGACTCGAGCAGCGTGATGAGGATGCGGCCGGTGGGGCCCTTACGGCGGCTCGCTTCGGTCACGTAGCGGCGGAACTGCTTCTCGAGCACGCCGTAGTGAAGACGAAGCTTCTGCTTCTCGGTCTGGCGTTCCTTGAAGTCGGAAGCCTTTGATTTACGACGAGCGCCGTGCTGTCCCGGAGGGTTGGCGCGCTTGAGCGAGCCAGCATTGGTAAGTCCGGGAAGCACCACGCCCACCTGACGGCATTTCTTCAGCCGCGGTCCACGATAACGTGCCATGTTATTGGCTCCTTGGGTGCAAAAGCCCTTGCGGGCTGGGACCGTGCCGGGGGTACCTTGGATGCTCAGGATTGAGCTCGCGGGCCGGCGCGGACCACCTGTTACAGGCGGCCCCGGCGGCTAACGAGTTCTGTGCGCGCTGGCAAGGTGAAGCCGCAGAGAACCGCCGCGGGCCATGCCCTCGACGCGCGTCCATCTGCGATAAAGGAGCCCCATGTCTGACCTCAAACTGGCTTTACTCGGCGCGCTCAAGCAAAAAGGCATCCCGGAGCCTGTAGCAGCTCCTGCCGCGGCTGCGGCCGCACCGGTGGGGCTCGCCGCGCTGCCAGACCCGCTGCAGAGCGAGTGGGTCGCGGCGATGCGCGCCCAACGCGTTGAAATTCCGGCGGGCGCGACGATCGGGCAACTCACGTCGCGCTCCGATGTGCACGCCAAGGAGCTAAAAGGCGCCGGGCGGGCCCGGGACGCGGCGGCGCTGACCCAGCTGAAGGAGCAGTTTCTGCGCGAGCGCGAGCGCAGAGCTTGGGAGATGGTGAAGGAGCGTTTTTTCGCGTTGGAGCTCAATGAAAAAGCGTACCGCGCGCTGAAGCAAGAGGGCGCGGACCCGGTGAAGGTACTCGCCCGGTTGACCAGCAAGAAAGCCGAGGAGCTACGCGGGATGGGCGCGGCGCGCGTGCGCGAGGTGCTGCTCGGCTAAACGGGGTAGCGTGGCGGGCTTGCCCAGTGCTTCTAAGCGCTGAATCTCGGCGGAGAGCCGAGCCCCCAGCGCATCGACGTCACGCTGCGCCCGAACGCCCCACGCCAGCTCAAGCGCGTCCGGCGCGTCCGGCGCGGCGCCAGGGACCAGCACCAAGACGCCGTAGTAGCGGCCCGCGTCCCAACAGCCGCGCTCGCGAGCGACCGACCACCCGACATGCGCAGCCCAGCGCCGCACGGTCTCCCCGGTGTCGTTGGGCTGCACGATCGCGGCGCCGATGCGCGCGCGCGCCGCATCCAGCACGCCCACCGCCGTCCCGGACCCCATCCCACAGATACTGACCACATCGACCCAGCCGTCCACCCCGTCAAGTCCGTCGCTCAGGCGCACGTCCAAGTCCAATCCGAGCTTTCTCGCGTTCTCCCGAGCGAGCACGCAAGGCGCCTCGTGCACGTCGACCGCGATCGCCCGCGAGAGCGCGCCCCGGTGCAGCAGCGTCAGCGGCAAGCCCGCGTGGTCGCAGCCTACGTCCACGTAAACGGGCGGCACACCCAAAAGATCCGATGAGCCGACCAGCCGCTCCACCTCTTCCGCGACCACCGCCAATCGGCGGGTCAGCGCGCGGATGGGGCCTCGGGGATCACGGCGACGGTGGTCGCGCCAGCGGCAGCGAGCAGCGCGCGGTACCAGTGGGTGGCGGCGGCGAGCGCACCCTCGTGACCCCTTACGCCCCAGAGCACGGAGAGCGTGCGTACGGTGCCCGCGTGCGTCTTGGTGCGCTGGGCGTCCTTGACCGCGTTCGCGCACGGTCCCTGACCGTCAAAGAGGCAAAGCAAGCCCTCAATATCGATGGTCTGCCCCGAAGCGTTGAACACATACTCGCTCTCGGCGGGCGCGACGCGGATCTCCAGATCGCCGACCACCCGATCCAGATCCACCACCGAGATCGGAAACCCGGTGTGCAGCGAGACTGCGTTGCAGGCATCCACCGCCGGGTTGATCGGGCCCAGAAAGCCGCCCTCCGCGGCTTTGATCAGGTATTCCGACGCCGGTTTTGAACGACCGGTAGGCTTGAAACCTCCCGCACGCAGCAAGTCCCGGATCGCCGCACGAAGCACGTCCGAAGAGCGCGACACGGTAGGCGGAATCTCGGCGTTGTTCGCGAGGAGCGGCGCGATTGCTCCATCCGCAAGCTCGCCAAGCGGCGCAGCAAAAACGGTGGTGAACGCCGAAGGGACGAGGAGCGAATGGGGGGCGACGGTAAGCACGCCGGTGCTCTAACCAACCCGAGGAACGCCGCGCCTGCGCTGGCGTTTCTGGATACGGGGCGGCATGGCCGGTGACGACAAAGCCCTCTACCTCACGCTCGCTCCCGAATTCGGAGGCACGCGATTCGGTCCGTTTGAAGGCATCGAATGCCGCCTCGGCTCGAATAAGGATCGATGCCACATCACCATCCCCGAGGGGCTCGGCGTGCTGCAAGAGCACTGCAAGGTGCTTCGCCAGGGGCCGTCGAACCTGATCCTCACGCCGACCGAGCGCTCTGCCGGAGTCTACCTCTGGAAAGGCGATGCGCGGAGCCCGGTGCAGATCTCCACGCCTACGGCGGTGCGCCCCGGCGACAGCTTCGCGTTGGTGACGCCCGACGGCCCCAAATTTCAGATTGAAATCGCAGCGTTACCGCCAGACCTGCTCGCACAACGCACGAACAAGGGAAAAAAGAACGCCCGAGGCCTGACCGCGGACAAATTCGCCGCAGAAGGGCGCCGCATGGCCTTAGGTCGGCTGCTCACCATCGGCCCGCTGCAATGGGCAGCCCAAGCCTGGTATTTTGTACAATCGGGGTCGATCTGGCAGCCCCGCTACATCATCGCCGGCGCGATCATGATGGGCGGCTACCTGACGACCGGGCTGGCGTCATGCACCGCGCTCAAGTTCAAGGCCGACGCGTTCACCGCGACCAAGAAGGCTGAGACCTGCACGGAGAACCTCGCTTATGCCAACAACATGGGCGGCAGCGTCGAGAACTTCCAGTTCGACCAGCTTGCAGCGACCATCCTCGGCGTACCGGAGATCGGCGCCGCGCTCAAAAAAGACGACTTACTGCTCGGCAAAGTCAAAGAAGAAGCCAAGTCCATCGCGGCGAACCCGGATCCCTACTCGTGGATGTTCGAAGAGACCAATCGCGTCGAAGACTTCGCCCGGTTCCGGGAGCGCGTCGACAAGTCCGAACGGCTCGATCTCGGCAGCAAGCGCCTGCTCCCCTACCTCGCCGCCACGCGCAAACGCCTGCAGGGCGACTGGGACGCCGTGCTCGACTCCAAACAGGCCGAGAGCTGCGGACGCGGTGCCATTCGCCTCACCTACCGGCAGGCAAAGAACTTAGGTCTGAGCGCTGTCTACCTCGACGCGTACGTACAGGGCGACGCGACGGTAGAGGCCAATGACGACCCCTCGCGCACCAAGCTGCTGGCGCGCACCGCAGAGGCCGCGGGCGAGCCTACGCCCACCAGCGACATCGTCAGCACCGCCGAGATCCTCCGTCAGGGCGACGCGACCTGCTTCTACGGCGTCGGCGACGACGACCGAGAAGACGAAAACAAGGTCGTGAAGATGCTGAACGAACAAGTCGGACGCGACGTCGACGGGCTGCAAAACCCCGAGGATGGTCAGGGCGTCGTCGCGCGCATCGCCAAGGTGTTCGCTGCAGATGTGCCCGGTGTGAACTGGGCGGGCTCCCGGCCCCCCACCCTCAGCTTCGCCAAGGGCACCGTGTCGGGCTCCTTGAAGGAGTCTCCGGGCGGCGACTGGGTGCTGAAAAAGACCGCCGAGATCATCGCACGCGCGATGATGATCCCGTGCGACGGCGTGCTCAATCGCGACAAAAAAAAGGTTGAAGCAACATTTGGCCACCTGCCCGACGCTGTTCCCTGCCTCGTCCTCAACTACCGGATGAGCCACGAGTGAGCGACGAGGTTGATACGAATCCCGAACTGGCATATACTGCGCCGCCTCCGGAGTACGAACCATGTCCATGTCTAGCGTCGCCTCGGCCAAACTCTCTTTGATCGTCGCGCTAACCGCGCTCTCCCTGCAAGCGTGCTCTGGAGAGGCGCCGGCCCCGGAAGCCAAGCCCGCCGAGGCCCCTTCCACCGAGAAGGCCGCGCCCGCAGCTGAGATCTCCATCGCTGACCTGCAGGCCAGCGCACAGAACGTCACGCTCGCCCCCTCGCCCGCTGAGATGCAGAAGGCGATGGAGAAGGCCGGGATCGCCGACGGTCTCTCCAAGTTGGTCGCCGACCGTCCGATGAAGATGGACGTCGCGAACAAAGACGTCATCGCGGTCCGCACCGGCGTGGTGCTCGCCGACTGCTTGCTCACCGTGAAGGACGCCCCGAAAGAGAAGCTCGTCGCCCGCCTCGAACAGGTCAAAACAGGCCTGCTCGCCCTCGGCGCCGGTAACGACATTCAGGTCACCATCACTGAGCTCAGCGCCCAGATCACGAACGACGCCATTTCCCGCGATGACCTCGTGAAGCAGCTGGACGAGCTCCACGGCGCGATCATCCCCGAGATCCGCTTCGAAGCTGGCGAGCGCGCAGTTCCGCTCATTCAAGCTGGCAGCTGGCTTGAGGGCTCGAACCTCGTCTCCAGCGCCATCGTCACCGCAAACAAGCCCGACGCCGGCACCCAGCTGCTCCGCCAAGCGGACGTGGTGGACTACTTCTTGAAGTACGTCAAAACCGAAGGCGCTGACAAGGCCGCGGATTCCGTGATTCTGCAGCTTGAAGGCACGCTGAACAAGCTCAAAGAGATTGCCGCCAAGCCCACGCTCACGCTGGACGATGTAAAGGATGTCAAGGCGCAGACCGACTCGGTGCTGGCGCTCCTCTGATCCTGCGGGCGCTGCGCTCGGCTCCTACCGTTTATTTGTGCTTGCTTACTTGAAAGAGGTCGCCATGCGTCACTTCCTCCTCGCCATCTCGCTTCTCGCCGCCACCAGCTTCTACGCCCAGCCCGCCCGCGCGGATGAGGGCGAGGCCGAAACGTGCCTGCGCTCCAAGATCTGGGAAGGCTACAGCACCGGCTGGGCAGTGCGCACGTCCACGAAGGCGACGCTGACCGCGGGCGCGCACAAAGTCTACTTGGTCACCTTGTACGCCGGAAACGAGTACAAGCTGCTCGCCTGTGGCGACGCGAACGTCAGCAACGCCGACCTCGTGCTCTACGACCACGCGGGCAAGCAGGTCGCCGCGGACACCAGCAATGATCGCGAGCCGACCATCAGCTTCACGCCCCAAAGCACCGACACCTACTACATCGCCGCTCACGCCTCGCGCTTGAACGGCGATGCGCAGACCGGCGCCCTTGCGACTGCGGTGACCTACAAGTAGGCAGCGGAGGCGGGGAGACCATGGGAGCAGGCGCACGGCTGCACGAGCGCTTTAGCGCACAGCTGCTACGTCAGCGCTCAACAACGCCCAACGAGCAGGTGGCTTTCGCATGCGACTTTGTACGCCTGCTGATGCAGACGGCGCTGATGGCGCCCGAGCGGCTAGAAGCTCGCTTTGGACCTGCGCTGCTACACACCCGCGAGCGCACCGGTCTGGACGCAGCCGAAGCCGGGATGCTCATCCGCATCGCGTCCGGTCCCGAGTACCGTAGCATTGAAAGCCTGAGCGAACTACAAGCTTTCGTCGCCCGTTTTGGTGAGGCCGCCGGCAGAGCGCTGGAGGCCGACGAAGACGCCGATCTCGACCTTGCCGGGTTCGCCGGCCGACATGGCTCCTGGCAGGCGCTGCTGCTGCTCGACAGCATGTTCGCCACCGTCGCGGGCGACGGCGATATCGACCCCTCCGAGCTGCGCCGCCTCGAGTCGGCCGCTTCCGAGTTAGGCGTTGACGGCGTACTTTTTTCTGCGCTCCACCAGAAGCACGAGCCTCGCTACCGCACGATGTCCGCCGACGGCGAGGCGACCGGTTTGGTCTTCGCCCTGAAGGCCGATCGCGTGCGCATCGGGCGTTCGCCGGGCATGGACATCGTGCTCCCTGACCCCCAAGTGGCCGACCACCACGTCGACATCGTGCGAGGCCGGGACGGATGGCGCGTTCAGGACGCCGAATCTGGGCGTCCCACGGTGCTCAACAACCGTCCGGTCACGGCGGCCCCGATGGGGGCGGAGGATGAGCTGCGCATCGGGCCCTTCCGCGGGCGCCTGCGGTCGGACGACACGCTGGTCATTCAAAACGACCGTGTTTTTACCGCGCTGTCTACGCGCCACCTCACCCGCACCATCCAGAGTGGTGGCCAGTCCGTCTCGCTGCTCGACGATGTGAGCTTCACCGTGTTTTCGGGCGAGGTCATCGCGATGGTCGGTCCGTCCGGCGCCGGAAAGACCACGCTGCTCAACGCCATCGCCGGGGTGACGCCCGCAGACTCGGGCGAGGTTCAGTTCGACGGAAAGGACTTTCACGCGATGCTCGCCGTCGATCGCTCGCAGGTCGGGACGGTGCCGCAGGACGACATCGTCCATCCCGAGCTCACGGTGGAGGAGTCGCTGCACTTTAGCGGGCGCCTGCGGTTTCCACCGGACACGCCCGAACCTGAGCTCAAGGCGGCGGTCTCTCGCGTTCTGGAAGAGCTTGGCATCGAGCACATCCGCGGATCGCGGATCGGGGACGCGCTGCGACGCGGCATCTCCGGCGGCCAGCGCAAGCGCGTGAATCTCGGCCAAGAGCTGCTGTCCCGGTCGACGCGCGTGCTGTTCTTGGACGAGCCCACCAGCGGGCTGGATCCCCGCGCGGCGCAGGACATCGTCCGTCTGGTGCGGCAGCTCGCCGATCGCGGCCGCATCGTGTTTTTGGTGACGCACGACCTGTCCCCGCAGGTGATGGCACAAGTCGATCACCTCTTGGTGCTGGCTCCCGGCGGGCGCGTAGCGTTTTTTGGACCACCCAGCGTCGCATGTACGTATTTCAACGTGCCTACCCCCGACGCGGTGTTCAACCGTTTTCAGGAAAAAGCGCCGGCTGCGTGGGGGCAAGCCTACCGCGAAAGCCCCGAGTTTCGCACCTTCGTACAGATGCGCGAGGATCTGCTCAAGCTCCCAGGCCGCAGCTCCGAAAACCTCACCATCACGCCGCGTAAAGTCTCGACCTTCCAACAGCTGGCCACGCAGGTCAAGCGCTACGCCAAGGTCAAGCTCCGGGACCGCACCGGCCTGCTGGTCTTGACGATGCAACCTCCATTTCTTGCCGCGGTCATGGCGGTGGTGTTCCCCAAGCCCACCAAGTCGATGATCTTCATGCTCACGCTGTCCTGCTTGTGGTTTGGCATGAGCTCCGCCGTGCGCGAGCTCATCGCGGACCGGGTCATCTGGGCACGGGAGCGGCGCGTCGGGCTGGGCGTGCTCCCGTATGTGGGCTCGAAGGTGCTGGTGCTCGGCGCGCTTGCGCTGCTCCAATGTACATTTCTCGCGGGTTTATCCTACTTTGTGTTTGACCTACAGCACTACGGGTTCAACCCGGTCAGCCTCACCTGCATGGCCTCGTTGACCGGGCTGTGCGGCATGTCGCTTGGGCTGCTGGTCTCGTCGATGTTCTCCTCCAGCGAGGCCGCGGTCGGTACGCTGCCGCTGCTGCTGATCCCGCAGATCAGCTTCTCCTCGCTGCTCGTCGGCCTCAGGGACATGAACCCGTTGTCCCTCGCCGTGACTCGGATCGACCCGCTCCGGTACGCGTTCGATGCGCTGCTCAAGGTGGGCGACAAGCTCGCCGAGCCCTCGCTGATCGTCGGCAAGTGGGACGAGCGTGCGATCATCGGGCCGCTGTACGAGCTGGGCCTGAAAGGAGCGGGCGCCGACGACTTGGGCGTTTCCCGCACCATGTTGGGCATCGTGCTGCTTACGTTCACGGCCGCGTTCTTGTTTGGCGCCTTCCTTCGGGTGCGAATCCGAGACACGAACTGACTTCCCGGCGAGCGCGGCGTGCCTAAAATAAGGGCATGTTCAACACCCTGAAGACGGCCCTGTTGCTCGGCCTGATGACCACCTTTTTCCTGCTCGTCGGCCGGTACCTCGGCGGGACGAGCGGAATGGCGATCGCGCTGCTGTTCGCCACCGGCACCAATCTTGTGTCCTGGTGGTTCTCGGACACCATCGTTCTGGCGATGCATCGGGCCAAAGAGGCCAACGCCCAGTCCGCTCCTCGGCTTTACGGCATCGTCGCCGATCTGGCGCGACGCGCACAGCTGCCGATGCCTCGGGTTTTCGTGATCCCGCAGATGGCGCCCAACGCGTTTGCGACCGGGCGCGGGCCCAACCATGCTGCAGTCGCGGTCACCGAAGGGTTGCTGCAAAGCATGGACGAAGAGCAGATCGCCGCGGTGTTGGCGCACGAGCTGGGCCACGTCGCGCGGCGCGACACCCTGACGATGGCGGTCGCCGCGTCCATGGCAGGCGGCGTGTCTTTGCTCGCAGACATCGCACGATGGAGCTTTATTTTCGGCGGGGGAGACCGGGACCGCCGCGACGGTGGTGTGGCCGGCTTGTTCGCCGTGATCGTCGCGCCGCTCGTCGCGATGCTTCTGCAGTTGGCGATCTCGCGCTCCCGTGAGTACGCCGCCGACGCATACTCAGCGCGCATCATGGGATCGCCCGAGCCGCTGATCCGGGCGCTACGCTCTCTGGAAGCCGGCATGCACAGCATCCCCGCCCACACGCCCAGCCCCGCAGTAGCGCCGATGTACATCATCAGCCCCAACGATATTTTCGGCATCTTCCGCACGCACCCCAGCACGGAAGACCGGATCCGCCGCCTGTTGGCAGAGCGGTGATAGCCTCGGTGCGTGCAATCTACCGAGGCCGACTCCGCTGACCGCGCCGATGGGCTGCTGGCCCTCGGCCTAGCTGGGTTGGGCGCGCTCGCGCAGCTTCCGTTCCTCGCGCGGCCCGTCAACTACGACGAGACCAACTTTCTGGTGCTGGTGCGCGGCGCAGCGCTGAACCCGTGGGCTCCACACAACGTGATGGTCAACTGGCAGGGCACCACCGAGCGCGCCTTCGATGTGCTCTCCAACCCGCCCGGCATCGCGTGGTTTCTCGCCGCGTTTGAACGAGCGTTCGGCGATGGCGAGGCGCTGCCGATCAGCGCGCTGCGGGCCGCGATGCTGCTCTGGACGCTGCCCACCGCGCTCGGCGCCGTCTGGCTGGCCCGTGCGCTGTGTGTGCCCGCCGAACGACGTTGGCGCGCCGTGGCGTTGGTGACCGTGCCGATGACGGTGCTTTCGGCCTCGGCGCTGCTCCCCGACGCGCCGCTGTACGCGTTGACGCTGCTCGGTATGGGTGGCTTCACGCGGGCGCTCTCGCGATCCGAAAGCGTCGCGACCTGGGCGCTCGTCGCCGGATCGGCGAGCCTGTTCCGGTATAGCGGCTTGTGTCTGATCCCGCTGGTGCTGCTCGCTGGCGCGCACTATCGTCGCATCGGCGCGCTCTGGGTGTTCGCCCCGATCGCCTTGTTGCTCCTGCATGACCAGTCCGCCTACGGACAGCTGCACCTCCTCGCGATGGGGCACTTCCAGTCGGTGTCGAACACGCCGCACGATTGGATCCATAAAGGCGCGAGCGCGCTGACCTTTCTGGGTGGCGCGGTCGCGCTGCCGATCTTCGCGTGGGAGGGCGTGCATCTATCAGGCGCGGTGATCGGCGCCCTCCTCGCCATGCACTACGGCGGCACCGTCGCGCTGTCGGCGGTGGCTGCCGTCTTCGGGGCGTTAGGCGGCGCAAGCTTCGCATCGGTGATGCGGGGGCTGACCACCCGCACCGCGAAGGGCGCGGAGAGCTGGCTGGGGTTGTGGGGCGTGGGGGGCTTTGTCTTTCTGCTGCTTCTTCGATTCACCGCCGCAAGGTACTGGCTGCCTTTTGCCCCTGCGGTCGTGCTGCTCGCACCGTTTGGAGGCGCCCCGTTGGCGGTTGCGGCTGGAGCGCTCGGCCTCGGCTTGCTATCGGACGACGCGCAGACCGCAGCAGCGGTCGCCGATCTGGCGGAGCAGGCCGCGTCTACGCGTGCGCCCGGAGAGGCCGGCATGTTCACCGGCCACTGGGGATGGCAGCAGGCGCTCGAAGACCGCGGCTGGAAGGCCCTCGACGCCGGAGCGCGCGCGCCCGCAGGATCCTTGCTCGCCGTTCCCACGGAGGCGTGGCCCCAGTCGGTAGACGCGGTGTGCCTCAACGTCGTCTTTGAAGGCGCGGCGACGCCCGCATCCTCCTGGCTCCCCCGCGCTTATTCTCCCGCCGGCCACGCGAACCTGCACGCCAACTGGATCTCCGGTAAGCCCCCAGTTCGCACCGTCATCCCGTGGACCTTCGCGACCGACGCGGTCGAGGTCGTTCGGGTCTGTAAGGAGCCCTAAGCCATGTTCCTCGAACGCTTTCTCGCCCATGACGCCGACCGCCCCGCGCTGCGGGACACCGACGGTCGCTGGCTGTCCTACGGCGAGCTGCGAAGGCGCGGCGAGCAGGTGGCGGCAAGCCTGCACAACCAAGGCATACGTCCCGGCGACATCGTCGCGATCCACCTTGAAAATGGCATGGACCTGATCGATGCCCACCTCGGTTGCATGGCGTTGGGCGCGGTGCGTTTGCCGCTCAACGCGCACTACCGGGAGGCCGAGCTCGCGCCAATCGTGAGCGATGCCGCCCCCGCGCTGGTCTACACCGCGACCCCGGAGCGCTTTGCAGGCCTGCGGTGCAGCCCGGTGCAAGCCGAGCCCGGCTTAGCGCAACCGCAGCTCTGGCCGGCCCACACGCTCACCGCGCTGCTGTACACCTCGGGGACCACCGGGCGTCCCAAGGGCGTTCCGCAGACCTTCGCCATGTGGGAGTCCAACCTCGACGCCCTCGCCGCGGTCTGGGCGCTGAGCGACGCCGACTGCCTGTGGCTCGCCCTCCCGCTGTTTCACACCCACGGGCTCGTGCTCGGCCTCCACGGCACGTTCTTGCGCGGCAGCCGGGCGATCCTCGCCGAGCGCTTCGAGCCGATCGTGCCCGAAGCGGGCATCACTCACCTGTACGGCGTGCCGACCTGGTACCGCCGCTGGCTCCCGCTGATGCAAGCGCACCCCGCGGCTTTCCAAGCGCTGAGCCTGATGGTGAGCGGCTCAGATGGGCTTGACGCCGCAACGTCGGACGCGGTCTACGCCGCCACGGGACATCGCATCCTCGAGCGCTACGGCATGACCGAAACGGTGATGATCTGCTCCAACCCCGGCGCCGGCGAACGGCGGGCGGGCACCGTCGGGCAGCCGCTGCCCGGCGTGGAGGTGCGCATCACCGACGGCGAGATCCAAGTTCGGGGGCGGTCGGTGTTCAGCGGGTACCGGGGCGCGCCGCCCGGACACGGCTTTACTGCGGATGGCTGGTTTCAAACTGGAGATTCAGGGATGTGGGAGCCGGCGACGACCGCCGATCCGCGGAGCGCTCCCTACCTGAAGATCATCGGGCGTACGAAGGAGCTGATCATCGTCGGCGGCGTGAACGTGTCGCCTGCCGAAGTCGAGTCGATCTACGCGGACATTCCAGGAATTCGCGAGGTAGGCGCTTGCGGTGTGGCGGACGCGGACCTAAGCGAAGTCGTCGGGCTCGCGGTCGTGACGACGCCCGACGCCAACGCAGCCGAAGTCCGCGCGGCCATCGCGGAGCGCGGGGCCCGACTGTCCGGACTGAAGCGACCGCGATGGGTGATCTTTGTCGCATCCCTCCCCCGAAACGCGCTCGGCAAGCTACAACGCGGCGCGCTCCGCCCCCTCTTCACGCCCTCGCACTCGCCGGAAGCTCCGTCTTGAAACCCGTTTTACACCCGTCGAACCCCGCACGTCCTTCGCGCGCCCCCCAGAAACACCCTGATCGCGTGGCCGAGCCTGTGCCGATGCGCACCTGCATCGCCACGCGCGAGGACTATCCGCAAGCGGACCTGGTGCGGATTTTTGCCGGACCCACGCTCGATGACCCCAGCGGGCCACTCGAATCTGCCTACGTCGAGGCGAGCAACAAGCACCGGGACACCGGCCGCGGCGCGTGGGTGCTCCCCACTGCCGACGCGATCCGCGTGTTGGTCCAGGAGCCGAAGCGCGTCGCGCGGGCGCTGAAGCTCCCGTCGATCGACACCAGCGCGTTGTTGGAGCGCGCTCAGGCGATGGCCGACGCGAGGATGCTGGACTTTCTGTCGCTGTCCTCCCGCAGCGGCAGGCTGGCCAGCGGCGCCGATGCTGCGACGATGGCGGTGCGGGCAGGCGACGCCGCGGCGCTGTTGGTCGCGAGCGATGCCTCGGCCGGATCGGTAGCGGACATCAAGGGCGCGCGGGACATCCCTGTTTACATCCTGCCGCTGGACCGCGAAGCCCTCGGGCGCCGCATCGGCAAGGGCGACCGCGCGGTGATCGCGCTGCGCCGCGGGGGCCCCGCTACGGATCTTCTAAAATGGCTACAAAGACGAGTTGCATTGAGCGCTTGATCGTCGCCTAAATCACCACGGATCGCAGTAGGATGGGTGCGCGCAAGCCCGCCACCGGTTACCTCCCCGCTCCCGAAGCACCGCCGGTCCCCGGACGGGAATCCCGCCGGTGCTCGAAACCCAGACCGCAAGGGTCAAATGTCGTCGTTCAAAGACACTATGGAACGGCTCCAAAAAGGAGCCTCGACGCCACAGGCAGCACGCCCCGCTGTTGCCGATAGCAAGGCTGCGCCTGCCACGGGTGACCGCGTCAGCGCCGGCGTCGTGCGCCGTCGCCCGCCCGAACCTGTCGTGGCTGCGCCGCCGCCCCCGCCGCAACCTGCGGCGCGCACCGTCATCCGGCGCCCGGGAGCTGCGGTCACCCCCGTGGCCGAAGTGCGCCCCGCAGTAGCCGCTCGGCCGGTGACGCCCGTCGTCACGCCGCCTGCTGCACCGCCAGAGCCTGTCGTCGTGCAGGCCGAGCCGGTGGTTGAACCTGCAGCGGTTGAGCCCGCGGCGGTTGAACCCGCCGTGGTCGAAGCCCCCGCGCCTGCTCCGGTAGAGGCAGCTACGGCCGCCCAGCCCGAGCCTGCCGTGGAAGCTGAGCCTACGCCCTCGGCCCCCGTGGTCGAAGCGGCTGCGCCCGAGGCCCCTGCGGCTGTGGTCCAGCCCGAGGTCGAGACCGTCGCTGCGCCCGTCGTCGCGGTGGTCGAAGCCCCTGTCGCCGTAGAGCCTGCGCCCGCGCCGGTCGTGGAAGCCCCGCCTGCCCCGGTCCGCCAGGAACAGCCGACGCTGGACCGCGCGGTCATCATCGAACGCCCGGGTGGAGCGCATCGCCCCGCGGCGGTCGTGGCCCGCCCGCCCATGGCGCGCTTGCCCGACACGCCGATGCTGCCCGGTCTCGGTCGTGGCGTAATCGCCCTGCCTCCCGGCTTTGACCCCACCGACCCCACCGGTCGGCGCGGTCGCCCGGGCTTGCTCCCCGGCGCAACGCGCTGGACGCCCCCCGGTACCGTGCGTCCCGCAGGCCCTGGCCGCACGGACGTCCCCGCTCCTCCCGCGCCCGGCGTGGGCGATGCGAAGGACCGCAAGAAGGGCCGTCGCCCCGACCGCACCGAGCACACCATGTCGGAGTTCGGCAAGGTGCGCAAGCCCAAGGGCAAGGGCAAGGGCATGTCGATGGCGCCCGCGGTCAAGATCAAGCGCCGCATCTCCATCGATGGAGACATCACCGTCGCCAACCTCGCCCATGAGATGGGTGTGAAGGGCGCCGAGCTCATCAAGCTGCTCATGCAGATGGGCACGCCCGCTACGCTCAACCAGATGATCGACTTCGGCACCGCCGAGGTTCTGGCCGCCGAGCTCGGACACGAAGTCTACAGCGTCGCGTTCGACGAAGCCGAGCATCTGATCAAGTCCGAAGCGGAAGACACGAGCAAGCTCGTGGTGCGCGCCCCGGTTGTGACCGTCATGGGTCACGTCGACCACGGCAAGACCACGCTGCTCGACGGTATCCGCAAGGCCAAGGTGGCCGCTGGCGAAGCCGGCGGAATCACCCAGCACATCGGAGCCTACCAGGTCAAGAGCGGTGATCGCCTGATCACCTTCCTCGACACGCCCGGCCACGCCGCCTTCTCGGCGATGCGTGCACGCGGCGCCAAGGCCACCGACGTCGTCATCCTCGTCGTCGCTGCGGACGACGGCGTGATGCCCCAGACCATCGAGGCGATCAACCACGCCAAGGCGGCCAAGGTGCCGATCGTGGTCGCGGTCAACAAGATCGACAAGCCGGGCGTCAACCCCGAGCGCATCAAGCAGACCTTGATGGCGCACGGCATCGTCGCAGAAGACTTCGGTGGCGACACCATCTTCTGCCCGGTCAGCGCGTTGAAGGGCACCGGCATCGCCGACCTGCTCGAGAACGTGTTGGTCACGGCAGAAGTGCTGGACCTCCGCGCCAACCCCGAGCGGCACGGCGAGGGCGTCGTCCTCGAAGCCCGCCTCGAAGTCGGCCGTGGAGCCGTGGTCACGCTGCTCGTCCAGAACGGAACGCTGCGCCAGGGCGACATCCTCGTCATCGGCAACACTTGGGGTCGCGTACGCTCGATGTCCGACGACACCGGCCGCAAGATCAAAGAGGCGGGCCCGTCCCAGCCGGTCGAGATCTTCGGTCTGCAAGACGTT
Source organism: uncultured Pseudomonadota bacterium (assembly GCA_903900265.1). Classification (GTDB taxonomy): domain Bacteria; phylum Myxococcota_A; class UBA796; order UBA796; family SXON01; genus CAIUMM01. The sequence goes on from CAIUMM010000076.1 coordinate 52,501, forward strand.
CCTGCCGCGGGCGCCGACTTCGTCGTCGTCGAGACCGAGAAGGACGCCCGTACGCTGGCCGAGCATCGTGCCGATCAGGCTCGCATCGGGGCAATGGCACAGGCGCAACGCCAGAAGATGACCGTCGACGACCTGTACAAGCAGTCGGGCGTCGCCCTGCCGATCCACCACGTCGTCATCAAGACCGACGTGGGCGGTACCCTCGAAGCGCTCAAGGGCGCCCTCGAAGGCATCTCGATCGCCGGCACGCAGCTCAAGATCCTGCACACCGCCATCGGCCCAGTCACCGAGTCGGACATCACCCTCGCAGCCGGCAACGGCGCGGTCGTGATCGCCTTCAACGTGAAAGCCGACGCGAAAGCACGGGCCGCCGCCGATCAGTACGGCGTCGAGATCAAGCGGTATGACGTCATCTACCACGTCATCGACGAGGTCAAGAGCCGCATGTTGGGCTTGCTCCCGACGGTGTACGAAGAGCGGAAGACCGGCGAAGCCGAGGTCCGTCAGATCTTCAAGGTCTCCAAGGTCGGCACCATCGCAGGTTCGATGGTTCTGGACGGCGAGATCGTGCGCGGCGCGATTGCCAAGGTCACGCGCGACGGCAAGGTCGTACACGAAGGCAAGATCCAGGCGCTCAAGCGCTTCAAAGACGACGTCAAGAAGGTCGACAAGGGCTTCGAGTGCGGCATTTTCGTGGAAGACTTCGAGACCATCGCTGCGGGCGACATCGTGACGTGCTTCGTGCGCGTGGAAGTCCCCCGTACCGAGTGATCGCATAGCCCCCGAGCGCCCGCCCCATCGGATCGCGTTTCTTCCGGCCCCGGATGAAGCGATTCATGTGGGCGTGATGCGACTGGTGCTGCGTGTGCCTGGCAGCCGGTCCCTGAAGGATCGGCGCCACGGCGTGCGGTCCGTGAAAGACAGGCTCATCAGCCGCTTTGGCGCCGCCGTGGCCGAGGTGGGGCACCTCGAGCACCACGAGCTGTGCGTGTTGGCGGTGACCGCCGTGGGCAACGAGGCGGCGTTGGTGCGCAGCCGCTTGGATCAGATGCGCGCGGACGTCGATCAGCACGCGGATGTCTTGCTCGTCGATGCCTACACCGACGTCTCGTGCTGGCGGGGCTGATCGCAGCGCTGAGGATTGCGGCGTCGGGAGCGTGACACCGCAACGTGACAGTTCCTACCTCGGTAGTTCCTTACGCTTGGTCAAGAACGGCTCGAGCGGAAACGCCACGAGCGCCGGGAGGATGTTCGTCCCCAGGAACACGAGGGTCGCAGCCACCGCCGCGGCGCTCTCGGGGTAGCCCGCGCGCCCAAAAACCTGCATCGACGCCATCTCCCGCAGGCCCATGCCGGAGATGGTGATCGGGATGGCCGAGGAGAACGCTACCACGGGGAGCCCAAAAAGCAGATCTCCCCATGCGATTTCGCCGAACATTCGGTACACGAAGGCCGCGCCCACGAGGTTCAACAGGTTCGCGACCAGGGTGCATCCCACGATGTACACGCGCTGGGGCACCGACAGCGCCGCTCGCGCCGACTTCAGGGTTCCCAACACATCGCCCAGACGCCCGGGCAGCGCAGGGACCGGCATATTTCCAAGGCCGAACGCCGCTCCGATCGCCACGCAGCCCCACAAGCCCGCCCCGACCCACCAAACCGGCAGCGCGACCATCGCCCCCGCCGCGACGAGCGTCGTGAGCGTCAGCACCTCGTAGGACTTTTCGAGCACCAAGGCCGCCGCGGCGAGCCCGAGGTCCGCGCCGGCTAACGGAGCGCCGTTCTTGCGTAGCGCGCCGAACCGGTACATCTCGCCGAGGCGCATCGGCGTGACGACGCCAAGCAGGATGCCCCACAAAAAGCCATGGATCAGCGCCAACAACCGAAACTCAAAGCCCGTCGCGCGCGCCTGCACCACCCACTTTGCGACGCGAAACCCCATCGCTGCGAGGAACAGCGACACCGCCGCCGCGACCTGCGCGGAGGTGCCGTGGAAGGCGCCCGCCACGCTGCGCGGATCGAGACGTTGTGCGACCAACGCCCCGAGCAGCAACAAACCGAGCACTTTGACGGCGGTGCTGAGCTGACGGGTGCGTTCGGGGGACATGCGGGGCCATATTCAGAAACCCCCGCCCGGGATAGAACCCCGTATGCATGACCATCCGCTCTCGTTCGCGACCATCGACTATGGGCGTCAGGCGCGCACCGGCTTTCCCGAGGTGATCTACGGGGCGGGCAAGTCCGCGGAGCAGATCATCGCCATCGCCCGCGGGCTGTTGGAGTCCGGCCAAACCGCGCTCGCGACGCGCGTGAGCACGGACAAAGGCGCGGAGATCGTGCTCGCGCTCGGCGGCGTGTATGACGCGACCGCTGGGATCTGGTGGCGTGGCGACATCGCCGCACGAACGGGACGGATCGCGGTGGTGTGCGCCGGGACCAGCGATCTCCCCGTCGCTGAGGAGGCCGCGGTCAGCCTACGCGTCTTGGGCGTCGAGGTGCTGCGCGTGGTCGATGTGGGCATCGCGGGGCTGCACCGGTTGCTGAACCGCGCCGAGGAGCTGCAGCGCTGCGACGTGATCATCGTCGTCGCCGGGATGGACGGCGCGCTGCCAGGCGTCGTCGCGGGCTTGGTGCGCGCCCCGGTGATCGCCGTGCCGACGTCGGTCGGGTACGGCGCGAGCTTCGGAGGCGTCGCCGCGTTGCTCACGATGTTGAACGCCTGCGCCCCCGGCATCGGTGTCGTAAACATCGACAACGGCTACGGCGCGGCGGCGCTCGCGGCTCGCATGCTGCCGCTCGCGGAACGCGCGGCGGTGCGCTCTTGATCCTGTTTCTGGACTGCTTTGCCGGCATTGCCGGCGACATGTTTGTCGCAGCGCTGCTGCACGCCGGCGCCCCGCTCGAGGCGGTGCTGAACGACGTACGGGCGTTGGGCGTGCCCGGCTGGACGGCGCACATCGAGGCCGTACACCGCGGCGCCTACGCGGCCACGCGCTTTGTCGTCCAGCCCGACGGGCTGCCGGTCGCGCCTCAGGACGGCCACGACCATGGGCACAGTCACGGCCATGGGCACGACCATGGGCACGGCCATGGGCACGGGCACGGGCATGATCATGGACACGCCGGAAACGACGTACCGGATTCCTTTCCCGGCCAACCCCAGCGGGACTGGGCGACCATCCGTGCGTTGATCCTCGCGGCCGCGCTCCCTCCCCGCGTTCGCGAGCGCGCGCTCTGCACGTTCTCCCGGCTCGCCGCTGCAGAAGGGCGCGTGCACGGCGTCCCCGTCGATGAGGTGCAGTTCCACGAGGTCGGCGCGGTGGACTCCATCGTCGACATCATCGCCGCGTGCTCGGCGCTGGAGCTGTTGGGCATCGACACCATCGTCTCCACACCGCTGCCGATGGGTCAGGGAACGGTGCGCACCCAGCACGGCTTGCTGTCGATCCCGGTCCCGGCAACGGTCGAGGTGCTCCGCGGCTTCCCGGTGCTCCCGAGTCGTTTTTCGGGGGAGCTGGTGACGCCTACCGGAGCCGCGCTCATCGCCGCGCTCGCGACCCCAGGCTCCATGCCGGCGATGACGATCCGCGCCGTCGGCTATGGCGCCGGCGGTCGCAACCCCTCCACCCACGCGAACGTCCTGCGGGCCTGCATCGGCGAGCCCGCGGAGCCCTCGATGGGGGCCGAGGTCGCCGAGCTGAGCGCACAGGTGGACGATCTGCCCGGCGAGGCGGTGCCCCCGCTTTTGCAAGCGCTGTTTGACGCCGGCGCGCTCGATGCCTTCGCACAGCCGATCGTGATGAAAAAGGGCAGGCCCGGCCTGCTCATTCAAGCCATCTCCCCTCCCGAGCACCGGGAAGCGGTGGGTCTGGCGCTGCTGCGCCACGCCGGCACCTTCGGGTACCGCTGGAGCATCAAGCCGCGTGAGGTGCTGGCCCGAAGTTGGGAATCGGTGACCACGCGCTTCGGCACGCTACGGATCAAGCTTGGAGCGCACGAAGGCGCGATCCTCCACGCGGCGCCTGAGTACGAAGACTGCCGAGAAGCGGCGGCGCGCGCTGGGGTCTCCGTGCCCGAAGTCTACCGAGCCGCCCTCGCCGCCTGGTCCGAACGGGGCGAGCGATGACCGACGCCGACGTGCTCGGCCCGCTGATGGAGTGCCTGAACGACGCCGTCGTCGCCGCCGATCGGCACGGTCGCATCGTACATTTCAACACCGCGGCCACACGCCTGCTGGGCTGGTCGACCAGCGAAGCGATCGAGCGTCTGCGCACCCCCGACCTCTACGCCGATCCGGCGGACGCACGCGCGGTGATGGTGCGCCTTCGTCAACGCACCGCAGGGATGCCCGGCGCCGTAGAGCCAATGGAGGTCGACCTCCGCGCCCGCGACGGCTCAAAGATCCCCGTGCGATTGACCGCCGCCTGGGTGCGCGTCAGCACAGGCGGCGTCGGCACCGTCGGGGTGTTCACCGACTGCCGCCCGATGCGCGCCGCGGAGCAACGCATGAAGCTCGCCACCGAGCTGGTCGCGGCCCGTGAACGCAGCTCGGACGCGGCGCAGGTCGCTCCCAGACTCGCGGCAGAGCTCGCGCAGCCGATGACGACGGCGCTCGCGCAGCTCGACATGGTGCTAGAGAGCGGCCTGCTGTCGGATCCGGCAGAGGGACGGGTTTTGCACGCCCTCGAGCAGCTCGAGCGCGTGCGCCAGATCGTCCACGACCTTACGAATCACAGCACACACTGGAAGGCGGAGCGTTGATGTTCAAGCAGATTCTTGCCTTGGTCTCGCTGTCCCCCAACGCCGGGCCCGACCTCGCCGTGCTCGACGCGGTGCGCACCCTCGCCGCGCCGCTCCCCGGTGTTCCGGGAGGACGGGTGTACCTGCTGCACGTGCAGGAGCGGCCGCGCAGCCTCTTCGGCCGCCAAGGCGCTCCAGTGCAGAGCGGCTCGCCCGAGCGGCTGGACGAAGCGGCACGGGCGTTGAGCCACGAGGGCGTCGAGGTCGTCGTCGTACACCGCGAGGGGCGTCTGACCGAAGAAGTCGAGCGCATCGTGCACGAGGAAGAGGTGGATCTGGTGGTCGTCGGCCGTCCGGAGCGCGGGTGGGGCGATCACGGCCTGCGCGTCGTCCGCCTGTCCGATGCGCCGGTGCTGGTGATGCCCGAGGGCGCGCGCCTGTCCCGCGGCGCTGCGGTGATCGGCATGGACTTTTCAGCGAACGCGCTGCGCGCCTACAATCGCCTACGCACCTTCTTCGCGGCTGTACGTCCCGTGGCGGTGGTGGACCCGGCCGGGGAGCAGACCGACGCAGACGCCCTGCGACAGGAGGTCACCGCGACCTGGCACGAAAAAGCCGGCGTCGCCGCGTCTGCGATCCTCGTGGTGGAGTCGACGCACCCCGCCGAGGCGCTGCTGAAGGCCTCGGAGAGCGCCGACTTGCTGGCGGTCGGGTCGCGCGGGCTGACGCCCCTCGCCGCGGTGCTCCTTGGCAGCACCGCCGAAAAGTTGGGGGCGCGGTGTCCAAACCCGCTGTTGGTCTACCGGGAAGCCGGCACGCGTCGCGGGCTGTTCAGCAGTCTGATCGGCGCGTCCTGACGACAGGACAGGGAGCCGCGCGGCGTCGTCGATAAGCCAGCATCGAAGCGCACAGCGCAAAACCGAACGCCGATGCCGGGATCGGCGTAGATGCGCAGCCACAGCCGCCACCGACGGCGTCTTCGTCGGTGCCCGCGGTGTCTCCCCACGACAGCGCGCAATCGAAGTCCGCGTAGGGGCCGAACCCAAGCGCGCCGGGGTCCTCCCCACCCGACCGCTCCAAAGCGCCGATGTCCGGCGAGCCGTCCCGAGAGCGCCCGCAAAAGTCGTCTACCAGCGGTTCGGCGGCCGGCTCCGCCGCGTCGACGAGGCCGCCTTCGGGCGCAGGCCAAAGGTCCAGCGTCGCCGCATCCACGAAACACCCGTCCCCGCACTCGAGGTTCGACGCCATCGGGACCCCCGACACTTCGGCTGGAAGCGCGCTGCCTCCGCTCCGCGCGTACACCGCGTTGCCCCACAGCTCCAGATCGGCGCCCGCGCTCCAGCCCGACGCTGCGATGGCCGCGCCGCCGTCGCCGATCGCCGTGTTGCCGACGATGTGTACGCCGTGCACGAGCCCGCGGCCCCCGTAGTCGTAGCTCACGATCCCGCCGCCTACCGAGCCAACGACGATGTTGTTGCGCACGATCGCGGGCCCGCCGCCGATCTCGATGGCCCCCGAGGCCCCACCCCAAACGAGGTTCTGCTCGACGACGGAAGGAACGCTCCCCTCCCCGCTCGGGTCGCTGCTGCCGTAGATCTCAATGCCCGGCCCCTTGGTGTCCCGGATGGAATTGCGGGCGACCATACCCCACGAGTCCAGCTTGATCTCCAAGGCGTAGCCCACCGCGTCGGAGGTGACCCCATCGAAGGTGTTGTCTTCGATACGGACGTCGGTTTGCACGCACGAGCCGTCATGGCAACCGAAGTACAGCGCCGTCGCGTTCAAATCGGTAAAGGTGCAGGCCAAAACCGCGTTGTTGGCCCCGTCCGCGCTGTTCGCCGACACCGAGATGCCCCCGATGCCGGTAAACACGGAGTCTTCGACGGCGACGCGGCTGCCGTCCTTGATCTTCACTGCGTCGATGTTGGCTTCGGTCGGTCCGAACGCGAGCCCGCGCAGCGTGACGTCGCTGGCGAGCACGTCGATGACGTTGCTGGACGTTCCCGTGTAGACGATGTGCGGCGGCGCGTCGGGATCGGCGGCGGCTATCGTGACGGGAGCGCCTTCCGTTCCGCCGTGGTCGATCGTACACGGCCCGGCGTATTCCCCAGGAGCGAGCAGGATCGTGTCCATCGGAGCTGCCGCGCGTAGCGCCCCGCACCAGTCATCGCCGGGCGCCAACTCCACCGTCGCGGCCTTGGAGATCTCGGGGAGCAGCAGCAGCGCAAGGAGCATGGGATATTCTACCACCATGCGCCCACTTCCTGACGTCGCCGACGAGCTCGGCATCTCCCGCGATCACCTCCTCCCTTGGGGCCCCGGACGGGCAAAAATCGCGTCCGAGGCCATCGGCCCGGCCAAAGGCCGCTTGGTGCTGGTCTCGGCGATCACCCCGACGCCCGCGGGCGAAGGCAAGACGACGATGTCCATCGCGCTGGCCATGGGCCTACGCAAGCGTGGGCGCAAGGTGGCGCTGGCGCTGCGCGAGCCCTCGATGGGCCCGGTGTTCGGTCGCAAGGGCGGCGGCACTGGAGGGGGAAAAGCGACGATTGAGCCTGCCGAGTCCATCAACCTGCACTTCACCGGCGACATGCACGCGATCACCAGCGCGCACAACCTGCTCGCCGCGCTGGTCGACCATGCGCTGGAGCACCGCACCGGACCCGACGGCCGGCGCACCCGCTGGCGCCGCGTGGTCGACGTCAACGATCGCGCGCTGCGCCGCGTGCTCGTCGGGCTTGAAGGCGTGCCGCGCGAAACCGGCTTCGACATCACCGCGGCCAGCGAGGTCATGGCGAGCTTGTGCCTCGCGGAGGACCGCGCGGATCTGGAGGCTCGCCTCGCTCGGCTGATCGTCGGGGAGGACGCCGCGGGCAAGCCAGTGACCGCCGCCGATCTGCAAGGCGTGGGCGCGATGTCCGCGCTGTTGAACGAAGCGATGATGCCCAACCTCGTGCAGACCGCCGAAGGTGGCGCGGCGATCCTGCACGGCGGGCCGTTTGCGAACATCGCCCATGGCTGCAACTCGCGCATCGCTACGCGCATGGCGCTCACGCATGCGGATATTGTGTTGAGTGAAGCCGGCTTTGCCTTCGACCTCGGCGGCGAGAAGTTCCTCGACATCAAGGCGCGGGCCGATGGCTTGTGGCCGGCGCTGGTGGTGTTGGTCGTTACCCGCAGGGCGTTGCTTTGGCACGGTCAAGGTTCGCTTTCTGCCGGCCTCGACCTGCTGCGGCATCACCTTGGGGCCACGAGTCGCTTCGGGCTGGAGCCGATGGTGGTGTTGAACCGCTTTCCCGATGACACCGCCGAAGACATCGCCGCGATCGCTGCGTTCTGCGCCGCCGAAGGCGCGGCGTTCTCTCCCTGCGACGGGTTCGGCGCCGGCGGGGAAGGCGCGCTGGCTGCGGCCGACGTGCTCGCGACCACGCTGGACGCGGTCCCCCGCGACCGGGCCCCGCAGTGGTTGTACCCGCTGGAGATGCCGCTGCGCGACAAGCTCGACACCCTGTCCCGGGAGATGTACGCCGGCTCGGGCGCTATCCTCGACGACGCGGCAACCAAAGACCTCGCGCGCGTCGAAGCCCTCGGCGGCGGGTCGCTCCCGATCTGCGTCGCCAAAACCCAGCTCTCGCTCAGCGACGATCCGAAGCGCAAGGGACTGGTCACCGGACACGCGCTGCACGTGCGCGAGCTGCGCCTCCATGCTGGGGCTGGATTTGTGGTCGCGCTCGCCGGCGACGTGCAGACCATGCCGGGCCTGCCCAAGGAGCCCGCCGCACGCCGGATTCACGTCGACGCGACCGGCCGAATCCGCGGGCTGATGCAAGAGGGGTAAGCGACCGCCGCTCTGCTGGCCCGGCGGGTGAATTCACCCGGTTGACCCCCCGTAGCGCGCGCCTACCTCCTGAAAGAGCCAAGGCGGCAACCGCCGGCGGTTCGTCAGGACGCCGTGCCCCTACGCAACCCCAAGGCTCTCCCGAACCCCACGCTGGACAGCAGCTGGGCGGCTGCGTCCGAGGCGGTGCTGATCGCGCTCAACAGCGCGCCGACCGGCTTGACCGAGGCGGCGGTGCTCGAAGCGCGGCGCCGCTACGGGCTCAACACCATGACGTCGCGCTCTCATCGCTCCGACGCAGCGCTGCTTTGGGCGCAGGTCGCCAGCCCGATGATGCTGATGCTCGCGAGCGCAGCGGTGGTGTCGCTGGCGGTGGGCTCATCCACCGACGCCGCGATCATCGTGGCGATCGTCGTGCTCAGCGTGCTGATCGGATTCTCGCAGGAGCGCGCCGCCGCCCACGCCGTGGCACGGCTGATGGCCCGCGTGGCCGTCAACACCGTGGTGGTGCGCGAAGGTCGCGAGCGCGAGATCCCTATCGCCGATCTCGTGCCCGGCTACATCGTACGGCTACGGGCCGGTCACCTCGTCCCCGCCGACGCCGCGCTGTTGAGCAGCACCGCCCTGCACGTCGACGAGGCGGCGCTGACTGGGGAGTCCTTGCCCACCGAGAAGCGCGCCGGCCCCGTCCCGAGCGACACCCCGCTCGCCGGGCGGCTGGGCTCGCTGTGGTTCGGGACCCACGTCGTCAGCGGCATCGCCACCGCGGTCATCGTCAAAACCGGCGCTGAAACCGCGTTCGGGGCCATCGCGGCGCGGCTCAACACCGCGCCGCCGCCCTCCGATTTTCAGCGCGGGATCTCGGCGTTCGGCGCGCTGCTGGTCAAGGTGACCACCGCGCTGGTGTTCGCGATCTTCGCGGCGAATATGTACTTCCATCGGCCCTTCTTAGAGTCGTTTCTGTTTGCGGTGGCGTTGGCGGTAGGGCTGGTACCGGAGCTTTTGCCGGCGATCGTCGGCGTGACGCTCGCCGCAGGCGCGCGGAGGATGGCGAAGCGCGGCGTCATCGTGAAACGACTCGCGGTCATCGAGAACTTCGGAAGTATGAACGTGCTTTGCTCGGACAAGACCGGCACGCTGACCGAAGGCAAGGTTCAGCTAAATGGGGCGCTGGACGTGAGCGGCGCGCCGTCCACGCCGGTGCTGCGCTACGCAGCCATAAACGCCGCCTTCGAGACGGGCTTCTCCAACCCCATCGACGCGGCGCTCCGAGCGGCCCTGCCCAACCCCGGCGGCGTCTCCCGACTCGGCGAGGTCCCCTACGACTTCATCCGGCGCCGGCTCAGCGTGCTGGTGAACGATTTGGACAGCGCATCGGTAGGCGCGGTGCTGGTGACCAAAGGCGCGCTGCGGGACGTGCTCGCGGTGTGCACCCACGCGCGGCTGCCGGACGGCGGGAGCGTGCCGCTGAGCTCGCTGGAGAGCAGCGTGCTGGAGCGCTTTCACGCGATGTCCGAGCAGGGACTGCGCGTGCTCGGCGTCGCCACGCGGTCGATGCCCACCGCCACAGGCGTCGCGGCCGCGGATGAGGCCGGGATGACCTTCGAGGGCTTCCTCGCGTTCGCCGATCCGCCTCGGCCCGACGCCGCCGCGCTGGTCGCCGAGCTGCGCGCCTTGGAGATCCGCCTGCAGATCATCACCGGGGACAACGCGGCCGTCGCCACCCGCGTGGCTCGCGCCGTCGGCATCCCCTCGCCGGTGGTCGTGACCGGGCAGGCGCTGCACGCGCTCTCCGAAGCCGCAAGCTCTCGGCGGTAGAGACGCTGGGATCGGCGACGGTGGTGTGCACCGACAAGACGGGCACGCTCACCACCGGAAAAATGACGGTGCGGGAGATCTGGAGCGCCGATACCGCGCGCCTGTTGTACATCGCGGCGGCCTGCAACGACGCCGACCTGACCGGCCCGACGGGGGACCCGACGGAGATCGCGCTGTTGCACGCCGCCCGCGCGACCGGCGTGGAGCGACCCGACATCGAGCACCACAACCCCCGCGCCGCGGTCAACCCCTTCGACTCCGACCGAAAGCGCATGTCCATCCAGCGCGCCGACGGCAAGCTGTACGTCAAAGGCGCCGTTGATCTCCTGCTTCCGCTGTGCGTCGCCGGAGCCGAGGGTGCGGCGAGCGCAAATGCGAGGATGGCCGCACTTGGCCTGCGGGTGCTCGCCATGGCGGAGGGTGCGAGCGGCGACGAAGCAGGGCTCACGCTGGTCGGGCTCGCCGGGCTCGCCGATCCGCCGCGCCTCGACGCGATCGAAGCGGTCGCCGTGGCGCGTAAAGCCGGGCTGATCACAGTCATGATCACCGGCGACCATCCCGTCACGGCACACGCGATCGCGCGCGAGATGGGAATCCTGCGCGACGGCGATGACCCCGCCGAACGGGTACACGCCCGCGCGACGCCCGAGCAGAAGCTGCAGATCGTTCGCGCATGGAAGCAGCGCGGCGCGGTGGTCGCGATGACCGGGGACGGCGTGAACGACGCCCCCGCGCTCCGAGAAGCACACATCGGCATCGCGATGGGGCGCAGCGGCACCGAAGTCACGCGGGAAGCCGCCGACATGGTGCTCGCCGATGACAACTTCTCCAGCATCATCGACGCGATCCACGAAGGGCGCGCGATCTTCGACAACATCCGGAAAACACTGGTTTACCTGCTCGCCGGGAACGCCGGGGAGCTGATGGTGATGCTTGGCGCCTCGATCGCGGGGCTTCCCCTCCCCCTGCTGCCCCTGCAATTGCTGTGGGTAAACCTCGTGACAGACGGGCTCCCAGCGCTCGCGCTGGTGATGGACCCGGCGGTTCCCGATCTGCTGTTAGAGCAGCCCCGACCGCCCCAACAACCGATGCTGGGCCGCGCCGAGTGGCTGCGGATCGCGGCCGGTGGAATCTTGCAGGCGGTGACCTGCCTCTCGGTGTTCGTCGTGGTGCTGCAATCCGAGGGAGTATTGCGGGCCCGTACCCTCGCCTTCTCCACCCTCGTGTTCGGCGAGCTTTTTCGGGCGTTCACCGCCCGCAGCGCGCAGCGGGGGATCTGGGAGGTCGGTCTGTTCACCAACCGCACGCTCGTCGCGGTCGTGCTGTGCTCCACCGCCCTGCAGATCGCGATTCACCAGACTCCAGCGATCCGGCAGCGCTTCGGCGTCGGACCGCTCTCGCTTCACGACGCCGCCACCGCGATGGCGGTGGGCGCGATCCCCATGGCGCTGGTTGAAACCGCCAAGTGGCTTCGGCGGCGCCGCTGAACCCCGAACCAGAGAGTTCACCGATCGTCAACAAAGGGGTGCTCAAGAGCGCCAAAGACCGGCTACAAGGGCGCGTGCCACCACCTCGCCGTTCCTCCGTGGTCATCTCGCCCGGCGTAGATGCCTTCGCGATCGCTGTGTACGAGAGCGCTAGCTTCGTCAAGCGCTTTGTCGTTGAGCTGTTTCAACGCCCCATACACTTTCGCGAGCTCATCAAACAATGCTACGCGGTAGGCGTTCTTTCGCTGCCGCTGATCACGCTCACCGGGTTCGTCACCGGCATCGTGTTCACCAAACAATCGCGGCCATCGCTCGCGGCGTTCGGCGCCACCTCCTGGCTGCCGTCGCTGATCACCGTCGCGTTGTTGCGGTCGCTCGCGCCGCTGGTCACGGCGCTGATCTGCGCCGGGAAGGTGGGCTCCAACATCGGCGCCGAGCTGGGCTCGATGAAGGTGACCGAGCAGATCGAAGCGATGGAAGTCTCCGCGATCAACCCCTTCAAGTTTCTCGTCGTCAGTCGCACTGTGGCCACCACGCTGATGGTCCCCGCGTTGATGCTCTATTGCTGTTGCGTGGGCTTGATGGGCTCGTTCTTGAACGTGCACGGCAACGAGGCCACCAGCCTCGCCAGCTTCTTCAAAACCGGCTTTTCAACCATCACGTACCTCGACGTGTTCGCATCGGTCACCAAGTCCTTCGTCTTCGGATTTACGATCGGGATCATCTCCTGCTTCAAAGGATACAACGCCAGCTCCGGCACGCAGGGCGTAGGCCGCGCGGCGAACGCATCGGTGGTGCTCTCGATGTTCGTGATCTTCATCGAAGAGATGCTGATCGTGCAGATCATCAACTGGCTTCGGGGTTTTTGAACGATGCAACGTGAACCCCAAACCCAAGGAGGGGTCCCGCGGCCCACAGTGATCTCCGTCCGAGGCCTGACCAAATCCTTCGGAGACCGGGACGTGCTGCGCGGCGTCGACCTCGACGTCCACGAGGCCGAGAACGTCGTCGTGCTCGGGCGCTCAGGCAGCGGAAAGTCCGTGCTCATCAAGATCATCATCGGGTTGCTTGAACCCGATGAAGGCAGCGTCGAAGTGTTGGGCCAGACGGTGCGCGGACTGTCGCAGCGGGCGATGGACGCGCTTCGGCGGCAAGTCGGGTTTTCGTTCCAAAACAGCGCGCTCTACGACAGCATGAACGTCTCGGAGAACCTCGCGTTTCCGCTGCGTATGAACACCACGGGCTTGTCCACCCACGAGGTTCGCGACCGCGTGTACGACGCGCTCGAAGCGGTGGGCCTCGTGAGCGCGGTCATGCAGATGCCGTCGGAGCTTTCGGGCGGCCAGCGCAAGCGCATCGGCATCGCCCGCACGCTGATCCTCCGGCCGAAGATCATGCTGTACGACGAGCCGACTGCGGGCCTCGATCCCATCACTTCGGGTGAGATCAACGACTTGATCAATCAGGTCCAACAGACCTACCACACCTCGTCGATCATCATCACCCACGACCTCACCTGCGCGCGCAACACCGCGGATCGCGTCGCGATGCTGCTCGATGGGCGCATGCAGCGGGTCGGCTCTTTTGCGGAGGTCTTCGACACGACCGACCCGCAAGTAAAGAGCTTCTACGATTACAATTTTACGAATTCGGAGCCGAGATGAACCCTTCCCCCAACCGACAAGCGGCCGTCGTCGGGTTGTTCACCGCCGCCGCGATCGCGATCCTAGCCGGCGCCGTGCTCACGATCGGCGACATCAACGACTCGTTCACCCGAAAAGTGACCGTGACCGCGGTGTTCGACGAGGTCAGCGGGCTCAAAAAGGGCGACAACATCTGGTTTTCTGGCGTGAAGGTCGGCACCGTCAAGTCGATGCGCTTTCAGGAGGACTCCAAGGTGGAGGTCGTGCTGCGCGTCGATCGGGAAGCCACCCCGTTCATCCACAAGGATGTGCTCGCTAAGGTCGGCAGCGACGGCCTGATCGGCAACCGCATCGTCGTCTTGTACGCGGGCACCCCCACCGCGCCGACGCTGGAGGATGGCGACGTCCTGTCCATCGGCAAGACCGTCTCCACCGAAGAGATCATGGCCACGCTGCAGGAGAACAACAAGAACCTGCTCGGGATCACGTCGGACCTCAAGGTCGTCAGCGGCAAGCTCGCCGCCGGCGAAGGGACCATCGGTAAGCTGCTGACCGACGAGAGCCTCTACGCCAGCGTGAACGACACCGCCGCAACGCTGAACGGCGCGTCCGACAACGCCAAAACGATGACCTCATCGCTGTCGACGTTCGCGAGCAAGCTCAACGAAAAAGGCAGCCTGCCGAACGACCTCGTCACCGACAAGACCACCTACGCCTCGCTCACCGCGACGGTCAGCGAGCTGCACGAGACGGGCGCGCGCGCGTCGGAGCTCGTGGGCACGCTCGCAGCGGGCGCCGCCAACCCCAACTCGCCCGTGGGCGCGATGATGGGCGACGGCGCCGCGGGAGGCGATCTGAAGCAGACGCTAGAGAACCTGAACCGCGGAACCGTGCTGCTGAACGAGGACCTCGAAGCCGCGCAGCACAACTTCCTGCTGAGGGGCTTCTTCAAGAAGCGCGACAAAGAAGCTGCGCAAAAAGCCAAGGACGACAAGTAGGCTTTTCGGGCAAACCCAGCCGAGAGAGCGTGCCCCCGCCGCGAATCGAACGCGGGACCCACAGCTTAGAAGGCTGTTGCTCTATCCAACTGAGCTACGGGAGCGAGCACGCTTCTTATCCGGCCAACGTGGAGCCGGCTTGCGGCGAGCAGGTGCGAAAAAGATTGCGCACCTCTGAGTAAATGGTGCTAACTGTACCTCATGGTAACCCTTCTCACCCTCGCGTCACTCTACGTCGGACTGGCGTTCGCCGCCCCAGAACCTTCGGAACCGGTCACGGTCGGCAACAGTACGGTGACGACTGAAGTTTTGATTCAGGCCGATGCGGCCTCGATCCGCGCTGCGCTGGCCGACCCGCTGACCGCCTGCCGTTTGTCGGGAGACGTATTGTCCGCCACCGTCCTCGCAAAAGAAGGTGACTGTTCGATTCTCCGCGTCACGACGCGCGGCCTGTCGGCGCCGCTCACCTACACCACGCGGCGCTGCCCAACGGCGGACGGGTTTCGCGAAACGCTCGTCACCACCGAGGACTTCGACAACCAAACATCCAGTTGGAAGCTTACTCCCGTGTCGGGGGGCACCGTCGTAACGCTGGCGGTGCGCTCGGAGCCTCGCTTGCCGCTCCCGCAGCGCATGATCAACGCCGCCGTCGGCAGCAGCGCGGTTCAGACGCTGCGCAACCTCGTCCATCGCGTGACCGGCCGGTAGCGCATCCCGCGCGCGGGTTAGGCGGGAGTCCTCTGATGGAGTCTCGATGACCAGCCCTGCCCGTACGGAAGCTGCAGCTGAAAAATCAGCCTTTGACGCACTGTTCAATCCGACCGACGAACATCGGATGCTCCGCGACATGGTGCGTGACTTCACCACCACCGAAGTCGAGCCCCAAGCCGAGAAGCACGATCGCGAACAAACGCTGAATCGTCCGCTTTTCGAGCGCCTCGGCGAGCTCGGGTTGCTGGGCATCACCATCCCGGTAGAAGACGGGGGCGCCGGCATGGACGCGGTGGCGGCGGTGATCGCGCACCACGAGCTCTCCAAGTCCGACCCCGGCTTTTGCCTTGCGTACCTCGCGCACTCGATGTTGTTCGTCAACAACTTCTACCACTGCGCGAATGAAGCCCAGCGTAAAAAGTACCTTCCCAAGTCAATCTCCGGCGAATGGGTCGGCGGCATGGGCATGACCGAGCCCGGCTACGGCACCGACGTGCTGGGCATGACCACCACCGCGGTGGATCGCGGCAGCCACTACGTGCTCAACGGCACCAAGACCTACATCACCAACGGGCCCGACGGATTCTGCTTCCTCGTGTACGCAAAGGTGGAAGGCAAGGTCACCAGCTTCCTCGTCGATCGCACCTGCCCCGGGTTCACCAGCTCGCAGCCCATCCACAAGATGGGCATGCGCGCCAGCACCATGAGCGAGCTCATCTTCGAGAACTGCGAGGTCCCGAAGGAAAACGTGCTGGGCGGCATCGGAAACGGCCTCACCCACATGATGCGCAACCTCGAAATCGAACGGTTGACCCTCGCCGCCATGAGCCTCGGCATCGCCGACCGGTGCATGGACATCATGGTCAAGCACGCCGCAGAACGTCTGGCGTTTGGCCAGCCGATCAACCGCTTTGGTCAGATCCAGCGCTACATCGGCGACGGCTACGCGAAAACCGAAGCCGCACGCTGCCTGATCTACCAGGTGGCCCGCACCGTCGGCCCCAACAGCCGCGCGCGCCTCGGCTCGGACGCCGCCAAGCTCTACGCCGCACCGGTAGGCAAAGAGGTCGCGGACGCGGCGATGCAGGTGATGGGCGGCTCGGGATACTGCAGCGAGTATCCGGTAGAGCGCCTGTTTCGCGACGCCAAGCTGCTGGAGATCGGCGGCGGCACCATTGAGTCGCACCAGAAGAACATCACGAAAGACCTCACGAAGGTGGTCTGCGGGTGATCCGTTGGCCGCGCCTGATCGCTGCCGGGCTGCTTTCAGCGCTCCCGGGCTGCGGCGGCGAGCCAGTTCAGGCGTTCAACGAAGCGCGCATCGAGGCGGTGTGCAGCTGGCATGAACGCTGCGACACCTTCGCGTCGACCGGCTTTCAGGACGCCGACGACTGCCGAAGCAAGCTGGCGTCCGACAGCCGTCAAAGCGGCTACGGCCAGACCTGCAAAGACTTCAGCCAAAGCGACGCGGACGCGTGCGTCGCGGCGTGGGACGACGCTGACTGCGAAACACCGCCCGACCTCACGGTTTGTGAGCAGGTCTGCGCCAACTGACGGGAGCTTGCACCATGTACTTTCCACCGACCCTCGTGATCGTCCAAGCAGCCGCGGTGCTCGCGATGGTGATGGTGGCGCTGTGGGCGCTCTCGGTCCGCATCCGGGATGTGAGCATCGTCGACCCCTTCTGGGGGCCCGGCTTCGCGCTCATCGCCGGGGTCTGCTTGTTTCGGCAGGCAGACCCCAGCCCGCGCGCGTTCTTGGTGTTCGCGCTCGTCACCATCTGGGCGCTGCGCCTCGGCGTACACCTGCTGCGCCGCCGCGGTCACGGCGAGGATTTTCGCTACGCAGCGATGCGCGAGCGCCGGGGCCCGAGCTTCGTCTACAGCAGCCTGTTCATCGTGTTCGGCCTTCAAGGGGTGCTTTTGCTTGGGATCTCCCTGCCCG
Organism: uncultured Pseudomonadota bacterium; assembly: GCA_903900265.1. Taxonomy (GTDB): domain Bacteria; phylum Myxococcota_A; class UBA796; order UBA796; family SXON01; genus CAIUMM01. Next base: position 69,680 of record CAIUMM010000076.1, read on the forward strand.
TGATGGCCGCGATCAGCGCGCCCGCGACGGCGTTAGGCCCGCTCGACGCCATCGCCGCGGCGATCTGGCTCTGCGGGTTCTTGTTCGAGGCGATCGGCGACGCCCAACTGGAGGCGTTCAAGCGGGATCCTTCCAATCGGGGCAAGGTCAACAACCGCGGCCTGTGGCGCTACACCCGGCACCCCAACTACTTCGGTGACGCCTTGCTGTGGTGGGGCCTCGGGCTGTTCGGCGTGGCGGTGGGCGCGTGGCCCCTGCTGGTAGGCCCCGCGGCGATGACCTTCCTGCTGCTGCGGGTCTCGGGGGTAGCGCTCTTAGAGAAGGACATCGCCGAGCGCCGACCTGCGTACCGGGAGTACATCCAGCAGACATCGCCCTTCATCCCTTGGTTTCCCCGGAGTACATCGTGAGCACCGAGTCTCGACCCCTCGCGGCAGAAGGCGCCGCCGGCCTGCTTGGCCTCGCCGGCAACCTGCTCGCGATCGCCTTTTTGGGGGGCATCCCCCACGCGTGGAAGCCTGGAGATTTGGGCGCTTGGCACGCCGAGATCACCGCCCACGCGCACAACGCCACGGGAAGCGCGTGGGCGTTCACCGTAGGTTTGGCGCTGCTCGTGCCCTTTGCGCTCGCCTGGCCGAGGTTGCCGCGGCTCGGGCGTCCTGGTTTAGCGCGTGTCGGAGCGCTGCTTTTCGCGATCGGCGCGCTGTTGGATGCAGCGGGCACCCCGACCGGCGCGGTGGTCGCGCGCTTCCTCCCGGATTCGGACCCGATGAACGGCCCCGCGGCGCGCGCGCTGCTTGGCTGCAGCCTGCTCTTGGACGCTACCTTCAACGGCCTGCTTGGCGCGGGGCTCATCGTCGTGAACATCGCGGCGGGGCCGGCGCTCTCCCGCCCGCTGCGGGCCTTAGGCGTGGTCGCCGGCGTGGCCAGCCTGCCGGTCGCCCTGCAAGCGGTGTCCGACGACTACGCGCGCCTTTTGGCGATCAGCGGCCCGTTGTGGCTCACGTGGTGCACGGTCGTCGCGGTGCAGATGATCCGCACCAAAACCTCCGCGTTCGGCGACGTCACGCAGCGCTGAGCAGCCCGGCGGCCAAAAGTCCGGCGACCACGACGGCGAGCGCGATGCGCCACACCGCGAACACCTCCATGCCGTGGGACTGCAGCCACTGCACCAGCCACTTGACCGACACGGCGGCGGACACCGCCGCGGCGACAAAGCCAACGACGATCGGCGCGGGTCCGAAGGCGTGCACCATCTCCCCGCCGTGCTTCAACGCCTTGTACGCGGTGGCCGCGCCGAGCGTCTCCAACCCGAGCAGAAAGGAAAACTCCACGGCGGCGGGCACAGAAAGCCCGAGCGCAACCCCCGCGAGGATGGTCGCGAGGCTTCGTGAGGTCCCCGGCCACAGCGCGAGACACTGCGCGAGCCCGATCATCGAGGCGGTGCGAAGGTCGATGTCCGCGAGCCCGCGCGTGCCCCCTAAGACCGGCTTGCCGTCCGCTCCGCGGCGACCGCGCAGCGCGAAGATCACCAGTCCGCCTACAGCCCATGCGGTCACCACGGGCCACAAGCCAAAGAGCACCGCGTCGATCTTTTTCTCAAAAAGCAGCCCGAGCACCACGGCAGGGACAAAGGCCACCACGAGCTGTTGCAGCAGCCTCAACCCGCCTGCATCCCGGCCAAGCAGGCCGTTGAACAACGTCGCCATGCGCTGCCGATAGAGCCCGAGCACCGCGACGATCGCGCCCGCCTGGATGCAGATCACATAGGCGTCCGCGGCCTCACTGCGCTCGATCCCCAACATGCGCTCCGCGAGCAGTAAATGTCCGGTGGAGCTCACCGGCAAAAACTCGGTGACGCCTTCAACTATACCGAGTATCAACGCCTGAAGCAGAGTCATCAACCACCCAATGGAAGCAGGGAGAGGGCTCTATCGGATCCGACAACGCCGCGCCTCCCGACCGCGAAGCACCGCAGGCCCGCGCAAAAACGCGATAGTCCTACAATGTGGAACGAAACCTCGCCCAAGAACTCAAGGTCGGACTCTTCGTCCTCATCTTCGCCATCGTCATCGGGCTGTCCGTGTTTGTGCTGGGCGGATCGTCCAAGATGTTCGCGCACGAGTACAAGCTGAAGACGAGCTTCTTGGATGTGAAGGGGCTCAAAACCGGCGCCGTCGTTCGACTCGCCGGCATCGACATCGGTCAAGTGTCCAAGGTCAACTTCGGTTCTGACCAGGGGTCGAAGAACATCGAGGTCGAGCTCAACATCCGCACCGAATACCAACCGCGCCTGCGGGCCGACTCCAACGCCTCGATCTCGCAGGTCGGCGTGCTCGGTGACATGTACATCTCGCTCTCCGTCGGCTCCCCCGACAAAGAGATGTTGCCGGACAATGGGCGCATCGCGTCGGTCGAGAGCATCGACTACCTGTCCTACGTGACCAAAGCGACCGAGATCGTGGAGAACGCATCGTCCATCTCAAAAAAGATGAACTTGATGCTGGGTAGCGACGAAGCGGCGTCCAAAGCGGGCGTGTCCGACTCGCTCGCGCACATTGAGGCGATGCTCAGCGAAGCCAAGGACGGCAGAGGCATCCTGCATGTGCTCATCTACGACAAAGAGGCCGGTGCGAAGGTCAAAAACATCCTGACAACGGTAGACGCGATCGCCACCGACGTGCACGCGTTGACGACGGAGATGCGCACCGGCAAAGGCCTCGCGCACGAGCTGGTCTACTCGGACAACGGCGAGAAGCTCATGCGCAAGATGGGCGACATGGCCGACGCGCTCGACGGCGTGATGGGCGACATCAAAACCGGCGATTCGCTGGCGCACGCCTTGCTCTATGACCCCGACAACGCCAAGATCGTCGACGAGTTCCAAGCGACCATGACCAACGTGCGCAGCGTCACCGACGCCGTAAACGAAGGCGACGGCACGCTGGGATTGTTGGTGCGTGACCCCCAACTTTACGAGGATCTGCGCGTGTTGTTGGGCGGAGCGCAACGAAACGCCCTGCTGAAGGCGTACATCCGCGCCACGGTCGCGAAAGGCAAGAAAGAGAGCGACTGGGAGCCGCCCAGCGACGACCCGGTCAAGGGCCGGTAGGGTGAGCGTCCCCAGCGCCGCGCAGGGCACGCTGCCGCCCGAAACCGGCGCGAGCCCGCTACGCCAGCTGAAGCTGCTGCTCTCGCCGCGCGCACAGGGCTTCCGAAACCTACTCATACGGGGCGAGCAACGTCGTCTTTACATCGGACTCGGCGTCATCGGCTTTCTGTTCTGGCTCGGCATCTTCATCAGCGTGTACTTTCTGGTCGGAAAGTTCCTCGATATCGAGGGATTTGGGCCTTTCCTCGCCCGCAAGCTGATGGAGATGCTGCTGGCCAGCCTGTTCGTGATGCTGACGTTCTCCAACATCATCACCGCGCTATCGACGTTCTACCTGTCCGACGATCTCGAGCTGGTGCTCTCGCTGCCGATCAGCCGCCCGACTTTTCACTACGCGCGGTTCTTGGACACGTTGACCCAGTCCAGTTGGATGATGGCGCTGTTCGGCGTGCCGGTGTTTCTGGCCTACGGGATACGCAGCGACGCCGGTCCGGGCTTCTACGCCGCGCTGTTGTTCGCGGTCCCGGCGCTGTTGATGCTCGCGACGAACATCGGGATCACCGTGTCCACGCTGCTCGTCAACGTTTTTCCTGCGCGCCGCACGCGGGAATTGATGGTGCTGCTGGCGATGATGATGCTGGCCGGGTTGTTCGTGCTGCTACGCACGCTGCGGCCCGAGCGCCTCGTCAACGCGCAAGAGTTCGAGAACGCCGCGGCCTACATCGCGCAGCTCAGCGTCCCCGCGCCGGCGCTGTTCCCGCCCCGTTGGGCAAGCGAGATCATCAGCTCTACGCTGTTGTATTCGCCGTTTCCGTACACCGAGGCGGCGCTGCTGTTGACGGGGCTGCTGGCGAGCACGGCCATCGCCCGCTGGACAACGGCGTGGGGCTTCGACAACGGGTGGTCCCGATCACAGGAGGCGCGCTCCGCGCGTTTCTATCGGTCGACCGTGTTCGACGCGGTCTCCAGCGTGCTCCCCCGCGCATGGCGACCGCACTTCTCCAAGGAGCTGCGTGTCTTCGCGCGCGACCCCGCGCAGTGGAGCCAGGTGTTCTTGCTGATGGGCGTGTGCGGCGTCTACCTCGTGAGCATCCACGCGCTGCCGTTTGAGGCCTTTCAAGGCGAGCTGCTCGCGTTCATGAAGCAGGCGATGAGCTTCTTGAACCTCGGCATGGGCGGATTTGTCATGGCGGCGATCGCGGCGCGGTTCAACTTCGCCGCGGTCTCCCGAGAGGGCCGCGCGTTCTGGCTGGTGCGCTCTGGACCGGTGGACCCAGCGACGATGCTGCGGGCCAAGTCGGTGCTCGGGCTCGTCCCGATGCTGATCGTCGGCCAGGTCGTGACCGTGGGCAGCGGCTTGATGCTCGAAGCGCCGGGCTGGCTGCTCGCGATCGAGTCGCTCACGACGCTGTTTCTGGGCTACGCGATGAGCGGATTGGCGGTCTCGCTCGGCGCGCTGTGGCCCGACTTTCGCGCCGACACCGCAGCCCGCGCGGCGACTGGCCCCGCGGCGGTGTTCTTCATGGTGCTCGCGCTGACGCTGGACTTCGTGGTGCTGGCCCTCGAGATCATCGGATTTTATGCCGGGTACCGGGGGCTGTACGGGCTCGCGGCGCTGGTCGCAGCGGCGGTGATCGCGCTGTGTGTGTTCATCGGCACCTGGCCCGTGGCCCGAAGCGCCCGTGCGCTTTGGGAGCGCGGCATCTGACCCGCGAAGACGAACCGTGCGATAATCGCCGCCATGCGCACCGCTCGCCAAACGCTGATCCCCCTCGCTCTCGCACTCCTCGCCGCCCTCGCTTCGCCTCTGGCCCACGCCGGCGCCGGCAACGAGCTCTCCAAACGCACCCAGCTCCGCTATGAGGACGTGCTGACCACGCGCGATGGGTCCCGGTGGCGCGGCAAGATCCTCCAAAAAGGCGACATCTACCGCATTCGGCTGGAAGATAAATCCGAGGTCGCGGTCTTGAAGGAGAACGTGATGTCCGTCTCCCGCGAGCTCCAGCCCGGCTACCCGCACACCAGCCAGTGGGTGGTCTCCGTCGAAGCGGGGGTCGAGATCGCGATCGTCGCGGCCGACGCGAACGGCGGCGCGCAATTCGGGCCGCTGGTGCAGACCACCTTCTCGCGCAACCTCGGCGGGCCGTTGGAGGCCGAGGTCATCGTCGCCGAATGCCCGCTCGGTCCGGACGACGGAGGCCTGAACATGCAACTCGGACTCGGGGTCCGCTACTACCTCGCGCCCAACAAGCGGGCGAAGCCCTACACCAGCACTGAGGTCGTGCTCTACGGCAGCCACGGCGACCTCGGGCTGCGCACCGGCCCGGGCATGATGTACGATGTCACCCCCAACTTTGGCATCGGCTTCTCTCAGGGCGTGACGCTGATGAGCCAGACCAACCCCAAAGCAACCGGCGTCGGCTACCACGTGATGGTCGCGACCCAAGGACGGTTTTAGATGCTCTCCCTGCTGCTTTGGACGTGGACGGCTCAGGCGGGCGGCTTCGGCGGCCACGGGTCAGAGGCGCGACAGGCCAAAACGCTCGGCGATGCGGCTACGGAGTATTGGGAAGGCGTACGCTGGAATGACTCTGGCAAAGCGGGGAAATACCTGCCAGGTATGACCACGCGGCTGGCGCTGACCGAGATGCTCGCCGAGCCCGGCGTGCACCTCACCGACGCATCGGTGATCCAGGTCGAGCTGGGCACCGCGCCGGCGGACAAGAGCCCCCGTCCCGCGGTCGCGATGATCCGCTTGGAGATCATCGACGTCTCGAAGAACCGCTACGACACGCTGACCTACGTGCAGCACTGGCAAGCTTCGGGCTCCGGTTGGCTGATCGACGAGGCCCAATCCCCGCTGGGCACCGACCGGCCCTGGGTGCTACCGCAGAGTCCTTGACTCGCGGAAGTCATCGCCGCGCACCGAAGCAAAAGTGACCATCTCGCGGAGCCGGCTGAAGACACGATCGCCGAGGCGATCCTGCAGCGACTCTGCGTCGGCGCGGGCGAGCGAGCCTGCGGCCGCGACCGGGCCAGTCGGTCGTCCACCGGTGCGCGGCGCGAAATTCGTCGTGCCCAACAACATGCTGCCGTGGTTGTAGGCGCGGCTGACGATCTCATCGATGATCGCGATCTCCCAATCGGTCTTGCGGCCTTTCCCGAGCTCGTCGATCGCGAGCACGGGGGTGCGCGCCAGCGACGTGAGCCGCACCGGATCGCCTCCCCGCTTGTCAAAAGACTCTTTCATCGTGGACAGCAGGTGGGTGAACTCCACAAAGCGCACCGCGACCGCGTGCTTGAACACGAGCTCGCGCAGGATTCCACAGAGCAGGTGCGTTTTGCCACGCCCGGGCTCACCCTCCAACACGAGGCCTTTGCCCTCGGTTTTGGGGTCGTAGCGCGCCAACCAGCTCCGCGCGATGGTGTACCCGGGAGAGGCGCCGGGAAGATCGGCTTTGAACGAGTCCAGCGTGCAGTGCGCGTGGCGGGCGGGCACCTCGGCGGCGTTCCAGAGCGCGCAGGCGTCTACCACCTTCTGGCAGCGACACCGACCGATGCGCAGCGGCTGATCGGGCGTAGAAACCTCGACGCGGCCCGTGCCGTCACACCGCGGGCAAGTCCGACGCTCGCGCACAAAAGCCACGGCGTAGCCATCGCTGCGAACGACCTCGTAGCCGGTGCGCCAGTCATCGAGGAAAGGGTCGGACCAGGCGCCGACCGCGCCGCGAGATTCAGCCAAACAAGACTCCAGGCCGGAGGGATGGGTAATGGCTTCGCAGCCGCTCGCGTGCAAATTCTTCACAGAGGCGGATGCGCGTGTCGTCGTCCAGCGCGTCGGCAAACTCACCCAGCTCGGTCAAGCCGTCGGCGAGCAGCGTCGGGTGCACCGGCGCGAGCTGCTGCCACGCCTCGTCAAAAAATCGACGAACCCGCGCCAGCCTGCCCACCACATCTTCCGCGGACATCGCGCCAAGCTCGGTCTCCACCGCGGCGCAGGAAGGCCAAGGGATGCCGTCATCGGCCGCGGCGCGAGGTTGAGCACGGGCGGGGCTGCGCCCGCCTCCCCGCACCAGCACGCGCTCTACGCTGCGCAGCGTGAAGGGGCTGCGCGCACGTTTTGCACGGCGATGGCGCGCTGTTTCGTCAATGGCGCGCAAAAGATCAGCGACGGACACGCCCGCTTCGAGCCAGCTGACCAGCAGTCGACCGTCCGCTCCCGACAAAAAAGGAGCGCCGCCGCGCGCGGTCACCAGCCACGCACGCACTTCTTCGGCGGCATCGGCGAGCGCATCGGCCCCCGACTCCGCCGCTCCAGACGGGTGCGAACCCTCGAGCGTGGCAGATGCAAACATGGTGCTGCGGTATTATCCTCCGCCGGCACCCGGAGCCCTCTGAATGCGCGCTGCCTTTGACACTCTCTCCCCCGACGCGTCCGCCGCCCCTTCATCGGGGACTCGTCCCGCGTCCCGGGCGCGCGCCCTGAGGCTGCTGTTCGCGCTGTCCGCGAGCGCATTGGTCCTTTCTCCCGCCTTCGCCGCGGGTAAGGACAAGAAGGAGAAGACCGAGGATGACGACAGCACCGACATGACCGAAGGTCCGTCGCGCGACGACTTCAAGGAGAAGGACGACCCTTCGGACGACGAGCCCGCGCCGACCCGCCTCGAGCAAGGCGACAGCGAAGACGATTCGGACCCGGACGCCAAGGCGGACGACGATTTTTCGGATGACAACGGCGGCGACGACCTCGACTTCCGCGACGAATCCGAGCAAGAGACGGTGAAGGCGCGCGAGCCCGGCGAGGACACCGCGCAGATCTACCGCGACTTCCAAAAGAAGGTCAGCGAGCTGAACACCGACGAAGAGCAGATCAAATGGGAGCAGTACCTCGAGAAGTACCCCAAGTCGCTGTTCCGTGACCGCATCGAAACCCGCATGGATGAGCTCTCGAACGAGATGTTCGGCGAGCGCATCGGTAACGAAGGCTCCTCCTCCAAGGACGCCGCAAAGCGCGAGATCAACTTCGCGAACGGCTGGCGCCTGATGGGCGTCGATCCGGTGAGCAAGGTCTCCGCCGGCTTCGAGATGGGCATCCCCAACTGGTTCGGCCTCCACGGCGACTTCGAATACCAAGTGATGCGTCAAATGTCCGCCCACGCCGGCGTCAATCATGGCATCGCCGGCTGGGAGATCACCGGCGGCGCCAAGTACGCGCTGGTGAAGTCCGCGCGCACCAAGAGCATCTTGACCGCCGCGCTGGACGTCGGGCTCGCCACCAAGCCTCGCAACCTCTACCCCACCGTCGCGCCGACGCTCGCGTTCGGCCAGCGCTTCGATGTCCTCGAAGGGCTCGACGTGGCGGTGCAGGTGTCGGTGATCCCCGAGTTCCACCAGCCCTTCAACCTCCGGTACACCGGCGGTCTCACCGCCGAGCTGCGCGCCAACGAGATCGTGTACGCGTTCACCGAGACGCAGTTCAACTTCCGCAAGGTAGAGAGCAGCCTCTTCGAGTTCAACACCGTGAGCTTCGGCCTGCGCTTTGTGCCCAAGAAGAAGAACAACGACTCCGGCGGAGGCCGCGCGGTCGTCGGCATCGGCGCCAACGTCCCGTACCTGCACGATTATTGGAGCCTGTACCAGGGCGCCGTCAACGCAGACCTGAACTACTACCTGTAGTATGACGACGTGACCGAGAGTGAAGCCACTGTCGTAAACCTGCGCGTGCAGGTCATCGCCATGAAGTCGTTCACCCTCGATCTGCAAGTTCCTACCTACCTGCCCGCCCGCGACCTCACGCAGCGGGTAGCCAGAGACGCCGGCTTGGACGCGTTCTGGCCCGATGGTCGGCGTCGCTTGTACTGGCTGCGTGCCCGAGGGCGCCTGCTGCGCGACGAAGAGAAGCTCTCCGACCTCGGCGTCATCAACGGCGAGCTCGTCTACCTGTTGCCGGAGCCGCCGGCAGCGGATGGCGTGACCGAACAGCCGCCCGAGTACCCGGTGAATCAGGGCTACGCGGGCGCGGGGATGCTCGCGCTGTTCGGAGCCCTCGCGCTGGTGGTCGGCTGGGCCGTGCTTTGGGGCGCGGCGCTGGGCACGTCGCGCAGCTTGTGGGTGACGTCGCTGCCCGGGCTCGCGCTGGGCCTGTTCTGCACCTCCCTCGCGCGGCACGCCTGGGGCGGTCGCGGCACGCAGCTGCGCATCGCGGTCACCGCGTTGGTGTTCCAGATGTTCCTGTCGGTGGTCGCTATCGCCGCGCCGATCGTGTTCGCGGGTCAGGCGCCGTTGGACATGTACTGGCAAGGCGCGCCGGGCATCATCCTCGGGATGATCGGCGTGTTCATCGGCTGGCTGGCGTGGTGGGGTGGGGTGGAGCCGCTGCCTGCGGGTCAGGCCGCGGAGCAAACCACGCAAGCGCAAGTGGCCGCCGTCGTCAACTGCGGGATCTGCGGGCTCGGCATCGAACAAAAGGTGCGTTCGGAGTGCGTACACGCCTGCGGGCAGCACTTTCACCAAGGCTGCTTGAAAGCAAAGACCTCCGTGTACCGTGGAGACGCCTCCAAGTGCGCGGTCTGCGGCAAGAAGGTGGCTTGATCCCGCGTCCGATGGAGGTCCCCCCGCGCTTCCTACGCTTGTTTGAGGCCTGCGCCCGCGCCGGAGGCCGTGCGTTCGTCGTCGGCGGCGCGGTACGCGACCATTGCCGCGGCAAGCCTGCAAAAGACCTCGACGTCGAGGTGCATGGCCTCGACGTTCCTACGCTGGAGGCGGTGCTCAAGACGCTGGGACGCGTCGGCGAGGTAGGAAAGTCCTTTGGGGTGTACAAGCTGCGGCTCGGCGGCGACGAGGTGGACGTCAGCGTCCCCCGGCGCGACAAACAAGCCGGAACCGGCCACAAAGGCATCGTGACCGAAGCGGATCCGCACCTCGGCGTGCGCGAAGCCGCGCGCCGCCGAGACCTCACGATCAACGCCATCGCATGGGACCCGATCGCCGGAGTCTACGAGGACCCCTACGACGGGTTGGGCGACATCGATCGCCGTACCCTGCGCGCGGTCGACTCGACGACGTTCGTAGAGGACCCGCTGCGGGCGCTGCGGGTCGCCCAGTTCGCGGGGCGGTTCGGCTACGCCGTCGCGCCGGAGCTGATCGCCTTGTGCGCGACCATGCCGCTGCAGGAATTGCCGTCCGAGCGGATCTGGGGAGAGATCGAAAAGCTGCTGTTGCGCTCCCCCAAGCCGTCCACCGGATGGCAGATCGCCGAGCAGGCGCGCATGTGGGCGCAGGTGGTGCCAGAATGGGCGGGCCATCACCCCGAGCGACTCGAGTGCCTCGACCGCGTGGCCACCGTCGACGTCGATGGCGCGCGTCGACGACTCGCGCTGCTGCTCGCCGCGGCGTGCACTGGCTTGGATGCGGCGCAGACGGAGACCGTGCTCGATCGGCTGAACGTGCACCGACTAGACGGGTACCGGGTGCGCGAAGAGACGCTGGCGTTGGTGAAGCAGCGCGCTGCGCCGCCTCGCACCGACTCGGAGGTGCTACGCGCCGCGGATCACTGCGAGCTGGAGCTGCTCGCCGCGCTCCTGAACGCGCCGGAGCTGGAGCTGCGCGCTGCCACGCTGGGCGTGAGCCGAACCCCCCTGCCCCCGCTGCTGCGGGGCAAAGAGCTGCTCGCCGCCGGACTCCCTCCCGGTCCCCAAATGGGCGTGTTGTTAGCGGAGCTGCGGGAGGAGCAGCTGTCCGGTCGGGTGAGCACGCCGGAAGAAGCCACCCGCTGGGTCGCGGCGCAGGTGCATCCCTCGGACACCGCCCCCACCTGAGGTCCGATTCGTAGACCTTTCTCGACAAACCTCCGCTGCGGCAGGAGGCGGGACGTGCGATATTGGCGCACTATGTCTCCACGCACCGTCTTGTCCTTCGCGCTCGCCCTCAGCACATTCGCTCCCCCAGCGATCGCCGCTGATCCTCCATCTGGAGCGGCCCCCGCCCAGAGCGCATCCGGCACCGCTACGACCGTCACCGGGCTGAAGGTCTCCGCGACCGTTCGTCCCGAGGCCCTCGCCGGGTTTCCCGTGGTCGTGGCGCTGAACGTCAAGAATGACACCACGGCCACGCAGGCGTTCCCGGACCTCGCAGCGAGGCCCCACCTCGTGCGCTTCTCGATCGTCGGGCCGCGCGGAAAGTCCGAGCGGTACAACACCCCGCCCGCGTTCGACGTGGCTACGGCCTGGACGCTGCCCGCTCGTTCTGAGCGCAGCGTCCTGCTGGAGATCCCCAGCTCGGACGGGTTCCCCGCCGGCGACTACACGATCACCGTGAGCGTTCAAGATCCCGGAGGCGCGCTGCAATTCGCACCGGTAAACCTGACGATCGCCGTCCCACACCCCCTCAAAGGAACTCCAGTTTGGGAGCCGACGATCGCGCAGAACCTCGGCACGATTTTTCCGTGGGTGCAGGACCGGAGCAACGGAGGCAGCAACCACCCCGCGGCCTTGTACCTGATGCACTTTGATGCACGCGCACAAAGCAGGCCTATCGCCCAATATTGGCTGGCCGACCTCACCGCGCCCATCGATCCCCAGCTGTCGCGCTCTCGCCCCGGCGATTCGTTCTCCCGATATGTGTATTGGCAGGTCCCCGGCGCGGCGACCGCGACCTTTGCCTTCGGAAAGCTCGAAGGGACCTCGCTGCATAGCGGGGTAAAGTCGGTGTCGCTGCCGTATCCGGCGGCCGATGTGCTCGACCGCGGCGTGACCGACGCCAAGGGCAACCTCGTGCTGCCGCTGTGGCTGCCGTCGCCGAACGGCAAAGGCGGATCCTTGAAGGCGTGGACGGTCAACGAGCGCGGCGTCCAGACGCTCCGCAGCATCGTCGACCTGCCCACGAGGCCCACGCTGCACGCCACCGCGATCGACGCAGGCTCCAACCTGCTGCTCGCCATCGCCGTCGCCGGGGGCGTCGACGTCTACCGGGTGGACGGCACGCAGGCGATCGAGATCCCTGCCCGCGGCACCCGTCACTGGGTGAACGAGGCGGGCTGGACCCCCACCGCGCTCAACTTCGACGTGCTCCCGGACGCGGGGACGCGCCCTGGAGGGCTGTCGTTGTACACGCTGATGACCAACGCAGCCGGCTCGCCCCCCGCCGACAAATGGAAGTCCCAGTGGACCGATCTCGCAGGCGCGTCGTTCGCGCCCGCGTCCGGAGCCTGGAAGCTGCCGGGCCAGCTCGAGTCGCTGGTGACCAGCGGATACGGCCCCACCTACGCCCTGTCGAGGGACGCTGCGGGGGCGTTCTGGTACCAGCCGCAGGGGGCAGCCCCGGTGGTCGTCGCGGCCCCGCAAGGCGCGACCGATGCGTCGCTGTACATCAGCGCGGAGATCGTGCGCGCGCGCGTGTTTGGCGGCGCGTCCGTCGTCACCGACGTGACGCTGGGCCCGAAGCAGCAATAGCCGGCTACTCCCCCACGCCGGCGCGCTCTACCCGCGCGACGCCGACGCTCTCCACGAAGCGAAAGCAAAGCTTGCCATTCGCGGCGCCCTTCGGCGGCGCAAACGGCACGTCGAAGTCCTGCCAGTCGCCCGACGTCTTCCACGCCTGCAACAGCGTGAACGGCGTCGCCCCTGCGGACGCGAGCCCGCCGACCATGTCGTAGGTGCGGATCTCCGCGACAAAACCGGTCCACGCGCGCGCATCGGTCTGCACCGACTCGACCTTCACGCGCCCACGCACCCGCATGCCCGGCGCCACCGCGAAGGGGTCCGAGCACACCAGCGTGTTGGCAGGCTTGGAGACGTCCATCATGAAGCCCCGAAGCACGCCGCTCTCGTCCGGCGCCGGCTTCTCCGGCGCGGAGCTGGGCTCCCGAAACAGGCTGAGCGTAGAGCCCGTGGTGCCCGGAGGCACGAGGAACGCGAACCCCATCGGCGCGCCGCCCGCGCCGCCGGGCTCGTCTAAGGGCCAGTCCACGGTGATGATCGGCAGCGGCAGCGGCACTGGGACGCCCGGGCTCTCCACCACCAAGCGGTCTACCGCGACCGCTCCGGTGGCCTTCACGAACCGCCAGCAGACCTCGCCTTGAACCGCGCCCGCAGGCAGCTCCACGTCCGCGGACCACTCAACGAACCCCTCGGTGGGAGCGCGGAGGTGCTGCACCCGCACAAAGCGCGCGCCCTCCGGAGAGACGATCTGCTTGGCTTCGTCGCGCGCCCGGATCTCGACGTCGAGCCCCGTCCACACCTCCGCGGTGGGCGTGACCGAAGGGAGGCTCATCCGCGCGGTGAGCGTGACGCGGTCCTTCATCCGCACCGCAGCGGTGCACACCACCGCGTCCCCCGGCTGCGGCACGGCGAGGGTGAAGCCTCGGGCTGTGCCCTCCACCACGCCGGCCTCGGCCGTAGCGACCGTGCCCGTAGGGATGAAGAAGTTGACCCCGTAGGGAGCGCCGCTGCCGCCGCCGCCAAAATCCATCTCAAAGGCGCGGGACTCTGCGTCCGGCACATCGCTGGGGACGTCTGCGACCACCGGCGCTTCCGGCCACGGCGCGACACCGGGCACGTCGACTTCGGAGCCGCACCCTGCCAAGACGCCAAGCAGCCCCGCACCCAGAGCCCAGCCCGCGCGATGCGCTGCGTGGCACCTCATTCCGCATCCGCCGGGGCGTCGACCGCGAGCACCTCAAACCAATCCACCGCCAGCCGCGCCGGCACTGCGCCGTTGACCTTCAAGCAGATGCGCACCTGCTTGGCGTCGGCGGGCGTGCGAAAATCAAAGCGATCGACGCGCCAAGAGGTGCCGCTCGCCGCGGTGAGCGGACGCTCCATCACCGGCGAGCCGCCCAGCTGCATGACCTTGCCATCGGCGTCCGCCATGCGCGCCTCAAAGAAGATCCAGGTACGTCCTTCGATTCCTGCGCCGCTTTGGTAGTCCGCGCGCCAACGCGCCCGAATCGCCATCGACGGCGAGGCGGGGACGAGCGGGGCACACGCCAACGCCGTGCTCCGGTCCGCCGTCGTCGCTAACGTCAGCGCCGTGAAGGCATCGACCGTGTCCATCTGCGCGGAGGGCTCGGATACCGTCCCGCCGGCGTCGGTCCAATCGGAGGGCAGCACCTCGCCGTCCAGCGCCCACATCGAAGCCCCGTCCAGCACGCGCTGCGTTCCGATCGGCGCGGCCGCTGGAGGCGGGGGCGCCTGAGCCTCACGCAGCGGCGGCAAAGGCGCGATGGCCGGAGGAGGGCCCCCGCCGGGCGCGCGCGGCAACAGCGCCATCAAGCGACCCGACCCGGGGCCGGTGCCGCACAGGTACGGCCAGGTCACAAGGCGCGCGCAGTTCGCTGCGTCTAACGCACGTTGTTGCTCTTCCTTGCGCCCTAACTTGTCGAGCGCCTTCGCCATTCCGGTCCAGGACTGCGCGATCGACGCGCCCGACCAACGCCATGCGCGGGTGATCGCGACGGCGTGCTCGAACGCAGCCAACGACGCCGCATAATCCTCCTGTCGCAGCGCGATCTCGGCGAGGATCAGCGCAGCAGCAGGATGAGCGACGAGGATGCCCTCCGCCCGGCTGGCCCACAACCGCGCTTCGTCCAGCTTGTTCGCGGCCATCGCGCGCTGGGCGAGCTCCAACTGGAAGGGCACGTAGCCACGCCCGTCTCGCCCACCGACGTCGGCGAGGTGCCGTACCCACGCGTTCAACGCGGTGCAGCCCTCGCCCGGCGCTGCGTACACCACCTGACGAAACGCTGTGTTGAACGTACACTCAGAGGAGTACCGCGCGGTGACGACCCCATCGACCCACTC
>CAIUMM010000077.1 GCA_903900265.1 uncultured Pseudomonadota bacterium
CGGGCTATGATGACGTCATGCGAACCATCGTCGATCTCCCCGAAGACCAACTGGCGGCACTCGACGCCTGGCGGGAGGCGCGTGGCGTGAGCCGGGCTGAGGCCGTGCGTCGGGCGGTCGCCAAGCTGCTGGACACGGATGGCGCCCGTGAAGAGGCCCTGGACGCCGCTTGGGGGTTGTGGAAGGCGCGCGCCGTCGATGGGCTCGCCGCGCAAGAGCGCCTCCGCGGCGAATGGGACGACCGATGAACGTCGTGCTCGACTCCTGCATCCTCATCGACGCGCTGAACGGGTCGGAGCCTGCCCGCACCTACCTTCGCGAAGCGCGGAATGCAGCCATCAGCCGCCTCACCTGGATGGAGGTGCTGGTCGGCGCGGCCGGCGTGGAGGAGGAGAGGACCATCCGAGGCTTTCTTTCGATCTTCGAGCTCCTTCCGATCGACGAGGCAGTGGCCGAAGAGGCGGTCAAGTTGCGGCGTTCACATAGGTTGAAGCTCCCCGATGCGATCATCTTCGCGACGGCGCGCGTACATCGTGCCGAACTCGCGACACGCAACACGAAGGACTTTCCGGCAGGAACGCCCGGTGTGGTCGTTCCCTACCTGCTCGCGTGAGCACCGTCCGGTTCCCCTCGGCGCCGGAAGGTTGGCAGCGCCGCCTGGAACTGACGCGCTTCGGCGCGGTGGGGGCGACGGCGATCGACCGCGTCATCGTCCTGGTCGAGCAAGCCGCCTACGACGGTCAAGTGGAGGTGGAGGGCGAGTTCTGGGCCGTGGAGCTGCCCGATGGTGGTCGCGAGCTGTTCCTCGGACTCCAAGCGGCGCTTGGACGCTTTGCCCCGGGGCTGCTGCGCGCCTGCCTTGTGTCCGACCCGTGCTCATTCGCTGAGATGATGGCGGTGGAGCATGGGTTCGCGCGAACTGCGGTGGTCGCCCCCGGGCGGACCGCCGACATCGTGCTGCGGGAGCGAGGCCATGGTGAGCACGTGTCCCCTCCCCGGTACGAAGATGACTCCCTCACGTTCCAATGCTACCGACCGCGCCGACCGCCGTCCCATCCGTCCGACCAGCTCACGACGCTACGATGTGCCAGCGATGGCACGCTATTGTCGAGCGTCACGGTCCTGGAGTGGGGTTGAGCGCCGGGTCCTCTCGTGGACCCGCCCGCCCACCCGCGCCCCGAGGCTCGAAGGCACGATCTCACCGTTGAACCTGTCGAACTGGCCCCGTTCTTCGGCGTTCGGACCGAAGCAGAAAGTTCGAACCTGTTCGAATAACCCCCACCCTACCCATGAACGCCGGCTTTCGCGACGAGCGAGGGTCGGCGTTCTTGCATTTGTACCGCCGTGGCGGCCTTGAAGCCTTGAAGCCTTGAAGCCTTGAAGGCGGGTCGGGGTCGCGGCGCTGACGGGACCGGTCGTACGCGGCAGCGGTGCTCATCGACGCGCCCGCTCCGCGCGAGGCGGGATAGCCCGCGCTTTATGCAGGCGCCCGCCCAGCCCGATCCAGATGTCGCCATCGCCATGCTCGCCGTGGCGGCAACGCCTTGGGCCCACGGGGCCGACGCCACGTTCGCGACAGTCGGCATTCTCCACGCTCGCGACGTCCCCGTGGCGGCCTTCGAGCATCGGGTGGGCATCGCACATCCGATGCTCTCCCAAGGCAGCGCGGTGTGGACGCGCGCACGCGGCGGCGTCTGGGTGATCAACGTCGGAGGGCAGCGCATCGTCGAGCAGCGCTCGCAGCGCGAAGCGGGCGGCAATCCGCTGTACAACGACGCGCGAGAGCTACGCGCCGACGCGGACCCGGTGGATGCCCTGCCCGCGGGCGTGGCAGAGCGCGTCCGCGACCTGACGCAGCCTCTCGACGCGCCGATTCGCGTTGCGCTGCCGGGTTGGAGCGACGCGTGCGTCGCGGGGGCGGAGTACGGAGCCCCCACGCGCTCAGTGATCGTTCTCGCGACCGACGCTCCCGACGGGTTCACCCCCATCTGCGCGCCATCCACACGGCTGCGTGGGGCCTCGGCGCGGTGTCGCGCGCCATGCGTTGGCGTGCGCTCTGCCACGTTGTCGCGCGCGTGTACATCGGCCCTCAGACCGGTCAGCGCGTGCTGGATGGCCACCTGCAGCGGGGCGATCTAGAGCGCAGGCGCGCGGTGGTGTGGTTCAGCGACGTGCGCGGGTTCACCGCGCTCTCCGCAGCGCAGGCGCCCGAGGTCGTGGTGGCCCGTCTGAACGAGGTGTTTGAGCACGTGGGACGCGCGGTCTCCCGTGAAGGCGGCGAGATCCTGAAGTTCATCGGCGATGGCGTGCTCGCCATATTCCCGTACGGGTCGGACGACGGCGCCGCGGACGCCTGTCGCCGCGCGCTGCGCAGGAGGCGCTGCAGAACCTCCCCACTGACCTGCAGGTCGGTATTGGCCTGCACCGCGGCGAAGTCTCCTATGGCAACATCGGCGCCTCAGACCGCCTCGATTTCACCGTTATCGGTGCCACGGTCAACCTCGCGAGCCGAATCGAGGGGCTCACCGGTGGGCTCGGACAGGTGCTGCTGGCGTCTGAAGCGGTCGCGGCCTCCGATCCTGCAGCCTGGTTCGAGGTCGGCACGTTCACGCTGAAAGGGGTGCCGGACGCAACCCGCGTATACGCTCCACGACCGCTCGCCCCGTGAACCCCCCGCACGCCTCCCCTCCCCTCGCAGGATAAGAACCGCCATGCGCTCCCTCCTGCTCCTTGGCCTCCCCGCGTTGCTGTCCGCCTGCGCCCACGTCGAGGACACCGCCACCGCGGCTGACGTCCCCCGCGGCGACTGCAACCCCGTCGACGACAGCGCGTGTATGTTCCCCTTCCCGTCCTCGTTCTACCTGAAGGAGGACGCGGCTACCGGCAGTGGCTACCGCGTGGACTTCGGCCCTACGTCCCTCCCCGCAGACCGCTTCGGCTTGCAGATGCGGCCGGACGCCTGGAACCGGCGCGACGGC
The DNA here is from genome assembly GCA_903900265.1 of uncultured Pseudomonadota bacterium. Lineage (GTDB taxonomy): Bacteria > Myxococcota_A > UBA796 > UBA796 > SXON01 > CAIUMM01. Next base: position 2,979 of record CAIUMM010000077.1, read on the forward strand.
TTCTCGACGCTCGCACCGGTGTACGCCCTGCTATCGGGCGCCGACGTACACAGCCCCGGCTCCGTGTCGTTCTCCAACCTCGCCGACTACGCCAACGCCGACGTCACCACGGTGCTCCTTGACGCCGCGACCGGCGAGCGGGTGCCCCACTACATCGAGCGCGAGGCGTTCCCCGAGGATCCGTCGCGCGCCGCCTTGGTGATCCACCCGGCCGTTCCCCTACACCACGCCACCCGCTACGTCGTCGGCATTCGCAATCTGCTCGGGGACGACGGCGCGCCGGTCAGCGCCCCCAAGGGCTTCGCGACGCTGCGGGATGAAGCCGCCACCGACGATCCCGATCTGGAGCGCCAGCGGGCCGGCTACGAAGACGTGATCTTCCCCGCGTTAGACGCCGCGGGTTTTGACCGGGGCGAGCTGCAGCTCGCGTGGGACTTTGTGACCGTGTCCGCCGAGAGCTCGCGGGCGACGGTGCTGGGCGTCCGCGACGCCGGACTCGCTGCGGTCCCCGAAGATGGGCCGCCGTACACGATCACCGAGACCGTCGAAAACACCTGTGGAGGCGGTGAAAAGGTCGGGCGGCACATCACCGGCGAGATGACCGTGCCGCTGTACCTGACCGACGCCGCGCCGTCTTCGATGCTCAACCGCGACGACCCCGCCGATCCCGACAGCGCGGTGTCCCAGAACGGCACGGCGCAGGTCCCCTTCACGATCATCGTGCCGTGCTCGGTGCTCGCCGCCGGGGTGCCGGCACCGCTGCTGCAGGTCGGGCACGGCCTGTTCGGGTCGCACACCGACATCCGCTGGGATCCGTACACCCCGGTCGCGGAGGCGGCCGGCATGGTCATGTTCGCGACCAGCTGGCGCGGCATGAGCAGCGACGACTACAACGCCGTCACGTTGATGATGGCGCAGGATCCCTCGGACTTCGACATCATCCCGGACGGCCTGACCCAAGGACACCTCGAGGCGCAGCTGATGGCGCGCCTGATGCAAGGAGCGATGGTCGGCGACCCCGCGTTGTCGCTAAACGACCAATCGCTGATCGACCCCACCCAGCTGCACTACTACGGGGTCTCGCTCGGCAGCGTGCTCGGCGGCGCGCAGGTCGCGATGTCGCCCGACATCGATCGCGCGGTGATGCAGATCTCCGGCATGTCGTTCTCGACGATCCTGACGCGCTCCTCGGCGTTCAGCGCCTTCCTGCTGCTGCTCGGCGCCAAGTACGACGACCCCGCGGACATCTCGCTGATCGTGCCGCTGGCGCAGATGCTCTGGGACCCCGTGGAGAGCGCCGGCTGGGCCGATCAGCTCGTGGACGGCGCCTCGGTAGGCGGTCGCGACGATCGCCGCTTCCTTTTTCAGGTCGGAATCGGCGACGACACCGTGTCTTCGATCGGCGGCGCGGTCTACGCGCGCACCGCGGGCGCCAGCCTGATCGGCCCCGCACCCCGGGATATTTTCGGCGTCCCGGCGCTCACCGATCCGAGCTCCGGGTCGGGCATCCTCGAGTGGGACTACGGCTTCGCCGAGACCGACGGGCCGCTCCCCGCCGGCTTGGGGGACGCAAACCCCCACAACCGTCTGCCGGGAGAAGCCTCCGCGCAGGCTCAAGCGGCGTCCTTTCTGAGCGATGGCGACCTCAGCAGCCCCTGCGACGGCGTCTGCGACCCCGACTGATCGAGCCGATCGTGCGTGAACCTTCGCCGCACGGTTGACACAAGGGGCCTTCCGGTGGTTCACTGAAGCGACATGGCCACCCGCATCGTCCTCGTCGTCGACAGCAACACCTCCACCGCGCAGCGTGTGGCCGAGGCGCTCGAGCACACCCCGTTCGCGGTCTCCACGGCCGCGACGATCGCACAGGCCGACGCGATCATCGACAGCACCGAGATCACAGTCGTGATCGCCGCGTTGACCTTCGCCAAAGGCAACGGCTACGACTTTGCCCGCTCGGTGAAGGCGCGTCAGCCGGCCGCCGCGATCTTCCTGGTCACCGGAGGCTTCGAGGTCTACCAAGCGCCACGCGCGACCGCCGCAGGGGTGGACGGCCGCATGTCCCGCCCGTTGCAGCCTGAGGCCGTGCGCAAGCACCTCGAGAGCGTGCTGGGACCGATCTCGAATGACGCCTCCGAGGTCGCGTCAGTGCCCACCGCGGACGAGCAAGAGCCGATGTCGATGCCGTTGGACGCCGTGGAGGAGGTCGAGGCTTCCGAGCCGCGCAGCGTGCCCCGCAGCGCCTACGCGGTGGCGGACGAGCGCGTGGGCAGCTTCATCCCCCGCGACTGGAACGAGCTGCCCTTAGTGCGGGTCGATCCGAACCTCGTCGGACCCGCGGTCGAGCGCGCCATCGTCGAGCTGCTCCCCGAGGTGGTCGAGACCGTGCTGCGCAAGGCGCTGACCAGCTCCCGAAGCTTCCGCGACCTGATCGAGATGGCCGTCGACGATGCCGTGCGCGATCAAGTCCCCGACATCGCCCGCCGCGTCATCCGCGAGCGGCTCGCCGAGCTCGAAGCGAGCCGCGCCGACGAGCGCTGAAACCCGCGCGCTGAAACCCGCGCGCTGCTACGCGAGCGCCTTGAGCGCGGCTTCGAGGCTGAGGCGCTTGTCCTTCTCGCCCTGCAGCTCGCCTCGCGACTTCTCCAGCAAGTGCGGAGGCGCCTTGCTGACGAACGCCTCGTTGCTGAGCCTACCTTCCAGAAAACTGATCGACTTGTTGAGCTTCTCGATCTCCTTGGTCAGCCGCTCGCGCTCTTTGCCCGTGTCCAGCACGCCATCGAGGTTGATCCACAGCTCGTGACCGGCGACGACGACCACCGCCGCCTGCTCGGGGCGAGGCCCGGTCACGACGGTCACGTTCGCGAGATCGCGCAGCGCGGACGCCTGACCGGCGAACAAGCCCGTCAACGTTCCGGCGTTGGCCGCGACGAGCCCAACCTTGGGAGACAGGTTCTTCTCGGAGCGGATGCGCCGCACCGCGACGATCGCCTCTTGCAAGGTCGCGATCGCGGTGAGCACTTCGGGCTCCTCAGCAAAATCGCCATCCTTCGGGTACGCCGCGGTCATGACCGTCCCCGAGGTGCTGCCGGGCTGGTCATGCCCCGGCAGGTTGCGCCACAGCTCTTCGCTGAAGAACGGCATGATCGGGTGGATGAGACGGCTCAACGCGTGGAACACCGTCCAGAGCGTGTGCTTCGCGGCGTCCTTCACCGGGCCGTCCTCTCCGTACAGCGCGGGCTTGGAAAACTCCAGGTACCAATCGCACAGTTCGTACCACGTAAACGCGTAGATCTCGCTGGCGACCATGTCAAAGCGGTAGCCGTCGAGCGCCGCGCGCACGTTGCGCACGCAGCTCCCCAGCCGCGCGAGGATCCAGCGGTCATACGGGCCCAACGCGGCCGGGACGGCCGGCTGCTCGCTGACGTGCATGTGCAGGAACTTGTAGGCGTTCCAGATCTTGTTCTGGAAGCGGGACCACGAGTCCACCTGCTTCTCGCTCCACAACAGGTCGCGGCCGAGGCCTGCGAGCGCGGTCAGCGTCATCCGGAACGCGTCTACACCCACGCGGTCGATGGTCTCGACCGGATCGACCACGTTGCCCTTGGTCTTGGACATCTTGTCGCCGTTTTCATCGCGAACGAGGCCGTGAATGTACACGTCCTTGAACGGAACCTGCCCCATGTGGTGCAGGCCCATGAACATCATGCGGGCGACCCAGAAGAAGATGATGTCGAAGCCGGTGAGCAGCACCGCGGTCGGGTAGTACCGCGCGAGGTCCGGGGTGCGCTCCGGCCAGCCCAGCGTCGAAAAGGGCCACAGCGCCGAGCTGAACCACGTGTCGAGCACGTCGTCGTCCTGATTCAAGCGGGTGCCGCCACAGGCGCTGCACTCGGTCGGATCGGTGCGGCCGACGTTCACGTGCCCACAGTCCGCACAGTGCCAGGCGGGGATGCGATGTCCCCACCACAATTGCCGGGAGATGCACCAGTCTTTGACGTCTCGCAGCCACGAGAAGTACGTGTTCTTCCACGCGTCCGGCCAGAAGGTGGTGAAGCCGTGCTCGACCGCGCCGACCGCGGGGGTAGCGAGCGGCTTCATCTTCATGAACCACTGCGTCGAGATCATCGGCTCGACCACCGCCCCCGAGCGCTGGCTCTTCGGCAGCGTCATCGTGTGGTCCTGACGCCCGCGGAACAAGCCCAGATCGGTGAGATCCTGCTTGATCTTCTTGCGCGCGGCAAAGCGATCGAGGCCGACGTAGGCGCCGCCCTCGCCGTTCACCTTTGCGTCGGGGGTGAAGATCGAGATCATCGGCAGGTTGTGGCGAACGCCGACCTCGTGGTCGTTGAAGTCGTGGGCCGGCGTGACCTTCACCGCGCCGGAGCCGAACGCGGGGTCGACGAGGATCGCATCGCCGATGATCGGGATCAAGCGATCCACAAAAGGATGCTTGACGGTCTTGCCGATGAGGTGCTTGTAGCGCGGATCATCGGGGTGTACGGCGATGGCGGTGTCGCCCAACATCGTCTCGGGCCGCGTGGTAGCGACGACGATCTCGGTGGTGTCGCCGTGAGGCTCGGACAACACGTACGCGAAGCTCCAGATCTCGCCCTGGACGTTCTCTTCGGTCTCGACCTCGAGGTCGGAGATCGCCGTCAAGCCGATGGGGTCCCAATTGATCAGCCGCGTAGCCCGGTAGATCAAGCCTTCTTCGTACAGGCGCACGAAGTTTTCGCGCACCGCCTTCGACAAGCCTTCGTCCATCGTGAAGCGCTCGCGCGACCAATCGCAGCTCACCCCGAGTCGACGCAGCTGACGCACGATGTTGCCGCCCGACTGCTCCTTCCACTCCCAGACGCACTCGAGGAACTTCTCCCGGCCCATGTCGCGGCGTTCGATGCCCTTCGCGCGCAGCTGGCGCTCCACCACCCACTGGGTAGCGATGCCGGCGTGGTCGGTGCCGGGCAGCCACAGCACGTTGTATCCGTCCATCCGCTTGTAGCGGATCAACACGTCCTGGAGCGTGTTGTTGAGGGCATGCCCCATGTGCAGGTTGCCGGTGACGTTCGGCGGCGGGATCACGATGCAGTAGGGCTCGCCCTTGGCGTTCGGATCGGCCTTGAACGCGCCGCTGGACTCCCACTGGGGGTAGTACAAGGCTGCGGCGGCGTGGGCATCGTAGAACGCGGGGAGCTCTTTACGGGGCGTAGACATGGCCGCGCGACTAACGCGGCAGCACCGTCACTGCCTCGCCTTTAGGCCCGGATTCAATGACGAGCGCGGCGGGATGTGTGCCGTAGTAGGCGCTGATCCCGGTGTCGATCCCGTACAGATGGCCCTCGCAGCGGGTCGCGATGGTGCCAGAGTCCTGCGTGGTGTGTCCGACGACCATGCGATCGGCGTGGAGCAGGGCTAACGCCCGCTTCAATTCCTCGCATGCGACCGGCGGATCCGCCAGCAAGTACGCCCGGTTCCAGATCGGACCGTCGGGGCCTAAAACCGCCGGCTGCACCGCATTGGCCGCCGCGCTGCCGGTGCTCGTAGCGATCGCCTCCCGAAACAGGAGGTTCAGGCCGGAGATCCCGTGGCTCGCCCAATTGCTGTCGATGCCGCCGTGCACGAACACCGTGCCGCCCACCTGCACGGTCATGCGGTGCGCGCGCACCCAGGTTCCGCCCGCGCCGTCCGCGCTGAAGTAGGCGTGGCGAGCGCTCTCGCGCGCCGCTTCGGTCTCCCCGGGAAACTCGGCGGTGTCCGCGACATAGCGCCAATCTCCGGCCACGTTCATCGCCTCATGATTGCCGTTCAGCAGCAGCGCCCGACCGCCCGCGGCCTCGGCTTCGGACTCCAGCTGCCCGAGCCACTTCAGCATCGCCGGCCCGCTCGGGCCGCGATCCAGCACATCGCCGGTCTGCACCAGCCACGACGCGCCGCCGGTCCAATGTCCAGCGGCGTCGACCATCCCGGCGAGCTGGAGGGCGCGGATCGCGCTGGGAACGTCGCCGTGCAGATCCCCTATGGCGACCAACCGCGCGGGAGCCGGAAAAACGTCCTGCGCGGCCGAGGGGCTCGGCGCGACGACCGGCGCTTCAGGCGCGACGACAGGCGCCGCGGGCGCGAGCGGTACGGCAGCGGGGACAAGCGCGGGTCCAGGCGAGCACGCCAACAGCAGGATGAGCATCGACACCGAGTATACCGCCGTCGGAGGATCTCCGTTAGGAGTCCCACATGCCGCTGCTTCTGCTTGTTCTGCTGCCGATCGCCGCCGCAGCAGCACCCCAACCCGCGGCCACCGTCGACGTGAGCTTCGCACAGACCGACGTACACGCGGCGCTGCGGTTTCTGGCTGAATCGGGAGACGTCAACATCGTCGTCGCTGACGATGTGAGCGGCACGGTGACGCTCGAGCTGCACAAGGTCAGCTGGGACGAAGCCTTCTACGCTGTGCTCGCCCAAAAAGGCCTGACCGCCAGCGCAGAAGGCACGACCTACGACATCCACCGACGCTGACCCGGCGGACCGCGCGAACGGTCGGCGTCACCGACCCGGTGTTACCGATCTTCGTAGGTTTGCAGCGCCGAGTCCGCCGCTTGTATCCGCAACGGAACGGCCGGCCAACCCGAAGCGTCCAGCACCTTCGCCACCGCTTCGGCCAGCACCGCATGGCCGATGGCCGTCGGGTGCATCTGATCCTGAAACAGGTCGTCGACGCCGAGTCCTGCGGCACCGAACGCGGCCGGCCCGTCGACGATCGGCGCGTGATGCCGCGCAGCGACATCCCGCATCACCTGCCGGTAGATCGCCCAGCGCGGCGCCTCGCCCGGCGGGAGCAGATCTTCCCGGTTGGGCGGCAACAGATAGACAACGCCGCCACCGTGCGCCTGCATTCGGTCGGCGAAGGCCTCCAAATTGGCCGCGTAGTCGTTGATATCCACCCGACGCGCGCCTTCAATGTCACCCTGCTTGTTGATCATCCAACCGACCTTTCGAGCTTCATCCCCCCGCGGGGCCACCCGCAGCGTCCAATCGGCCCACTGAAACAACACACTGTGCGACAGCACCCTGCGGAACCGGCGCGTATTGCTCTGCTGAAAATCAGCGTAGGCAGCCAGTAGATCTGCATCCTGGAAGGTGTCAAAGTTGTTGTCGGACCACAGCGAGCCCACGAGCAGCACGTCCGGATCCAGCGCCAACCCGCGCATGTCCAAGAAATTGAGCGACTGAAACGTCGAGTACCCGGGCACCCCGCCGTTGATGAAGTCGGCGTCGAAGCGCTTTTCCAGCAACGAAGTGAACACCTCGCCGTCGCGCACGCCGTAGCCGTAGATGGTGGAGTCCCCCACCGACAGCACGCGCGCCCGCGTCTTGGGGCCCCGCGTCGCGTCCCGAAAGCCCGCGGCGTTCACATGGACGGGGATGCCCCGCTCCAGAAAGTCCCCGACATGCAGCTCCCAAAGCAGCCACGGACTCCCGTGAAGCAGCACGCCCCGAGCGTCACCGGCGGTCGGCGTGCGTGGATCGGGAGGCGGGACGAGCCGGGCGAACAGCTCCGCGAACACCAACACCGCGACGCCCAGCAGCACCGCCAACGATGCTCGACGTTGACGCTTTCGACGACGAAGCAACGGCACCCAAGCTCCCACGCCAACGTATTCCGACGCGATCAGCGCGGCGTGTTGATCCGCGCAAACAGCGCATCGGTCTCGGCGCGTCCTGCGAGGCGGCCCGCCTCCGAGTACGCGTAGCCAACCTCGACCTCCCCCGCTTCAAAGCGCGGCAGCACCGCGTCCACAAAGGCGTCGACCGGCTCGCCGAAGGTGTGCAGGCCGGGGCCGCCGAGGTCGGTGTTCACCGCCGGCGGCACGAGCTCCAGCACGCGCACCGACGTCTCGCGCAGCTGGAGCCGCAGCGACAGCGTAAACGAGTGCAACGCCGCCTTGGTCGCCGAGTAGACCGGCGCGAACGCCGCTGGCGCGAACGCGAGGCCCGAGGTCACGTTGACGATCGCCGCGTCCGGCCGCGCCAACAGGTGTGGCAGCAGCAGCTGCGTCAGGTGGATCGGCGCGTCGAGGTTGGTCGTGATCTCGGTGTGCATCGCCGCCCATTCGGCGCCCGGCACGTCAAAGCGCAGGCGGTTCTGGATGCCTGCGTTGTGGATGACGACGTCGAGCTCGGGGTGCTCGGCCACCACGCGCACCGCGAGCAGCGCGCGCTCCGCCGGGTCGGTCAGGTCACACACCCACGTAAACAAGCCGGGCAGAGCGGCGGCCGCCTCGGCGAGCCGATCGGCGCGGCGGCCACAGACGATGACGGTGCAGCCGCGCGCGTGCAGCCGTTGGGCGAGCGCGAGGCCGATGCCGGAGGCGCCGCCGGTGATCAGGACGGTACGGTGGGAGAGGTTCACACAAGCTCCGATGAGGCGCGGCGCGTAGCACGCGCCAGCGGCCGCCGCCGGTGGGAACCGCACGCGTAGTCCTGCGGCGCGTCGGTTAGCAGACGCCATCCCCGCGGAGCCCGCTATGTCTTTGTCCTTGAACCTGAAGGCGCTCGCGCAGCGGAGCCCGAGGTTGGCTGCGCGGCTGGAGGCGGGGGGCACGCCGATCACGGTCGCGGCCCTGCCGTGGCCCGCGGTGCCCGATGCGCCGCTGGTGATGCTCGTGGGCGCGGCGACCCCGGCGGGGGTGCGCGCGGCGCTGGATGCGGGGCGCAAGCTGTGGCTTTGGGAGCGCTCCGCGCCGATCCTGCGCGCGTTTCTCGAAGCGGTGGACGTCTCGGACGCGTTGAAGGACGGGCGGCTGCGCTTGGCCTGCGACGTCGACCTGCTGACGCTCAGTTTGCCGCCGTGCACGCCCATCGTCGCGCACCCGCTGTTGGGGCCGCGCTATGCCCGCGAGCTGGCGTTCCTCGGAGCGGCGCCGCAGCGTCGCGCCCTGATCGTCGAAGGCGGCCTGATGATCGAGGAGCTGTGCCGGTCGTTGACCGAGCGCGGCTTCGCAGTATGGACCTGGGAGAGCGCCCGGCTCCCACCGGCGGAGCTGACGCGCATCGCCCTCGCGGTGCGCCCCGAAGTGGTGCTCGCGGTCAACCACCAGCCCGGGCTCCCCGAAGCCATCGAGGTGCTCGCGGCCCAGCTGCCCGGCCTCAGCTTGAAGGTCTGGGAGGTCGATCCCGCGATCGATCCGGTGCGCCCCCCGGCGACTCGCGTACCGCGAACGACGATCTATACGTACCGCCAGGTGCAGGTCGAGCGCTTCCACACCGCCGGCTACCGCGCCGAATGGCTGCCGCTGGCCAGCGATCCGGACTGGCGCCAGCCGATGGTGCTCACCCCCGCGGAGCACGTAGAGTTCGACGCCCCCGTGGTGTTCGTGGGCCGCAGCATGCTCATCGAGGCGCAGGCGTTCCGACGCGACCTGCTCCAGCGCATGCGCGACGCCCGCACCGCAGCGGGGCTCGATCCGGCCGGCGCGGACGCGGTGCTCGACCAGGTCGTCGCCGCCCAACGCGCCGAGCTGGGACGCTTCGTCGTGCCGGAGAAGCTCGCGGCGCTGGCCCCCGAACTTGGTGCCTTTGAGGCGGGTATCGGGCGGCGGTCCGATCCGGCGATGCTCGCGGGCGAGATCGCAGCCGCCGAGCATCGCCTGACGGTGCTCGCCAACCTTGGCCGCTTCGGCGCGCAGGTGTGGGGCGACGCCGGATGGAAGCCGGTCGAGCGCTACGGCGTGCGCTACCGCGGGCCCGCGGGGCACCACCAACAGCTGCCGCGCATCTACAGCAACGGCGGCATTCAGATCGACATCGGCCGCTTGTACCAGTCGGACATCGTGACGCTGCGGGTGTTCGACGTGCTCGCCTGCGGCGGCTTTTTGATCACGCCGCACACCGAGGATCTACCGGCGCTGTTCCGCGTAGGCGAAGAGCTCGAGACCTACCGCACGGTCGCCGAGCTGTGCGCCAAGGTCGAGCACTACGCGTCCCGACCTGACGACCGCGCCCGCATCGCCGCGGCGGGCCGCGCACGCGTGCTGTCGGACCACACCGTGCGGCAACGGCTGGAGCGGATGTTGGGGTAGCGCGGCCGAGACGCTCAGCGTCTCTTCCGCCGTCCCAACGCGAACAGCGCCAGACCGCCCCAAACCCCCGCCGCTCCCCCCCCACACCCACACCGGCCCGTCGTGGGCATGACCACCGCGTCCCCATGCTCCAGCACCACGCGCTCGCCGTTGGACTCGAACCCATCGACGTACAAGCCCTCCCCGACCACGCCCTCCGCGACGACCTCATGCCAGCCAGCGTCCAGCCCGCTGACCTCGACGAGGACGCTGTCGTTGACCGCCCCGCTGGCGCCGCTGAAGGGGACGTCCTGCGCGCCGTCGATGCGCAGCACCCCCGCCGAGCGCGCGTCGATGGTCCCGCGCAGGCGCACCGTGCTGCCGCGCAGCCACACCGTCGCCGTGGCTCCCGGCCCGAGCGGGGTCCACTCGCCGAACGCCGCGTTGGCCGCGTCGACCGGCGCTGTGCCCTCGCTGCGCACCCACTCGGATGCGTCGTCTACAAACTGTGCGCCGCCAAAGCGCGACAACACTGAGCCTTGAAGCACAAACACGCCGTCATAGCTGGCGATCAGCACCTGTTCCAACGCGGCGTAGTCCGGCAGCGCGACCATCCCGCTGACCCCGCCGGGGACGCGAAGCCCGATGTCCTCCCACGTAGTTCCGGCGTCCCTGCTGCGCAGGAGCGCTCCGGAGCGCGTGGCGGCGAGGAGGGTGGTTTGATCATCAGGCGCAGCGAGGCGGAGCACCGGGTCGTCGCCCGCGGCGCGCACCGAAACGCCGTCGATCGCGACGCCGATCGCGTCATCCGAGGTGAGCCAGCCGCCTTGAAACGAGGCTGCGTCGTACAAGGTGCCCGCGGAAGCCCACTCCACGGTCCACGACTCCGCGTCCGCCGTACACGCGAGCGCGCGCGTGCTCCGCGCGCAGATCGCGTAGCCCGGGACATCGAGCAGCTCTTCGATCTGCCCGGAAAAGCCTGCGGCTTCGAGGCTTCCGGCGACCTCCCAGCTCCGCCCCGCGTCCACGCTCCGCAAGAGCCCGCCCTCATCGGCCGGCCCTGCTACCCAGAAGGTGCGCTCCTTCCCGGCGACCGCGCCCGCGGAAGACAGCGGCACCCGCAGCTCAGCCCAGCTTCCCGTAGCGGCCCGCCAAAGCCAAGGCGCGTGGTTGACCAGCGCCAGCATGTCATCGGAGCCCGAAACCCAGCGTACCGCCTGTACATCCTGGATCGGCAGCCCTTCGGAGCGCGTGGTCCACGCAGCCCCAAACTCCGTCGCGAGCGCGACGCCCCCGGCGTAGGTGCCAAAAGCGGCGATTCCATCCTCGCGAAAGTACGGGGAGATCGCGACGCCACGGATGAAGTCGGGAGGGATGATCACCGGATCGATCCACGACACCCCGCCGTCCTCGGTGTACGCGTAGCCCCCCCAGCCCGCGTGCACGACCGCGTCGCCGTCGGTAAAAAGCGCGGTGACCGCTTCGTCGGTGCCGGTCGCGCCGCCAAAGCTCTCGTAGTCGACGGTCAGCGGCGAGCTGCGATCCTCCCAGCTCGCGCAGCCGTCCACCGAGCGCGCCGGTCCATGCGTTGCGCCGGCGATCCACACGGCTTCGTCGTCATCTGAGACGATTCGCAGGATCTCCTGCTGCGCGTCGCCGGTCCACGGCGTGGGCGCGCAGTCGGTCCAGACCGTGCCATCCAGCCCCGAGCCCATGCGCACCGTACCGTCCGCGGCGCCGACGTACCAACCGTTGCGCGTCGCGACCGCCGCGGTCGCCAACCCCGCGGCGGTCGGCAGCGCCTGCGACGTCCACGCCCCGCCGACCTCGGTGTACAGCGTCGTGTCCGACAGCACCGTGGCCCCGCCCGCTCCCGCGGCGAGGCCGTGCAAGCCCCGCGCCGTTAGCACCCGCGTCGGCGCGTCTCCAGGCTGCGCGGCGTAGACCCCGTCGGCGCCAAGGAGCAGAAAACCATCGTCGGCCGCAATCATCTCGGAGGGCACAAAGTCCAGCGCCACCGAGGACCACGCTGCCCGATCCCCGCCGTCCCCGAAGTCGCTGTACGCGTACCGCGCCGCGCCGCCGGTCAAAACCAGCGTCCCTGCGCGCGTGTAGGTGGCCAAGGTCACCGGATCGGCGGTGCCCGCGATGCCCATCGCGGTCCAGGAACGCCCGTCGTCATCCGACTCGAGCGCGATGGTGACGCCGTTGTAGCCATGCAGCGCCACCCACGGGAGCTCCCCGCTCCAATCCACGGCGACGCTCGCCACGGTGTTGTGCGGCACGTGCGCACCGGCCAAGGGGACTGCGAGCAACCACATGCGTCGAGCGTAGCCCGCGCTCCTTTGCCGGGCCCACGTTAGCCGGCTCGCACACCCGAGAGTCTGATGATCCCCCTGCCCTCGCTCGCTCCCATCGCCGCCGTCGTCGCCGCGCTCGACGCCCACACCACCGACGAAGCCGTGAATTGGATGCGTGGCCTCGGCAAGCGCGAGCTGGTCGCGCTGTGGGAGAAGTCGGAAGGAAACGACGCGCCCATCGAAGCGCTGCAGGGCAAGGAAGGCGAGATCATCATCCACGAAGGACAGAACTCGCTGCCGCTCTTCAACGCGTTCCAGAAGCGCGTCGTCCTGCGAAACGGGAAGGTCCAAGGCTACAATCATCAGGCGATGAGCTGGATCACCGGCCCGGGTCACTTTCTGGTTCAGACCGACGGCACTACCTCTTGGTTCGACTACACCGTGGTCGCGACCGACGCGCCCGCCGAGTTTCCGCCGATCAAGGGCAACGACGGGTTCCCCGACAAGCTCGTGTACGGCGGCATGATCGACAAGCTGCGCCGCGTCGGCACCCGCGCGCTGATCGGCGCCGCGTTCCGCGCCGACAAGCCCACCGGCGACTACTTCATGCTCATCCGCCGTTAGGTCACCGCCGGCGCGGCAAACAGTTACCTTCCCGCCTGCTCTGGAGTCTTGTCTGGCCACCCGTGAAGCCGCTCGAAAGTTCCACTTCCTGCGCGAGATCGCCGCAGGTGGATTCGGCAGTGTGTACCTTGCAAAGGTAATGCACGGTGATGGTTTTTCGCGGCTGGCGGCGGTCAAACTGCTGCACCAGCAATGGAGCGAGAATCAGGAGATCGCCCGTCGCATGCGCGACGAAGCGCGGCTCTTGGGGTGGCTGCGGCATCGAAATATCGTCGACGTGATCGGGCTGACCACCATCGGTGGGCGCGTGGCTGTGGTCATGGAGTACCTCGAGGCCGTGGACTTCAAGGCCGTCGTGCAGTCCCACGTCGACCGCGGGTGGCCGGTGCCGCCGCGTGGCGCGTTGGAGGCGATCAGCTTTGTCGCGAGCGCGCTCGACGCGGCCTACAATCGCCCGCCGTATCAGGGTGAAAAGCCGCTTCGGGTCATTCACCGCGACATCAAGCCGTCGAACATCATGCTCGACGAATCTGGCACGGTCAAAGTGCTGGATTTCGGTGTAGCACGCGCTGAGTTTGACCAGCGCGAGAGCCACACTCAGGAGATGCAGTTCGGCTCCATCGAGTACATGCCGCCCGAGCGGCTGTTCATGGAGCCGGACACACCGGCGAGCGACGTTTATTCTCTGGGAGCGACGCTTTTTGAGCTGCTCGCGCTGGAGCGCTTCGGGAAGGCCCGGTCCAGGCCCGAGCGCCACGCGCAATTCTTAGATGAACGCTTGGAGTTCTTGAGGTCGACCACCCCAGCGATGGCCGGCCCGGCGGGCGACCAGCTGATCGAGTTCCTGCGTAGCCTGCTCGCGCACAGCGCCGACACCCGGCCCACCGCGGCCGAGGTCGTGTCGCGGTGCCGGGTGCTGTCGCGGACCTTTGACGGCGACGGCCTGACCGAGTGGGCGGAGACGGTGATCCCGCCTCTGGTGAAGGCGATGCGCGAGGCGCCCCGCGAGCCCAACCCGTTGACCGACTCGGTGCTGACCGAAGACGGCGGGAACCTCGCGGACGACGACGGCGACCCGAACGGCGAGCAGAGCGGCGTACGGACGGTGACCCACAAGAGCCTCGCGGCGCAGCCCGCCCCGCAGCCTCCCGGGCAACCCACCGCGCAGCCTCCTGGGCAACCGGCCGCGCAGCCACAAGCGCCCAAAGCAGACGTCGTGCGCAGCCCCATGTCGATCCCGCTGCCGCGCCGCACCATCGTCCCCACTGCGACGATCATCCCTGAAGATCCGGAGCCGACGTCCTCGACGAACGTCCCGCCCCCGCTGGAGCATGGCGCTGGCACCGACGTGGTGTCGGCGGTGTTCATCAAGGCCCAGCAGCAAAAGCCGCCGCAAAATATTGCAGGTTCAGGCCCAGCAACGCCCGTTGCTCCCGCCCCGGCCGCGAGCAAGCCGGTGACACCTGCGGCGCCGAAGCCGGCCGCTGCGGCCCCTCCCGCGGTCGCCGTTCCGCCCGCGCCGACCACCTCGCGGACCTTCGACCCCCACGCCGACGACGACCCTACCAGCGTCTCCATCCCGCCGCAGCCGGCTCGCTTGGAGCCGCCGCTCGACACCAGCCGCACCGACGCCGCTCGCCCCGACCTGCCGACGCGCACGCAGGCGCGCATCGCGCCCCCGCCGCCTACGCCCGAGCCGCCCCCCGAAGCGCCCAAGTCCTACAAAGGCGCCATCGTCGCCGGGATCGCGGCGTTGGGCGTACTCGCGGTGCTCGGAGCAGGCGGCTTGTACGCCGTCTACGCCTACGTGAACGCCCCGATTCCCGCAGCGGAAGCGACCCCTAGCAGCGCGGCGCAGGACGTGCTGGCGGGCGTAGAGCCCAAGCCGGTCGTCACCGGAGACGTGCTGTTCGTGTCGGCCGCGCCCGACACCGCGAAGCTGACGATCTCCTGCGATGGCAAGACCAGCAGCGGGCCCGATCGCGCGGCGATGGCCGCTCCGACCGCAGAGCTCTGCGCAGTCACCGTGATGTTGAGCGACCGCACCCGGCTCGTGACCGAGGTCAGCAAGGTCGAAAAAGGCACGTACACCTGCTTCGCGAACGGCGAAAAGGCCTGCACCCGGTAGCCGAGGCTAGCCCAGCACGCCCCAAAGCCCGGCGACCGGCCCACAGTCTCCCATCGCCGCCGTCCAGGCGTCCGCAGCCACCGCGGAGCGCTCGTCGCGGCCGTCGCCGGGGCCGATCAGCACGAACACCGCGGCTTCACCCGGCGGAGCGAGCTCCAAAACCGCGCCGGGGGCGGCCACCAAGCGGAGCCGATCCCGAGCGCTGGCCAGATCGGTCGCCGAGAAGGACGCACCGGCGAGCGCGAAAGGGGCGCGGCCTTCATCCACGGCGAGGCAAGCGGCGCGCAGCGCTTGAAGCCCCGCCGCTGCCTCGCCTGCGAAGGTGCCGTTCTCGCCGCGCAGTCCATGCTGGATGCAGATGTGGGCGAGCACCATGTTCGGCAAGGTGCGCAGCGGGAGCAGCGGCGGGTAGAGCTCGCGACCGCGGCCTCCCAACAGCGCGAGGTCCAGCTGTCCATCGCGCTCCATCGCCAACAAGGACGGCTCGGCGTCGGGATCATCCGGGGGTTCACGCCCCACCGCTACGTAGATCGCGGTGTGCTCGGCGGCTTCGGACGGGAGCGCGCGCAGGGCCCTGCCCGCCGCAGGCAACGCGAGCCGCGCGGCTCGAGCGAGCAGGCGCGCGTCTTTCTTGCGCGTCAACCATCCGTTGAGATCGGGCCCGTCCACCACCGCAGCGCGGGGGTCCGGCAACTGAGCCAACCAAGGCTGCGGTGCGAGCGCAGTGTCCCCGGCAGCGACCCGCTCGGCGACGACGCGCGGATCGTCCCCGAACGGAGTGACGACGCCGATCGCGAGGATGCGACTCACGCGAGCCGCGAAAACACGAGGCTGCCGTTGGACCCGCCAAAGCCGAAGGCGTTGGTCAGCGTGTGCTGCAGCGCGCCGTGCGTAGGCCGGGCGACCCGCACATGATCCAGATCGCCGCAGGCCGGATCGGGCTCGACGAGGTTGCGCGTCGGCGGGAGCACCTGATCACGCAGCGCGAGCACGCAGAGGATGGCCTCTACCGCGCCGCACGCCGCGACAAGGTGGCCCATCTGGCCCTTGGTGCTCGAGACCGGCACCCGCCGATCGCCGAATACCCGGTGGATCGCCTGGCTCTCGGACTGGTCGTTTTGGGGCGTGCTGGTGCCGTGGGCGTTGATGTAGCCGATGTCGTCGGGGGTCAACCCCGCGTCGGCGATGGCCTCGAGCATCGCAGCCGCAGCGCCTCGGCCGTCCGGCGGGGAGTCGGTGATGCGCCAAGCGTTGCAGGAGCATCCGTAGCCCGACACCTCAGCGAGGATCGAAGCCCCGCGTGCCAACGCGCTCTCCAGCTCTTCCAGCACCAACATGCCCGCGCCTTCGCCGAGCACAAAGCCGTCGCGGTTTCGGTCAAAAGGACGACTCGCTAGCTCGGGAGAGTCATTTCTCGTCGACAGCGCGCCCAACTTGGAGAAGCCGACGACCATCAGCGGCTCGGACAGCACGTCCACCCCGCCGGCGATCATCGCGTCGACCTCGCCCCGGCGGATGCGCAATACGGCCTCGCCGATCGCTTGGCTGGAGCTGGTGCAGGCGGTAGAGACCGTGCTGCGCGGGCCTTCCGCGCCCATGCGCTCCACGACGTAGCGGGTCGGAGCATCGGGCGCGAGCGCGGTGATCTCGCCGCGTTCCGGCGCGGTATTTCGGAACAGCCACTCCAGCGGCGGCCGCGCCGCCTCGCTCCCCAAGCACACGCCCAAGCGCGGCCCAGCGGGCGGCGGGTTGACGCGCAGCGCCTCGTCCAACGCAAGACGAGTCAAGGCGGCTTTGAGCTGCGCGCCGCTGCCTTTTAGCGGGGCCTCCGCGGCAAAACGCACCGGGTACGCGCTGGCATCAAAGCGCCGAATCGCCCGCACGCCGTTCTCCCCCGCGAGCGTCGCCGCCCACGTGGCCTCCAGCCCCGCCGCGAGCGGCGTGACCATACCCATGGCGGTGACCACGACCCGGCGACGGTCCACAGCGCGCTCAGTCACCGGGATATCCGGCCCACAATCGGGCGAGCTCGGCGCGCTCAATCTTCTCAAGGCGCTCCGACTCCGCGGCGCTCGCGAGCGGGACGGCGTTGAACACAAAAACTTCTTCGGCCTGGGCCACGACCCGGCCGTCCACGCGGGTCTTCACCGCGACGACCGCGCTCTCTTCGCGCAGCTCGAGGATCACGCTCTCAAAACAAGCGGTCTCCTCCGGACGCACAAACTTGCGAAACTTGACGTTGTTCGCCATCGACAGGATGGGAAAAGGCCAGTCGCCCCGATCCTTGCGCACCGAGTAGCCGATGAGCTTGCCGGAGAGCTGCGCCATCGCTTCGAGCAGCAATACGCCGGGGACCACCGGAAAACCTGGAAAGTGATCCTCGAAAAAGGGAGACTCAGCGGGGAAAACCATCGCACCCGTCGCAGAACGGCCAAGCTCGATGTGGTCAATGCGAGAAAGCCAGCGCCAGCGCAAGTCGCCTCCGGGGGAGCCGAAGCTAACCGGCGCGATAAGCCCGCAGCGTGAAAATCGCGATCACCGCCGCTGCCGTCCGCTGTGCCGCAGGCACGGCGCTGATCCCGCCCACACGCTGCTATGCGAGCCCGCACGATGAAGCGGTCGCCTTGCAGATCCCCGGCGTCGCGCGCGTCGACGGGGTGCTTGAAGACCCGCGCTTTCCCGATGACCGCAAGGGGTCGCTCGCCGCGGCGGTGCTGAGCGCCCTCCCGCGCCCTCCCCGCGACGCGCGCGTCGGCTTGTACCTCGGCACCGGCCTCTCGAGCCTGACCCCGGACGAGGTCGCGCGGGATCTGTACCCGCACATCGTCGCGGACGCCGGCTCCCGACACTTCGACCGCGTGGCGATCGCGCGAGACCTCGCCGCGCACCACCCCGCGCCCCGTCGTCACCAGCCGGAGCGCGTCACGTCCGAGCTCGGCAAGGATCTCGGCGCCATCGTCACCGAGACGAGCTTCTCGGCTTGCGCCGCCGCCGCCCAGTCGATCCTGCAAGCCGCGCGCGCCGTGCACCGCGGCGACGTCGACATCGCCTACTGCGGCGGTCACGACTCGATGCTGCACGCCATCGGCTACCTGTCGTTTGTCGTGCTTGGAGCGCTCTCTCCAACCGAAGGCCGCCCCTTCGATCGCCAGCGCGATGGCTTCCTGATCGGCGAGGGCGCTGGGATGCTCGCGCTACGCCGCGAGGCGGATCTGGGGCCGGACGACGCAGTGCTGGGCTGGATCGTCGGCGGAGGCACCAGCGTCGACGCGTACAACGTGACCCACCCGCACCCCGAAGGCGACGGCGCCGCGCTGGCGATGAAGCGCGCGTTGCACGACGCCCAACTTGCCGCCTCCGACATCGACTATGTGAACGCGCACGGCACCGGCACCCCCGTCGGCGATCAGGCCGAGTGCATCGCGATCCACCGCGTGCTCGGCGCTGTGCCGGTGAGCTCCTACAAGGGCGCAGTGGGCCACACCATCGCTGCGGCTGGAGCCGTAGAGCTGGCGTTGAGCCTTGGCATCTTTAAATCCGGAACGATCCCCGGCACCCCTGGCTTGCGGGAGATCGACCCCGAGCTACCGGCGAACATCGTGCGGGACCCCACGCCCGGGCGCGTCCGCCACTTCCTCTCCAACTCTTTCGGCTTCGGCGGGCAGAACTGCGCGCTGATCGTCGCCGCTCCTTGATCGCACCGCCCTCGAGATCCCCCATGACCCGCTCCGTCCACGTCGTCGCCGCCTCCTTGTTCTGCCCCGCTGGCATCGGCACCGGCGGCCTTGGCCCCGCCCGCCCGGGAGTCGTGCCCGACTTTGATCCCATCGCCTCCGGCGTTTCGCGGAAACACCTCAAGACGATGACACGCGCGGTGCAGTTGGGCGTCGCCGCGGTCCACGCCGCGCTCGCGAACGCGCCCGGCTGGCAGGACTTTCCGCCCGAGCGCCGCGGCCTGTTCGTGGGCGCCTCGCCGCAATCGGGAGACGCCGAGGATCTGGTTCCGGCGCTGGCCGCAGCGGGCGGCGATCCCGAACGCTTTGCGCGCGACGGTCTGCCGCTGATCCCCCCGCTTTGGCTGGTGAAAGGCCTGTCCAACAACGTGCTAGGCTACGCCTCGGCGCAGCACGACCTGCGCGGCGACAACGGCAACTGGTGCGACGAGCGCCTTGGTGGCGCCAACGCGATCGCACAAGCGGTGCACGCCGTCGCGGAAGGGCGCGTGGACATCGCGATCGCCGGCGGGGCGGACGCCTTGGTCGGCGCGGAGAGCGTGGTCGGCGGCCCGTGCGGAGAAGGTGCCGCGTTTGTGGTGCTCGTGGCTGGAGGGCCGGAGGCGCGCGGGATCCACGCGGGTGCGCCCTCCGAATTCGGCGTCGAAGCCGATTTTGGCGAGCTCGGAGCCGCGGCGATCCCGGTCGCGTGGGTGCGCGCGTGGCTGCGCGGCGGTGCGGTGAACGTGGGCGGCATCCGACAGGACGGATAGCCGCACGTCATGCAAAACATCGCCGTCTTCTGCGGGTCGGCCGCAGGCAATCGTCCCTCGTACGCCGCTTCCGCCATCGCCTTCGCCGAAGCCCTCGCGCAGCGCAACCTCGGGCTGATCTACGGCGGCGGCAGCGTCGGTATCATGGGCATCCTCGCCGATGCTGCGCTGGAGCGCGGCGTCCCGGTGCACGGCGTGATCCCGCGGCACCTGAACGATCTGGAGATCGGCCACAAAGGCCTGACGCGCTTGCACGTCGTCACGACGATGCACGAGCGCAAGGCGCTGATGGCCGACCTCTCCGACGGCTTCGTGGCGTTGCCGGGCGGCATCGGCACGATGGAGGAGCTGTTCGAGGTCTACACGTGGGGGCAGTTAGGGCTGCACCCCAAGCCCGTCGCGCTGTTGGACGTCGACGGCTACTACGCGCCGCTGGTGCAATTCCTCGATCACACGGTCACCGAGGGCTTCTTGCGCACCGAGCACCGTGGCTTCTTGCTGCACGGCACCGAGTCGGGCGCGCTGGTAGACGCGATGGCCGCGTGGACGCCGCCGCCCGTCCCGAAGTGGCTGGATCGCAACCAGACCTGACCCGCCGCTGAAATCAGCCTCCGAAGAGCGTCCCCGGTCCTACCGGCTTGTACGCCTCGGGCGCGCCTGCGACGGGCGTGCCGTCCATCCACCCGCGCAGCATCGCGAGGATGTGCGCTTTCGCGGCGGGATCGCCCACATAGTCCACGGTGTCGGTGCGCAGCACGTAGACCGGCGCGCCGGTGTAGCGCGCCCACAAGCTGTAGTAGCGCGAGCGCAGATCATCCAAGTAGGATGCGGGAATTACCTGTTCGGCGCTGATGTTGCGCCGCGCGATGCGGCGCAGGATCACGTCGGTCTCGGCGTCGAGGAACACCACAAAGTCGGGATGCACCGGCGTATCGTCGAGCAAGCCGGCGAAGCGCTCGTAGAGGGCCAGCTCGGGACCGCTGAGCGTCATCTCGGCAAAAATGCGGTCTTTTGCAAACAAGTAGTCGCTGACCACCAGCGGCGAGAACATGTCTCCCTGGCGCATGCCGCGCTGTTGGGCGTAGCGGGTGGCGAGGTAGAACATCTGGGTGGGGAACGCGAAGTTGGTCGGGTCCGAATAGAACCGCGCCAAAAAAGGGTTGTCGTCGGCCGGCTCAAGCACGATGCGCGCACCCCACTCGCGCTCGAGCAGACGGCAAAGCGTCGTCTTGCCGACACCGATCAGGCCTTCGATCACAAAAACGTGGGACATCTGACCCGCAAGGTAGCACGGAGGGATGCGGCTCGGATCGACCTTCCTTGATATCCCCGCGGCCCGAAGCCCCTCACCCCGGATTTTTGAATGCGCCTGCACCACGGCAAACTGACCCGCGCCCTCGTCGTTGAGCACCCCGATCACGCTCTGGACGAGCTGCTCAGCGCCGACGGATGGACCATCGACCGCCGCTCCGCCGTCCCCGATGAGGCCGATCTCGCGCGCTGGCTCGCCGATGGCCAACATCAGGTGCTGTTCAAGCGCTCGCGGGTGCCGGTCACGCGCGCGGTGCTGGAAGCGGCGCCGGATCTGGTCGCGGTACAGCTGTGCTGCATCGGCGACGACTCGGTGGACAAGCAAGCCTGCGCCGACCACGGCGTCTTGGTGTTCAACGACCCGATCTCCAACGGCCGCAGCGTCGTCGAGCTCGCGATCGCGCACCTCGTCGCGCTCTCGCGGCGCCTGTACGAGACCTACGACCACACCCGCGCAGGGGGCTTCGACAAGTCCCAGAACGAGCGTTTTGAAGTACAGGGACGGGTGCTCGGCATCCTCGGTCTGGGCAACATCGGCCGGCAAGTCGCGCGCGCCGCCGAGGCCTTCGGCATGAAGATCCTGTTCTACGACACCCGCGAGGTGGCTCGCGAGGTCGGTCAGGAGATGGGCTGGCAACAAGCCACGACCATCGACGCGCTGTTTCGCGGCTCCGACTGCGTGACCACGCACGTCAGCGCGCAGGACACCAACGGACGATCCAACCGCGGGATGCTCACCCGCGCGCACTTCGCCCAGCTCGCCGCCGACCGGCCGGACCCGTCTCCCCGGCTGTTCCTCAACCTCGCCCGCGGGTTCTTGTACGACCCGCAGGACCTGCTGGACGCGATCACCGCGACCGAGGTCCGCCGCGCCGCGGTGGATGTGTACCCCGAAGAGCCCCGCGGCTCCGGGCCGTGGACCAACCCTTACGCGAGCGAGCCGCGCGTCGCGACCACGCCGCACCTCGGCGCCGCCACCGTCGACGCCCAGCCGCGCATCGCCCGCCGCGTCGCCCAGACCATCCGCAACTTCTCGCACGCGGGCTCCTTACGAGACTGCGTGTTCCGGCCCCGGATGGTGCTCGGCCTCACCGACATCCCCGAGGACGCCACGCTGTTGTCGGTGGTGCACGGGACCACGCGCGGCGCACGCAAGGCGATCCAGGACGCGATCTTCGACGCCGGCGCCTCCAACCTCTCCACCGCGCACATGGATCTGGATGACTTTGGCGTCGCCATCGACCTGTTAGCGCTGGACCGCCCGCTGTCCGAGAGCGAGCTGTATACGATACGCGAGCGCGCCGAGGCGCTGACCGGCACCCCGGGCGTGGTTCGTAGCCTGCGGCAGATCTGAACCCCGAGGTTCCGCCCTCGGTTTGTGCAGATCACCGGAACCAAGTTCACGGAGCGGTGTCCGATCGTAGACACCGGGTGTACACTGTGACCGTGCCTGACCGTCTACGCGTCTACCACCCCCGCTACCCCGTGAGTTGGTTCGACCGGGTCATGGACCTCTTTGGCGGCGTAGAACCTCCAGAGCGCATGGACGGCGTGGACTACACGCTGGTGGACAGGGGCACGGTGCGGGCGCTGCGCGGCATCCTCGATGGGATGCTGCACATCTCGCTGCTTGGCGCTGAGATGGTGCGCGCCGACACCACGTGGGCGTTGCCGGCCTCGCCGTCTACGCGGCGCGAGGTGGGCGAAGAGATGGTGCGACGCCTGAAGTTCGAGCAGATCCAGCTGACCGGCGCACGGCTCGAGATCGCAATTCGCTGGGTGCAGTTTGAAGACGCACCGCACGGATCCCGGGTGCTGATCCGCTTGGTGGCCGCGCCCAACATGGGCCTGCGCAGCGTGCTCGCCGGCAACGTCGCCGTCGATGGCGTTGACTGGGAAGAGGTCGCCGTCGGCTGAACGCTCAGCGCCGCCGGCGACGACGCCCGCCGGTCGGCTCTTCGCCCTCCACGGCAGCGACAGGAGGCCCGCGGCGCACATCGATCGACGCGACGACCTGCAAGATGTCCTCGCCCCACTCTGCCACCTGCCAGCGCCGCATGTCCGCGAGCGAGCCGAGGGTCTCGATGTCCGTCGGGGCGCGGCGCGCGATCGCCTGAAACTGGCCGTTCGCCATCACGCAGATCTGCGGGAGGTTCCGCTCGCGCGTCACCTTGCTGCGCCACTCTTTGAGCGCCACGAGGATGCGCTCTTGATCGCGCACGCCGACGTCGTCCGCCGAGCGCTCCGCCTTCGGCTTGCGATCCGCCGCGGCCGAAGGCAGCTCCCGCTCATCCGCCAACCCGCGCTGGATCGCCTGCACGAAGTCGTCCGACCAGCGCCGCGCCAACGACGATCCGGTGCGCAGCATCCCCGCGACCTCTCCCGGGCTCGAGGGACGACGCTCGGCGAGCTGCAGCAGCACCTCGTCCGGCGCGGTCTTGAACACCGGACGGTCCAGACGGCGCGCCTCTTCGTCCCGCCACTCGGTCAACGCGCGCAGCGCCCGCTTGCCGTCGTCGTCGAGGGTCTTGGCGCCCTTGATCGCGAGGAACGCCGCGGGATCTTTGGCCCGCCCGCTCCACACCTTGGTCGCCAGATATTCGCACTCCTCCTGAAGCATGTGCAGCCGGTTCAGACGCACGAGGTGTCCAGTCAGATACTCGCGAATCGCCGCAAGGAAGTGCGTATCGCCGCGCGCGTAGTCCAGGTGCTCGGGCAACAACGGGCGCTCGGCCCAATCGTGCCGCTGGTATTGCTTGTCGATCTCATGCCCGAACAGCGTGCGGATCACGTCGGCGAGGCCAAACCGCTCCATCCCGGCAAACTGCGCGCCGAGCATGGTGTCGAAGAGGTTCTGGAAGGTGAAGCCGTGATCCCGACGCAGGCTCACCACGTCGAAGTAGCAGTCGTGGAAGATCTTGACGATGTCCGGGCTGTCGAAGATAGGCGCCAACGCCGAAAGATCGCCCACCATCAACGGATCGATGATGTAGTCGGTGGTCAGATCCGAGATCTGAATCAGGCACACCTTCTCCTGATAGTGGTGCATGCTGTCGGCTTCGGTGTCCACGCCGATGACGGGCGCACCGGAGATGCGATCCACCATAATAGCGAGCTGCTGGGCGGTCTCGATGCGCAGCAGCGGAGTGTCACCGAACATCGGAGACCGCGGCGACACACTCGATCTCAACCCGCACACCGCGGGGGAGCCCTGCGACCGCGACCGTAGCGCGCGCGGGCTTGTGCGGCGCAAAGAACGGAGCGTACACCTCGTTCATCGCCGGAAAATCCGCCATATCCACGAGAAATACCGTGGTCTTCAGCACATCCGAGGGCTTCGCGCCCGCAGCGGCGAGCACCGCCTCGAGGTTCGCGAGAACTTGCCGCGTCTCTCCAGCGACATCGGTCGAGACCAACGCGCCGGTCGCCGGGTCGAGGGCGATCTGGCCCGAGCAGTAAACGAGTCCCCCGTGCACGATGGCTTGGGAGTAGGGGCCGATCGCCGCCGGGGCCGCGGCCGAATGAACAACATTCATGGTTGATACACACCGATAAAAGGGAGATTGCGGTATAGCTCGCCGAGATCCAGCCCGTAGCCGACGACGAATTCGTTGGGGATGGTGAATCCCGCGTAGTCGACGCGGACCTCGACCTCGCGGTTTTCCGGCTTGTCGAGCAAGGAGGCGACGCGCAAGCTCTTGGGGCCGCGAACCTCCAACATCCGCAGCAGGTAGTCCATGGTCAGGCCGGTGTCGACGATGTCTTCGACCAGCACGCAATGACGCCCTTCGATGCTGGAGCGCAGGTCCTGCGTGATCTGCACGACGCCAGAGGAGTGGGTTCCGCCGTGGTAGCTGGCGACGCCGAGGAACTCGATGGTGGCGTCACCGTCGACGGCGCGCACGAGGTCGGCGAGGAACATGAAGCTGCCCTTCAACACGCCGATGAAGGTGATGGGTGCATCGCCGTGATCCTTGCGGATCTGGGCGCCCAGCTCCTTGATGCGGTGGGCGATCTGCGCTTCGGTGTACAGGGGACGAATCGTCGGCATTTCAAACCCACGCGTTGTTGAGGACTTCCCCGAGGCCACCGGCACCAGGGACGACGTATTGATGTTGATCGAGGCCGCTCTCTTCGGCCGGGAACGTGCCCGGCATCGAAGCAAGCGCGCGCTCAGAGGAATTGCCGCGGTCGAGGCGAATCGCGTGGATACGCACGTCCGGCTGCGCGGCGTGCACGCGCCGCACGTACTCAGGCGTGACGATCAGATGCGCAAACACGACCTTGCTGGCGCGGCCCGCGCCGCTGGTCGCGTAGTGCTCGAGCACCTGCAACAAGGAGCCGCCGGTCGCGCCCATCGGGTCGGGGATCACCAGCGTGGCGCCTTCCAGCGGCCCGCCGATCTTGGCGCCTACGATGTCGGCGCCCACCACGCGCCCGTGCCCATCGACGCGACGCGACACAAACAGGTGGTCCTGACGAACGCCGACCGGGTCGAGGATCTCGTTGAAGCGCTCGTAGAACAGCTGGCTGCCGAGGATGCCGGCGCGCGCGACGTCGGCGACGACGAGGCGCTGGGCATGGTCGATCACGTGGCCCTGCCAGTGTTGGTCGGGATGGGTAGCGGTCATCCGCGTGGGGACGACCACCGGCGACACCGCCAGCTCGGTGGAGGCGATCTGCACAAACAGGTATTCGTAGAGCCGTCGTGCGAGCTGGCCGACCTCAGGCTGCATCGCGTCGGGGTGCCCGAGGCGGGCGAGCAGCCCGAGCGGGTACGGCGCGCTGTGGAGGATCAGGTTCGGTCCATACGCGTGGGCGGAGCCACCCGTCGGCACGTAAGGTTGGTCATAAGCGCTGTCGTTCACGAGGACTCCGGGAGGAGGGAGGAGAGGATTTGAAGGGTGTGGACCAGCACGTCCAGCGAGCCGTCGAGCGTCCACACGGCAAGTTGGGGAACCGGCCCGACCGCAGGCTGGGCCAGCGCCCGCCGCAGCGGCTCATTTTCGACCAACACCGCGACGCGCCGGCGCGTAGGCGCATCGGCGACGCCGTCGGCAAGGGCCGTCAGCCACGGCAGCTCAGGGTCGGCGCGGAGCAGGGGTTGCAGGTCCGCCAGCACATCCCGAACCCGCGCATCAGGGCTCCGCAGCAGCGTCGAGGCGTTGTGCACCATCGTCCACGTGGCATCTGCTGCAACACCGGCAGCGAGCGGCCCGCGCAGGCCTTGCAACGACGTGTCCGAGGCGTCCGCGAGCAGGTCCCACACCATCGTGAAGTCGAACGGCGCGACGCCATCGGGAAAGTCCGCCGCGTCGTAGTGCTGCGCCGGGTCGACGAGCGCGCCGACGCAGTCCATCATCGTGACCGCGACGGCGGTGTCGCCAAGGTCCCGGAGGGACTCTTCGACCGCGGGCGTAGCGCCAGAGTCCCAGACCGTGTGCACCGTAGCGACGAGGCTGTCGGTGTGCGCAGCGGTGGCCGTCAGCCCGGCGAGCAGCACCCGGAGCAGCGCGTCGGCTTCGGGATCGGCCAAGCGGTCGACGGCGTGCAGATCCTGCACCAGCTGCGCGTCGATCACCGGACACACGCCCGAGTCCGCGACACCGTTGAGCACCGAGTCGGTCAAGGACACGCCCAAAAGGCCGCCGAGCAAGCCTACGCCGCTCTCCACCGTGTCGGGGTCTTGCTGTTCGAGGGTGTCGAGCAAGGAGACCGAGAGATTGCCGAGGCTGAAGTCCACATCGAACAAGCCAAGATCAACGGTACAATCGACCGACTGATCCCCGCGCGAGAGCAAGCGCAGCAACGAAGTGAGCGCCGAGTCCTCACCGCCGTCGAGCGTCCCGCCGTGGACGTCCACCGAAGCGAGCCACTTCAGCTGCGAGGGCAGCACGGCGAGGCGACCGTAGCTCGCCTGCTCCCGCAGCATCGCCGCGACCGCAGCGCCGGTGTCCGTATCTTGCACGATCGGCGCGGCCGCGGACAGGACAGCATCGACGACCATGCGATGTGCCGGATCGGCGACGTCTTCCGACACCATCGCCGCTGCGAGATCGCGCAGCGAATTCCCGGACGCCCCCGACCACCGATCGTTCGAAGCGTCTTCGCTCGCCGCAACAAGCTCGCTGACGCGATCCGGCCACTCCTCTCCCAGCGACCGCAGCGTAGAATCCGGCGCCGTCGGCAAGGACGCGAGGCTCCACAGCGCCGAGACCGTGCGCTCCGACCGTAGCGCCGCGACCGCAGGCTCCACCCACGCCTCGTCGTCCAACATCGGCGTAGCGACCCGCCCCGCGAGGTCCAAACCCGGCAAGAGCAGACCCGCGGTCATCTCATCCCGCGCGGGGTCGACGGTAGAGCCGATCCAGCTCCAGGGCGCGCCATACGCAAGCTCAAAGAGCACGGGGAGGCGGTCCGTCAGCACCGCGGGATCGTCGATCACCGCAGCACCTGCTGCGACCAAGCCGGACAGCACGTCCCCGCCGTTCGCACCGTCCGCTTCGGCAGCGGACTGCACCCACTGAGCCAGCACGACCCCGACCAGGCCGTCCCGCGTCGGCGCGTCGAGGCTGGCGTCCAAGCCCGCGAAGCTGCTCAGCGCCTGGCTTGCGTTCAAGCAGGCAAACACCGCATGTTCTTCGGCGGTGCTGGACGTGTCCAAGCCGTCGAGCAGGTTGGCGTCGTAGCAGGGGCCGGCGGGCTGGACCTGATCCGCCCAGTCCAGACCGGAGGTGAAGCCGCAGCCTTGGAAAAATGGCACAGTCCCGAGCGTGAGCACTGCGGCTCCCGCCCGAAGACTGCGCGCCATGCGAACCGCTCGACTCAGTCGAACAGGTAGCGGACGCCCGCGGTGCCGTTGAACGTGGGCTCAACGCGCTTGCGGTAACGAATACCGCCGGTGGCCTCGGCGAACACCTGCAGATGACGGTTGGGATTGAAGGTGCCGCCGATGCCGGCCTCACCGAGCGCGAACTCGGTGAAGTCTCCGGTGAGGAAGCCCGATCCGATCAACGTGACCGCGGTCAGCTGCATCCGCGTCGGGTCGCCGACGAGGCCCCACTGCAGGCCACCGGAGAACAAGCCGATGTCGCGCGTGGTCTCACGAACCGCGTACACCTCGCCGACCTTGGGGGCCGACTGAGCGGCATCCTGCAGGTAGAAGAAGCGGAAGACGCCAACGATCCGGTTGTCCCGGTCGCCGAGGGTCAACTCCAGACCGCCACCGTAGTTGCCGTTCATCTGGGTTTCAGGGGTGTCTTGCTTCAAGGTGCCGGCGTCATTGGCCGAGTAGCCGTAAACACGGTCACCGTGCAGGCCGCCGGTGCCAAGAAGGCCGATGCCACCAGCAAGAGCCGGAGACGCGGTAGTGAGACCCAAGAGGGTGAGGAGGGCGGTGCCGAGAAGGCGTACAGGCAGAGAGGAGGGGCGCATCAGGCGGGGGCTCCGGATTTGACTGCTCCAATTACCTCAGAGAGGGGTGCTCTGGCAAGCCCGGGACGCAACGGAACCGATAAAAGGTTCGGCGGCCTGCGGGCGGAACCGTGTTTCTGCGCCGCGCGCCGCTTCTAATTTGTAGTATTGAATACAAAAATGCAAAGCTGCTTGCGCCGTCGAGCCCCTCGCGCCGC
This sequence comes from uncultured Pseudomonadota bacterium, assembly GCA_903900265.1. Classification (GTDB taxonomy): domain Bacteria; phylum Myxococcota_A; class UBA796; order UBA796; family SXON01; genus CAIUMM01. The sequence continues at coordinate 31,514 of CAIUMM010000077.1, forward strand.
GGGGGTTTTTTGCGCAGGGCACGCGGAAAAATGGTCCCCGCGAACCAAATCTATGACATAAGTACTCGAAATCGTTAGTATTTGAGAATAATGATTTGGCGGACCTTCAGACCCGCCGTGCGCTTGTCTGGGCTGCAAGCCGATCATCTGCGCAAATCAAGATCGTGCAAAGCAATCACAATTCCGATACTGTTGACGCGTCGACACGGCGCACCTGAACTCAGCACGCTGTTTGACTTCTTCGATCACCAATGCGCCCGATGGGCAACTCAGGAGACTGCATGAACAAGAAAGAACTCGTCGCCAAGCTCGCCAAGACCACCGGCATCTCCCAGGCCAAGGCCGCCGATGTCGTGAACGCGCTCTTCGACGCGGATCCGGGCAAGGGCATCATCGCCGTCGAGCTCGACGCTGGCCGCAAGGTCACCATCCCCGGCTTCGGCACCTTCGGCACCAAGAGCCGCGCTGCCCGCACCGGCACCAACCCCGCGAACGGCACCAAGATCGCCATCTCCGCCAAGTCCTACGCGTTCTTCAAGCCGGGCAAGACCCTGCGCGAGCGCGTCGCGAAGTAATCGCCTCTCCGGCGATTGCCACTGAAGCCTCGATCCAGCAAACACTGGTTCGAGGCTTTTATTTTAGCGTTTCCCGCGTGTCTCCTCGTAGATTGAGGCGTAAGCGCGGGCAACAACCGCAGCGTCGAAGCGCTCAGCGGCGACGCGGGCCCCCGCCCCGCCCAAGCGCCGCGCCAGCGTGCGGTCCTGCGCGAGGCGCTTCATCGCCGCGCTCAACGCGGCGGGGTCGTCGGGCACAAAACTGAGCCCGGAGGCATCCGAAACCCAGGCCGGCGGCTGCGCCGCGATCACCGGCAGCCCCGCCGCCATCGCCTCCGCGACCACCGACGGTCCGGAAGGCGCGGCGTGCACCAGCGCGTCTACAGCGCCCAGCACGCGCGCGAGCGCCCTCCCCTCCCCGATAAAGTCCACGCGGCCCAGCACATCGAGCGCGCGCGCCTGCGCTTCGATCACGCCCCGAAGCGCCCCGGCGCCGGCGATGAGCAGCCGCGCCGGCCCCATCCCGGGTCGAGCAAAAGCGTCGAGGATCAGCTCTTGCGGGGCAGCTCCGCCGGGTCCGACTACAGTGAGAAACGCGACCTGGTTCCTGCGCAGTCCCAGCGCCGCGCGCTCCGACGCGCGCACGTCCTCCGGCCAGCGATACGCCGCCACCGGAATCGGGTTGGGAACGACATGCCGCGGCCGAAGGTCCAGCACAGTCTCCGCCGCGGAAGCCACCGCATCCGAGACCGCCACATGCTCCACGCGCGCCCACACTGCCGCACGCAAGGCGCGCGGTGACTGACGGACCGCGGCCAGCGCACGCTCGTCGAGGGTGTGCACGATTCGAGGCCCTCGCAGCGGCGAGAACATCCGCGCCGCCGCCCACCCCGCAAGGAGCGCATCCCCGTGGGTGTGCACGACGTCGGGTCGGAGACGCGCGAAATGCGCGGCGAGCTTCAGCGCCGCACCCACCGCATCGGCAACACCGTAGCCCTGCGGGTTTTCGCGCGTCCCGGCCTGTGAGCCTCCCACCGAAACCACCGTCACCGCGTGTCCAAGGTCCGCCGTCGCGGTCAGGAGCACCGACACGGGATCGGTCTCAGAGCTCGCGACGTCCCCAAGGGTAGGTACAACATGTACGATCTTCATTCACACGCTCCGCAGGCTGCGCAGATCATCCGGGCGCCAGGCCCCGGTAAACCACCCAGCCAACCCATATACCCCTACCCCCAGACCGATCGCGACCCCAACCTGCATGTGTGGCAGGATCGCCAACACCGCCGCCATGACCGCGGCCGGGACGCCGACCCGCAGGAGCGTGCCCAACAAGCCAAGCCGAGACACCAAAGGACCCACGCGCCAACGCAGGAAGATGGCGAGGAAAACCTCGGTCAGCAACGTCGTCCCCGCCGCGCCCATCACACCCCACGCCGGGATCGCGTAGAGGTTGGCGCCAAGGTTGAGAATCGCCGCCAACACCGCCCCGGCGGTGCGGTCTCCCTGACGATTCAACGCGGACAGGGTCATGCCGTAGCCGCTGTTCAGGAACCGCAACGGCAAGAGCGGCGCCATCACGAGGAAAGGGAGCGCGCTCGCGGCAAACTCAGTGCCTCCTATAAAGACCATCAGGCGCTCCGCGGTGAGCATACCGCCGACCGCGGCAGGAACGCTGATGGCGAGGAGCACGCGCGTGGCAAACCGAAGCTCGTCGCCGGCCTGTTCGGGATCACCTAAATAGAGGGCCATCCTCGGATAGATACCCGCGGTGAGCGTCTCGGCGACCACCGGAAAAAGGCTGAGCAGCAGCACAGCTCCCCGGTAGATCCCAACCTCGGTATCGCCGCGCAGGTGCGCGAGCAGCGGCACATCCGCGCTCAAATAGACGCTGACGAAGAGCGAATTGAGCCCGAATGGCACCGACTGGCGCACCAGCGCCAGAACGTCGCGCCAGCGCGTGCGCAACGACGCGGTGCCCAGCTGCCGCACGTACGCGAGCGCGACAACGCTCAACGTCACGGCACCATCGAAGATCTGGGCGAAGAAGACCGAAAGCACTCCGAGCTGCATCCACAGCAGCCCCGCCGTGGTCAGCACCAGCGCGACTCGGCCGAAGGCGTTGCCGCGTACGCCCAAACCCATGCGGCGCACTGCGTGAAACGCCGACACTGGCACCAACGCCAGCGACTGCAAGCCCAGCGCGATCGCCGCCAAACCGGCTGCTGCGATCACCGTGTCGCGCCCGTCCACCATCGTGGCCCACGCGAGAATTCCCAAGCCCGTAGTACAAGAAAGCAGGAGAGACGCCACAAGTCCGGTCGCGACATAGTGGCCGGCGAGCTGCTCGTCGCGGGCGATCTCCCGCTTAAGCAGGCGATCCATGCCCATGCTCGCGCCAAAAGACGCCAGCCCGACGAGCGTGGTCACGGAGGCGTACAGCCCGAAGCCCTCCACACCAAGTCTGCGCATCACCATCACGTTGACGGCGAGCGCAGCGGCCATGCGAAAGGCTTGGATGGTGCCCAAAGCGGCGAGGTTGCCGCCCCGCTCAGGCTCAAACGGCTCACTCACGGCGTAGCACAGCGCGTGTTCGCAGCAGGAACCAGCAGCGCGAACAAACAGCGGGAGCGCATTCGAGGTCGCTAACGCCGCGGCTGGAAAATGGTACCCGATGAACGCCCGCCCCAATCCGGGCGTGGCAGTCGCGTGTGCTCAGCTTGGGCTCACCACTTACTCGGGTCACCAAACGGGATGTCGAAGTCCGGTATGGAAAGGATCTCCACGCGGTCTTCCGGCTGCGTGTAGAAGTGGAATTCGGCGTGACCGTCGTGGTTCAGGTCGGCGAGCGTAGGCGAACCACCGCTAAAGCAGGGCCACAGGTCGGCGACGTCAAGGGTACCCCCGAGGGGAAGGCGGGTTGTGGGCATGAGACACACCTTGCCATCGCCGTAGCGTTCGACCACCGCGACCACCGGGTCAAGCAGGCCGTCGCCATCGACGTCCGCCGTATTCGACAATGTGTAGGTGGTGTAGTCGTGCTGGACCTGAGTGAGCACGGCATCTTCCGGAGCTGCGCCGGCACTGAGCAACGCGCCGGAAAGAAATGCCACGGCCCTGTGGAGGTCTGCGTCCGCCTCGAGGTCCATCAGAAGGTCGTCGATACCGTCGCGGTCGACGTCTCCGACGGAGTGGCCGTTCTCAGCCCACCAGAAGCCCTGGTAGCTCGAGGGGCCGATGTCGAACACATCAACCATGTTCGCTCCGTCGAGGCTCCGAAGCTCCGCTCCGCTGGCCACGGCGAAATGGCAGCCGTCCTCCTCGTCGAGCCGCGCGATCACCTCATCAAAACCATCGCCGTCCATGTCCCGGGCGACGCTGATCCACGTGAACGCATCGTCGGGTGGCATCGGCATGGTGGACTGGTGCGCGAACGTCACCTCCCTCCCTGCGTCCCGAAGGTGCGGCATCACGCCGGTCCGACCAAACATTACGTGCAGGGTGCCCGCGAAGTTTCCGTCATCTCCGCGGTCTGGGGCCCAGGCGACGAAATCGGACAGGCTGTCATCGTCCAGATCGACGTCCCCCGCCACTTGGCTGCCGAAGTCGTCACCCCCGGCAGTCTGCACCCAGGAAGCGAGCGCGCTGTCGGTCATTGGCGTGCCAGGTTCGGGCCAGGTAGACGCGTCGCCTGAGAGGAGGAAGGCGGCGGCCTCCCGGAAACCGTAGTCCTGGCCTGCGGAGAGGAATTCGTCGAACCCATCGCCGTCAAAGTCGCCGATGGGCCGATATCCGAGATTCGTGAGGCACTGATAGTCGTCGGTGCACCCCCACCAATGCGGAACGTCCTGTTCTCCATCGGCCGCGCCGGTGAAGATCCCAAGTCCGGGCAGCACATGGGGCTCCCAGGCATACTCCCCCCCCGTCACAAGGCTGTCCCCCATCGAGTTGGTCCACATACCGCAGGCTGCAATACGCTCAAACGGAGCGTCCGACCACCACCGCTGCCCGTCCAACTGGGAAACGTCGGTGAGCACCGCGCACATCCCGGCCCCCACGGAGTCTCCATCACAGTCCTGATCCTTTCCGTCGCACCAGTCGCTTGCGCCGGGGTGGGTGTAGGGGTCGCCGTCGTCGCAGTCATCGCCGCCAGTCAAGGCCGAGAAATAGCCGTCGGCATCGGCGTCTGTGGGCGGTACAGCAGTGTCATCCGAGTCGGGACTGTCCAGGCTGTCCCCGGAGTCGGGTTGGGACGAGTCCAACTTGCCGGCACAGGCCAGCAGCAGCAGCAGCACTACCACGACATCACTCCTTGCCAGGCCGCCGACGGCGAGGACGCGCTACGGAACGCACCGTACAAATATGCTAAAATACTTCACATGTCTACATGAAGCCCGATCGGGCCGTCCTCTTCGACGCCGCCTCGAGCCAAGACGGCTACCTCATCAGGGATCAGGCCGCGGAGGCCGGCTACGCCAAGTCCCTGCTCGACCACCACCTCCACGCCGAACGCTTCGTCCGCGCTCGCCCCGGCCTCCGTGTCCATTTCGCGGATGTAGCGGCCGGCGAGCAGGCGTAGGTGGGCGCCGCGCCCGCGACGACGCCCGTGCGGACGATCCGCGATTGCACCGCGTTCCACGTCGCGCCCGACCTCGCCGCTCAGACCGTTCGTGACGGTACGAGGAGAATGCCAACGGCCTCCGTGAGGAGATGGCACGCATCCGCGGCGAGATGGTACGGCATGAATCAGCCGACCGCGCCTCCACCGAAGAGGGTATCGCGCTCCTCGATCTTTTAGGACTGGAGCTTGAACTTTGGGAAGAGCAGGAACCCCCCGAAAAGCGCCGCCTCCTCGATTTCCTCTGCTTGAACACCGAATTCCGAGAAGGAAAACTCAGCGTAACGTGGAAGAAACCCTACAATGCACTTGCAGAATCCATCGAATCTGCAAATAAGAAAGGCGTCGCTTTCGACGAATCGAGCGACGCCTATCCGGAATGGTACCCCCGAGCGGACTTGAACCGCTGACCCCAGGTTTAGGAAACCTGTGCTCTATCCATCTGAGCTACGGGAGTATGGTGCCCGAATCAACGGGAGCGACGAAGGGCACAGTGAGCGTAACCGTTCGTCAGTCGCCCTCGACCGCCTCGGAAGCAGAGAGCGCGATCGAAATCGTCGTCGTCCCCGTCACATCGGTGCATGCGACGGTGATCTGGGCGTTTTCTTTTTCAAAGATCATCGAGCTGGTGCCGCCCATCGCGTTCTCCATGGCCAGCGTAGCGCCCGTCCCTTCCGCCCAGGCCCGAACAACCTTGCATGCCTCAGTCGGCGAGCCCGCGCCCTGCAGCACGATGCCAGCCGCGTCGGGCGCATCCGAGCAGGCGAGCACCGTGAAGCCGGCGGGCACCTTCAAGCCCCAATCCCGGTAGCGACCGCACGCACCATCGACGGTCCCGGCCGGCGTCGCCGCGCTCGGCACCGCAGGAGCTTCGGCCGAAGGAGCCTCCACCGGGACCGCTTCGGCGTCCTCAACAGGGGCGCCTTGCAGCTCCTCCATCCGCTCTTCGAGGCCGCCCATGTCTCCACAGCAACAGGCGCCAATCGAAAACACAATACCAACGACGGGGACCAGCAACTTCATAAGAGACTCCAAAAAGGGCGACAGGCGCGCAGCTACCCCATCCTGTCGAATCGCGCTATCCTGCGACCATGCCCCGCCTCCTCTCAAACTGCCGTCATGCCCTGAATTTCTTGTGCTTTGGAGCCAGCGCGCTCGGAGCCAGCGCGCTCGCAGCTTGCACGCAGGGGACGGACTCCGCGACCGACAGCCAACCGATGTTCACCGACGTCCCCTACGCCGGCACCCACACCGCCTACGCCACAAAAAGCGCCGCTGGACGAGATTGGAAGCGCGGGATCATCCACCTGCACTCCCCGATCTCCCATGACGCCTGCGATGGTCAAGGCATGCCCGACGGCGTCGTCAACGAAGACTGTTTGACCCACCAGCGCGAGGCGCTCTGCGCGACGCAGATGGACTTCGCGTTTATGACCGACCACCCGGACTACGCGGCGTACCAGACCTACGAGGGCATGCAGCTGCTGCGCGGCTCCGACGAGTTGCTCGAGTTCGGGAAGCACATGACCTGTCCAGACGGCCACGTCGTCACGCTGATGCCAGGCATTGAAGACGAGCTGATGCCGATCGGCCTGAAGCGTCAGGTCGCGGACGACCCCGCCGAAAACAGCCGCATCTACAACAACACCGACGCCGAAGCGTTCGACGCTGACATCGCCGCCGGCGCCACCGTCCTGCAAGCCCACACCGAAGGGCAGGACCTCGACACGCTGCTCGCGCGACAAGCGCTGGGCCTCAGCGGCACCGAGATGTTCAACTTGCACGCGATGGTCGACCCCAGCAAGCGAGAGGAGAACCTCGGCTTAGACCCCTACAGCTACCTCGACGCCATCGGCCCGTTCCTGACCGGGACCACCCACGCCGAGCCCGACCTCGCGTTTCTGGCGTTCTACCAGCAACAGGACGTGTCCATCCAGCGTTGGGACGCGCTGAACGCGGTCGCGCCGATGGTCGGCACCGCCGGCACCGACGCCCACGAAAATGCGCTGCCTGCCTTGCTCGACGACGGCGAGCGCATGGACTCCTACCGCCGCATGATGATTTGGTTTGACAACGTCGCGCTCGTCGACGGCGACGAGCCCCAAGACTACCAAGACGCAGTCGCCGCAGGACGGCTGTTCATCGCGTTTGAGATCCTCGGCGAGCCGGGAAGCTGGGACGTGCACTACGGCGATCTGGAGATGGGCGGTACCGCCCCGCTCGGCGACGATCTCGTGGTCTCGTGCCCCACGCTTTCCGCCTCCTCGCCGCAGATGGACACGCCCCCCGACATCACCGTCGCGATCTACAAAGACGGCGCTGTCTGGCAAACCGACTGCGGCACCTACACCCCCACCGAGGCGGGCGTCTACCGCGCCGTCGCGACCATCACGCCCAAACACCTCTCGGCGTTCCTCGATGACCAGCAAGCGCTGATCAAGCCCACGCCTTGGCTGTACTCCAACGCGCTGCGGATCGGGCTGTGAGAGCCCCCGCGGAACGATTCGGCCCGCGAACCACCCGTACGACAAGCCTGGCCTACGCCTCTTTGCTCCTGCTCCTCGCCTGTGCTCCATCCTTCCAACCACCCGCCGCCGCCCCGACCTGCGTGCAACGCAAGGTGGAGTCCTCCCCAGCAGACACGGTGACTTGGACGTGGACCTACAACGCAGACGGAACGCGCACCAGGCAGAACGTGGGAGGCCGGCCCCAGATCTACACCTATGACGCAGACGGCAAGCTGCTCAGCGAGGCCGCCACCGACCCCGTGTACCACACGTTCTACACCTACGACGCCTATGGCAACCTGCTCAGCGAGCGCACCGACGACGGCGAAGTGCTCTCGCAGACCTTCGACGACGACGGCCATGTGCTCACCTCCGACCGCGGCGACGTAAGCAATGTTTGGACCTACGACGCCGATGGGAACACGCTCACCTACACGCAGACCGAAGTCATCTACTGGGACGCCGACGGCAATACCCGCTCGGCCACGTGGACATGGACGTACACCTACGACACCGGCGGCAACGCGATCACCGCCGTAAAGACCGCAGGTGACCCCGCCATGGTCGAAGAGACTTGGGCGTACACCTACGACGCGAATGACCTACTGCTCACCGCCACAAAACTCGTCGGTGCGCCACCAGAAGCCACGGTTACCCAGACCTACGCCTACGATGCTGACGGGCGCCTGCTCCAGATGACGCAGGTCGATGGCGACGAAACGAAGGTGTGGACTTGGACGTATGACGCAAACGGCAACGTGCTCGCCGCAGAAGATCCGTACGGCACCGGCGTCTACAGCACCTACGATACCGATGACAGGCTGCTCACAGTCCAATCCACGGCCACCGCCGGCGAGTACTATGTCACCTACACCTACGATGCAGCCGGCGATCTCGTCCTGCGCGCCGCGGTGAGCGAGTGGACGAGCGGTGCTATCGATCTCTACAGCTACGACGCCCAACAAAGGCTCGTGACCGAGGTGCATTCGTCCGGGGATGCGTACACTTATGCCTACGATGACAACGCGCGCATAGCTTCGCAAACCGATGAGGAAGCGGGGACGACCTCCTACACCTACGACGCGCGAGGCTACCCAAAAACGTCGACTGCCCCTGATGGATTGACGACGAACTACGTCTATTCGACCGCCGGAGACCTGCTCACCGACAGCCGGGACGGGAGCACCCTCCACTACGTCTACACCGCTTCTGAGGTAGGCACCCAGCGGGTCGTCGTCGTGACCGCCACCATCGACACCGGCGAGCGGGTCGACCTTCAGGGCAACTGGCTTGAACCCGGATACTCCAACACCTACACATACACCTACGCGGATTCCGGAGGCAGCGCAGACACCGACGGCAGTGGCACGCTGCAAGCGATGCACGCGGAGCTATGGCAATCCTACAGCTACGATTGGGAGTACACGTACGACGGCGGCCAAGTGAGCGAGGCGCGACGAGTGGATAGTTCGGGTAGAAGCACTACCTCAAGCTACACCTACGACGTCAACGGCAGCCCGCTCACCCTGACAATGACGTCTACAATCGAAGAATATGGCTATGCGTGGGCCTACACCTACGACTCCGACGAAAACCTCCTGACGGCGACAGAGACACAGGTCAGCGACGGCGGCAGCGACACACGCATAACGTCAACGTATACCTACACATACGACGCTGACGGGCTCCTGCTCTACCGCACCGACTCATCGGGTCACACCGATAGCTACGATGCGCACGGCAACGTGCTCAACACCTACGACGTCCGGTATGGGGGCGACAACACGTGGGACTACCGCTATGACGACAGCGGAAACATCCAGAGCGCGGTAGAGACCCACGGAGACGGGACCACACAGACCTACACCTACGATGCGCACGGCAGCGTGCTCACTGTCACCGACCCCGAGGGGAACGCCTGGACGTGGAGCTACGCCTATGAAGACGATGGCACCGTCACCACCGCAATCGTCGCCACGACCTATTTAGGGACTCCCACCGAAACCCGCACGTACAGTTACACCTACGATACGCTCGGAAATCCGCTGAGTGAGACCGTTAGCGGCGCAGCGATCCAAGTCAAGACCTACGCCTACACATACGGCGACTGCGTAGACGAGTGAGCGCTACCGGGTCAGCGCTACCGGGCCAGCGCCATACCGGCCATACCCGCACCTACCGCCGCCAGCGCCAACGCATCCTCCGCCAGCGAGTGCGCGGGCGAGGCCGTACCTACCGTCAGCGCCGTCGAACCTACACGCAGCCCCGCCTTGGTGAAGTGCGTGGCCCCCGCCATAGCGCCGCCGCCCACGATGGCCAGCACCCACGTCATCAGCGGTGCGTCTCCGCCCACCAACGCCGCGCCGGCCAACGCTCCCGTCATCGGCTTGACCCCCACGTGCACCACATCCAACGCGTGATGCACTACCGGCACCTTATCGGAGAGCACCTCGATCACGATGGCCAGCCCCAGCGAGCCGATCGCCAGCGGGGACCCCAGCCAGGCCATCTCCGGCGACAAGTGCACCCAGCCCATCCCCTGCGCGCAGGCCAACCCGAACGGAGCCAGAAACGCACGCAGCCCCGCCGAGGCGGAGAGCAGCGTTCCGAGCACGACCATCAGCACCACGGTGGACACGGACATGGGAACCTCCAAACCAGAGTACATCGTAACGTAAGGCCGCGGCAACGCATTGACAGATCGGCCGTCTTGCCGCTATTGTGCACCGGATCTGGAGCCGTCATGCGCTGCGCCGCGATTTTTCAGCTTGCTACCTTCTCGGTTGCTCTACTCGCTTGCAACAAGCAGAAGATCGCAGATGACGGTGTAGACACTGGCCCCGCCGAAGACGAGTACGCCTCCCACGATCTCGGAAGCTGGCTCTCCATGAAGGCCAACGCCGATGGAACCGCCGCGATCGCCTACTACGATCGCACCTCCGACGCGCTCGGGTACGCCGTGGGCACGATCTCCGGGAGCTCGGTGACGTGGGCCCGTGAAAAGGTCGACAGCTATCCGGACGAAAACGGCTTGAACCCTGGAGATTCGGGCAAGTACGCGTCCATGGCGATCGCAGCCGACGGCACGACGTGGATCGCTTATCAAGACACCTCGAACGGCACGCTGAAGTACGCGACCAAGCCCAAGGGCGGCTCGTGGACCACCGGCATCGCCGACATCGGCGGCGGCGCACACTCTGACGCCGGCTACTGGGCCTCGATCGCCCTCGATCCCTCGGGAAGCCCGGTGATCGCCCACTACGACGCCGGAAAGAAGAACCTGCGCGTCACACGATGGAACGGGACCGCCTTCGCAGGCGCCGTCGCGGTGGAGGGCGAGGACTACGTGCCCGCCGACACCGCGACCGCTGCAGCGGATGCGCAGACCGGAGAGTACTGCAAGCTGCTCATCGACAGCTCCGGCAAGGAATACCTCGCGTTCTACGATCGCGCTCAAACCGCGCTCAAGCTCGCGACCGGCACCGGCACTTCTTGGTCGGTGGAGGTCGTCGACGACTCCGGGGATGTCGGTCAGTGGCCCGATCTGGCGATGGACGGCGCGATGCTGTACATCAGCTACCACGACGTTGAGAAGCAAGACTTGAAGCTCGCCAAAGGCACGCCCGGCAACTTCGCCATCGAGACGCTCGACTCCGGCGAGCTCAAAGGCGCGGACAGCGCGATCGTGATCTCCGCGGGCGCCGCGCACATCGCGTACTTCGACGGCCTCGGCAACGACATCATGGTGGCCAGCCCTAGCGGCAGCAACTTTACGTACAGCAAGCTGGCCGGCGACGAGGGAGCGCTCGGCTACTTCAACGAAGTCGCGACCATCGGCTCCAAGAACTACGCAGCTTGCTACGACTACACTTCACGGAAGGTGTGGTTCGGAAGCCTGTAGGACGGGAGTCGGAGATTGTCACGCCTGCGTAGCGAGTTGATTCTGCGCTCGTACCCAGCTGCATGCGGTGCTAAAGACCCGTGGTGATGTTCCTCGCACTCATTGGTTCTGTCCTCGCTGGTGACCTCCGTGTCGACATGCTCGACGTCGGCCAGGGAGACAGCATCCTGATTCGGACTCCGGCCAACAAGGTCATCCTCATCGATGCCGCCGAGTCCAAAGGCCACGTCAACGAGCAGCTGGTGCGCGAGGGCGTCGACCACCTCGACCTCGTGATCGCCACCCACCCGCACGCCGACCACATCGGCGGCATGCAAAAGGTGCTGCACGACTTCCCCGTCAAGCTCTACGTCGACAACGGGCTGCCCCACACCACGCAGACCTATGCCGGCGTGATGAGCGAGATCGAAACCAAAGCCATCGCCTACAAGACCGGCGTGAACGGCATGGTGTTCAACCTCGACGACGGCGCCAAGCTGGAGGTCCTGTTCCCCAACGGATCGGCGCTGACCGGGACACGCTCCGACCTGAACGCGAACTCGGTCGTGACGCGACTCACTCATGGCTCGGACTGTTTCTTGTTCGTAGGAGACAGCGAGGCGCCGACCGAACAAGGGCTGTTGAACGCCGGGCTCACCCAGTGCGATGTGTTGAAGGTCGCTCACCACGGCTCCCAGTACTCGTCCACCCCGTCGTTCCTGAACGCGGTGCAGCCGAAGATCGCGCTGATCAGCGTCGGCGTTGGAAACAGCTACCACCACCCCGGCCCGGACACCGTCGAGCGCATCCGCTCGATGGGCACCGCGATCTACCGCACCGATGAGAGCGGGCAGATCACCGTCACATCCACCGGACACGGCGTGAAGGTCACCACCGCGCACGCTCCGGTCGCGGTCCCCGGCACGCCCGCGCCCTGGTACCCTACCGGTACTGCTCCTGCTGGATCCTCGCCCGCCGCATCTGCGCCAGTCGCCGTACCTACGCCCCCACCCACCGGTACGGCTGCTGCAACCACGCCAGACCCGGCTTGCGCCTACGTCGCGTCGAAGAGCAGCGAGGTCTTCCACGAGAACTCCTGCGGGAACGGCGGCAAGATCGCGCCGGACAACAAGGTTTGCTACCCCACGCGTGAAGCCGCGGTCGCGTCCGGGCGTCGTCCGGCCGGCTGTTGCAAGCCTTGAACCTTGCGATGCGAAGGAGAGCGACCGATGCGTATCACCGTTGACCGGATTGAAGGCGATCGCGCGGTCTTGGAGTTCGCGATTGACAGCGGCGCCATCGAAACTGTGGCCATCCCGCTCGCTGCGCTCCCCAACGGCACCTTAGAAGGTGCTGCGCTGTCCTTTCACGCTGAGATGAGCGACACCTCGGAAGCAGAAGCGCGCCTCGCGCGTTTACGCAAGAAGACCGATCAAGGTCCAGGCACCTTTGATCTCTGAACGTAGCCCCCGGAATTCTGGAGCCCCCATGCGCGCCTTTCTCCTCGTTTTGTTGTCCATCGCGTTTGCCGCCCAAGCCTGGGCCGCCGGAATTGACCTCAACACCGCCGACGCCAGCGCGCTCGAGACCCTGCCGGGCATCGGCGCGAGCAAGGCGGCCGCGATCATCCAGTACCGCACCGACCACGGCCCCTTCAAGACCGTCGACGAGCTCGACAACGTCTCGGGGATCGGCCCGAGCACGCTCGCCAGCGTACGCGATCTGGTCACCATCGGGCCCGCAACCGGCAAGCCCGACGCGAGCTCCACCAAGCCAGCTGCCGCTCCGGCCGCAACCACCGCAGCAGCAGCTCCGGCTGCCGCGTCCACCTCAACTTCCGCAGAGGGCTGCCCGGTCAACATCAACACCGCCGACACCAGCGGCCTGATGAACCTGCCCGGCATCGGCGAGTCCAAGGCCACCGCCATCCTCCAATACCGCACCGACCACGGCGCCTTTGCAAGCTGCAGCGCCCTCGATGACGTGTCGGGCATCGGCCCGGCTACGATCACCGCGATCGGCGACTGCTGCAAGGTCAAGTAGGCGCTACGCTGGCCCGGAGGCGCTACGCCTACCCGGGCAACTGCAGCTGCGCGAATCCAAACTTCACCTTCAAGGTCATCTCTTCGTCGCTGATGTCGAGCGCGACGTCTTCGACGCCCATCTTGATCTTCAGCGGGCCGCCCGCCGGAGAGACCATCTCTTCGATCTGGTCTTTCTTCAAGATCGGGACCGGATTGACCTTGGGCGTCTGCTGAGCGAGCAAATATTCCGCAGCGCGATTGAGCAGCTGCAGGATGACGTGCTCGCCGAAGTTGACAGTGACGCCCTCTAAGGTGCCGACCAGCGCGCGCTTCTCGGTGTCGTAGTGGATGTCGGCGAGCGCAGCCTCCGCGCCGATGCGCTTCTCGAGGACGAAGGGAAACTCAATGTTCTCCCGAAGCAGGTACACCTTGCCAGTCGCGACCACTTTTACGTGGGCTTCGACGCCGAAGCGCTGCTGCGCGTATTTGAAGTCCGATCCGTCGCGGTCTACCTCTACCTTCCAGTCGCCGTTGACCCGAACGAGCTCGTTGACGACCTGGTAGACCTGCTCGCGACGGTTTTGCCACACATTCCCAGCGATCACCCTGCCACGTTGCAGCACCTCGGGCACCTGCCGATCGGCGAGCAGACCTTTGACCTTCTCGCGTACTTCCAGCTGCTTCAGCCCAGCCCGCACGTTTTCCACGAGGTCGAAGCTGCCATCCGACACCTTGTAGGGCAAGCCGACCGAGAAGAGGTCGCGCCAAAGCGCCTTGCCGATGGTGAACTTCAGGTGGTAGCCGTCACTGTTGGCCATGCAATCCTCGCGGGTGGAGGGACACCTTATACCGAACGAGACCGAAGCGGCGTCCGATCACGGCGACACGTCAAACCAACCCCGCCAACGATTTCGCGGAGGCCCCACACGCAACACAACAGTGCCCCGAAGCGCCGGTAGCGGCACCGGTCCCCACCATCGAGAATCGATGGCGATGTCCCGATTATCCGCCCCCAACCACGCGCTCTCATCGGGAACGCCCATCTCATCCATCTCCCAGTTGATGTTCCGCACGAGGTGGCGCGTCAGGTGATCCGCCTCTTTGATCACCGAATACCCGTTGTCATCCAGCCCCATGTCCAGCAGCTGTGGAGCCTGCTCGGTCACAAAAGATCCCCCGGCGTACCGGACCGCTCCGCCGATGGCCTCCACGCGACGCAACGTCCAAACGGTAGGATCCAAGGGATCGATCACCGCCACGACGTCGTCCACCTTGGCTGGCGTGGGGAGGATGAACACCAGATCTCCCGGCAACAACGACGGCGCCATGCCGTCGTCGGGCACAAACGCTGCGCGGCTCCCAACGCCAACGAACAACGCGACGATAAACGCCACGCCTATCCAGACCCGGGAGCGACGAAACAACGCCATGTTTAGGGGCACAGCTCCCCGTCGTACAGGTATCCGTTGTCGTCTTCCACGCACTCCGGTACGCGACCGAGGCCGGATCCATCATCGTCAACCGAGAGCCACAGCGCATCCACGCCGACCAGATCCTCTGTGGAAACGTCAAAAGACAAGCCTACACTGGTACGCCCCGACGGGATGGGCTCCGCGATGGTTTGGGTGCCTACCAGCACATCCCCCTCCGACGAGCGCCCGTACAGCGCGACGACAACGCCCGCCGCGACTTCGTTCTCGCCGGTGTTCATCGCCCGAGCGACGACCCTCAGCACGCCCACATCGCAGTCATCAGGGCAAACCCCGAGGATCTCGCCTTGGAGCTCAGCGCCCAGCGACGCGCCGGGAATGACCGACGACGCCGAGTGAAACGAGTTGTATACGGTAAAGTTGGGCGCCGCGCCTACCGGCACCGAAAGGTCGTCTTCGATGTTGGTGATCGTGTAGTCGTGCTGGTTCCAGACCCCGCGCGCCGGGGCCCAGGAGTTGGTCGCATCCCCGTAGATGGAGATGCCCGACGAAAATGCATCGTGCACGACGACAATCTCTGCGTGGCCGTCGTTGTCGACGTCGGCGATCACCGGGTAATCGTACATGGTCGCCGAAGCGTGCTCAAAAGACTGGAACTTGATGACGCCGTCCGCGCCGTTGTACGCGACCATCTCGATCTCGTCGATGTAGACGACCTCGGGCACCCCATCCGCGTCAAAGTCGAAGATGCTCGCGCCGGTCGCGCCGCTCTCGTCGTGCACGCTCGCTTCCCAGAGGATCGAGCCGTCTTCGCTGTTCAGCGCCCACAGCACATCCCCGCCCGCGACGATGATCTCGGCACGTCCATCGCCGTCAATGTCCCCGACGGCCGGAATCGGAAAGATGTTCGCGCTGGGGTTGGTGAGCGGCCCCCACATCGAAGCGCCGTTGGTCTGGTAGGCTTGGATGGTGTTGCCGGAGACGCGCACAAACTCGCCTTCGGGGTCGCTGTCAAAGTTCCCCACCGCGATCGCGCCTTCGCTCGCGCCGCTGATCCGCCCGACGACGTTCGCGTCCGCGTCGTACATCACGTTTCCGGCGATCACCTCTTGCTGCCCGTCGAGGTCGATGTCGACCACCGCAGGTTGGGCGCCCTCGCCGTAGATCCCAAAACCGGTGTAGGCCGGACAGCCTCGGCCATAGGCTCCAACGGCGCGCGTGCTCAAGTCGCTGTTCAAGATGGCTCGACCGGCAATGACCTCGGGCGAACCATCCTGATCCAGATCCGATACCGTCACGCCTGTCGCGTAGTCGAAGGAGTCGTCATCAAACAGCTCGGACTCGGCGATCTCCAAGCCGGTCGAAGAGTACGCGACGACCGAGTAGACCCCGGCGCCGAAGGTCCACAGCTCGCTCGCATACTCCCGGACGACGTAGACCTCCGGGGATCCGTCCTCGTCGACGTCGGCGATCGCCGGAGCAGCACCGTAGCCGGTGTCCGCGCCCGAGGTGCGCCACAGCATCCCCGATCCATCCCCGTGATACGCCGCCAATTCGCCCGCGCCAGACAGCCCGTCCTTCCAGTTCACGACGATCTCGGGGACACCGTCCCCGTCGAGGTCCCCGACCACCGGCAAGGCGTCGCTGCGCTCTCCCGGGACGTCCCACTCGACGATGGGCGTGAAGCCGCCGACCTCGTACGGGCAAGCGTCCCCCAAAGCGACATCTACAGCCGCCACGCTGCCGTCGGCGCACGCGTCATCCGAATTCCAATCCGGATCCGAGCTGTCGCGGCTGCCGTCTCCCGACCCCGGTCCAGAATCCTGCCCTTTGATCCCGTAGTCCTGACAGCCCGCGAGCGACAAGCCCGCGAGCGACAAGCCCGCCAACAAGCAGACAGAGGACGTTGAGACGGGCGACGGCATGGGGCTCCTCGACGAGACGCGGGATGATCCGCGTCGTTACCCTAACGTGCCGCCATCACCACCACATGAACCCCGCCAGCCTCGGTGGCCATCGCGACGCCTACCGACCGATAGTCCGAGGCGAACACCGCGCGCTGGTCCGGCGACCACCACATCTGTTCGATACAATCGAGCAGCGTCGCCGCCCGGCACTCACTGCCGTCGCCTCCCTCCATAAACCCCGCGCGACGCAACAGCGCGGCGGCGGGTGCGGCTGCCGCGCCCCCCGCGTTCGCCGCCTGCGCTTCTCGCAAGCGCACGCGGGCGACCGAGTCCACGCCAGAGTCGCGCTGCGGCGCCTCCCGCCCGTACCATTTCCAAACCCCCGCGACCGCGTTGAACGTCGCTTCTTCTGGGTCCTTCCCGGTCAACACGGACAACAGCGGCGACACCTCCGGCATGGGCTGGCCGACGTACACCGGCAAGTTGGCGATCACGCCGTCCGCGCCGCGCGCCTGAAGCAACCATTCGCCCGCGCGGTTGAACACGAGGGTCTCCCCCACATCGAAGACCGAGCCATCCGGGCTCCCCGCTCGCCATTGGTGTAAACCGAGGCGCACCGCATCGCCGACCTGCGCCTCGCGCGGAATCGGCGGCAGAGCGGCCCCGCTGCGTCCATGCAACAACACCCAGATGTCGTCGTCCGGACCGCGAGCTCGCACCAAACCGATGTCCCCCGTTGCCGGAACCACCAGCTGTGGGAGCGCGTCGTGCGCCGTATGGACGATCTCCATGCGCTCCACCGGGTACGGGTACCCCGCACGAACGGCTGCCCAGCGCGCCGCCAGCAAATCGGTGCTCTCGCGCGCAGCGATCTTCAGCGCCAGCGCTGTGGCAGCGCCCGACAACACCTCTTCCCAAGGACGCGCCCCGATCAGCTGCTTGACCAACGGATCGACCGGCGTGCCTACGTGATGGACGTAAAGATCCGCGACCGGCGCCGGAAGATGCGGAGCCGCGCCCGGATCGACCACCGCCACCGGGGGCGCCGGATGTACGCATCCGCTTGCCACGCCAGCCAGCGAGACCGTCACCAAAGCAGCGAGCGAAGACCGAATCAAAGTTGAGTACATGACCGCACCGTTTGGGCCTGCGTACTCCGCAGCGACAGATCCTGCCGGTGAGAGTTTGTCTCGAATGCGTGCTGGAGATAGCTCTGTGCTCCCCTCTCTGGAGCCTCCATGGCCGATATCGACATCCTCCACGCCCACCTGAACGCCGGACGCATCCAGACCCTCGAGGTGCGGTTCAAGAACGCCGAAGCGCGCACCGTCACCCGAGAGACGGCCCTGAGCTGGGCCCGGGAGGGGCACTCCCTGATCCCCATCGCGGGTCACGGCCACCACGTCACCCGTGGTCATGCGCTCTCGGCCATCGAAGTCGGCGAAGAGGTGTTCCTTCGCACCGACACACGCGCTGACGCAAACGATTGTGTTGACTTCCCCGGCCATTAGACCGGGAGAAGCGTGAAGGTCAGGGCTTGACCCACTTCCGCCACCGATCATCCTCGGCGTGATCGGTGAACAGCGGGTGGTCGTCTACCGTGTTTCGCTGCCGACAATGCGCGAGCCATCCGCCATACTCGGCGGGTGATGCTTGGATGCGCGCCTCGGCGTAGCGCAGCACCTGCATGTCTGCGTCCGGCGCCCGGGGATCAATACCCGGTCCGATCGTACACACCGCCGGCCCCTCGTCCGGCACAGTGTTGTAGCAGGGAACAAGCATCGCCCCCGTGGACGCGGCGAGCCGCCACGCGCCGGGGTTGAGCAGCGCCTGACGCCCAAGGAACGTATACGGCTGCCACTTACTGCCGATGCGCCCGTCAAAAGCAATCCCCACCAGCTCATTCCGGGCGAGCGTACGGTAGAGCTCACGGGCAGGCTTGGAGAGCGACAGGAACGTGCCCCCCGTCGCGTCTTCATCCTGCTCCCGCGCCTCGCGCACCGCCTGTCGCCAGCGATTGTGTCCGAGCAGCTCCGGATGGGCCTCTGCCACGCCGACCGGAGCGAGCCCGCGCGCCGCATATTGCGTGTAGGGGTACCCGTTCTTCACCAGCCACGCCAGCATCAGCATCACCGCGCCAGCGTGCGGGTACACCCAGACCACGCCTTTGCCTTGCGCGAGCGCCGCGTCGAGGTGCTCCACGCCCTCGACGCGTACAAAGGGTTCGAGGGTGGACTTGGAAAAGCGCCCCAGCGCCAGCTCGGTCACCGCGACCCGGTACTGCACGCGCAGCGCCCGGTCGACCTGTGGCTCCAAGCCACACCGGAGGAGCTCATCGCTCATGCGCTCCCAACCGCCGCGCCACAACCGAGGCGCAGCCCCATCCAGCGCGTGCAGCGCGCGAAAGCGCTCCGGGTGCCCAGGATCCAGCAAGCGCCGAAGCTGCACGTAAAACGCAAAACGGGTGACATCGGCAGCTACGCCAGGAAGCTGCGAAAGCTGCGACCGGCCTTCGCCCCTCATCCGCTGCCCGCATGGGACCGTAGCAGCGCATCCACTGCCCGCGCCACCTCGACCCGCACCATCTTCTTTCGCCACGGCGCCGAAGCGAGGTGGGTGCTCAACGGTTGGGAACCCCGAAAAGAGAGCTCAGCTAAGCCCTCTGCCGTTTCGGACTCCACGAGGATGGGACGCGGCGCGACCGAAGAAACCACGGCAGACCAAGGTTCACCGCGCTGCGCCGGTGCCGCCACCGCAACCAGCACCTGCGCGTAGTCAATGGCCTGACGCGTCCGCAGCTTGCGATGGGCGACCGATCGGTCCTCAAGGGGCACATGGATCCGGGTCAGCACCTCGTCGGGACGGACCGTCAACCAGTTCATTCCGTCCTCGCGATACAAATCGGACACACGAATGCGTCGGGTGCCGGAGACCGACACAAATTCAGCCTCAGCGCCCAAAAGCCAGAGCGCTGGGACCGTATCGGCCGCCTGTGTGGCATAGCAACCACGCCCCTTCGGCGCGACATGACACACCGAGCCCTCCCGCTTCAAGCAGTAGCCCAAGGACGCACGCCAACCGGCGGGCTGGTTGTAATACATACACCGTGTATCAAGCATCAGATTACCACCGAGCGTAGCCATCGCCTGAATCGTGGGCGTCGCGACCGTGCGACAGGCGGCGGCCAAGGCCGGTAGACGCTGCTGAACGATCCCATGACGAGACACGTCGCGGAGGGTGCAGCTCGCGCCGATAGACAGCCATCCAGCTGCGGGAACAATGCCCTGCATCTCTGCGATCCGGCGGGCCGAGACCAGCAGCCTGGGCTCAAAAAGCCGATGCTTCATCGAGACCAACAGGTCCGTTCCCCCCGCGACCAGGCGCGCATCGGGGCTCGCCAACAAGCGGCTCGCTTCTACGGCTTCCGTTGGCGCAAGGTATTCAAAGTGTGCGAGAGGAAGCATCAGCTCTTGCTCCGCTCGGCCCGCGCGAGCGCGGTGAGCACGGATTCAGGCGTAAACGGCGGCCGGGTAAACCAGATGCCGACCGCGTCATGCAGCGCGTTGGCGATCGCAGGGACAGTAGAGAGCTGCGGCCCCTCCCCGGCCTCTTTCGCCCCAAAGGGCCCGTTTGGATCGTGGGTCTCTACGATGAACGTCTCAATCTCTGGGGTCTCGTGGATCGTCGGCACCTTGTACTCCAGCAGACTTGGCGCGCTGACCAAGCCCCCTCGGTAGCGCTGCTCTTCGTACAGCGCCTCGCCTACCCCCATGTATACGCAGCCTTCAATCTGGCCCTCTACGATGGTGCGGTTGATCGCCCGTCCGCAATCATGGGCGACCCAGATCTTGTCTACCGTCAGGATGCCGGTCTCTACGTCGACCGCGACCTCGGCGACCTGAGCGGTAAAGGAGTAGGCCGGAGACGGCCCTACCGACTGGCGTCGGAACCGACTGCCGATTTTATGTGGCTTGTAGCCTCCAACCTCGCCGATCGGCCCAAAGCGCTCCTCGGCCAACCAAACGGCGTCTACAAAAGAGACCCCGCGCTCCTGCGCATCGGCGACGTACACCTTGCCGCCGCGAAACACGAGAGACTCTGCCGAAACACCCAACTTAGCCGCGACGGCCTCGGCTAATTTCGCACGAACGCGATCCGACGCAGCGATACATGCGTTACCGGCCATGAAGGTGACACGGGAGGAATAGCTGCCGAGATCTACGGGCGTGAGCGCGGTGTCACCCTCAATCACCCGCACATCCGATGGCTCAATTCCAAGGCGCTCTGCGCAGACCGCAGCGAGCATATGGATGCTACCCTGACCACAATCTGCGGTGCCTGAAAATAGGGTAACCTCGCCGGAACGATCCACTTTGAGCTGCACCGAGGACTGCGAGAGCTCGTTTTGATACACCGGATGCAACGCACCGCACATGTAGGCGGATGCGGCCAAACCGAGGCCTCGGCCGAAACCAAGCGTCCCCCTTCGCTGCTCATACCCGCTGGCCTGCACCACCGCGTCGATGCACTGCTTCATGCCGACGGAGGTCACCTTCAAGCCGTTGCAGGTCTCCGTGTCCGGCTCTATACAATTCGCGCGCCGCAGCTCTGCCGGGTTCAACCCCAACCGCTGAGCGGCCCGATCGATGTGCATCTCCAACGCGAGCCGAGGCTGGATCGCTCCGTGACCGCGCTTGGGTCCGCACGGCGGCTTGTTGGTGTACAGGCGATGGGACTCGAAGCGGTAGTTCTCTAGGGTGTACGGCAGGGGCATGAATACACCGAGGTAGTAGCTCGTGACTACGCCGTAGCTGGCGTACGCTCCACCATCCGCCCATGCCTTGAAGTCGACGGCGGTGATGCTGCCGTCCTTCTTGAAGCCCATCTTGAGCCACATCCGCGTCGGATGCCGACCCCGATGCGTGTAAAACACCTCCTCCCGCTCCAACGCGATCTTGACCGGCCGACCAAGCTTACGGGCGAGGTAGGCAGCGAGGATGTCCGTACAAAAGGGGTCACACTTGCCGCCGTAGCCAGCCCCAATCGCGGGCTTGATCAACCGGATGTCCTGCTCCCGCATACCGAGCACATGCGCGACATCGCGATGCACATAGTGCGGGTTCTGCGTGCTGGACCAAAGCGTGAGCTTGCCGTCAGGCTCCGGGTTCGCGACCGCTACGTGGGCCTCCAAGGGCACATGTGTGCTGCCAGGGTAGGAGTAGGTGTCCTCTACGATGATGTCGGCGTCGGCGAACCCACGGTCAACGTCCCCGTACTCCTGAAACACACGCCGCAGGATGTTGGACGGCTTCCGGGAACCCTCGTGGATGTGCGGCTTCCGTGGATCGAGCGCGTCTTCGATCGTGAGCACCGCGTCGATGCGCTCGTAGCTGACCTTCACGGCGCGCACCGCGCGCAGCGCCGTCTCCTCATCCAGCGCAGCGATACATACTACTGGCTCACCGATGTATCGCACCTTGCCGATCGCCATCGCAGTTTCGTCCTGCGCGACGGGGATCACCCCATACTTCTTCGGCAGCTCCTCCCCGAGGGCATAGCCGACGACGCCGGGAATCTCCAAAGCGGCGCTGAGGTCCACGCCCAAAATCCGAGCATGGGCCTCGGTGGAGCGTACAAACTTCGCGTGCAACATCCTGGGAAGTTGGATGTCGTCGGTAAAAACCGCCGTACCCGTGATCCTCCCCCGCCCATCGATCTTCCGCTCGCCGCGGCCTAAGACCCCTCCGGTGGCCGGCTCCCCCGCGTGCGTCGGGTACACGGCCCAGCCCGGACGATTCTCGTTGGAGCCCTCGCTCATGCGGAGCTCCGCGAAGCCGCAGCTTCACGCGCCGCCGCGAGGATCTTGGTGTACCCCGTACACCGGCAAATATTCGAACCGAGCGCCTCGCGAATCGCAGCCTCGTCCGCGTCCGCCTGATCGTCGAAGAGGCTGGCCAGGCAGAGCACGATGCCCGGGGTGCAGTAGCCGCACTGACTGGCGACGTGCTTGTCCAAGGCATCCACGATGTAGGCTTCCTTCGAGCCACATCCCTCGATGGTTTGGACCGAAGCGCCTTGCACTTCGGCCGCGAGCGTGATGCACGCCAGCCGAGGGAGTCCGTCCACGCGCACCGTACAGGCGCCGCAATCGCCCACGTCACAGCCATGCTTCGAGCCCGTGAGCCGCAGATCCTCGCGTAGAAGGTCAAGGAGAGTACGAGAAGCGGGGATCAGGCGACGTACACGTTCGCCGTTCACCTGTACCGTCAGCACAACTTCGTCAGACATGCACTCTGCTCTATCCGTTCCGCGAGCAACCACGACATGATACCTCATCGGATGCGCCGCAAAATTGTCTCCACTACCGTTGTCCTCCCTTGCTTTCTGCTTTTGGGCGCGAGCACGCTCAGCGCCTGTGGAAACGGCATCAAAGCGGTAGAGTCGGACAGCAGCACCCCGACGCCCGAGGATTCGGACGCCGATTCCGACTCCGATTCCGACGCCGACGCCGACGCCGACGCCGACACCAGCCCGGATACGTCCGACGACGTTCAGGTCGACCTGACCGGTCGAAGCTATGACATCGACCTCGCTGGAGCGGACATCACGTGGCGCGCTCCAAGCGCAGGGCCGACCCTGATCACCATGCTCCAAACCGACCATCTGCTGCTCATGGTCGAGGCGGTAGGTTCCCAGATCGACACGGTGGGCGCAGCGGCGATGATGCTCGACCGTGGCCTCACGCAGTACCCGTGTGCGTCCGCGTTTGACTTTGACGCTGCGCCGTTTGGCGCAAACCCCGACTTTCTCGTCGGCCCTTTGGAAGCCGCGCTTGTCGCAGGCAGCACCAGCGTCCCGCTCTACGCCCTGAGCTTCAGCGGCACCTTCAAGCCCGATGGCTCGGAGATCGCCCAGGTCGCGGTCAGCGCGCTGATCGACGCACGACCGATCTCCAGCTCACAGGGGGTGGATGTGTGCGCAGCGCTGCCGTCGTTCGGAGACGAATGCGTCGCTTGCCCCGACGGGGAGATCGGCTGTGTTGCGTTGGATGTGTTGGATGCAAGCGCTCCGTGGCAGGCGGACCTGACGGTAGACGCCAACGTCGACCCATCCAACGATCCGCACTGCGACTGACTCTCGGCTCGACGCCGCCGAACGGTCTCTGGCAGCACGTTCAGGGGCGCAGCGCGAGCACCCTCGCGTAGACTTCACGGCGTTGCATGCCCGTCTCCGCCGCGACGACGTCCCGGATTCGCCGCGTCTCCATCCCTTCCGCTAACAACGCGCGGATCCGAGCGTCCGGATCTACCACCTCGACCTTGCCGCGCCCGATCAGCAGCACGACTTCGCCGCGCGTCTCCTCGCCAAGCTGCTCCTGCACCGAAGATGCCGTGCCAGTCAGCCATTGCTCGAACGCCTTGGTCAGATTTCGAGCTACCACCACATCGCGCGTAGGCCAAACCTGCGCGATCACCGATAGCGTCGCCGAAAGGCGACGAGGAGACTCGTAAAAAACGAGCGTACCGTCAAAAACTGCGAGCTCCGCCAGCCTGCCACGCAGCTCGGATTCGGATGAAGGAAGAAAACCACCGAAGGTGAACTGATCCGTCGGAAGGCCGCTCCCCGCGAGCGCCACGACCAACGCACAGGCTCCGGGGAGCACGTCGACGGCAAAGCCAGCCTGACGCGCCCGCGAGACCACACGGTAGCCGGGGTCGGAGATCAGCGGGGTACCGGCATCCGAGACCAAACCCACCGAGCGCCCTTGTTCGAGATGACCGAGGATCTCGGTAGCCCGAGCATCCTCGTTATGGTCGTGGCAGCTTCGGCTCCCGCGGTCCACGCCCAACCTGCGCAGCAGATCGGCGGTGACGCGGGTGTCCTCGGCGTACAGCTCGTCCACCTCGCGCAGCGCACGCAGCGCACGCAGCGTGATGTCTTCAGGGTTTCCCAAAGGCGTCGGGATGATCAGCAGACGGCCAGCTCCCGCTTCTGTGGTCGGGGCGGGAGTCACTGAGACGCACGACTCGCGAGCGCGATGTCGGTCAGGCCTGCGGTTCTGCACTTCCCAATCACCTTCATGATCAGGTCGTACGTTGCGGCTTCGTCGCCGCGAATGACGACGCGCGTAACGGCGCCAGCGCTCTTGATGACGCCCAGCTTCTCGCTCAGGCTGTCCATCGTGACCTCATCGGAGTCTACGAACAGCGTGCCGTCGGGAAGGATGGACACGACCACATCTTTGGGGACCAAGGTCGAGTCACCCGTGCCCTGTGGGGTCTGAACCTGAAGCGCGCGCTCGGACTGGAGCCCCTTGGTCTGACTTGACGCCTTTTCAGCTTCGACCATCGAGCTCGAGACCACCATGAAGATGATCAGCAGCACCAGAAAAATATCGGTCAGCGGGGTGATGTTGATCTCGGTAAAGATCGCATCATCGTCCTCTCCGCCGTCGCTACTCTGCGGAGCTGCCTGCACGAGCACTCCCCTCTGACGAATCTGCAGAAACCGCGCCCAAACGAATGAGCTCCAGGCACTCATCGGTGACATAGGCGAGGCGGCGCGCCACTCCGCCCGCAAGATTCTGGAGGAAGTTGAACAACACAACCGCCTCAAGCGCCACGAAGAGACCCACCGCGGTCGCGATCAGCGCTTGGGAAATCCCGGAGGACACCACCGCGAAGCCACCTTGACCGCTCTCGCCGATCGCGCGGAAGCTCCCCATGACGCCTACGACGGTACCCAACAGGCCAACAAAGGGCATCAGCGCGCCGGTCGTGCCAAGCATCCACAACCACGCCTTGAACGCCGCGACGGCGCGGCGCTGCTCACGGGACATCGCCATGCCGACGTCGCCGCGCACCTTTCCCGTCGCGCGGTCGAGCCCCGCGACAAAGACCTGCTGTATCGGCGTGCCGACGGACCTACAGCCCTGACGCGCTTCGGCGAGCTTGCCCTGACGCAAGGGAGCGAGCACGCGAGACTCAACGGCTCGGAGCGCCAAAAAGCCCCGAACCATCATCAACGTGCGCTCCAACGCGACGGCAACGACAAACACCGAGGTGAGCACCATCAGGATCATCAGCGGATCCTGCCGGAGGTGCGAGAGCAGGAGCTGGAAAGTGGACGACATTCTTCGGACTCTTACCCCGCCCAGGCGCGCCGCGCAGCCACCGGCGCGCGTGCATCCTCAACGAAACAGGATGTGACGGACCGACATGGTCGTTTAGACCACAACCCCGAGGACACCCGGGTCAGCGCTCGCCCGCAGTTCGTACGCTCAACCACGGAGACTGAACCGCGTCGAGCTCAATCGACCACCCCGCTCGAACCTTGCGGACCTCGACGGCAGGCATCTCTACTCCATGCGGGTCGAGGGGATGTACCTCAGGCCGGCCTGGCCAACTGAAAACGATGGTTCCACGCGCTGGCTCCACCAAAATCGGTGGACCACCCCACTGGACCAGCTCGGTGCCCTGCGCACCGAAGCGCTGGCCCGTGTTCTCCTGACGGGTGGCGACGGTCAGCAAGGCGCTCTGCGACTGCCCTATCGGCTTTCCATCCGCACTGGTCAACGACACCGCCGCCCAGTTTTTTAGACGTACGTCCAAGCCTTTCACGCTCTGAATGCCGAAGCCCGCTTGAAGCACCGAAGCTGGAGGGCCCACGCGCGCCAGCACCATCGGCTGCTCCAGGAACAGGACGCCTGGGTTGCTCCACCAGCCCAATCCGGGCGGAGCAGCACCCTCCACCGTAGCGGGAGGGGTGCGCTCGAACATGGAGCGCACCCGATGGGTCAGCACGTACCCCAAGTCCAAGACCTCCAACGGCTTCAGCTGCTGCGGACGGATGTGCTGGTCGCTTACATACGCCGACAGGAGCACGTCGGGGTCCATGTTGTACGGTGCAAATCCCTGTGCGGTGGGCAGCGCGAAGGTCCGAAACAGCGTCGAGGCAGACGGCATCTGAGCCAGCGCCACGGTGTTGGAGCGAAGGTCAAAGCTCCCGAGTACGGTGGTGTCATCCTCGCTCCACGGTCCGTCCAACCAGCTGAACCACATCGGGTTGTCCCAATCCTGATTCGAGAGGAACGTCGCCCAAAGGAGCGGAGCTTCCGCGCGAAACTCGTTTGGAAAGGGATGATTCAACTCGGTCACCCCGGTCGCCTGTCCCTGAACGGCCGTCGCTGCGTACGAAAGGATGGTCTCTGGACGGCGAAGCACGCTCACGTTGTCAAACGTCATCCCCGCGAGCGAATCCCAAGCGATGTGCGTGTCCGCCATCGCATAGGGTTGATACAAATACTGTAGTATTGGCTGATCGTAGACTATCGACGGCACCAAGGGCACGCGAAAGCCCATCGCTCGCGCCTTGTCGGACACCGCCTTGTAGAACCCTTCCTCTAAGCTTCGGTAGAATTCGAAGAGGTCCTTACGACGCTGCAAAGGCCAATAATCAAAGGTATTCGGCAGTTTTGGCTCGCGGGCGACGGCGCCAAGCCCCTCTCTCGGCTGCAGCCCGTCGAAGCGCACACCCGACGTCCAGGCGCTCCGCAGCGCCTCATCGGTTGGATACCGTACTTTCAACCATTCATTCCATCGAGCGTCCAACTGGGAAAGCTGAGCTGGAGGCAGCGCCTCCAAACCGAGTCCCCAGTGCATCAGCAGCGAGTGTTCGTTGGACAGCTCCACCATCGCTACGCCCGGATCCTCCGGGTAGCGCCGGCCGGTGTACGGATTGGTGCGGTTCCAGAACACATCGAACCACGACAGATAGGCCGCCTGCCAATCGGGCGCCCACATGGTGGCCAGCTTGTGGCCATTCGGCATGCCGCCCGGGTTTGATACACCGTCTTGTGTGTTGAAGTCCCGTGAGGTCGCTACCTCTGCGTAGATATAAAGCCCGTGCGCCTGCAGCCGAGAGATGAAAAAGTCGAGTCGATCCGTCTGAGCGGCGTCCAGCCAGGTGGCTGGATCCGCGGTGCGCTTCGGGTTGAGCACGCCATTCGCGCCGACGACGTCAATGTGATGAAGACGTACGAGGTTGAAACCCAGGTTCGCGAGCTCCGCTGCGAGATTGTCGGCCTCCTCTTTTTTGGGGATCGCAGGGAATCCTACAAGGTTGATCCCCCAGAATCGAGCACGAGTCCCGTCCTCAAAGACAAAGTGACCGTCCGCCCCCTGCGTCAGCGCACCGTGAGCGCCGACGGGCGCTTCTATCGGTGAGGATTGGGGGATTTTGGACGTAAGATGGGCAGAGATGGTGAACGGATACCAGTCATGCGTGTCTGTCGCCGTGCTCAGCGGGATGTTGTCTACCGTCTCAGCGGCAGTGACACATAGAACCGATGTGTTGTTGATTCGCGTCTCCAAACGCACGCGAGACAGCGTAGACGCTGCTGCGCGAGCCGGGACCGTCCAGCGATTTCCGATCCGTGCCGCACCATCGGGCCCTGTGCCCAACAGCACCGCCTCCGTCAATCGCCCCTCCACCGCCCCAGGCCCGGACTGGCGCCCCTGCGCGGCGAAGGAGCGGCCGGTAGCCCCATCGGCGTAGGTCCAATTCATCACCGCAGCGACTCCTGAGACCGGTCGCGCATCGGTCTGGTACAGCGTCACCACAACCCCGCTCAGGGCGTCGGTAACCGGTAGATCGACGTACAGTGGAAGCTCCGGGTGACCGGGACCACGGAGGCACACCGAATCCAAACCCGGCACTTCGGTCAGGACGTCCGAGTTGTTCAACCCGGAGAGGTCCAACGAGCGACCCAGAGCAAGCGAAGCAAGAAGGAGCACCATAAAAAAACCCTATCCCGCACCGGGTTGCCAACGCGCCTTCGCGGTCTGTACAAGCCCACAGGGCTGGGCGCCAGCAAGGAGATGCAGACGACCAACATTGGCGATCATCGAAGCATTGTCCGTGCAACGCGCCTTGGGAGGCAGTACGACGCGGAGGCCTGTGTTCAGTAATCCTGCTCGGATCCCGCTGTTTGCGGCGACGCCCCCGCCCACGAGAACGGTATCGATCCCAAAAGCCTGCGACGCGGCGGTCACGCGATCGACGATCACCTCGACCACGGCGCGTTGGAACGCCGCGGCGACGTCCGCCGGTATGGGCGCAGCCCCTCGCTCCACTACCGTGCGAACCGCTGTTTTCAGGCCCGAAAAGCTCATATCGTCCACGGGCTGACGAGCGCCGTCCACGACGCGCGCCAACCGCGGCCGGGGGAGCGCGATGGCCGTCGCGCTGCCCATCCCAGCGAGCTGATCGACGGCGGGCCCTCCCGGGTACCCCAATCCCAGTAGCCGCGCGACCTTGTCGTAGGCCTCCCCGATCGCGTCGTCGACGGTCTCGGAGATCACGACGTACTGCCCCAAACCGTCCACCCGGTACAGCGTCGTGTGGCCGCCGCTGACCACCAACGACAAGAAAGGGAACTGCGGCGGGTCCGCTTCCATCAGCCCCGAGAGCAGATGCCCCTCGAGGTGATTGACCGCGATCCATGGCACGCCCCAGCCGATGGAAGCTCCTTTGGCAAAGCTAAGGCCAACAAGCACTGCGCCCATCAAGCCCGGTCCGGCGGTGACGGCAATGGCGTCCGGGCGCGTCACTCCGGCCTTCGCGAGCGCCGCGCGAACGACCGGGACGATCTGCTGGGCGTGCGCACGACTCGCCAACTCCGGCACGACGCCTCCATACACCGAGTGCAGCGACTGGCTCCAGATCTCATCCGAGCGCACCCCGGAACCATCGACCACCGAAGCGGCGGTCTCATCGCAAGAGGTCTCGATGCCAAGTACGATCATGATCTACACTCCCGTCGAACGCTATTCATCGGCTTCCTCGTCTGCGGGCTCGGAGCCCAGCCGCAGCTCGCCCCAACGCGCGATCAACAACGATAGCGCATCCCCGCGTTTGCGCTTTCGCATCCACGCCGCAGCGCGTCGCAGCGGTGCAAACGGGTCCTCCTTTGCGGAGGTTGTCAACGCAATTGCAGCCTCCACCAAAGCAAAAACGGACCGTTCCTGTTCCGCGTGGGCATAGAGTTGCTCGCTCAACGGACCCACCGGGGCATCGTTGAGCAACCCAAGGGCGATGCGCAGGGAAAGCGCGATCGAGACAGGTTCAAAATGCCCGTGAGCGAGGTGCTCCAGCGCTGCGCCGGGCCTCCCCGCACGTAGCGCCGCTCCGGGGAGGAGATCGGTGGCCTCCACGAAGCTCCCAACTCGGAAGTCACCATCGGCAAATGCCTCTACCAAGGACTCAAGCTCTGCGTCGGCGACCAGCGGCCCCGTGATACAAGCCACTTGTGTCGCAAGCTCGATGATGGCGCTACGACGGGCGAGATCGACCCCTTCCCGTATGGCTACGGCCTCCCAGGACAAGGCCGTGATGCCTTCGGTATCGCCGGTGCCGATCAGGGCCTCGATGGCTCTTCCTACGCGTACGAGCCGACGCGCCATACGCACCAGCGCCTCGTCGGCGCCGCGGATCGTGGCAAGCGCATGCTCGGGGCCGACTCCGCCCTGCAAGGCTGCGACGGCGGCAGCGGCGAGCTCCACCTGAGCCAAGCCCAATGCGTCAAGCAGAGAGTTCAAGCACGCAAACAACGGCCCGAGGTGGTGTCGAGCGACGAGCCCCGAGCCCGTCGCCTCTGGCCCGCCCGTGAACGAACAGAGCACGCGGTCGAGCTCGTCTATCTCCTCCGATTCAGAAACCAATTCCTCGGTGTGCCAGACCCAGGGCTCAACGATTGGAATCGCCCGAAGCGCGCTGGCGGCCTCCAGCGCCTCAACAGCCGCCGGGTGGGGCTGCAGGTCGAGCATCGGCTCGACAACGCCTTGATCCTCGTACACATCGGCAATGGACTCGAAAATGGACTCGAAAATGCGCACGGCCCCGAGGGTACCGACCTCCAAGCGATCGGCGTGCTGCTCGGCGAGCGCACGCGCGTTGACGCACAGCCGAACCTCCAACACGCGCTCCCAGTCCTGCCGGTTCGGCAAAATCTGCAGCACCGCGTCGAGCCCGTGCAACGCCCGCGCCGTCGCCCCCGAGTACCCCATCGCAGCGGGCGCTACGGCAGCGCCTGCCCCGCACAAGGTCCACGCCAGCCTGCGCGCTGCAGGGACCTCAGCGTGGTCGGCCAGCAGCCTCAAGCTCGCGCGAGCCCGGCCGAACGCAGAATCCAGCTGTTCGTCCAAAGATTCAGACTTGAACCTCGCTCGGCACAGCTTGGTGGGATCACGTAGCCCGCGTGCGAGCAGGCCGGAGCGCCACGGCGCCTTTCCAAGTTCGCGCCGAGCTTCACCCAGCCACGCGCTATCCGCAGCGACGTCATCGGGATCCGATGCGTCCACGGAACCATCCGGCGCGTCCTCAGGCTCCGCCAAGGAAGGCATAGGACGCCATCGGCCCGGCGTGGGTCCAGCCAGCCCAGCGGCGTCGTCTCCGTCGCCTCCAAAAAAGCGTCCCATCGCCCAGGGACTCGCTCCGACGGCTCCGGTCGGACCCGAAAAGGAAGGCAGCGAGCCCTGAGCCTCGACCTCCTGCTCGGCCTCTACCTCCAGCTCTTCGTCGCTCTCCTCCCCCTGCTCTTGCTGGGCGCCCTCCGCGCCCTTCTTCGATCCTGCCGCGGCGGACGCCGTGGTGGAGCCGAGGATCATGTCTTTGACGGCGTCGTTACCGAACTGCGGGGCAAGTTGGGCCGCGAGCTCGGAGTCTAAGCCCCCCTCCCCCTTCTGAAGCGTGCGCTGCACATCCGGGCGAGACAGCTCCGCGGCGATCTCCGCCTTGCGAGCCGGCGGAGCCCGCGCGATGATCTCTCGCGGGTCTGGACGCTTCTGGCGGTCGTTCGACATCAGCTTGCGGCGAGGATCAACAAGGGACGAACGCCTAAAGCGTGAATCGACCCCAAGGTATAGTAGTCCGACACAGCATGATACAACACCCGATGTCTCATCCGCTCCAGCACGGCGGCACCACCACACCCAGCGGCGAGCGCAGCGGCCACATCTTCCATGGTCTCGAGGTGGTCGGGCGCATCCAAGCCTTCGCGGCACCACCGTTCGGGAGCGATACGTCTCAACACAAAGCGAATCGCCTGGTCGTCGAGATCCGTGCTTGCTGGCAAAGCTAAGCGCCGGCAAAGCAGCAGCATCTCACCGGAAGCCCAGTGGGAAGCGCCTACGCGATCTGCGCGCCGAATCACCGCACCGAGCAGAAGCTCGACCTTGTGGGCCTCGTCGAGATCGGCCGCCGCATGCGCGGCGCCGTCTCCGTCCCCCCGCGACAGGGCGTTTCGCACGGCGATACCGGCCTGACCGTAGCTCACCAGGGCAGCGCCTCGTCCGTGGCGTGCAGAAATGCAGCCGCGGAATTCGAGAGGTCAACCGACTCGATTCGGTCGAAGATGCCCGCCGCAGAGGTCGCCGCGGTGATGTCTCCTCGGCCCGCGTTCATCTCGGTCTGTACAAAGCCAGGATGCAGCACCGCGACCGCGATGCCCCGAGGGGCAAGATCGCGTGCTAATGCAATGAAAGCGATGTTCGCCGCCGCTTTTGACATTCGATACCCGTAGGAGCCTCCCGTTACGCAGTCCCCCAGAGACCCCCTACGCGACGACACCAGCGCCAGACGCGAGCCCTCGCCGAGCACGGGTAGCAGCGCGGTAGCGACGCGCAGCGGCCCGAGCGCGTTCACCTCGATGTGCTCGTGGATCCGCCCAAAAGCAGCGTCTCTCCCGACCGATGACGCGGGCGGCTCGACGTGTTCAAGGTGCTCACGCGTCAGGATGCCGGCGTTGACGATGACGATGTCCAAGCGCGTGACGCCCAACGCCGCAAGGCGCGCTGGCAGCGCGAGACATGCGGCGTCATCTTGCAAATCGACGCCGGACAACACTGTCGCTGCGTCGAGCTCTACCGGTGCGCGCACGGTCGCGAAGACCCGGTCGCCAGCCGACAGATAGCGTTGTACCAACGCACGACCGATGCCGCGGCTCGCGCCTACTACAAGGACATTTCGCATTCGCACTCCATAGCGCGCCCGTTACGCGAACGGCGCGGCGTCACCCTCTTCGGCCACCGAGCCGTCCAGTCGGTTTGTGCCCCCGCGAGCCGTCCACTCCGCGAGGTTGTCGAAGTACATGTTTACCGCTTCGATCGCTGCGTCTACCGACTGAGAGCGCAGGATGGTGGTGCGCAGCTCGCTGGCGTACGGCAAGCCATGGGTGAAGTAGTTGGAGATCTTCTTCATCCGGCCGAGGGCGCCGCGGTCGCTGCGAAACCACGCTCGGCAGCTCTCATAGTAGTCCACCAGCACGTGGCGCTTCTCTTCGGCGTCCACCGCGGGGCAGGGCAGCCCGAGCATCTGCGCGCGCACCTGCTTGAACACCCAGGGGTTCTTGATGGCGCCGCGGCCGATCATCACCCCATCGACGCCTGTGTCCCGAAACATCGCGACGGCGGACGCAAAATCCACGATATCGCCGTTTCCAATCACGGGAATCTTGATGCGCTGCTTGGTCTCGGCGATCTTGTCCACCGCACGGGTGCCGCTGTAGAGATCCGCGCGGGTGCGCCAGTGAATCGTGATGGCTTCCGCGCCTTCTTCTTGGCACATCCACGCGATGTCGGGACAGTTTCGCTGGGTGGAGTCAAAGCCGGAGCGCATCTTGACCGTGAGCGGGATGGTGATCGCCGCCCGCACCGCCCGCACGATCTGTTGGGCCAACACCGGGTCCTTCAGCAACGCCGACCCGCCGGAGTGAGCGCACACCTTTTTGGAAGGACAACCGAAGTTCAGGTCGCAGATATCCGCGCCGAGATCCTGCACGATCTTCGCAGCTTCCGCCATGGACGTAGGGTCGCGACCGTAGATCTGGATAGCGACCGGATGCTCATCCGGATCAATCCGCGCCATCTCCTCCATCTTCTCGGCTCCGCGGCGCAGCCCCTCGGAGGCGATGAACTCGGTGACCGTCAACCCCGCGCCGCCGATCTTTCGGATCAGGCGTCGAAAGGTGAGATCGGTCACGCCCTCCATCGGAGCGAGCACCAGATTGGGCTCGACCCGGATGTTGCGGACCGAGTAGGCGAGCGGAAGACCGGCGAGAGCGTCCATCGCGCCGTTGTGACCGGTATGGAGGCGGGTGTCAAGCGATGAGCGGTCGGCGCACCAGGAAAGTGTAATGGGAACAACCTGACCCCTCCCGGAAAGTGTAATGGGAACAACCTGACCCCATGCCGGGAGCGGCGCTTTCAGATTACGTCGTGACGCCTTCTGGAGCCAGCGTGCGCTTGACCCTACTTCCCTCCGCTGTGGTTGCTTTGGCAACGATGTCGATCGCGTGTACGCCTCCGGAGGCCGCGTTTGTGTCGAAGTCCGATCTGGACAAGGCCCACACCCTCGCCGACGTGCGCACGATGTGCGTGGGCTTGAAGATGAAAGATGACGACACGCGCGAGTACGCAGCATCCAAGCTGAAAGACTACAAGGACGATGGCGCCAAATGCTTGTGCGATCATCTGACCAAGGACGGGACCTGGGACCCGGCGGTCTTCAACGGACTCGCGCGCGCCAAAGACGACGCCCGGGTAGGCTGCGTCGCGACCGCTTTTGATGACACGAGCATCAAGGACCGCGCCGGGATGGCCACCGCGATGATGAAGATCGAGGCGCCCTCCGTACACGCGCGCCTCGTGCTCGCCGCCAATAGCGACTCGGACCCCGACGTTCAGGCTGCGGCGCTGCCAGCGCTTCGTGGCACCACCGACCCCAAAGAGCTGGAGATGCTGATCACCGGCCTCAAGCGCGGCGGAGTCTGGGGTGCGAACGCAGCGTACGACCTGACCGGCGTCGCGCCGGCGACCGACGCGCTCCGCGACATCCTCAAGACCGGCGACGCACAAACCAAGTCGGCAGCGCTGCTCGCCTACCGCGCTGCGAAGACCGAAGACTGGGGCGAGGTCGCCTGCGCCGCGCTGAATGACGCCGACGCCGCGGTGCGCCTTGGAGCGCTGACCGCGGTGGCGTCCACGCGCAACACGCAGATCCTCGGCTGCATGCGCGACCACCTGATGGCGCCAGAGCCGGATCCCGGTGTGCGCCTCGCGTTGTTGCAAACGCTCTCTACCGACGCCGCGCCAGAAGCCGCCACGGCGCTGTGCGACGCGATCCCGTACTGGGTAAAGACGTACATCACCGACACCGCCCCGCAGCCCAAATCGGTAGAGGACATCGTCTACTACCAGAACGACCGGGACTTCGAAAACAGCCTCGCCTGCGCCGACAAGGCCTTCAAGGGCAGCGGCTACACCGTGTGCGGAAAGGCCTACCTCGGCGCCCGCGTCAACGAGTTCGGCGGCAAAGCCCGTTACAAAGACTGCCCCGCCGCTGCGCCTGCAGCATCTGGCGACGGCACCGTCCAATTCTGAACCTCAGCCTATCCGGAGTCCCCCCATGCCTACGCTCAAAGAAGTCATCGCCGATCCCCAGAAGCGCAAATTGGTCGTCGATGACGGCGTGGCGGTGATCGAGTCCGAGGTCGCTGACAAGGGCGGTCTCTCGGGAATGGCGATCAAAGCCGCGTACTCAGCGGTCAAGCGCATCAAGCCCGGCTTCATCGGGGGTTCGCTCAACCACCTGCTCGACGACTTTGCCGGCAAGGTCGACCCGTTCTGGGGCGCTGCGGTACAAAAAGGCGGCGACGTAAAAGCCAACTTCGTAGCGCAAGGGCCGAAGGTGTGTGACGCGCTATTGTCGATCACCGACGATCGCGCGCGCGGCGCGGCCGGCCCGGTCCGTAAGACCTACGACCAGCTTCGCCCCCAAGCGACCAAGCACGTGACCGAAGCCATGCCCAGGCTCGCCGGCTTGCTGCACAAGCACGCGCTCTAAGCGCGCTTCAAAACGGGCGCTCCCGCTATTCGGTCGGCGGGACGCGCACCGCAGCAAAAGCACGGTTGCGGATCCACGTCGCCGGCTGGCCTTCTTCGCCCACGAACGTCAGGTCGTATTGAACCCCGTCGAACGTCACCAACCAGATGGTCGTGGAATAGGGCTGAAGCACGGGGTCGTAGGGGTATCCAACCGCATCGAGGTCGGGGAACGTCGCGCGTAGGCCGTCCCCGTCGCGGGTGATCACCACGGCGCCGACGTTGGACTGCGCCTGATAGCTACCTTCAAAGTCGGCGAGTCGCGCGGTGTCGATGTCGGCCGGCTCGACCGCCACAGCAGGACCGACGTCCGCGAGGGTCTCCAAGCCCGCGGCGACCGACGCGCCGAAGTTGTCCCCGTAGCCGTTCGACAAGATCGCAATGCCCCAATCCTGTTCGGGCAGCACATACCAGCTGCACGTCATCGACAGCGTGTTTCCCCCATGTTCCCACAGCGGCCGCTCGTGGATGCCATCGGGCATCGAAAATGACCGATCGATGAAGATACCGTAGCCATACCACTGCTGATCTTCGGCGTAGAGCGTGTTCACTTGCTCTCCCGTGAGCGCGGCCCGCGAGGCATCCGACAACACATCGGTGTTTCCGTGCATCAGGAAGTCGGCGTACATCATCAGCTGGGAAGGCGTAGACCAGATCATGCCCGCGGGCCGAACGGACGCCGGATCCGTCACCTTCTCCATGGGAACCCGCGTCGGGCCGACCAATCCGTTCAACGTGCTCTTGTAGCCATACGAAAGCGCGTAGTCGCCGTCCTCTTCCACATCGGCCTTTCGCGTGAAGGTGCGATCCATGCCCAAGGGCGCGAGGATGTCTTCGGCGACGATGTCTGGCCAGGCACGCCCCCGAGCGTCCACCCGCTCCTCAATCAAGCCGGCAACGCCAAAGTTCGGGTTGGAGTAGTTCCAGAACGCGCCTGGCGTAGACTGCAGGCCGTAGCTGCGCCCGTAGGTCTGGGACCAATACGTGTACAGCTCCGCGTCCTCGGAGCTCCCAGCCCAGTCCACCGCGTCGGTGAACCCGCCCTGATGGGTCAGCAAGTGCTGCAGGGTGATCGCCCCGGGATCGGAGGGCCCCGCCACGCCGTCCTTCAGCACCATCTCGGGGACATAGTCCGCGACGGTGTCATCCAACGCGACGGTCCCGGCGTCGACCAGCCGCAGCATCGCCGCGGCGGTGTACATCTTGGTGTTCGAGCCGATCTGGAACAACGTGGTGGGCGTGACCGGGACATCGGCTTCGGGATCGGCGGATCCGAAGCCTTCGGCGTAGATCACCTGACCGTGGTCGAGCACCGCGACGCTCGCCCCGGAAGCGTAGTTGGCCTCGATGTCGGCGAGCACGGCGGCCCGGAGCGGGTCGAAGCGCGGATCGGGCGCGCTGGTGTCGCCGGTGGACGCGGTATCCGCCGCGGTGTCGTCCGAACTTCCATCATCGGTTCGCACGCAGGCCAGCAACAAAAGCATGTTCATTACAGAACGCTAACCGTCATTGGGCTTGACCGGGGGCCCGGGCCCGGTGACGTTGGCTTTCCCCCGAGGCCCTCATGCGTCGCACCCCGTTCTACCCCTTCCACAAAGAGGCCGGCGCCCGGCTCATCGACTTCGGCGGATGGGAGATGCCTGTCCAGTACACGGGCATCCTCGAAGAGCACGCCGCATGTCGCAACCACGTCGGCTTGTTCGACGTGTCCCACATGGGCGAGGTGTGGTTCCGTGGCCCGAAAGCGATGGACGCCGTCAGCCATCTGGTGACCAATGACGTCAAGAAGTTGGCGCTCGGACAAGCGATGTACACCGCGATGTGCAACGAGCGCGGCGGTATCGTCGACGACCTGATCGTCTACAACGTCGCCCCGGAGGAGGTGCTGATCTGCGTCAACGCCGCGAACCGCGACAAAGACTACAACTGGATGGTCAGCCACAACCCCTTTGGCGTCGACATCGTCAACGAGTCGGACTTCTGGGCCCAGCTCGCCATCCAAGGCCGCCACGCGGAAGCGCTGCTTCAGACGCTGACCGACGTTCCGCTCGCGGGGATCAAGAACTACTGGTTCGCCAGCGGCACCGTCGCCGGTATCGAAGGCTGCATCATCGCGCGCACCGGCTACACCGGGGAAGACGGCTTTGAGGTGTTCCTGCCCGCCGGCGCCGCCGACATCCTGTGGCCGGCGATCCAGAAGGCCGGCGAGCCGTTCAAGCTCGCCAACATCGGCCTCGGCGCGCGTGACACGCTCCGCCTCGAGATGAAGTACTGCCTCTACGGCAACGACATCAACGACGACACCACGCCCCTCGAAGGCGGCCTCGCATGGGTGACCAAGCTCGACAAGGGCGAGTTCATCGGTCGGGATCCGATCCTCGCCCAGAAGGCTGCAGGCGTGCCGAAGCGTCTGGTCGGGCTCGTCGTTGAAGGACGCATCGCGCGTCCGCACAGCCCGATCGTGGTGAATGGTGCGGTCGTCGGTGAGGTCACCAGCGGCACGCGCTCGCCCAGCGTCGGGCTCAACCTCGCGATCGGCTATGTACCGTCCAACCTCGCGGCGGTCGGCACCGCCGTCGAAGTCGACATCCGCGGTACGTTAGCAGCCGCGAAGGTCGCAAAAACCCCGTTCTACACGCGCCCCTACTGAACCAACTACCCACTTTCCTGCCTTGACTCTGGAGTCCCCATGTCCTACCCCGCGCACTACAAGTACACCGACCAACACGAATGGCTCTCGATCGAAGGCGATGTCGCTACGGTCGGCATCACCCACCACGCTCAGGACGCCCTCGGCGACATCGTGCACGTCGAGCTGCCCGCGGTAGGCAAGACCTTCGCGCAGGGCAAGAGCGCGTGTGAAGTCGAGTCGGTCAAGGCCGTCTCCGACGTATACGCACCGATCTCCGGCACGATCACCGAGGTGAACGGCGCGCTGGACGGCAACGAAGCGGTGATCAACTCCGATCCGCACGGCGGCGGCTGGCTGTTCAAGATCCGCATCACCAACCCTTCGGAGCTGGGCGCGTTGCTTGACGCAGCCGCCTACGAAGCGGTCGCAGCACACTGATCGGGCCCGCGGAGCTCGCCGTGCGCAACCTCCCCCTGCTGGCGATTCTGGCCCTGGCTCTGCCGGGTTGCCGATCGCCAGCACCAAAGGGGCAGACCGCCGACGACTCCGCAGCACCGCAGGACTCGGACACCGCGCCGGACTCCGCGTGGGAGACCGCTGAGCCGCCACTGCCCGAAGATCGCGACAGCGACGGTTACACCGAAGACGTAGACTGCGACGACACCGATCCGCGGATCTCCCCCGCCGCTACCGAAGTCTGGAACGACCAGGACGACGACTGCGACGGACTCATTGACGCCGATGGGCGATGGACCGGCACGATCGCGATGGCGGCCTCGGCCATCTATGAGGGTGCGCACCGGGACTTCAGCCTCAGCTGCCCGTTTGTAGGCACCCGAGAGGCCGGCACCCTGCACTTTGCGATCACGTGCACGCCCGACCCCACCGATGCCCTCGCGCAGCTCCTTTTGGGCGAGACCCTCGTGGTCACCGAAGCCGACGCCCGCGTGAGCGGGGCGGAATGGTCAGACACGGTGATGTACACCTCGTCCAGCGGTTGGGACAGCCGCGGCGAAGGCGTGATCGCCTGGTCCGCGGTCGACGCGGCCTCCGTGAACGTATCGATCTCCGGCGTCTCGTTGGCCGCCTCTGGCACAGGCAGCATCACCCGCACGGATTAGACCGCGCAGATGAACTCTGCGCCCCGTCTCCTTTGTCTTCCGTTGCTCCTCAGCCTCGGAGCGCTCTCGTTCCCCGCCGCCGCTGCCGATGGCGCAGCGAAGGCCGAAGCAGAGCAATTCCTGCGCGTATACAACTCCATTTATCAGCGTTTATACACGGTAGACGCCGAAGCCGCTTGGGTTGGCGCCACCGACGTGAGCCCGGCCCATGAGGCGGCGCGCACCGGAGCCGATCAGGTCTACGCGGCGTTTGTAGGCGCCCCGGAGGTCATCAACGAAACCAAAGCCCTTCTGGCCCAAAAGGACGAGCTGGAGCCCATTCAAGTGCTGCAGCTCCAGAAGATCCTCCTCGCGGCCGGGGCCAACCCCGGCACCATCCCCGACGTCGTCAACGCCCGCGTCGCCGCAGAGTCGCACCAGTCCGCGGTGATGGACGGCTTCGTGTTCTGCTACACGCAGCGCGCCGCCGACGGCACCTGCCCCGAGCCAAAAACCGCGAATGACATCGTCGATGCGCTGCAATCCGAGACCGATCTCAGCAAGCGCCTGCTGGTCTGGAACGCCTCCAAAGAGATCGGCGTGCCGCTCAAGCCCGGCTTGGTCGAGCTGCAACGCCTGCGGAATCAGGTCGCCCGGGAGATGGGCTACACCAGCTTTTTCGCGTTGCAGGTGGCAGATTACGGAATGACCGTGCCTGAGATGATGGCCCTGCTGGACGGCATGACCGCCGACATGGCGCCGCTCTACAAGCAGCTGTCTACCTGGGCAAACCGCCAGCTTGCGCACAAGTACGGCCAGCCCCTGCCCGCCGGTCCCATGCCCGCGCACTGGTACCCGAACCGTTGGGCCCAGGAGTGGGACGGGCTCGTGGTCGGCGCCGACCTCGATCCCTACTTCAAAGGCAAAGACCCGAAGTGGATCGTGCAGACCGCGGAGGCGTTCTACACCTCGATGGGCTTTGCGCCGCTGCCGCCCAGCTTTTGGGCGAAGTCCGACCTGTACCCGGCCCCGTTGGGCGCCGACGGCCAGCCTACGCGGCTCAAGAACGCGCACGCGAGCGCGTGGCACATCGACCTCAACGACGACATGCGCTCCCTGATGAGCGTACAGGCCGACAGCGAGTGGTTTTTCACCGCCCATCACGAGCTCGGCCACATCTACTACTACGACAGCTACGCGCGAAAAGAGGTGCCGCCCGTGCTGCGGGAAGGCGCCAACCGCGCGTTCCACGAAGGCATCGGCGAGCTGATCTCGATGGCCGCAGGACAGATCCCCTACCTCAGTCAGGTGGGAATTCTGCCCAAGAGCCTGAAGATCAACCCGACACAGGCGATGCTGGTGGACGCGCTCGAAAAGACGGTGGCGTTCATTCCGTGGTCGGCCGGAACGATGAGCCACTTTGAGTACGAGCTGTACGAGAAGGACCTACCCGCCGACCAGTGGCAGGCGCGTTGGTGGGCCATGGCGCAGCAATATCAGGGAGTCGCGGTGCCGGACGCAGCGCGGTTGACCGACCCGACGCTCTGCGACGCGTGCACAAAGACCCACATCAACGACGACCCCGCTGGCTACTACGACTATGCGCTCGCGACGGTCATCAAGTACCAATTGCACGAGCACATCGCGCTGAAGATCCTCCATCAAGACCCGCACACCTGCAACTACTACGGGAACAAAGAGGTCGGCGCATTCCTGAAGTCCGTGCTTGAAAAGGGCGCGACCGAAGACTGGCGCAAGGTGTTGCGCGACGCCACCGGCGAGGACCTCTCCACCCGCGCGATGGTCGCCTACTTTGCGCCGCTGCAGGTCTGGCTGGAAAAAGAGAACGCAAAAGCAGCGAAAGCAGAAGCAAAGTAGTCGAGTCGCAAACGGAAGGCCTCGGCGGACTCGCCACCGCGCCTACCCGTGACTACGCTATTCCCATAGCTGGAACTCATGCGTCCGAACATCGCGAACCTCGCCCTCGTCGCCCTGACCCTGTTGCTCGGCCTGCTCATCGCGGGCGCGATCGCCACACGTCACGGCACCAAGTCTGTTCCCTACTCAGAATTCAAAGACTTGGTGTCCACGGACAAGGTCGACGAGGTGACCTTCAGCGGCCAAAGCATCGTCGGAAAGCTCAAAGAGCCGATCGAAGGTGCGCAGCAGGTCGCGGCGATGAGCATCCCTGAGGATGACTCTTTGGTGCGTAT
Source organism: uncultured Pseudomonadota bacterium (assembly GCA_903900265.1). Taxonomy (GTDB): domain Bacteria; phylum Myxococcota_A; class UBA796; order UBA796; family SXON01; genus CAIUMM01. Next base: position 73,314 of record CAIUMM010000077.1, read on the forward strand.
GCTCCAAGAAAAGCAGATCGCCTACGGGGCGGTAGCCGAGGCTGGATGCAGCGACGGCGCGATGTTTGGCATGGCGGCGTTGTTTGCGCTCTCGCTGTGGATGTTCATGGGGCGCCAAGGCCAGGGCGGAAACGGCCCCGGCATCGCAACTTTCGGCAGGTCCTCAGCGCGCCTCGCCCCGGTCGAAGGCACGGGCGTCACCTTCAAAGACGTAGCGGGGATTGATGAAGCCAAAGAAGATCTCGACGAGATCGTCCAGTTCCTGAAGACCCCGGAGCGCTTCACCCGCCTCGGCGGCAAGATCCCCAAAGGCGTGCTACTGATCGGGCCCCCCGGAACGGGCAAGACCCTCCTCGCCCGTGCGGTCGCTGGAGAAGCTGGAGTGCCGTTCTTCAGCATCTCGGGCTCGGACTTCGTCGAGATGTTCGTAGGCGTGGGCGCCGCCCGCGTGCGCGACCTGTTCAAGCAAGCCACCGAGCGCGCCCCGTGCATCATCTTCATCGATGAGATCGACGCCGTCGGCAAGGCGCGCGGCTCTGGCGGGCCGGTGGGCGGTCATGACGAGCGCGAGCAGACGCTGAACCAGCTGCTCGTCGAGATGGACGGCTTTGACGGACGCAAAGGCATCATCATCATGGCGGCGACCAACCGCCCCGAGACCCTCGACCAAGCGCTGCTGCGCGCAGGCCGCTTTGACCGTCAGGTCGTCGTTGATCCTCCCGATGTTCGCGGGCGCGAGGCGATCCTGATGGTGCACGCACGCGGAATGCGGCTCGATCCGAACGTCGACATGCGCGAAGTCGCGCAGCGCACGTCCGGGTTCACCGGCGCCGACCTCGCGAATGCCCTCAATGAAGCCGCGCTTCTGGCGGCGCGCCGCTCGAAGGACATGATCACCTTCTCCGAGATCGACGAAGCCGTAGAGCGGCTGTCCCTCGGCGTGGAGCGCAAGTCCCGCCGGATCTCCGACGAAGAGCGAAAGATGACCGCCTACCACGAAGCCGGTCATGCCTTGTGCGCCGCCGCCTCCGAGCATTCGTTCCCGGTGCAAAAAATCAGCATCATCCCTCGCGGAATGACGGGCGGCGTCACCCGCTTCACCCCGCCAGAAGGGCGCATCGGCGCCACGCGCAGCGAATTGCTCGCGCGCCTGACGATGGGGCTGGGCGGTCTCGCCGCCGAGGCCGAGTTCATGGGGGACGTCACGACAGGCGCGAAGTCCGACATCGCGATGTGCTCGGCTACGGCACGGTCGATGATCACCGAGTACGGCATGTCCGACCGGCTCGGCGCGGTTCATTACGGAAGCGACCGCCCGAACGCCTTCGGCGGCGCCAGCCGCGACGTCGTGATCAGCGATGTCACCGCTCGGGAGATCGACGCCGAGGTCCGCCGTATGATCGACGAAGCGCAAGAGCGTGCGCAGTCGATCATGCGCCAGAACCGCGACTTGATGAGCGACATGGCGAACTACCTGATGGAGCACGAGGTGATGGACGGCGACACGCTCAAAGAATTCACCGGTCGCGTTCGCAAGTTGACGCTCGTCCCCCACCAGACCACGGGCTGATCCCATGCGTGATCTACGAGTGTTTCTCGATGCGCTGCGCGCTGAGGGTGAGCTGATTGAGGTGGAGTGCGAGGTAGACCCGCACCTGGAGATCGCCGAGGTGCATCGCCGGGTGATCGCCGCCAACGGCCCGGCGATCCTATTCAAGCACCCCAAGGGCTCGAGCATCCCGGTGGTCACCAACCTGTTCGGGACCAAGAAGCGGGTAGATCTCGCGTTCGGCCCGCGCGCGGGAGAATTCGTGCGCCGGGTGGCCTCGTTGCCGCACGAGCTGATGCCGCCGACATTGCCAAAGGCGTGGGCACAGCGAGACCTCGCCTGGCAGGCGTTGTCGGTCGGGCTGTCGCGCTCCTCCAAGGGCCCGGTCACCGAGGTGATCGAGCGCCCGGGAGACCTCACGAAGATCCCGATGCTCACAAGCTGGAAGGAGGACGGCGGGGCGTTTGTCACGCTGCCGTTGGTCTACACCGAGCATCCTGAAAATCACTCCCACAACCTTGGGATGTACCGAATCCATCGGCACGGCCCGAGCCTGACGGGTGTGCACTGGCAGATCGGCAAGGGCGGCGGCTTCCACCACCAAATCGCCGAACAAGCCGGGCAAGCCCTGCCGGTGAACCTCTACGTCGGAGGGCCGCCCGGGCTGATCTGCTCGGCCGTTGCGCCGCTCCCCGAAAACCTGCCCGAGCTGCTTTTGGCGTCGCTGCTGGTAGGCGAGCGCCTGCGGACCTGCGACAACCCCGCGGGGCCGCTGCAGCTGGTCGCCGACGCGGAGTTTGCGATCGTCGGAAAGGTGCCTGCGGGTCGACGCCATCCCGAAGGCCCCTTCGGCGACCATTACGGATATTACTCCTTGCAGCACGACTACCCGGTGATCGAGGTCGACGCCGTGCTGCACCGCAAGGGCGCGATCTGGCCGGCGACCGTCGTCGGGAAGCCACGCCAAGAAGACTTCTATCTGGGCGATTTCCTCCAGGAGCTGCTGTCCCCGCTGTTCCCGCTGGTCATGCCGACGGTCCGCGACATCTGGTCCTACGGGGAGACCGGCTACCACGCCCTCTCCGCCGCTGTCGTCCGCGATCGGTACCACCGCGAAGCCATGGCGAGCGCCTTCCGCATCCTCGGAGAAGGGCAGCTATCGCTTACCAAGTTCCTGATTCTCATCGATCAGCCGATCGACCTCAAAGACTTCAAGAAGGTGTTCGAGCACCTGCTCGCGCGTTTCCGCCCAGAGACCGACCTCTACGTGTTCGCCAACACGTCGATCGACACGCTGGACTACGCAGGTCCGGAGGTCAATAAGGGTTCGAAAGGCGTGATGCTGGGTATCGGAGCGCCGGTACGCGATCTTCCGCGTGTTTTTCGCGGCGAGGTTCCCCGCGGCGTACGCGAGGTCGCGGTGTACTGCGCCGGCTGTCTGGTCGTCGAAGGCCCGAGCTTTGCCGACGACCCAGGCTTCGCCGATGCGCTCACCGGCGCGTTTCCCGAGTGGCCGATGGTGGTGTTGGTCGACAACGCAGCGAGAGCCGTCGCGTCCGATGCGCGCTTCTTGTGGACCGCGTTCACCCGCATGGAGCCCGCTGCCGACCTGCATGGAAAGCAGAGCATCGTCCGGAATCACCTCGCATTTTCGGGCAGCATCGCGCTCGATGCCCGCATCAAGCCCTGGTACCCGGGCGAGCTGTTCTGTGACCCGGAGACCGCCAACACGGTGACGAATCGCTGGGGCGAGTACTTCCCGGCGTCCGGCCGCAAGGTGGAGATGGGAGACTCGGATGTAGGGCATCTGGATCGTTAGGAAGCGTTATACGTGCCGCGCTAGGAGCAGAAGTTGCACAACGTCGCGGCCCGCACCGACCCAGGAAAGAAGCGCCCCCACAACGAAGACGCCATGGCCACGCTGCCCGAGCAGGGCATCTATGTGGTGTGTGACGGCGTAGGAGGACGCGCGGCGGGTGAGGTCGCCGCGGCGATCTGCGTCGACGCGTTTCGAGCCGCAGCGGCGAACATCGCCCAGCGGGTGACGAACTTCAACGCCACGCCGACGCTCGAGACGCGAAACAGCGTGCTGATCGCCATGGATGACGCGTGTCAAGCGGCCAGTCGACGCATCTACGAGACCGCGGAGGTCGAAGCCAAAGCGGGCATGACCACCACGCTCGTGGTCGCCGTGTTTGGCAGCGGCACCGCGTTTCTTTGCCACGTAGGCGACTCCCGAGCCTACCTCGTGCGCAACCGGCAGGTGCACCAGCTCACCGAAGACCACTCGATGGTCAACGAACTGGTCCGCAGCGGCAAGATGACGCTGGTTGAAGCCCGCGCATCGCGCCATCGTCACGTCATTACGCGCGCGGTCGGGCTTTACCCCACCGTTCAACCGTCCCTCGCAGCCGTAGACGTAGCCGCCGGCGACCGCTTCATCCTGTGCTCAGACGGCCTCTCCGACGTCGTCACCGAAGACATCATCGCTGAGCAAGGCAGCCACCCCAGCATCGAAGTCGGCGTTGAAGCGTTGCTTCAAGCTGCGCTTGATCGTGGCGGACCCGACAACATCACCGTCGTCGTCGTCGACCCCTCGGTGGGCGAGCCCGTGGATGAAGCTGCCGCCCGCGCGCGGATGCTCGAGACGCTGTTCTTGTTTCAAGACATCCCCTACCCGCAGCGCCTGCAGGTCTCCCGCATCATGCAGGAGCATTATTTCGGGCCGGGAGACGAGCTATTTGCCGCGGGGGCGCTGGAGCGCCGTATGTACGTCATCCTCGAGGGTGACGTCGTCGTCGAGCGCAACGGCACCGAGCTCGCGCGACTGACCGCAGGCGAACACTTCGGTGAGCTCTCGCTCATCGACTCCCAGCCGCGTTCGGCGAGCGTGCACGCCATCTCCTTCGGCAGCGCCATCAGCGTCAGCACCGAGGACCTCGAAGTCTTCTGCCGCGAGGAGCCGCTTCTGGGCAACATGTTGCTTTGGAAGCTGATGAACGTGATGGGCGCGCGCCTTCGGGCCACCAGCGAGCAACTCGCGTCGCTTCAAGCCAGCGCCAAGTAGGCACCGACGAGGCGGTCACACCACGCGGGAAAGGACCGCGCCATCGCGAAGGACGATGAGCACGGTGCAGGTCTCGGCCGCAGACTCGACCTTCAACGCCCAGGAGTGCGGCTGCCCGGCGATGCCGCCCAACATGGCTACCGCTTCTGCGCCCGCTCCGAGTGAGCGCGCCTCGGCGTCGCGAAGATCGGCTGCGAGCAGGGAAAAATCCCAGCGGATCACCTCGCGACCGCGGCGCACAAAGAAGATCGGCATCTTCAACCCTTCCGGCTGTAGAAGCTCCGCTTCCAAAAGCAACGGGATGGCCTCGGAGAGCGGCGGCAGCGGCCGTCGGAGCTGGTAGCGCGTGCCCTGCAGCTTCATCACAGCACATCCACCCGGCAGGCGGTTGTCCATCCCGCGACGGCTCCGTCGTCGAGCAGGCGTCGAACCCCTTCGCGCCCATCGTCCCCGTAGTCGAGGGTATCGGCGTTTGCGTAGAGCGAGAGGTAATGATCGACCTGCGCCCGCTCACGGAGCGGCCCCGGGCGCGTCATCAGCCAGGTGATCGCGGCCTCGCGATCGGCGAGCGCGTGCGCGATCGAAGCGCGGAGCACCCGATCCGCGCGCACGAGCACCTCGGCAGGGAGGTCACGGCGGATCACGTTTCCACCGAGCGCAAGCGGTAAACCCGTGCGTGCCGCCCAACGCTCCCCGATGTCCATCACCAGCACAAAGCCCTCCGCAGCGTAGGTCAGGCGACCTTCGTGGATCACCAGCGCGGCGTCCAAGCGCGGACCGTGCTCGGTGTCGTCCCGAAGCGCGTCAAAGGTGCGCGAGGGCGGATCGATCGGCACGGTGACCGGCGTGAACACCGGGTCTTGCGGCGTCGCGCCGGTCAACAGCCTCAGGGTCAGGCACGCGGTCGTCGTCAAGCCGGGCACCGCGATGCGGGCGCCGCGCAGCGAAGTCTTCAAGGCCTCGGCCTTTTCCGGGCGCGCGATCAGCACCGGGCCGTAGCTGCGACCTACCGAACCGCCGTGGTTGAGCAGAAAATAGCGTTCGCTGATCGCGGGATAGTGCGCGATCGAGATCGCCGTCACGTCAGGACCGTCGCCGCTCGCCATCTGGTTCAGCGCCTCGGTGTCTTTCGCGACCACATCGAACTCGAGGCCTTCAAGGTCGATCAGTCGGTGCTCGATCGCCCGGAACATGAAGCGGTCGTCCGCGTCAGGACTGATGGCGCAGCGCAAACGGTACGGAATGGGAGCAGGCATCGCCCTGCGTCTAACGCCTCCGAAGTTCGGCGCGCAGGTCCGGTACGCCGAGCAGGCCAGCAAAGCCGCTCCCGCAGATTCTTGATAGTCACCCCGCGGAGTGATCTGTGGCCAGACGCGACTACTACGAAGTGCTGGGTGTGAAGAAAAACGCCAGCACCGACGAGATCAAAAAGGCGTTCCGGGCGCTGGCGCTGAAGTACCATCCGGATCGGAACGCCGGCGACGCCGACGCAGAACGCCACTTTCGCGAGGCCGCGGAGGCGTGGAATGTGCTGGGCGACGCTGAAAACCGAGCCCGCTACGATCGACTGGGTCCGCTCTACACCGAGAGTGGTCGCCCCCCCTCACCGGATCAGGTCAACGACATGCTGCGGGAGGCCTTCGGAGGGCTGTTTCGTCGGCGTCGGGCGGACGGGCCGGGTGAGGACCTCACCTACACCCTGACGATCTCCTTGGAAGATGCGGCAAAGGGCGTTGACCGCCCGCTCATCATCCAGCGCCAGGTGCGCTGCGTCCGCTGCGACGGCACCGGCGATCACCCCGAGAATCGGGTGTCGTGCGTCGCGTGCGGGGGCAGCGGAAAATCCGCCGCGCGTCGTATCTTTCGTACCGAATGCGCCACGTGTGACGGCAAGGGCTACAAGCCCACCGACAAATGTGACATCTGCCGGGGCGAAAAGCGTCGACCAACGGAAGAAACACTACGGGTCAAGGTTCCCCGGGGCGTGGCCACCGGCTCGAAGCTCAGACTGCGCAACAAAGGCAACGACGCGACGCCCGCCCTCGGCGCGGCGCCAGCGTCCACCGGAGATCTGTACGTGCTGGTGCAGGTGGAAGAGCACGCGCTGTTTCGCCGCCGCGGACCCGACCTGCTCTGTGAAGTGCCCGTGAGCCTCGCGGAGCTCGCGCTCGGCGCCGATCTGGTCGTACCGACGCTCGAAGGCACCACCACCATTCGCATCCCGCCCGGCACCCCCTCCGGCAAGTCGTTTCGCCTGCCCGGGCGCGGTTTGCAGGGAGAAGCAGGCAAAGGCGACCTCCACGTCAAGGTCGACGTCGAGACGCCCGCCGAGCTCTCTGCCGAGGCGCGTGCAGCGTTACAGGCGTTCTCCGCCTCAATGACCCCCGCCTCACACCCGCGACGCGCGGAATACCAGGATGCGATGAAGGCTCGCCGATGATGCACCGCTCTGCACTCTCTCCTCGCGGACTTGGCCTCGCCCTGTTGGCGCTGTTGTGCGGCGCGCCGCTCTCCGCCTTCGCGGCGCGTTTGCCGGCGTCGGTGCTCGAAGCCATCGGCAACCCGAACCGTAAAGCGGCGATCAGCCGGCTCACCGAAGTGTCGTTGAAGGAGTCCGACAGCACCGCCCAAGCATGGGAGCTGCTCTTCTTGGGCGAGCTGAAGCGCTTGAACGGCGACGACAAGGAAGCGCGCGCGCTTTTCGAGCGCGTCGCCGGGGACTTTCCTGCGTCGGGAGCGAAGAACGCGGCGATATTGGGGATGGCGGTCGTCGACGCGCACGGGAAGGCTGCGGGAAACACGCGTTCGACGCTGGAGCTCATCGCCGATGACGCTGTGCCCGACACGATGAACGCTGATCGCTGGCTGCTGATCGGGCAAGCGCGGGCCGCAGACGGGACATCGCCCTCCAAACTGAACGAAGCCCTCGATCGCGCCGCACATTTCTCAAAGAGCGACGCTGCGGTCGATGCCCGGATCACCAGCGCGATCAAAGCGCTGCGGCCCCCGTCCGAACCGGTGCCTGCCGGCGAGGCCGACCGCGCCGCGCTTGAGAAGATTCGCTCCACGCTACGCGAAGGCGACCTGAAGGGCGTCACGACGCTCACCACCGCTTTTGTGTCCCAGTTCCCGTCCTCGCCGTTCGCCGCCGAGGTGCAAACGGCCGCCGCCCGTGCGGCTGCCGGAAAGCCTCCGGATGCGAGCCGCGTGGCGGTGCTCCTGCCGCTCACCGGCAAGTTCGCGCAGCCCGCAGCGAGCTTGCGCTCGGCGATCGAGCAAGCATCCGAGAGCCTCGGCGGCGCCTACACCGTGTCGGTCTACGACACCGCCGGCGTCGCGGCTCAATGCGTCACCGCCCTGCAGAAAGCGGTGATCGAAGACGGCGCGACCATCGTCATCGGCCCGCTCACCAAAGAGGAGGCCGCCACCTGCGCGCCAGCCGCACAAGCGCTGCACGTCGCGATGCTCCCGCTGACCTCGTCGGCGGATGTGCTCACTGCGGGCGACCAAGTGTTCCGGCCCTACCCGACGAGCGAAGATCAGGTGCGCGCGCTGGTCGCCGAGACCCTCGGTCGCCGCAGCATGAAGTCCTACGCGATCATCCACCCCAAGACGGCCTACGGCGAAAACGCGGCCAAAGCGTTCGTCAATGAGGTCAACGCCGGCGGCGGCAGCGTGACCGTCGACATCGGCTACGACCCCACCACCGCAGACTTCCGCTCGGTCGCCAAGCAGCTCGGAGGCAAGACCTTTGAGGCGATCTTCATCCCCGACACCTACCAGACCGTCGCGCTGGTCGCCTCCGCCATCGCGTTTCAAGAGATCTCGGTAGGCGCCTTCCAGACCGAAAAGGGCCCTCCGGCGGTGCCCTTGTTGGGCCTGAACGCCTGGCACAACGACGAGATCGCGCGCCGCGGCGGAGCGTACGTGCAGCGCGGCATCTTCGTCGACGCGTTCGACGCGCACGACCCCGATCCCGCGGTCACCCGATTTGTCGAAGGGTGGAAAGGCACAACCCCTCCGAGCGTGGTCGACGCGATCGGCTACGACGCCATGCTCCTCGCGGCCGCGGCGCTCGCTGCGGGCGGAGATCCTGCCGAAGCGCTCACCCGCGTCGAGATCGCCAACAGCGTCGCCGGCACGCTGGGCTTCAGCGACAGCCGCGAAGCGCGCCGCAAATGGCACCTGTTGACCGTCACGCGCACCGGGATCGAGCCGCTGCCGAGCCTCGTCGTCCAGCCTTCCGACCCCCAGTGATCCGCCCGGCGCCTCGATGACTCAGGAAAAAGCCGTGATCGCGCTGTTTGACCGTTCGCGCAAGACGAACGACGTGCAGGTCGGTATCGGCGACGACGGCGCCGTGCTCCGCGACGGCACCGTGCTCACCGTCGACACCATGGTCGAAGGCGTACATTGGGACGACAAGCTGACGCCCGAGGATGTAGGCTGGAAGTTGGTAGCGGTGAACGTCAGCGATCTCGGGGCGATGGGCGCGAAGCCCGCGTGGGCCTTGCTCGCGATGGCACTCCCCTCCCCGCTGGACATGACGTGGACGGAGCGGTTTCGAGAAGGCCTGTTCGAAGCGCTGAACTTCTACGACCTTCCGCTGATCGGAGGGGACACGGTGTCCGGGCCCACGCGAACGCTGACGCTGACCGTCGGGGGAAAGGCCGCGCATCCTGTGCTTCGCAGCACCGGAAAACCCGGGGACGACGTGTACATCACCGGTGAATTGGGCCTCGCAGCAGCAGGCTTCCTCGACCCAGCGCCCACACCGGCCGCGCGCGCCGCGCTCTGCCGCCCCACGCCCCCGGTTCGATTTGGGGTCGCGCTGGCGGAGTCGGGCTTGGTCACCGCCATGATGGACCTCTCCGATGGGCTTCGCGAGGACCTCGCGACTTTGTGCCGTGCATCCTCGGTTGGCGCCGAGATCGACCCCGCACAGGTACCGGGAGCGGCAGACCTTGCCCACCGGTTTAGCTTCGGCGAAGATTACCAACTGTTGTTCACCGCTCCCCCAGATGCCCGAAGTGCGGTAGAGTCCCTCTCGCGCTCCCAAGCCGTCCCGATCGCTCGGATCGGACGACTTACCGCCGGCGGCCCCGTTCGGTTGCTGGGGGCTTCTTGGCCCGCGCCCTTGTACACCCACTTCCCCCCCGGTCCCCGCTGATTCGTCCCCGCTGTTGGCCCCGCACCATCTGGACAACTGGTCCAGTCGGCTTGCTATGCCTCGTCGCGACGATGCAGCCGGCTACGGCCATGGCCAACGAAGTCGAAGGCGTGCTGCTTGACCCGGCGCAGATCCCCGGCACCTTGCTGGGCATCGCCGCGCTGTTGTTCACCTGCGCGTTTTTCGCGAGCTCCGAGAGCGCGCTGTTCTCCCTGCAGAAGGTCGATCGCGAAGCCTTCAAGCACGATGGGCGCGTCGGCGAGTTGGTCACCCGGCTGTTGCATCGCCCGCAGCGCGTGCTCGCTGCGCTGCTGATCGGCAACGAACTGTCCAACATCGGCCTGTCTACCTTGACGGCTTCGATCCTGCTGACGGTAGCGCCGGGAGCCCCGTGGTTGAACGTGGTCGTCGTCGCGCCGGTGCTGATCCTCTGCGGGGACGTCCTCCCCAAGACGTTGGGCTTCCGGTACAACCGCGCGTTCGCCAAGGTGGTGGTGCGGCCGCTGAACTTCTGGTCGGAGATGGTGAGCCCGGTCCGCTGGGCGCTCTCCGGCATCGTCGACCTCATGCTCAAGGCCCTTGGCGTGCCGCCGCAGCCCGAAGACCAAGGCATACAGGAAGACCAGCTGCGCACCCTCATCGATCAGGGCTTGGAGGTAGGCGCGATCCAACCGATGGAGCAGGAGATCATCCATCGGGTGTTCGAATTCGGAGAGATCACGGTTTCGCGGCTGATGACCCCGCGTCCCGACATCTTCGGGCTGTCGATCACCACCCCGTGGGCCGACATCCTCGCCGCGGTGAAGGACCAGCGCTACAGCCGCGTGCCCTTCTGGCAGAGCAACCCCGACAACGTCGTGGGCATCCTGTTGATGAAGGACCTGCTCCGCTTGCGAGCGAGCGCAAAAGACCGTGCGCATACGCCGAATATCCGGCAAATCCAGAAGCTGCTACACCCGGTGATCTACGTGCCTCCGGGCAAGTTGGCGCAGGACCTGCTGCGCGAATTCCGCTCCAAGAAGCAGCACATGGCGATGGTCGTCGATGAACACGGCACCATCACCGGCCTCATCACCATGGACGACCTGCTGAGCGAGCTCGTGGGCGAGGTCCTCGACGAGAATGACGGCGAAGATCGGGACATCACGCAGCTGCAGGCCGATGTCTGGAGCATCAAAGCGGGCATTGACATCGAGGACTTCGGAAAGGCCTTCGGCATTGAGTTCCCCGAGGACGGGTACACGACGCTCGCTGGCTTTGTGCTGCAGCTGTTAGGCGCCGCGCCCCAAAAGGGCGACGAGGTCGAATGGACCGATGATGCGCGGGAGCACCGCTTTGGCTTCCACGTGTCTGGCCTCGATGGGCGCCGCATCACCGAGGTCACCGTGCGCAAGCTGCCGGTCATTGACCCCGAAGAAGACGAAGATCTGGCGGACTCCGGCCAGGGTGGCGCATGACCGGCGAGCTGCTCCTCATCGTATTCCTGATCATCGCGCAGGGCTTCTTTTCCGGGTCCGAGCTGGCGATCGTGAGCTCCGACCGCCTCGTGCTGCGCAACCGCGCCGATGACGGGGACGCCGGAGCCGCGCGCGTGCTGCGTTTGCTCCAGCACCCCGCTCGTCTCGTCGGCACCTGCCTGATCGGCACCAACCTCGCGCTGATCGCCGGCTCCACGGTAGCGGCCCACGTGCTGCACGAGTTCGGGAACATCCCGCCGCTCGCGGTCATCGGCATCTTCACGCCGATCACCATCATCTTCGCCGAGCTGCTGCCGAAGAGCGTCTACCGAGCCCACGCCACCCGCATCGCCCCGCTCGTCGCACCGGTGATCACCGCGCTCTCGGTCGCGCTCTCCCCGGCGTTGGCCACGGTGGAGTTCATCTCCCGCCAGCTCCTGCGCATGCTCGGCGCGGGAGACACGGAGCCGCACACCGTGCGCCGCGAGGACATCCGCCTGCTGCTCAACAACGCAGACAAGACCGACATCCACGCCGACGAAAAAGAGATGATCCTGAGGGTGTTCCACTTCTCGGAGACCCTCGTGCAAGACGCGATGGTGCCGCTGATCGAGATGGTCGGCTTGCCCGAGAACGCCACCTGCGATGAAGCGGCCGCGATCATGGTCGAGGCCGGCTACTCCCGGATGCCGGTGTTCCGCAAGCGCATCGACCGCATCGTCGGCATGGTCATGCACAGCGACCTGCTGTTCGCCGCCGACGGCAGCGCGCCGGTGAGCACGGTGATGCAGGAGATCCTCTTCGTACCCGAGACCAAGCGGGTCGATGGCTTGTTCCTCGATCTGCGCCGCAAGCGCAAGCGGCTCGCGGTCGCGGTCGACGAGTACGGGGGTGCCGTCGGCATCATCTCGATCGAAGACATCCTCGAGGAGATCGTCGGCGACATCGACGATGAGTTCGACCGGCGGCGTCCGGCGATCCGCAAGGTCGGCGAACGCGAATGGGTCGCCAGCGGTCGAGTAGAGGGGGAGCAGCTGCAAGCCGCGACCGGCTTCGTGATGCCTAGCGGCGACTACGAGACCCTCGCCGGCTTCTTGCTGACCCGCTTTGGACACGTCCCCGTCGTAGGCGAGCGCCTGACCTGGGCGACCTTTGTGATCACCGTCACGCTGGCGAACGATCGGGCCATCCTCGAAGTCAGCATTCAAGACACGAAGTAGCGGCCTGCCGGTCGTCGACCCACCGCAAGCTGGGCCCGCCACAGGATACGCTTTCCCGTGCCCCTTTACCTTGTCCTGCTGCTGCATCTCGCCTTCGCGGAGGAGCCGACCCCGCCAGGGGCCACCCCGGTAACGACAGCCCCGGCGTCCCCGACGCCCGCGGCGCTGGCGTCCCCGACGCCCGCGGCGCTGGCGGCCCCGACGCCCGCTGCGGCACCCGAAGCAGCTCCCAACGAAGCCGCATTTGTCGCCCGTGCGCTGACTCGAGGCCCGGTGGTGCGCAAAGATGGTGCGCCTTCGTCCGTGTCGTGGGTGGTGCGCAACGGCGCAGGACACGCACTGGGCGCCGTTGAGTTTGCCCGGACGATGAACGACAACGCAGGTTCAGAGCGCATCCTCGCGGCACGCAGAGGCGGGACCATCGAAGCGGTGCTGCTCGCGAGCGTAGGTGCGACGCTCGAGACGATCGCGCTCGGCTTCCTCATCGCCGGCGACAACCGGTCGCCCAAAGGCGAGGACGTGCTGTGGCGCGGCGCCGCGCTCGCAGGCACCGGCGCGATGCCGCTCGTCGCGTGCTTCTTGCCGGCCCGTGCCGTTCGAGACCGCGAGCGTTGGCCAGCGCTCTACTACACCCCCGAGCAGGCTGACGTCCTCATCACTTCGTACAACGACCGTATTCGCCAGGAGCTAGGGCTCACAGCCCCTACAGCGCCCGTCGCGCCGCCTCCCGCGGTCACTGCGCCAGCACCCGCGGCCGTCGAAGATGCCCCTGCGCTCCCACCGGTCGATCGCATCCCCGAAGCCGAGCCGTCACCGGGAGCCGCACGATGATGCTGCTTTTTTTGGCGTGGCTGCCCAGCGCATCTGCTACCGACGCCTTGGACATTGAAGTGGCGCGGCCGACGTTCTCGCCCGACGCGCTGCCAGGGCTCGAGTCCACCGCGTTCAATCGCACGGGAACGTACCGCATCGGCGTGCAGCTGCAGTATGACCGTGACCCGCTGCTCCTCTACCAATTTCGGAAAGAAGTAGGCGCCGTCGTCGCGAATCGTGACACGCTGTACCTCGGCGTCGCCTGGCAGGCTTCGAAGCGCATCGGGTTTCGGGTCGTGCTGCCCGGCGCGTTCCAGTGGGGCTCAGAGGTGCCGACCTTGTCCGGCGACGGCGCGGGGCTTGGCGATGCGTCCGTCGGAATTCGCGTGCGCGCCCTCGATACCTCGGTGTTCGACCTCGAAGCGGACGCCGACGTCTACGCGCCCACGAGCACACCAGACGGCTACTTCGGCGAGCGAAACGTGCGTCTGAACGCCGGCGTCGCGACTACGGTCGCCGCCGGACGAAGCAGCTTCGGCGTAGGCCTGCACACCATGCTCCGACCCGCGGTAGACAGCGAGTACGACTTCATCCTCGGCAGCGAGCTGACGGCGAACGTCGGCCTCCGCTACGAGGTCTGGCGCGACCACGCGGCGCTACAAACCGCGCTGCTCGCGCGGGCTGGCTACGACCACTTCTTATCTGCCCCCGCCGAGAATCCGCTCGTTTGGATGTCGGGCCTCTCCCTCCTGCCTCGCCGGGACCTCCAGGTCGATCTGCTCATCGGCCGCGGCCTGACCGCCGGCTATGGCACCTCGCAGCTCAGAGCGACAGCCGCGCTGACGTACATCCACCGCCCCGCGCAGCGCAGCGCACCCGCGGTCGTCGCCAAAGCCCCCACCGAGGTCGTGCCGGAGGACGTCGAGTTTACCGTCGAGCCCGAGCCTGAACCCAAAGCTCCAACCTGGGCCGAAGGGGAGCTTGCCCGCGTAGAAGCACAACAGATCGTCATTCGGGATCCGATCCAGTTCGAGCTCGGCACCGACCACATCCTGCCCGAGAGCGAGCCCACGCTGCGCGCGATCGCCAAGATCCTCGAGGACAACCCGCAGATCCTCGACATGGTGGTCGAGGGGCACGCGAGCGAAGAAGGCAGCTTCATCTATAACTACAGCCTGTCCCTCACCCGCGCGTTGGCGATCAACCGTCGTCTCGTCGAGGTGGGCGTACATCCGGCGCGCCTCTCCTGCCGCGGCATGGGTGAGACCCAGCCTATCGCAAGCGTCACGCCCGACATGACCCCCGAGCAAGCCGAAGCGGCGCTTGCGCAAAATCGCCGCGTCATCTTTCACATTGTACGCCAGCTTCAACCCGGCGAACCCTGGCCTGAGTACGGCACGACCGTCAAGGTCCCTTGGACGGGCGACGAGCACGCCGTCAAGGCGCTTCCTCCCCCGATTCCCGTGGTCGAGCCTGCAAAGCCGGCCGAGGAGGACGAATGACCCCGCGCACCGCCCTGATCGCCCTGATCGCCGCTTCCGTTTTGGCGACGTGGCCGAAGCCCGCGTACGCCGGAGCCTGCGACGAGCTGCTCACGCAGGACCTCAACTGCAACACCAAGGACGTGTCCGACGAAGCGCTCGTCGACATGGACGACCCGCTCTGCGCCGAGAACCCCGACTATACGAGCGGCGACTACTACTACGACTACTTCTCGTGGGGCTGCGCCTTTCCGGTCGACAGCTTCGACACCGACGGCGACGGCTTCTCGGACGGCACGCTCGTGTACCCGCCGGACGCGGAGTTTCCCGATCTGGTCGCGCTGCTCGCGTGCGACAACTGCCCGGATGACGCGAACCCCGGTCAAGAAGACCTCGACTGCGACGATATCGGCGACCTCTGCGACAACTGCATCGACATCGAAAACAACGACCAAGCCGAGCACGACAGCGACGGCCTGGGCGACGCGTGCGACAACTGCGACTTCGCCACCAACCCAGGGCAGGAAGATGAAGACGGCGACGGCGCCGGTGATCTCTGCGACAACTGCCTCGGCTTGTACAACGACCAGCACGACGCAGACTTCGACGGGATCGGCGACGACTGCGACAACTGCCCGCCGGTCGCGAACGCCGACCAGCTGGACTCGGACGCCGACGGCTACGGCGACGAATGCGACAACTGCCCGACTACGGCCGAGGAGTTTCCAGAAGACAACGACCGCGATGGTTTTGGGGACGCCTGTGACAACTGTCCGGTGGTGGCCAACGTCGATCAGCTGGACGGGGACGGCGATGGGGTCGGCGACGGGTGCGACAACTGCCCGATCGACACCGACCCTACCAACGCGGACATCGACGGGGACGGGGTAGGCGATGTCTGCGACCGTTGCCCCACCGACCCGTCACAAGAGCAGCTGGACGCGGACCAGGACGCCGTAGGCGACAACTGCGACAACTGCCCCAGCGTCAGCAACGCGGACCAGCTTGACCTCGACGGAGACGGGGTCGGCGACCTCTGCGACAACTGCCCCACCATCGTCAATCCCGAGCAGGCGAACACCCAAGACGCCGACGCCGCCGGCGATGCGTGTGACGCCGAGCAGCTACGCGGTGGCGGTGCGCGCTGCGGGGTGACAGGGTCGGACTCCGGCCCCGCGTCGCTGCTGCTGCTGTCTACGGCCTGGGCGCTCGCCCGCGTTCGGCGGCGCGACCGCGGCTAATGCCCGCCCTTACCCGGCTTCGCGTCCCAGATGCGTAGGCACAGCAAGCTGCCGACGACCGCAAAGGGGAGCAGGAACAGCGGCCAGTAGCTCCAATCCTTCGTGGTCAGGACGCCCAGCGCCCACGCTTGCAGCCCCGACCCGAGGTACACGAACCCGTCGATCACGCCGACGGCCGTGGCCGCCGCACGGCGCCCGCCAAAGTCCATCGTCGCGGTGCCGGACAACAAGCCATGGGTGCCGATCACGCAAAGGCTGACGACAAAGCTGACCATCACGAGGAAGATCGGCGACAAGGTCAGCGCCGGACCTCCCGGCAGGGTGCGGGTGTCTCCTGCCGTTTGCACCGCCTTGGAGTCCTTGATGGCCAGCTTTTGCGGGCCATCGGCACGCTGAACCACGGCCGAGATGAAGCCAGGGCTCTTCACATCCGTCGGTGCGAGGGAGCTCGAACAGGTACAGGCGTCGCCGTCCCATCCCGGCGCCTGCAGCCCGGCCCCCTCAAAACGCTTCGGCACCACGCAGGTGGCCGGCACGCACGCGAACGCCGAGGCGACGTCCTGCCAGTCGTGAAGTTCGGTGACCCCGGCAACCTCCGTGAACGTGTCGCCGGGCCGCAGATCGGTCTTGGTCGGGTCTTTCACCCAGCCGACCTCGGCGCGTGTGCCGCCGAGCGAAAAGATCATCGCGACGATGCCGAGGGTCAGGCCAAAATACAGACCACCCGCCGCGGGCGCACGCCGGGACTGGAAGAACAAGTCGGAGACGTAGCCAGCGAGGTTGCCGCCGATCACGCCGGAGACAAACAGCAAGCCGCCCCAACCGCCTTGAAGGAAAGGGATGAGCACGCAGAACATGCCGCTCGTAGCAAGGACACGCGCACGGATGCCCGCCGGCGCGCGGCGCGCCGCGACGAACAGGCCGGCGGCCGCGCCCCACGCCGCCGCGAGCACCGCCACGATGCCCATCCAGTCCGGTCCGGGCAGGCCGAGCTCGGATGCGGTCGCCCAGTGACCGTACATCAGCACGTGGCTGCTTGGCAGCACCCACACCTCTTTGGCGTACACCGGAACCCACTGCATGATGCCCTGACGCAGAACGCCGGTGCAGAACTCGATGAGCGCGACCGTCAACAGCACAGGATGGCGGAGGATCTTTCCGACCAGCTCCATCGCGGGCACCGCGGGCTCGTTGCGCCCGTCCCCGCCGTCCCCGGTGTCAATGTCGGTCAGGCCGGCCTCAGACGGCCGGTCGCGCAGCAACCCCAGCTCTGCGACCAACGAGATGCCCAACAAGGCGGCTGGCGCGAAAAACGCAAGCCAAACCGGGACAGAATCGCCCG
Organism: uncultured Pseudomonadota bacterium; assembly: GCA_903900265.1. Taxonomy (GTDB): domain Bacteria; phylum Myxococcota_A; class UBA796; order UBA796; family SXON01; genus CAIUMM01. The sequence goes on from CAIUMM010000077.1 coordinate 90,654, forward strand.
TCTTGAAGATGTCCAGCACCCACTGGTTGCCGGTGTAGGCGAAGAAGATCCCCGAGCTGATCATCGTCCCGAAGATGCCCGAGAACGCGCCGCGCTCGCGTAGATGGAACCAAGCCGCGTTCACCTTGACGATGGCGACCGCCGCAAAGCTCTGAAAGTACATGTTGATGCCGTAGAGCACGCTCATCCACAACGACACACGCACCGCACCCGGGTCAGCGGAGAGCAGCATGCTGCGGATGAACAGGCCCATCGCGACGTTCGCGACCGCAGAGCCAGCGAGCGCCACAAGCATGGAGCGACGCCCGCCAACGCGGTCTGTCAGCGGCCCGTTGACGAGGAAAGACAGACCATACACCCACGTGCCGACGGCGAAGATGGTGCCGAACTCCTCTTTGCTCATCAGCTCGCCGAGGTTCGTCTTCGCGACCGTCAGGTTGTACCTACCCATATACAGGAAGGCGTAGGCGAGCCCCAGCGGAAACCAGTTCAGGAAGCGCCGAAACCTATAGGCAGAGCTATGCTCGGTAGGATCGGCAGGATTGGCCACGTTCGACACCAGCACCTCGCCTCCGTCGGCTAACCCAA